>CAXSCR010000048.1:0-17090 GCA_964235605.1 uncultured Cyclobacteriaceae bacterium | reverse complement strand
ATTATAAGCCATCCCAATTTGCACATTCGCACATTGATAATTGATAATTAATCAAGCACATTGATAATTGATAATTAATCAAAGTGCTCCTTCTTTAATCTCATCTACAACAGCGGGGTCGAGTAGGGTTGTCGTATCTCCTAGGTTGGAAATATCACCTTCAGCAACTTTGCGTAGAATTCTGCGCATGATTTTTCCGGAGCGTGTTTTGGGTAAGCCGCTAACAAATTGAATTTTATCTGGCTTCGCAATTGGTCCTATAATTCTAGATACGGTTTCACGAATCTCTGCGCGAAGTTTATCTTCTTCGTGTGGTTTATTGTAGCAAATTACAAACGCATAAACCCCTTGACCTTTGATATCATGCGGAAAACCTACAACGGCCGTTTCACAAACAGCCGAATGTTCATCTATTGCACTTTCAATTTCGGCGGTACCCATATTATGTCCGGAAACAATGATGATATCATCAACACGACCTGTAATCCGATAATATCCTTCGTGATCGCGCTTGCATCCGTCGCCAGTAAAATATTTTCCTGGGAAGGTTGAAAAATATGTGTCTTTGAAACGTTGGTGATCTCCGTAAATAGTGCGGGCCATAGCGGGCCATGGAAATTTAATAGTTAATCTTCCTTCGATGTTGTTTCCTTGAATTTCAAGTCCGCTCTCATTCATTACCGCAGGTTGTACGCCCGGTAGAGGAAGCGTTGCATGTGCCGGCTTAAGTTTAGTAACATTTGCTATTGGCGTAATCATAAAACCACCTGTCTCTGTTTGCCACCATGTGTCTATAATAGGACAGTTTCCTTTGCCAATATTTTTATCATACCAGTGCCATGCTTCTTCATTGATGGGCTCGCCTACACTTCCTAAAACTTTCAGAGAAGATAAATCATGTCGCTCAACAAAACTAAGTGGTGCCTTCTCTAATGAGCGAATGGCTGTTGGTGCGGTGTAAAATATATTTACTTTATGACGTTCGATGGCTTGCCAGAATCTTCCCATATCTGGCCACGAAGGAACGCCTTCAAATATAATTGTTGTTGCACCTGCAGAAAGAGGTCCATATAGAATATAAGAATGTCCGGTTATCCATCCTACATCTGCAGTACACCAGAATACTTGTCCTTCTTGATATTGAAAGGTGGTTCGAAAAGTATAGTTAATGTACACCATATAACCGCCGCAAGTATGCACCATACCTTTTGGTTTTCCGGTTGAACCGGATGTGTAAAGAATAAAAAGTAAATCTTCAGCATCCATTTCTTCGGCTGCACAATCTGCATTTACCTTTTTCATTTCATCATGCCACCATACATCACGGCCAGACTTCATTGAAACGGTAGACTTAGTATGTTCAAGTACAATAAGCTTTTCAACACTTGCACATTTATCTACAGCATTGTCTACAATTCCTTTTAAGTCAATTTTCTTCTCGCCTCTGTAAGCACCATCAGATGTGAGTACAAGTTTGCAGCCCGCATCGTTAATTCTATCTACCAATGATCCCGAAGAAAATCCTGCAAATACAACAGAATGTACTGCGCCAATTCGTGCGCATCCAAGCACGGCATAAGCAAGCTCAGGTACCATAGGCATATATATACACACACGATCTCCTTTTTTAACACCATGTGCCTTTAACATATTTCCCACTTTGCACACTTGCTTGTGCAGCTCTTCATATGAAATGTGCTTCGCTTCATCATTTGGATTATTAGGTTCCCAAATAATGGCCGTTTGTTTTGCGCGTTTTGGAAGATGACGATCTATGCAGTTTTCTGTGATATTGAGTTTGCCACCCACAAACCATTTTACTTCTGGCTTGGTGAAATCCCACTCCAGTACTTTGTCCCATTTCTTTCGCCAAACAAATTCAGAGGCAATCTCCGACCAGAAAGTTTCGGGGTCTTTAACGCTTTTCTCATATTGGCTTATATAATCGCTTTCGGAATTAATTAAGTTCATGGTCTTTAATAATAATCAGTTTCAATCGTGGACGGCAAATTCTATTCTTTTTCTGGAAATTCAAATTATGTTTTATGGTGTGTGCTGACACATAGAATAAATTTGTAATTTTCTTTTTTACTATAAGTACCGATTTTTCAAAGCATGGTTAACAATCTAACTAACACAAGAAAGGCCATAAGCGAATACATCATTGAAACGCTGTTATATTACGACATCTTCAATTATCCATTAAAGGCTAGAGAAGTGTTTCAATTTCTTGGGACTAATCATTTAGATATCAATTGCGTAGATCAGGAACTTAAAAATTTATGTGAGCAAGGAAAGGTTTTTCGATTTGGTGTATTCTTTACGCTAAAAAATGACGAAGCTATTATTTCCAGACGTGTCGCTGGAAACGAGGAAGCCAAAAAATACATGCCATTAGCCAAGGACAAAGCAAAGCTGATTGCCTCCTTCCCTTTTGTTCGTGCGGTTATGGCATCGGGTTCTTTATCCAAAGGTTTTATGGATGAAAATTCTGATCTCGACTTTTTTATTGTGACTGAACCCGGAAGGCTATGGATAGCTAGATTTTTACTTGTGATGTACAAACGAATCTTCCTCTTTAACTCTCACAAATATTTTTGTGTAAACTATTTTGTTGACACACAACATTTAGAAATAGAAGAAAAGAATTTATTTACCGCCACAGAACTTGCCACTGTAATTCCACTTTATGGTGCGGAGTATTATAAAAACTTATACAAGTCGAATCCATGGCTTAGTAAATTTTTTCCTAATCACACACCTAGAAATATTGAACAGGTTCCACTTTCTAATAGTAGCAGCCTTAAAAAATTTATGGAGTGGTGCATAAATCTAATGTTTGCCGGAAAACTCAATAATTTTTTTATGAAGCTCACGCTTTATAGATGGAAGAAATTATATCAGAAAGATTATCCCAATGCCGATTTCAAGGTAGCTTTTAAAACAAAAGATTACGCTTCAAAGAGTCACCCTAAACACTACCAGCGAAAAGTAATGGATCTTTACCAGGAGAAGCTAAATGCGTTTAGTTTTGTAGATTATAAATTATAGCATGACAAAAGTATTATTCGCCAACTCTTACTTCTACAAGCTGGATCCAAAACAGTGGCGCTTTAAACAACCCTATCCGCCGCTGGGAACTATCCTTGCTGCTGCTGTAATTAGAAATTCTGATTTTAAGTCTGATTCTTCTCTTAATAAGTTTGATGTCTCATTCTTTGATACAAACCTTAGAAATAAAGCGGAAGAAATCATTCCAGTACTTCAACAAACCAAGCCCAAATATCTTGTCATTTATGATGATGGCTTCAACTATCTCACCAAGATGTGTTTGACCATTATGCGAGAAGCAGCTTTTACTATGGCTGAAGAAGGAAAAAAGAATGGCTGTAGTGTAATTGTGTCAAGCTCAGATGCAGCTGATCATTATGAAAAATACTTTCTACACGGTGTAGACTATGTTGTGCGTGGTGAAGGCGAGGAGACATTGAAAGAACTTCTTCTTAAGCTTGAACAAAATGAAGATGTATCAACAATTTTTGGTATCGCCTTTACAAAAGAAAACAAGTCAATTGCTACACCACCGCGGCCCGTTATTCGCGATCTTGACACTTTGCCCATCCCTGCATGGGACTTAGTGAATTTTGAGTCGTATAGAAAACTTTGGCTAAAGCATTATGGCTATTTCTCCTTAAACTTAGCCACTACCAGAGGATGTCCTTATAAATGTAATTGGTGCGCAAAACCCATTTATGGTAATCGATATAATTCTAGATCGCCACAACATGTAGTCAAAGAAATTGAGATGCTGATGAAACATTACCACCCCGATCATTTCTGGATGAGTGATGATATCTTTGGCCTCAAACCTGGATGGGTGCAACAATTCAAGAAAGAATTAACAGATAAAAATCTTTCGATTAAATATAAAATACAATCACGTGCTGACCTCTTAGTCGAAGAAGATACCATTGATGCCCTTGCACAATCTGGCGCACAGACTGTATGGATCGGCGCAGAGTCTGGCTCACAGAAAATTTTGGATGCCATGGACAAAGGCACAACTGTAGCACAAATTAAGGAAGCCACCTTACTAATGAAGAGAAAGGGAATTAAAGTCGGCTTCTTTCTTCAGTTCGGATATTTAGGTGAAACGCAAGAAGACATAGACGCTACATTAAATATGGTTCTTGAGCTTATGCCTGATGAAATTGGCATCTCTGTTTCATATCCATTGCCTGGAACTAAGTTCTATGAAAATGTAAAGGGTATGCTTAAAGAAAAACAAAATTGGAGTGACTCGGATGATCTATTAATGATGTATAAAGGAACATTTAATGCTGCTTATTACAAAAAGCTACACCGTTATATTCACAATCGTTATCGCATACAACGCGGAATAAATCAAATCAAGTATCTAGTTAAAAAGCCTCAGCTTCCTTCAGTATCACATCTCAAGAAAGTTGCTTCCATGCTTTACAATTTTCCGATATCATTTATTAACGGTCTCCAACTAAAAAAACTTAGTCGTACACATGCTAGCCGTTAAAAGTAATTCAGAGATAGAATACAAATCGGTAAATAAGGGTTTCAGTAAGCAATCTGCTAATTACGATTCTGATGATCAGCAAAATATTGTTTTACAAGACATGCGTAAACAAGTGTATGCCCATGTTTCAAAATATATTAAACCACAAAGTCACCTGCTTGAATTAAATGCAGGCACAGGAATAGATGCATTGCACTTTGCAAAACAAGGACATGTTGTTCATGCTACCGATTTATCTGATGGTATGATTGCTGAGATCGAAAAGAAAATAAAAAATTATCCGCTGAATAACAGACTTAGTTGTCAACAGCTTTCCTATGAAAAGCTTGACCAGCTGAGCGGGAAAAAATTTGATTATGTTTTTTCCAATTTTGGTGGATTGAATTGCGTTGATGATCTCTCAAAAGTCACAAGGCATTTAGCGCCGCTTCTAAATCCTGGTGCAAGGATAACATGGGTAATCATGCCGCCGGTTTATGTTTGGGAGATATTATCTGTTTTTAAAGGTCATTTTAAACAATCTATTAGACGGTTTTCAAAAAATGGTGTAATGGCTCATCTTGAAGGTGAGTATTTCAAGACATATTATTTTTCTCTCTCGCAAATTAAGAATGCGTTTGGGAAGGATTTTAAGTTAGTAGAAAGTGAAGGTCTTTGCGCTTTATCACCACCGCCATCGAAAGGAAACTTTCCAACTGACCATCCGGAGCTATACAAACTACTTCAAAGAATTGATAACACGGCTCGTTTTCATTTTCCGTTTAATAGGTGGGCGGATCATATTATTGTGACGTTTAAAAAAAATCTATAACCCATTGCCTATTTTAGCAGCGATAGCATTAGCAATTATTTCATATCCAAAACTGGAAGGGTGTCCATCTTCATATTTTGGATATATAACTTTATTTCTATGACTTTTTAAAGAATCTATTACATCAACGTATGGAATTGATTCAGCGTTAAGCTTTTGAATTATTAAATCTTTCAATATCCTTTCACTATTAATAATACGGTCAAACTTATCCTTCGCCTCCAATTTTTCATTTTTGATGAGGTGATCAGAGTAGACATTAATATCGGTTGGTATTAGCGCGATGAGAATTTTCATATCATTCTTTAAACAAATTTCATTCATCTTGGTAATGCACTTCAAAGAAATTTCTAAACCTTCCATAATCTTTGGATCCATGCTGTCGATAGAGAAAATTCGGCTGTAAGGATTGAAATATTTATCAATACCTTGTGATTGATTTAGGTATCTAATCTTGTGGTCATCTTTAAAAATGGTGGCTTGAAAAAAATCCAGCTTGCCCTTTACAATTCGATAGAACACACTATTGTGATTTAGCCAGTAACGTAAGTTGTAAAGATTTCCAATATTAGTATTGTAAGTTTCAAAACGTGTATTCTTATACTTCTTCTCAAAATCATTTGACCTTAAAGTTTTCCAAGATGAGCCGCGATACACAAGTCGATAAGCATCATCAAAATCGTTACCCATATATAACCCTACTACAATTAGGGAAGGCTTAAGCTTTAACGCTTTTGTTTTAAGAACATGAAGATATTGAACAGGACCATATCCACTAATACCAAAATTGTAAACCTTTTCCTCTAATAGCTTTCCTAATTTGTAAGGATATGAATTATGCATCTGTGTATTAATCCCCCAAGTCTGCGAATCGCCTATGACAGCAATACTGACTGAGTCAGGAACACTGGGATTTCTGAATCCCCAGGCATCATGACCGCCCGAAAAAGGCTTGACGTAATGCCCAAGCATTTCATCCTTTATCAATTCAGGACTTAGAACATCAATGGGATGAAAAATTAAACGGCTAATGAACTCTGCTATTAGTAGGGACAATGATGCCGAGCCGAAAAATAAACAGAGATTAATAATGATATCTTTTATAGATTTATATCTCATTTATTTATAACTAATTGATTAGGAAATTTACACAAACCATTGTTGCTTAGACATGATGGTAGGTAATCGACTTTAATGAATATTTTCTCTAACAAAAATGTTTTTCGATTTAAATTAATTCTTTCTGGAGGACTATTCCGTCTAATTAGTTCTTTTAGTAATCTCATTATTTCGGTGTTCATCATTCGTACTCAGTCAGAAGGTCTATGGGGTAAATTCGTTTACTATGTGTTGTTTCTTGACTTAGGGTTTTCGGTCATTAATTGGGGTCATGGAGCTTATCTAATAAGAGAATTTAGCCGAAATCCTTTACAAATCAAATCACTATCATCTCAATCTTTCTTTAGCCGATCAGTAATTCTCCTATTGTTCATTATCCTAATAACATTTACACAAAGTAAAGATCAGGCGATTCTACTCATCATATGGAGCCTTGCGCGCTTCACATATCAATCCGTGGATCCCGTCATACAATTTGAGCGTAAATTCGTGTCCTCAATTTTAGCTGAGTGTGTAGGCATATTAATCATTATTGTCCCTATCACTTTTTCAATAGTATCACCAACGCTTCAAAATCTAATACTTCTTTATACTCTAAGTTTTTCGATCAGAGGAATTTTAATGTTAACCTACTATTATCGCTATTTATCTTTCAAACAATCCTATCTTAAGTTAGAACAGTTAAAAAATTTCTTTAAACACGCGTCACCATTTTTCCTCATTACAGTAAGTGCTATGTTACAACAACGAATTGATCTTTACTGTGTTGCCTTATTTCTACCAAAAGAAGATATTGCCCGGTACCAAATATTTCTAAACCTACTAATTCTTGCGCAACTAGGGGCTAGCCTTATCATAAGCCCATTTTCTAAAAATATTTTTAGATTATCGATTGAAGCCCACAAAAAAATTGAATCGAGATTTATTCAAAAGGGCTTTGTGCTGGTACTCCTCTCTATTATATTCATCTACTTTGTAATTACATATGTGTACCAGTTTAACATCAGTTACGTGATGTATATGATGGGATATTTCTATATACTTTCATTCTATTTTTATCTACTTAAAAATTATGAGTTAGGGAAAACGTATAATCATATGACCGTTGCAGTCTACTCCTTTACAGGATGTATTGTCAACTTGATATTAAGTTACACTTTCACACCCCTATTGGGAATAGAAGGAGCATTATTAGCTGGACTAATTACTCAGTTTTTCATTACCTTTCTATATTACCAGAAATTTTTTACAAAAAATGTCAATTCCGGCAGTTAGTATTATTACATGCACTTACAATCGTGCGCACCTTATAAGTGAAACTATTGAATCTGTACTTAATCAGACCTTTACTGATTTTGAGTACATTATTGTGGATGAAAGCTCAGTTGACAACACTGAAGAAGTCGTGAACAGATATCGTGATCCAAGAATCCGATATTATAAAATACCCAATACAAAAGGGCATTTAAGTAAGCTACGCAATTTTGGTATGACACATAGTGCAGGTAGATACATCGCGTTTGTTGACTCCGATGACTTATGGCATCATGAAAAACTTGGCCAGCAAATAAACGCCTTTGAAACAGACTCTTTGCTTGGGTTCTCTTACACAGATGTTGAAACCTTCGATAGCAAAGGCATAATCCAAAAAAGTATTTATAATAAATCAGGTTATTTTAAAGGGTCTGTCTTCGATGAGTTTATCCAAAACAATTTTGTGATTTGTGCAACCACACTGTTTTTCAAAAAAGATTGTCTTAATGTAATTGGCAATCAAGACGAGGATTTTCTTTCAGGAGATTTTGATTTTATTGTTTCATTGGCCTCACGCTTTAATGCCTATGTCATCTATTTTCCTCTCGTTAAAGTCCGACGTCATAATGAAAACGTTTCTGATCAAGCACATTTAAATCGTAAGTTCAATCACTTAAAGACCTTAGAGAAAATATTGGAAAATAAAATCATCTCTAAAGCGAAGTTCAAAACTATCAGACTCAAAGTCTTCTATGCATTTGGCATGCAATTGCTTCGTGCTAAGGAGTACAATTGGGCACGCCATTTTTTTATAAAAAATATTATTGCTAATCCTTTTTATGTTAAGGCTTGGTTAAGACTATTGATTAGTTTGGTAAAAAAACAAGTAATTAATTAGAACGTGCACTTTGACTTAATAAACAAAAAATTTAATCTAGCTACTTCTGTGGGGCTAATGCTCAGTCTTAGCTTTTTCTCATACTGGATTTATCAATCCATTTTTTTCGTCCCGCATGACTTCGTTAACTCTTACTTTAGTGCGTACTTTACTTTGAAAGGAGAGTTTGATGTAGCGATCTTTGATCCTTATACTTTTAATAAAAAAATTTTCGACCAAGGCTTTCATAACATTTTCGCAAGCTACAATCCTAACCCTCCTTTTACGGCGTTATTCTTTACACCTTTCGCTCTTCTTCCTCTTTGGATATCAAAGCTTTCATTCAATCTCATTACTTGTGTTTTATTTTTAATAAGTACATACAGACTTTGTAAGTGTTTAAGTGTACCTCTTGGTCCAATTCTTATTATAATTCCAATTGTATTTTTAATACCTATTCGCAACCAGATTCTTTTCGGACAAACCTACTTTTTAATATTCTTTCTATTGACTGAAGGGTATCTAGCTTATGCTGACGACAAAAAAATAAAAGCTGCTTGCTTTTGGTCCGTAGCTATTCTCATTAAAGTCTTTCCCTTAATTATTATAATTTTTATTGTATTCAGAAAAGACTGGAAATGTTTTATCTCCCTTGCATCAATTTGTGGGCTGCTTCTCATTTCTTCTGTATTGCTCCAAGGAGTGGATGTCTGGCGCGTCTACATTTTGGATGTACTCCCAAGAAATAACAGAGGAGAAATAAGCTCTTCATTTATGGCAAATTATCAGTCAGCGCATATGTTCTTGAAATATGCTTTTATTCATAATAAAGATCTCAATAATAATCCAATAGTTGATAGTCCGCTACTTTTCACGGTTTTTGAAATTATATACAAAAGCTTGCTATCAGGCGTATCTGCACTTCTTATCTATAAAAGAAAAGACATACTTTCATTTGGCGTACTTATACTTTGTGGTATAATGATTTCTCCCTACGGAAGCACATATGGTAATATATTACTGTTAATACTGTTAATAGCTTCTTGGAAATTTTTTACGCAAAAATATTTTATTGCTATTGCCGTATTAGTGTTTTTTATAGCAAACTTCCCATTAAGTATTTTGAATGAACTTCCAAAATTGCTGCAGTTTCCACGACTGATATTTTATATAATTTTGTTCTTAATGATTTGCTATCTATCGCGAGTAAAATTTCAACTTAACTTTGTCCTTGCTTTTATGGTTCTTTTTTCTTTTTCTCTGCTGCAGAAAAAGCACGATCTTGACCCAAGCAATTCATTATTTCAAGAACAAAAAAGAAATCTTATTTTCAATTATGGCACAAAGAATAATTACCTTTTTTATAATTATTGGACCGACGCCGGTCCTAACTTTTATGTGAGTGAGATGAGAGTACATTCCCTTACCTTTAATGATATACATTTAAGAAATAACCAAATTATTTTCAAAAATAAGCAAGTAACATATACAACAGATAATAAAATCAAACCAGCCCTGTTAGATGGTAAAGCCATTATCTACTTATCTGATAAAGATAGAGGAATCGGGTTTTATAACCTTAGAATAATTAATCTTTAACATAATGATTTTGTCAATGATTAATGATAGTAGGATTACACGCTTCAATGTTATAGCAACATGTGTCTTTGCTATTTTAAGTATAATTGGCATTCTTCACCATGAAGTCTGGCTAGATGAAGCACATCATTGGTTACTCGCAAGAGATAGTAGCACCTTAAAAGAACTATTTGAGAATGCGAGGTATGAAGGTCACCCTCTATTATGGAACATTCTACTATTCATCTGTACACGGTTTTTTACGGATGTTATTGCTATGCAAATAATCAACGTAATTATATCTGTGGCTGCTGTGTTCCTTTTTCTTTCTCACGCACCGTTCACCAAGCTGGAGAAGTGCCTCTTTATAATGGGGAATTTCATTTTATATGAATATACAGTGATTAGTCGCAATTATTCATTGTTAATATTCTTTCTGTTTTTATCCATTATTTTTTATCAAAAGAAAAAATATATTGCTTTGGCACTTGCACTTGCTGCGCTGGCTAACACTCATCTATTTGGCCTTATTATCTCAAGCACTACTGTGCTGGTGATCGCCTTTGAAATCTTAGTAACAAAAACAAGAATATGGGAAAAAGCCTTGCTTATTGGGTTCGTTATTATTTTCGTTGGTTCCCTGATAAGTGTGATACAAATTGTGCCGCCCTTAAATTCTACATTATATCATCAAATGAATAAAAGTAGTTCAATCGATCGGCTTGCCCGTATGAGTGTCGTTTTCATAAAAGGCTTTATTCCTATACCTGATTTTTCCAATGTATATTTTTGGAATACTAACCTATTAATGGGAATATCTAAACCTTTTTGCGCTTTACTATCTACTCTTCTATTTGCGTATCCGTTAATCATCTTTAAAAGATATGCATCACTACTAGTACTGTTTTATTTTAGTTCTTTATGTATTCTTACATTTTTCTATTTATCTGATCTTAATGCCGTACGATATTATGGAGTAATGTATATAGTATTTGTTATGTGTATGTGGTTATTGTCTTTAGCTCAATCAGACATAAAAGGCTACGCTTCAACCAAATATGTAGGCTTTTTTTTCAAAGCAGTATTAGTAATTCAAATGATAGCAGGTGTAACTAATTATATACTTGACTTTAATGAGCCCTTTTCAGAATCAAAGAACGTTGCTGCTTTTTTGAAAGCACATGAGCCTAAAGCTGAATACATTGCAGGCGGATGCGGTGCAGCCCCTATATCAGCCTACCTCAATAAAAAAATGTATTATTTGACAGATCAACGCTATGGAAGCTTCTGTAACTTTAACAGACAGAGTGATTACGTTGTTGCAAATACTGAATTAGCACTAAAAACTGCAGCGCTAAATTTTGCTTCAAAATGCTCAATGCCTGTTTTATATATCGCAAATTCAATACTTCATTTATCACCGGAAGAAACAGTGCACTTCAAGTTTATCAGAAGTTTTAATAGCAGTGCTGTTAAACATGAGAACTATTATGTATATGAGGTGCTAGATGGGGAAGGTTTATAACGGGAATGAAGTATAATTTTTTTATGTTGGAAAAAATGCTGGACAGAAATTCTCACAACCCCTAATCCATATCGAATACTGTTTGTAAAATTAATAGATGACGCATCTTCAAAATATTTCGCAGGACAAGTAATTTCTGCAATTTCATATCCCGCATAAATTATCTGAGATAATATTTCATTATCAAAAACAAAACCGTCCGAATTATTCCTATAATTAATTTCTCTGAGCACATGAGAAGAAAACGCCCTATACCCTGTATGGTATTCAGAAAGTTTTGCGCCCGTCATCAGATTCTGAAAAAATGTCAGAGCCCTGTTAGCAATGTATTTGTAAATCGGCATACCGCCTTTTATCGCACCTTTCCCTAAAATCCGTGATCCTAGAACGACCGAATATAAATTATTGGCAATTAGATATGCCATACTAGGGATCAGCTTAGGGGTATATTGATAATCAGGATGAAGCATAATTACTATATCAGCCTGCAACTCAAGAGCCTTTGCATAGCAAGTTTTCTGATTAGCACCATATCCTCTATTGTGTTCGTGTTTAAGAATATGGATGATACCAAGCTCTTTTGCTATAGATAATGTCTGATCAATACTTGCATCATCAGTAAGAATAATATCATCTACAATATCATGTGGAATTTCAGCATACGTTTGGCGCAAAGTAAGAGCAGCATTGTATGCAGGTAAAATAACCACAATTTTTTTTCCGTCAATCATATCGTATAAGGCCAAATATAATCAGCAATAGGGGAGCAATTAAAATATTATAAAAAGTAATTGATGCCGTATATGTTTAGTATCTTTAGACATCCTTCTATGAACAAAGTTATCCTTTTTAACCCACGAAGTGCTCGTGCAAAGCACAGAATTCCCAATTCCATCTTGCAAGTTGCTGCTTCAATCCATGGAAAGTATGATTATATTATTATCGACGGCAATCTTGAAGAAGATCCTTGGGTTACGATTCAAAAACATCTAGACACCGGCCTTGTTAAATATTTTGGTTGCACTGTAATGCCAGGCCCACAATTAAAGCAAGCAATACCTTACACAAAAAAAATTCGAACCGAATATCCGCTAATTATTAATATCTGGGGTGGTTATTTCGCCTCCAATCAATATAAGTCAGTTATTAATTCAGAATATGTTGATTTTATAATTAACGGACCTGGCGATGATGCCTTCCCGGAATTATTGGAAGCCTTAGAAACTGGAAAGCCTTTTGAAGGAATTCAGAACCTAATCTACAAAAAAAATAATGACATCATAAAGACGCCGCTAGCTGTGTTACAGGATCAGGATAAGTTGCCTCAGCTACCTTACGAATCGTTAGGTCAATTTTACCCGCTAGATAGATATTTAGGAAAAACATTTCTTGGCAATCGTACTGCTTCTTATCATTCAAGTATGGGCTGCCCTTTTACTTGTTCTTTTTGTGCTGTAGTGCCAATTTATAATGCGCGATGGAAAGGCAAATCAGCTAGCATTATATATCAGGACATTAAATATCTTATCGAGAATTATGGGACAGACGCTGTTGAATTCCACGATAATAATTTCTTTGTAAGTGAGAAGAGGACTGTTGAATTTTCTAAGCTCATTAAAAATGAAAATATTAAATGGTGGGGTGAGGGAAGAATCGACACTGTGGACAAATACAGTGATGCGTCTTTAGCTATAATGCGAGAGGCTGGGTGCCAGATGATTTTTTTTGGTGCCGAAACCAGCAATGATGAACTCTTGAAAAAAATGGATAAAGGAGGGACTCAGACTACCGCACAAATGAAAGCGTTCGCCGCACGAATGAAAAAATTCGATATCATTCCAGAGTATTCATTTGTTCTTGGATTTCCAGGCGAAACGCCGGAAAAAGTAATGCAACAAATTGATGAGGACATCGCCTACATCAAGCAAATAAAAGAAATCAACCCTAATACTGAAATTATCATTTACGTATATAGTCCCGTTGCCACTGAAGGATCGGAGTTATACAAACAAGTTACTGCCTCTGGGTTTAAGTTTCCTGAAACATTAGAAGACTGGTTGAATCCGGCCTGGCAAAATTTTGATCTTCGTAAAAACCCTCTTACTCCCTGGCTCACACCCCATATGATAGACAAGATAATGGGGTTTGAAGCAGTGCTAAATGCACGATATCCTACCGTATCCGATTTTAGACTTACTCCTTTAAAGCGGAAAGTAATGTGCGCAATCTCAAAATTCAGATATAGAAAAAATATTTTTAAGTTTCCTTATGAGATCAAAATTCTTCAACGACTGTGGAGATACAGACAGCCCGAAATAGAAGGCTTTAAAATGGAATGATCTGATGCGTAAATATTTTAAACGCGTTGCTTCAATCATTCTAGTCCCGCTTACTAAGTGGTATTTGCGGAAAGAACGCTCATTAACATATAATAAAATTAAAATTAAAGTGTTCCCGGGTGTTTTTCACCCTGGGCTTTTCTATAGCACTAAATTTCTACTTCGTTTTTTATTAAAGCAGAATCTCGAAAACAAAACGGTCTTAGAACTAGGATGTGGAACAGGTTTAATTTCCGTAGCAGTGGCAAAAGCAGCAGCCAAGGTAACATCATCTGACTTAAATGTAAATGCCATTAAGAACACAGAACTTAATGCCTTAAAGAACCAGGTTCAAATTAAAACAATTCATTCAGATTTATTTAAAAACATTGAGCCCCAAGTATTTGATTGGATTATTATTAATCCCCCATATTATGCCCATAAACCTAACAACGATGAAGAGCTCGCATGGAAATGTGGAGACGATTTTGAATACTTTTTAAAACTTTTTTCTTATTTATATCAATACATAAATATTAACTCCTATGTTATTATGGTATTGTCAACAGATTGCCAACAAGATAAAATCTTTTCAATAGCTGAAAGTGCAGGGTTTAGATTTAACTTAATTACAGAGAAGAAATTTTTGTTGGATGAAAGGAATCTTCTTTACCGTATAACTTTAAAAATATAATTAATGAATTTGGTATTTCTTTACCCATTGAAATCTCAAGTCCTGGTATTTAAACAGCAGAATTTCTTGATAAAAAGAGCGGATCTATTGAAAGGTAACTTTATCATTGTTATTTTTAAAAAATAAATCCCCCTACTCATGTACAGACTCCTTCTAATAATCTTCTTTCTAAACTCATTTACTTCATCTGCCCAATTTAAAACAGCAACTATACAAATTGACGGCCTAACTTGCTCAATGTTCTTATGGTGTTCAGCGTTCAATTCAAAAATTAGATTTCATTAGTAAAGTAGCAGTTGATTTGAATACTAATTTAGCTTCTGTTGAATTTAAAGAAAATACCTCAGTCAACATAAGAACACTAATCAAAAGCGTTATTGATGCTGGTTTTTCTGTAAGGAATTTAAGTGCAACTTTTAATTTTAGTAAGCCCTTTGAATCCATTATTTTATATACAATACTGCCACCTTCTTTCTACTTAACACACAAAAACAACAGTTATTGAAAGGGTTGACAGAAATTAAATTTTGATAAAAAGTTTTCAGACCAGACTGTATTTGTATTACTTGATATTTATGATTTTGTTAATTACATTTGCTTAAACAAACACCATGTAGAATGAAAACCCCCTCACTTACCCTTGAGTATATCTCTTCGGCAATCTTCTTGATGATCCGCCGTTTTAGTTCGAATAAACTGAGCTCTAACTTGTTCAAATAATATTAATCCATAATTAACACTTAAACATTTTATCATGAAAAGAATAATCTTTTTTACAGCTATGTTATTATTAGCGATTTTCGAAATTCAAGCCCAATCTTGGCTCGGCTCTGCAAATAGTACAGGTCTTATATATAGAGACGGTAATGTGGTAATAGGTGGGACCTCAATAATTGGATCCTATGGAGCAACAGAGAAGATATTTCAGCTTCAAGGTCCTTCTGCTTCTGTTTTGTCTTTACGAACTACGTCGACAGCCAATAGTTTAGATATGTATTTGGGAACTAATTATTGTAATTTAAATTTAACAAATGGTCCCCTATACCTATCTACTGGTTTTACCTCTAGGATAGCGATACAGGCAAATGGCAATATTGGAATAGGTACGAGTAATCCGGGTTCGTTTAAACTTGCTGTTGAAGGAAAAATTGGCGCTCGTGAAGTTCAAGTAATAACAACGAGTCCCTGGCCAGATTATGTATTTGAACATACGTACAAAATGCCTTCCTTAAGAGAGCTACAAAACTATATAAGTATAAATAAACATTTGCCGGAGATTCCTTCAGCAGAAGAAGTAAAGACCGATGGCCATAAACTTGGTGAGATGGATGTTTTACTACTAAAGAAGGTTGAGGAGCTTACACTCTATATTATCGACTTGCAAAAGCAAGTTGATTCAATTAAGAAGGAGAATGATGAGCTGAAGAGTAAAATTGCTGGTAACTAATAGATACAAATCTTTCCCATAACAGCTACGGACTTAGTCTAAAAATTATCTTATGATTATGAAAAAATACTGCATAACAATCTGTTTCACTTTGTTATTATTGGTAAATCATTGTTTGGGTCAAGATACATGGCAGCAACTTGCGTCGTTTCCATCCGAAACTTTTATACAGCCTGCTGCATTTAGCATTAATAGTAAAATTTACTTTATAGGTTTACAAGATAAAAGTACTCAAGTATGGGAATACGACCCTGCGACCAATGTTTGGATAAGGAAAGCCAACGTTACATTTGAAGCAAAGTATGGCGCTGTAGCTTTTAACATTGGAAATAAAGGCTATTATGGAATGGGGAGTAACACAGGATCTGGCTATTCAAAGCAATTTTATGAATATGATCCCGTTACAGATAGTTGGACAAAAAAGGCAGACTACCCTATGGGTGTTTCCAATAGCGTAGCATTTTCGATTTTAAATAAAGGATATGTTTGTTCCGGTAATGCCGATCCAAACACTGCCGAACCCACTCGTTTTTTCGCGGAATATGACCCTCAGTTAGATAAGTGGGCCTCAAAAGCTTCCTTTCCTGATGCTGTTTCTAGCGGCTCAGGGTTTGTGGTAAATAATAAAGCTTATGTTGGCATGGGGGTATTCGCTGGTAATTTAAGCAATAGCCTTTATGAGTATAACCCTGGTTTAGATAAGTGGTCGGAAAAAGCAAGCCTTCACTCTGACGCACAATATGCGGAAGATGGTCGCTATAACGCTATTACATTCTCTGTTGGTGATCAGGGTTATATTGGGCTTGGGACTTCAACAACGAAACTATCAGATTTTTGGAGATATGATGTTCAATTAGATACTTGGGGTGTACGACAAAATGCAGTATTAATTTAAATTGATCAATTGGATGATTTTAT
>CAXSCR010000047.1:0-36156 GCA_964235605.1 uncultured Cyclobacteriaceae bacterium | reverse complement strand
ATCCCGTTATGCTAATGGCAATTCCCATTATGAGAGAAATGATGTATAATGTTTACGAAATATTCTGAAAAATCAGCCAACAACAAACGGGCACTTCTTCCTTTTATAAGTTTCACCATGTCACTAACCTACGGCTTGGGAGCATAACTTAAATGAATGGCCATGATCTTTACTATGATCCTATAATTAATAACAAATCATCAAGAATTTAATTTTAGGGTACCTCTAAAAACTCAAATTTTAAAAAAATTTAAATAATATATTAACTATGGTAAACTTTCGTTTGTGATAATTTTTCATTTGTTGGTGTCTGATGGTATCTTTTATCATTTATAGGGCCATATTTTTTCAGATGGACACACGTATCCCGCGAAGGCTCCTGATTTGAATTGAACGAAAAAAATTGTAAGTCAGATTCATCAATCCAATAATGCCTTCGGCTCTTGTTTTTCCAATTGATTGTATAAACATCTTTTTCATGCTTATTTCCATAAAGCCAAAAACATGCTCGACCCTTGCACGAAATTTAGATTTTTTATGATTTGATTTTATTTGCTTTTTTGTCAGGGGCCTGTTTTTATACCCTTTGGCATGTACCCGATTTATCATGCCTGCTTTCTTAATCACCTTCTCTTGTGCTTCTCCCGTGTAAGCACTATCGGCATATATGGGCTGATCCTTATCCTTCTTGTCTAGTAAATCTTCCAAAGGCTGCGAATCATGCACTGATGCATCGGTCACCTCATAGCTAAGGATCAATTTGCTTTTTTTATCCACTTTTACATGGTCTTTATAACCGTAGAAAGTATCATTGTTTTTCTTGGTCCAGCGGGCATCTAAATCCTTCTGTGACATCTTATTAGGGTTAGCTTCCCAATCTTCAGGAGCAATACCATCTTTTATTTTTTGATTCTCTTCACGGCTATTGCGCTGACGGGGAACTTCAATAAAACTGGCATCAACCAGGCGTCCTTCCTTGCCTACTAAATTTGCCTTTTCAAGACTCTTTAAAAATTTGGAAAATAACTTATCAATCAATTTGTGAGTTATGAGGTTCTCACGAAAAAGCCAAATGGTTTTCTCATCCGGCACGCAATCTGAAAGTGTTAATCCCAAAAAACGCATGAAACTAAGACGGTCAAGAAGTTGATATTGCATCTGTTCATCGGAAAGATTATAGTATCGCTGAAGTACTATAATTTTGAACATCATTACCCAAAGGCTGGTCTGCCTCCGATTCCCTTTTCGCCTTTCTCAAATGCACTGGTAAGGATAATTCTAAATTGCTCCCAATTAATTTCCTGAAGCAACTTTACTAAGGGATCATTTTGATGTGTTAATTTTTCCAACCGAAATTGCTCCTCAAAAAACCCACGTTCATTTTTATTCTTCATCCCTAAAGATCCAATTTTTAATTTTAGTTTTTGAGCATAATCAGAAATATAATTTATTCAATTATGAGTTTTTAGAGGTACCCTTTAGAAAAACCGCGGTGATAGCACAACGTTCTTCTTTTGTTTTATTCTGAAGTTAAGAACTATTTCATGTGTACCTGATTGTACAGCTGATAAAGAGTTTATCGGATAACCATATGAATAGCCAAAGCTAAATTGCTTGTTAACGTTCCATTCAATTATAGCATCAACAGAATCGTTCATGCGGTAAGAAGCACCTAGCCAAAGAACGTCATGAATTAAAAAGTTAGCGTTAAAGTCATATTGATAAGTGGCGTCTTCAACCCATTTAATAAGAAAATTCGGTTTGAATTTTAGGTTGGGTCTCAAATCAAAAACATGACCAGCACTCAAGAAGTAATGTCGCTCTTGTTTAGCTTGATTTGCTGGATCATTGGATTTCCATTGATTATCAACAATGGTAGGAAGTGATAAACCAATATAGGTTCTCTTGCTATAAAAGTATACTCCCATTCCTAAATTGGGCATCACCCTGCTTTGATCTTTTGTAAATGAATTATCTTTTTGATCGGCAGTTTGGCCAACAATATCTAATTGGGAGTAATTAGCACGATAAAACATGGCGCCTGCTTGAACACCAACCGCAATGTTTGCTGTAGCTGAAACGGGTATTCTATAAGCGAAAGCACCATATATTGTTGATTGGTTTGTTACACCAACTTTATCATGTATAGCAACTACACCAGCAGAAGAACGTGAAAATTTGATAGGTGAATGCGCTGAGAAGACTTCTGTTTGCGGCGCACCTTTTAATCCAGCCCATTGCCTGCGTACCGAAGCAGTTGCAGTCAATGATCCTTGGCTGCCTGTGTAGGCAGGATTAATAACTAGTCCGTTAAACATATATTGTGTAAAGATCGGCTGCTGCTGCGAATAAGAAGTGGTGAAACTCAGAAAGCAAATAAGCACTAGTATAACGATTTTAAGTAAGGATTGCATTAGCTGGTGGTTTTGGTTGCTCTTAAAATGACAAAGTATATACCAGTTAAGCGACCTATATTTAACAAACTGATTGACAGCATTTTGATATATAAAATGTAAGAACTCATTTGCGGTGATTTTAACTATATTCCAGAAATGAGAATTGATTCTCTTTAACCTGCATCATTACGAAAGGTGAATTATAAATTTCAATAATGAATTGTGAATTTCAATCGCCAAATTATTACAAGCGACTTTATTGCTTTATAATAGTTGTTGATTACAGATATCTACCGTTGTAATACCTTCCTAATAAACCAACAATGAATATATGAAATATATAATTGTGTTATACCAACACATCTGCAATAATAACATACGACAACATGAAAAATATTACATCAAAAAAAACATTTTTATTATCCCTGAGCGAATAGTTAACTCATATATAGGTATTAGTTCTGACATGGTAGAATGAAAAACGTCTTACTTGCCTCCCTATTATTACTATCGATATCCACTTTTGCGCAAGACATGATGTTGTTAAATGCAGATCCAAATTAGGAACATAATCCGTATTTCATTTAAGAAAAGGTTTGCCAGCATTGAGGTGAATGATGAGGATTTAGTTCAAGACGGTTTTAAAGAACTCAAAACATTTATGAAGTATCTTAACAAGAAGCATATTATCGCTCGGATATATACGCTCAATATAATCTCACTAGAAAGTAAATATTATATACCTATCCCTTAAATAAAAATAAGTTATTTAAAACGTCTCTTATTGCAAGCAAATAATGCAGCTGTACATTGATTCGAACAATGTTTCATAACTGGTTTTAACCTACATAAACTACCCGGTAGTGGTGGTGGGATTCGAACCCATTCAGCTATGATTTTGCCATTAAACTAACAGCCAGTAAAAATCATTTACAAGAAATGACATTTTATTAGGATTACAAATACCAAATATCATACGGATCTAGAGAAACATGAATCAATTTCCCTATCGGAATATTCCGCTTGGTTTGTATTGTAATAATATTCTTTAATAAAAAGACTTCCAATTCATAATAACTCCCAAAAAATTTAATTCCGGTTACTGTAGCTGGAATCGATCTAATCCCTTTACGTATCTTAAAATATTCTGGCCGAACGAACATTTTTTTTCCTTTTTCACGTTTTGTGGTTATCACTATACTAGAAAAAACTTTATTACAACTATCACTCAGTAAATTATAACTTCCAAATAATCCTGCGGTGTACTCATTTACTGGATTCATGTAGACAACTTCAGGTATGCCTTGCTGAACAATTTGTCCATTTTTCATCACTATAATTTCATCCGCCCAAGATAGTGTGTCATCGGGATCATGCGAGACTAACATACACGTAATAGCAAGCTTCTCCCCTATCGCTTTAATAACAGCCTTCAATTTGGTTTTATGAATCACATCAAGGTTCGAAAACGGTTCGTCAAGTAATAAAAGTTTCGGCGAAGTAATTAATAATTTAGCCAATGCAATACGTTGGCGTTCCCCACCTGATAATTCATCTGTTCGTTTTTTTAGTAAATGAACAATCTGGCAAACTTCATAAAGCATATCTGCTTCATGATCAGATAACAAATTTGAATATGTTAACACTTGTTCAACTCTTAACGATTTTGGCAATTCAGCGTGTTGCGATAAGTATGCAATGGCAGGATGCCCAGGAACTAAATTATCATCAGGTCCGGTAACTTTTACATTTTCATAATAAACAGCGCCTTCATCAGTTTGAATTAATCCAGCAATTATTTTTAACAAGGTACTTTTTCCTGACCCGGTCTCCCCTGCTATCGCAATCTTCTGAAATTGATTTTGGATGATACTCACATCTTTAAGAATGAAATCATTTTTACCATGCTTTCTAATGCCAGATACCTTTAGTAGCGTCATGATTATTTCCTCTTATTCTCCCAGGTATCCATTTTTATTTTTTCGATTAGGAGCGTGTTTTTGAATTCATGGATTAACTTCTCCATTTCTTCATCTCTCGTTTGGAGATCTTGAAAGTCTTTATCATGTATATCAATCACCGGTTTAAGTTTATCAAGGGTGGCTTGCATACTTTCAATGCCTGATGCTACTTGTTCTCTCTCTTCTGGATTCGGTGATGGATCTTCATACTTAAGACGGAATTTCTGCAATACGTCATCAATATACTGAATAACATCCCAAGGGTTATTCGGCATGTTCCATGTAAATTGAATATTACACTTTCTGCACTTATATTTATTACTCTTCCATCCCCTCTCGTTTCTTTCAGTACCAACAATTTTTATCATGTCTTTCGTATGACACTTAGGGCATTGGGCATTATCTCTTACCAACGTGTTAAGATGCTTCCGTTGTTCAAGGATGTGCGCGCGCATATTGGCGTGGTAATCCATTTGCCCGAGGAAGCGATCTACTGCTTCTTCAACTTTCTTATGCTCCTCTCCCAGCTTTCCTTCGCTAATTAATTTCTTACTTTGCCTTTTAAAAAAGGTTGCAACCTTTACTAATTCCCTTTCATTATTCTTGAAATGCTTATTCATGTTGCAGTTTTGTCCAAAAATATAAAATCAAACCTTACAACATCTAATTGCAGTTAAAAAGTTAATTTAAGGATTCAATTATATTATAGTATGGAAAGAATAAAGACAAATGGCCTAAACGTATGGCAATTTGAAAATTTAAGGAAAGAGCCTGCGATTAAACATTTTGTAACGGATCGCAACACACTTTCTACTACAAAAGAATTTACCCTGAGTCTTTCCAGCTCGCCAGATAAAGAAATGGTTCAGCGGAACAGAGCTGTACTTGCTACTGCACTGGGTACTGAACACGTGCAGTTATATATTCCTCATCAAATTCATGAAGCAAATATTTTACAAGTTACTAGTCACACATCCAAAGATGATCTAATAAATACCGATGCATTAATTACTAACCAGCCTGGCATTTGTATTGCCGTAATGTCAGCAGATTGTGTTACGATTATTTTGTATGATAAAAGAAATAGATGTACAGGTGCAGTGCATGCCGGGTGGCGTGGAACGGTTGCCAAGATTCTTGAAAAAACACTTCATGACATGAATGCAAAATTTGGAACAAAGGGCGAGGACGTAATTGCTGGCATTGGGCCATCGGTCTGCCAGGAGTCTTATGAAGTAGGAGAAGAAGTTATAGGATCGATTTATAACGCTTTTGGAAAGGCCAGTGGACTGGTCATTCCAAAAGGAAACAACAAAGGTAATCTAGACCTCTGGAAAGCCAATAAACTTCAATTACTTGAATTCGGACTCCTGGCATCACATATAGAATTATCAAATTTATGCACAGTAAAGAACAACAACCATTTTTTTTCGGCAAGAAAGGGAGATGCCGGGCGATTTGCAGCGGGTATTATGTTGGTATAATTAAAATTGGATATTTTATATTGAACGATGTCATTAAAATCAAAGGGAAATTCAAACAACCCAAGGAACTATCAAAAAAATTGTAAGGCAAAAAAAGAAGATGATGTAATGAAAGATCAAGACTCATCTTCTTTTAAGCATTTGATTGCACGTACAATCAGTTTACGTACACCTTACCTCTTTCTATGTTCCTGTGGTTGAGCATTACAGGATTAACGGTAGAGTCCCTTACGTAATGAATTCTTTCATAGTGTGCTTTCCATGTGCCTGTTAATACGTTAGTGAAGCGTTACACAACAAAAATCCTTATATTAAAATCTATATCTAAAAGATTAAACTCAGTAAGCATTGAGTTTGTGCTCCAAAGCATTTTTATTACTTTGCAGTCGATTCATAGGATGGGAGTGTTCTGCCACCCGACATGACTTACATAATCTAAAATGTAAAATAATTTAATGCCATTGATAATCTATAGCTCTATAGCGTTAATATGAGATTATAAAAAAAGAGCCGAAGCCCTTTTTTTATAATTGTTACAAAAGATTAATCTTTTGGTTTGTCTTTAAGCTCCATTTCAGTAACGAAAACTTTGTTACCAGCATTATCAATAAAATATAACTTATCGGAATTGTCGATAAAGATTGTTTGTCCATTAGGACCAACCTTATCGGCATGTCTTTTATCTTTAATGTTGGCCATTACACGCGCAGCAGCTTCAGAGATACCATTGCTAGCGTCATGAGATACAGACCCAGCTTTATCAGCAGCAATTTTTGCATCTTCTTTAGCTTCAGCTTTAATTTCTGCGTTCTCTTCTCTTATTTCTTGTTTTGTTTCTTCAGCTGTGTTCTTAGCCTCATTATAAGAATCAGAACCAGCAGGTTGGTTAGTTTTTAAACCATAAAGCTCCACATGGGCTTTCTCACCTTCACTGTTAGCAATAGTTTTATACGTAAATGCAATCTTGTTAATATCTCTATCTGGATGTTTCAATTTGATAGATCTCGTTTCCGTTCCTTGTTTTAGCTCCTTGCGAACATCAATTTCTTCCATATCACCAGATTCATAAAAAACCTGAAGCCGATCAATGTTAAGAGACGCTTCAGTTACTTTTAACTTGATAGATGTAAACTCATCAGCTCCAAGCACTACTATTGATTCATTTTGTTTTTTAAAACTTGCTGATATTTCACCTATTTTATGCCATCCTGGTTCATTAGTTGTAACTACTGCAGGTTTTTGTGCGAATGCTGCAAAGTGTGCTGCAAACAATCCTAAAAATACTATGCTTAATTTTTTCATGTTTTATTATAATTAATTTTTGTTATGGTTTAATTAATCACATAGTTAAAAAACTCGTGCCACTAACTAAATCCTTCTTCCTATGAAAGGAAATAGTAATATCTTTGAAGTCTTATTTACGAAAATCATGATTTCAGTAGACGCAGTGGGTGTTGAGTTTAGCGGTACGGTGCTTTTTAATAACATCACTTTTAATATTAATGAGAATGATCGCATAGCCCTAATGGGTAAAAATGGGGCAGGAAAATCCACTTTGTTAAAAATTATAGCTGGTGCTAGTAAACCCACTAAAGGGAAAGTTTCAGCGCCTAAAGACGCTGTAATAGCCTATTTACCCCAACACTTGTTAACTGAAGATGATTCTACCGTGTTTCAGGAGACCTCGAAAGCCTTTGCGAAAATCTTGGATATGAAAAAGAAAATCGACGACCTTAATATTCAATTAGAAACTCGTACAGATTACGAATCTGAAGCCTACTCAAAAATTATTGAAGAGGTTTCGGAGTTAAGCGAGAAGTACTACTCAATCGAAGAAATCAATTTTGATGCAGAAATAGAAAAGACCCTTTTGGGACTTGGTTTTTTACGATCTGATTTCACAAGGCCTACAACCGAATTTAGTGGTGGATGGCGCATGCGCATAGAGCTCGCTAAAATCCTTCTCCAAAAACCAGATTTAATTTTACTTGATGAACCTACCAATCATATGGACATTGAATCAATCCAATGGTTGGAGGATTTTCTTATTAATAATGCAAAAGCAGTAATCGTTATATCGCATGATAAAACTTTTGTAGACAACATTACCAATCGGACCATTGAAGTTACTATGGGACGTATCTATGACTACAAAGTAAATTATACCCAATACCTCCAACTCCGCAAAGAGCGACGCGAACAACAACAAAAGCAATTCGATGACCAAGCAAAACAAATTGCTGACATCCAAGAATTTATTGATCGCTTCAAAGGCACATATTCGAAGACGCTTCAAGTGCAGTCACGTGTTAAGATGCTGGAAAAAATAGAAATCATTGAAGTTGATGAAGTTGATTCATCAGCCTTACACTTGAAATTTCCGCCTGCACCTCGATCTGGTAATTATCCCGTTATTGTTGATAATCTTACAAAAAAATATGGGGAGCATACCGTTTTTAAAGATGCTTCCATGACCATTGAACGTGGCGAGCGGGTAGCTTTTGTAGGAAAAAATGGTGAGGGTAAATCCACGCTTGTTAAAGCCATAATGGGCGAAATAGATTACGAAGGAAGACTTCAGCTTGGGCATAATTCATTAATTGGCTACTTCGCACAAAATCAAGCGTCTCTATTAGACGAAGACCTAACTGTTTTCCAGACTATCGATCAAATTGCAGTGGGAGAAATTAGAGCTAAAATCAAAGACATACTTGGCGCATTCATGTTTAGTGGTGATACTATCGACAAGAAAGTCAAATTTTTATCAGGTGGAGAAAAGACGCGGCTCGCCATGATTAAGCTATTGCTCCAACCTGTTAATTTGTTAATCCTAGATGAGCCTACCAATCATTTAGATATCAAAACAAAAGATATTCTTAAAGATGCATTAAAAGCATTTGATGGTACCATTATTCTTGTATCACATGATCGCGATTTCCTAGATGGCTTAGCGAACAAGGTATTTGAATTTGGAAATAAAAGAATCAAAGAACATTTTGAAGGGATCTCTGGGTTTCTTAGAAACAAAAAACTTGAAAATCTTAGAGAAATTGAGCGAAGTGTTAAGAATTAGGCATTATTTAGTCATTGGGCATTGGTATTAAGTCGCATGTGTTTATGAGTGCGTTATTGATATCTTGATTAATAAAGTTGGAATACCCCTCGATTAAATCCTTTTAAAATACCAATTGAATTGCCCTTATCATGCTTTAATTTAGGCACATTAGGTTTGTTGGTGTCTAATGCACAACTCTTGAATTGTAAACTTGTCGGCTATTGCGTCGCTTTATTGTCATTTTTGGCCATTCTGCCAAGGCATGTAGTATTAAAAGAACTTTAGATAAGAATGGTGATTACAGTACTTGTAATTTCATTCCTGCTTAGTTCATTTAATAAATCCCCAATATGGAAGTAAACAAAGAAGCAAAGGCAAAGGTCATTCACCATGTTGACCGTATAAACTTGTATGATTTCGGTTATGAGAAATCGGGCAATGTAAAAGGAGATCCAGATGTGTATGTTTCTTACCTGAACAGAATAATCAATGGCGATCTGGTGGAAGAATCTTATAAGGGTTTTACCGACGATGAAAAAAAAGAACGGGTAAAACAAATCAAAGTGCTGGAAAAGCAAATTAAAGAGAAGGAAGAGGGAAATGCTAAGATTGAGGATGAAATTAAGGATAAAGAAAAAAATATTGATAAATACCGAAAAGAATTACTCCAGGTAAAGGAGGTAAATGCAAAAGACCCAAAGAAACTAAAGGGTGAAAGTTTTAGCCTTGTAAAATTTTCGCTCAATTTTTTCATATTGGCAATGTTGTCAATTTACCTTTTCTTCTTTTATGTTTCTGCAACATTTAAAGCTTTGTATGTAAATTTTGAAGGAATAGCAGAGAGCCTTGCTAAAGGTGAAGGTACGGGGAGTATTATGCCTGGAACTTACGAACTGGCGGAAGCCTTACAATACAATTATCTTTTGCTAGTTGTGCCATTTGTATTTTATGCTTTTGGATGGGCTTTTCATATTATGCTTGAAATGAAGAGTAACCTAAAATATGTATTCATATCACTCCTTATAGCTGTAACCTTTGTTGTAGATTTTCTACTGGCTATGATCATCAGTAACAACACAGAAAATGCTAAGGCATTAATGGGATTGCCCGCTGAGCATTGGAGTCAAAACCCTTCATTCTATATCATCTTGTTTTTAGGATTTCTAGTGTACATTATCTGGAGCATATTGCTTGATTCACTACTACAAGAATGGAGCAAAAAAGAAATTACTAACAATCTTGTTAGAATTATCAAGCACCTCAATGCTGACATTAAAATCTTACAAGCTAAACTAGCGGATATTGTATCGGATAAAAAACAGATCGCTGATTACCGTGATGATATTAGCACCGTGATGTATGGCAATCTTAAAAAATACATTGACCAATTCTCTTCCGGATGGATAGCATACCTATCTCCTACTAACTTAAAAGATGTAAAAGAGAAGTGTCTAATTTTAAAGAAAGAGTTTGAAGACAAACATGAGATTAAAAGTGGTACGGTAAAAGTAAGCAGCAAGCGTGCAGCATAACATCATCACTATAACTTTAAAACAATACCGTATGAATTTATATTTGAATCATAGACATCAGGTAGGAATTGTTTCTATGCTGATGCTGCTATTGGCAGTAGGTGCCTGCAAAATGCCTACACCAGAAAAAAAGAAAGCTGAGCTAAGAAAAAAACATAACTACATCATACTATTAGATCTTTCTGACCGGTTGATTGTACAGGACGACCAATCGAATCGCGATAAACAAATTATTAAAAATTTGTATTCGCTTTTCGAAAAGAAGGTTAAAAACGAACTGTATATAAAATCACGTGATGAAATTAAAGTAGTAATGGCGCCTCAGCTCGGTGCTCGAATACATCGTGATGTATTTGAAGATAGGCTGTATGTAAACATGGAAAATATTGAAACTGTATTTCGTAGACCGAAGGAAGAAGAACGAAGGAAAAATTTCATCGCCAACCTTGATACGCTATACAAAACTGCTGTATTTAGTCGAAGTCCTACAGACTATCATGGTGCCGATATCTGGAAGTATTTCTATGAGGACCTTAAAGTTGATTATTCAAAAGATGAGCTTACCGAAAACTATCTTTTCATTCTAACAGATGGCTATCCAATTGTAGGTCATACGCAAAGTAAACTATTGGAAGTTAGAAATGAATATCCTGATTTACATATCGTATTGCTTGAAGCTGCCCCACGTGAAAAAGATTTGGAATGGGATCACATCATGGAAGTGTGGGAAGACTGGTTCACAAAAATGGGTGTAAAGCAATACACACTCGTTAAGCGGGGCTCAATCACTAAAGAACTTGAGCAGATCAAAGAGATAATTTCACCTAAACCTTCTACAATAGCAGGGCGATAGTAACAATTATAAACTAATATGAGTATCCGCTTGAAGTCCTAAGACCAAAATTCACACTTTGCATGGTTCATAGATAATGTGCGAACCTACGTGTATATTTTCGATAAAATTGTAAGCGCGCATTTTAACGCTAATGATTGGTTGTGGCCCGTGCCATAACAATCATTATCGTATTTATTCCTGAATCTTCACAACGCCTATACCCGACTTACCTTGTGTATCATACTCGTTCACAAATTTGGTTATATCTTCATGGGTATACTTTGGATTGTTGTAGTCTTCCATGGCTTCTACTTAGGTATTTTTTGATTGCGCATAGTAATCATGTCTATATCATAGAAAAATATCGTCCTTCCGAAGCATGCATTTAATGTCATACTTATTGCGTTCGTTGAGGATGAGTCTATTCCAGGCAGGAAAATAAACTACTGCGATTTGAATCTGTGCGCTTGAAGTAACTCTACTTTTGTAAATAATTTTTACTTGTTAATCATAGGGCTGGCGGTTTAATTGTGTTTTATCCTAAGTTATAAAATCTGCAATTTGTCGTACACCCCATAAAAGTGGAACAAGGAAATAGCCTTGCCTATGTTTGCCTTTAAAGAAAGGTGTAACTTAGCGCCAACATTACTTACGATCCATATGCAGTATGTCTGATTTCAGGAAAATGTTTATCCGAGCTACAGAAGTAATAGAAAATCGATTTGATGAATTGGCTTTCAATTTAAGAAGACGATTAAAACTAACTGACCCCCTGCAAATTGTCACCTATCGAAGTTACGGAACGATAAATCGGTTATATATTAAAGGCCGTGTCTTAGAAGATAAAACTATTAAGGCATCGACACCCGAAGATAGTCTTTGGCGTAATCTCTACAATATTTATCAACGTTTCGAAAGTGACGAAGTACCAGACGCACTGTTAAGGGTAAATTTTCAAGGTGAAGAATTTCTTATCAAAACAGATGATGAAGGTTATTTCACACTCAACTTGTTTCCATCTACTCCGATCGGATGGAACGATATTTGGTATGAGGTTGAAATTGAGTTGATTGAAGCACCAATTCCGTTTACGCCAGGATTAAAAGCGATAGCGCACGTACTGGTGCCACCGATAGACGCTGAATATGGAATAATTAGCGACATCGATGATACCATCATAAAGACAAGCGCCACTAACCTAGTAGCTATGTCTGGTAATGTCTTTTTAAACAATGCACATACGCGCCTGCCTTTCGCTGGTGTCTCTGAATTTTATAGGGCGTTGCAGTTAGGTAGGAATGGAAAACGTAACAATCCCTTTTTCTATGTGTCCAGCAGCCCGTGGAATTTGTATGACTTGCTCACTGATTTTTTAGATCTCAATAAAATCCCTGCTGGCCCTTTACTACTTCGTGATTTTGGTTTACAAGATAACAAGTTGATAAGCTCTGGTCACATGGGTCATAAGTTTAAAGAAATTGAGAATGTCCTGCTTACGTATCCCCAATTGAATTTCGTTTTGGTTGGTGATAGCGGTCAAGAGGACCCTAAGATTTATCAAGAAGTAGTAAAGAAATACCCAGATCGCATTCTCGCCATTTACATTCGTGATGTACAATTAGAAGATCGAGAAAAAATTGCTATTGATATATCCAAAGCTTTAAAGCCATATAAAGTAGAAATGTTAATTATGGATAATACAGTTGAGGCAGCCGAGCATGCTTCGACAATAAAACTAATTCATACACAAGCAATTCCAGAGATTGTTCAAGACAAAAGGAAAGATAAAGGTGAAATTCCTGGCAAAGATAAATTAAGTGACCCTAAAACTATTTAGCTGGACAGCAACATAAAATTATTACTTGATTTGATTACTCACGCATATCCATTTCATGATTAAGTAGTTACACGTTCTCGTACAATTGCCAAAAAATTATGCAACATACGCTTACAAACTTATAACAGGCTTGCATCTTGTACAATCACAAAGTCATAAAATCGAATCATAAATTTACCTATTGTTATATTTATTTAATCTTTTTTACAGTACACAACACATACAAAATTAAAACCTTATTTTTACACGACTTAATGTTATCTGTAGACTGAATTCACTTTTAAATTCATGCGCAATTAAAAATACCAACCTTTAACCCTAATCCTAATCCTAATGAAAGCACAAGTACTTTATAAACTATTATTCACATTTTCCCTATTATCGCTGTGGGCAACAGTTGTCTTCGGACAAACTGATATTACAGATACAGGTGGCACCATTAGTGCCCAATACAGCGACTCTCCAGAAAATGCAATTGCTAAATTGACTGATAACTCATCTAAAACAAAATATCTCACTTTTCATAGCGCAGGCTGGGTACAATACAAAGCAAGCCAATCTTATGTCGTAACAAAATATGCTATCACTTCTGCCAATGATCTGCCTGCTCAAGATCCTAAAAGCTGGATCTTACAAGCATCAAACAATGGGAGCTTATGGACAACGATAGACACACAAAGCAATCAAACCTTTGCTACGAGGCAGCTACGTAAAGAATTCACATTCACTAATACAGTGGCTTATGCTTACTATCGTTTAAATATAGAAAGTAAGAATGCAAATGTTTTACATCTTGCTGAGTGGGAGATTTATGGTGCCATGAATATCGTTGATATTACCAGTTTGCCCGGAGAAATTTCTACGCAGTATAATGACTCACCAGCTGGAGAAAGCGTATGGGAGTTGATTGATAATCAAGCAGCAACTAAGTTTTTAACTTTTAAGAACGCAACCTGGACTAAATTCCAACAGGGTAATCCTTCAGTAGTTACAAGTTATACCCTTACTTCTGCTAATGATGCAGAAGAAAGAGATCCCTTAAACTGGACCTTTCAAGCATCAAATGATGACATTACTTGGACCACATTGGATACCCGTAATAACGAAGACTTTGCAACGCGGTTTCTTAAGCGTGAGTTTAGCTTCGCCAACACCAACGCTTATACTTACTACCGCCTCAATATGATCAACAACGACGGCGGTATTCTGCAGATTGCCGAATGGGAAATATTTGGAACTGGTGGGGGCGGTACGGTGCCCCTAGCTAATCCTCCTGCAACGTGGCAGGAGCACTGGTTTGAACATAATGAAGTGTTAAGCCTTGTATACTTTGACAACGATGTGGCAGTGTATTATGATAAAGATGTTAATCCCTCTGTAACGTGGCCTTACCAATACCTTGGTGATGTTTGGCGCTATACCAAAAAAGTTTATGGAAACTTTGGTAAAAATCCAAGAATGTATGCCATACTACATGGCAATAAATACAGTGGCGGTCATCCATCAGGATATTTCGATGCCAGTCATGACTATAGAAATGTAATTGATGTGGGACCTGGACCATGGACTAGTTTTGATTATGGCGCGGTGGCAATTCCTACACATGAAGTTGCCCATATAGTTGAAGGTGATTCAAAAGGCTCACACGGTTCACCCGCCTTTGGACTTTGGGGTGATAGTAAGTGGGCTGAGATTTATAACTATGATGTGTATAGAGGACTGGGAAGAGATGATTTTGCAACGCGGTGGTATAATGAGCAAATTAATAGAAGCGATAATTTTCCAAGAGCCAATACATATTGGTTCCGCGATTGGTTCTTCCCAATCTACAGACAATATGGTGAGTCGAAGGTTCTTAATGAATACTTTACATTACTCGCAAAATGTTTTCCTAAAAAAGCCAATAGCTACGACTATGCGCGGGCTATGAACTGGGGCGAGTTCGTTCACTTCTGGAGCGGTGCTGCTGGCGTAAATTTAAAGTCATTAGCAACCAATGCTTTTGGATGGACTGAAACAACTGAAGCTCAGTTCAAACAAGCACAAGCAGATTTCAAATGCTTTAGATACACCGACACTACGTTGCGTTCTACAGAGAATGAAACTATTACTGTAATAGAGGGTAAAGCTGATAACAAAATATCCGTATGGTATAATTCAACTTCAAAAGAAGTAAACATAGTTGATGAAGGCACAAAGGCATTGCGCGGAAGCGCTACCGTTTATTCTTTGTTTGGTAATACTGTATTAACGTCTGATTTAAAAAATTCGCGTAATGTTGCGTCAGTTGATGCTTCGCGACTTACACCGGGCGTATACATCTTAGTTGTCAATGTAAATAACAAGATATATAGAGAGCGTATTGTTGTAAAATAGCAGACTACATCTTTATTATAAGCAGCACGTGCAAATTATAAACTGCTAAATAAATTTATATAAAAGAGGCCACTCAATTCGAGATGGCCTCTTTGTTTTATGTACGCATGTATTGGTGGAGATACACCATTATAGATTTGTTACGAGAAGGATTAAAATCCCTTTTAACAATATGGCGAATGACTTATCGGTATATAAGGAGTTCTTATATGAATGTCATCACCTACTACAGTGTCCTCACCAGGACAACGTTTCAATACCTCTAAGTTCCGGTCTGTGCACATAACTAATACCGCGCAATTGCACTTATTTCTCCGTGCATCGATCAATCTTTATATACATGTAGACTCTTTGGAAGCCTGTAAGGAACGATACAGCGTCATTCAATTTTACACGGACAACATGATAAGTAATATAGTTTTAGAAGAAGCTTATAATACAAAAACCTTAAGCGCTTAATTTAGTTATTTGATCTTTACCGCTTTACATGCACCTACACCGTATCCATTTTTGATATGAAGAATGTATTGTGCTGGTGGAAGATTATTAACCTTTAGTGACAAGCTCTTATCAGTTTCATGACCTACTGTGAAATCAAGTATACGTTGGCCTAACAAATTAACAATTTCGACTTTTCCACCATTGGTGAAATTTTGGTTAAGCTCAAGTAATAGCTGATCTGAGAAAGGATTAGGATAACAAGAAAGCGACAACTTGTTTTGCCCATCATCTTTAACTCCCGTAACTTCATCTTCACCTACACCCCTATCACCAATAGAGTAATATACAGACCATCGACTAAGGTCCAAAATATTGAACGTCACCCCATTTGATGAGATCTTATCACTATTTAGGTTCACGTAGCTGGTTTTATCATTACCATTTCCATTATCGCTGGTAAAGGAAATTCGCGAATCGTCTTTGTTAAAAGAAGGCCACCCTAATGAATTATTAAGAACAATTGTACTTATATCATTCGTTTCAACATTCACACCGAGCACTTTGAATTCATCATTATTTGCATCATAATAATCAAATGCAATAATGTTAGGAGATGTTTTAGAATACGATGGATCTATTATACTAACACCATCAGGCAAACTAGCGAAGAGCTTTGAAATTTCTCCATCTGAAAAATCCTGGCTAGCAATATCCCAGAGGTGAATAAAGTTCACGTCCCAATACTCTATGTTGTCACCACTGCTATTCGTAATACTATTAAAAGCATCGTATACCAAATACTCACCAGAATAATCCCACTCAAGCGCATCAGCGTAAAGTGGGCCACCTGAAATTACACCTTCTGAGAAAGTAGGATTATATAATTCAAAAGAGGCCCATATTTCAGTAGTAAAATCATACACATGAATTATCTTATCTTCTGCTGTTGTAACAGCTGCTAACCGATTACCGCCCTTTGATATGACCACATTAGACCAAATTCTATCAGCTTGTAAAACCGTTTCTTGAGGAGTGTCTTTGGGATCTGTAACAATCATGTGAATGGTATTATCGCCAGCAACAAAAACAGCTACGCTACCATCATCTGTCACACTGGGCTTGTTACGAAGACCTGTGGTACTTATCGGTATTGCGTTGGCACCAGCAAGACGATATAAAGAATTGGCCTCATTGGGATCGGTATTATAAATTAATAGAAATTCAGATCCTGGATTTGCCGGAATGGTTTCGGTGTAATCACCGCCTGGTGCAGAAACAATACCTACCGCATCAAAGGCAATGCCTGCTTGCGTAACTTCATTTGAAGAAGTTCCATATAGATCTCCTGCAGCTTTAATAACTGCAAGGCGAAGATCAATGAACTTCGATGACTTGGTGAGGTAATCTGCTAAGGCTTTATAAAATACTGCGGATGCTTTCACATTCGTTGTGGCTTGCGCAAAACGATAAAACGCATTGTTGGTAATGCCGCTGTTGATGTGTACACCACCATTATCTTGGCTACCCTTATAAGCCTCGCTTACCCTTGCCGGTTGATATCCGCGATCACCTAAATTTTGTCCGCCATTATGTGGATCAGATAATGAACGCAAAGCACCTGAAGGAAATGAAGTTGTCTTGACAATATCTTCACCAATAAGCCAATCCGCAGGATCCATCATACACCCGAATATATCGGCCATTGATTCATTAATAGCACCTGACTCGCCTTGGTATTCAAGATTAGCTGTATTTTGTACAACGCCGTGCGTAAGTTCATGGCCTGCTACATCCAAAGAACCTGCTAGCTTTTTGAATGCTACCTTGCCATTACCATAAAACATCGCTGCACCATTCCAGTAGGCATTGTCAAGGGCGGTACCATCTTCATCGGGTGTATTAATGATGGAGATTATAGTACCGCCAACATCATCTATACCATTACGATTATGCTGGGTACGGTAATATTCATACGCTGTACCTGCGTTAAAATGTGCTGAGATGGCTGTAGGATTACTCCAAACATTATTCGTAGAGGTAACATGATCATAAGCTTGATTAGTGCCAAAAGTATTGTTAAGATCTATCGTAAATACGCCACCAACCGGATCGTCTGGCATTACTGAATTCGTGGCATTAAACATGAAACGTGAAGCATCGATCATGAAAAAAGTAGCACCCGCTTGGTACGTATTAACGCTACGTGATACACCGTTTAAATCAGACGCACTCGCGGTGCGTGGACCATCTACGGAACACGAACTATTAAAATGATGTAAGACAGCATTGGTATGCGCATCCACAAAATACTCCCACCGGGTTGATATCGAAGGACAGTACACAATGTGATAGGCCAATGTGGGTGTTTTTATTAATCCCTGATCTTCGTAGATACAAAGCGTTAACTTAGGCGCTGCATATTGAACTAATCGCTTCTGTGAAGAAGTAAGTTCAGGATATTCAAATGACTTCGCTGCATGCATCTTTACACGTTCGATGACTGATTGGTTAGAAATAGTAGGTATAACGTTGAGGTCTTTTGGAATTTGTAAGTATCTTCCATTAAATGTTTCCCCTTCACCTGCCGCATTTAAATGTAAGGCAATTTCAGCACCATACACGGGTATACTTTTGTAATGCTGTTGCATGCGGACGTGCGTAATTTTATTGTTATCTGTTTTATAACGTTCTATAATAAAATTCTCTTCCGGATCATCGATTGCTAATAACAGCTTTAGTTCTTTCAAGTAGTCTTTACAATTGGCTTTTAAATCTTTTGATGCAAACAAATGCGAAGCAATGAAATTGCGTTTGGTTTCTATAAATGTAGGAAGTGCATGATCATCGGTGTGTAAAATACGATGTGGTGTGGGCAACGTTGAATTAAAATTGCGAATTGTAGTTATTGCGTTCGGAGTTACACTTCTGGCGTTGCCTAGTGAAGTACTATGTTTAATGTGCTTAGCATGTAAGCTGGATAAATCTACAGGTGCACCATTCTTCTTCTTTGATGCTAGCGTTTTTTGGGCCAGCAAATGGCTGTTAAATAAGCAGATAATAAATAAAATGAATAAGGGCTTAATTAATCTCATATTATGTGTTTTAAAGTAATGCGTTGCATTGCCAGCTACAATTACGCCGACCCCGTGTGTGGGCTTATTGAATTGCTTTAAAGTCAACCGACTTCAATTGCGCAACAAGGTTTTCATAGATATCTTGAATGGCCTCGGGGACGGGATGAGATAAATCTCCCCACGTTATATTGCGCTCTATATCACCGTCATGATAAGAAAGAAAGTAATACATATTTCCCGGATGTTTAAACTGTGAGATGGCGCTTGTTTGATCAGCGACAGCTTTAATACATTTTCTTATTTTTGTCTGCTTCAATTTGCCTTGTTCAGTAAATTTTATTTCACCTAATCCTTGCCCTTTAAGGACAACACCGTCTTCTGTAATCTTATACATATTAACCGTGCCTGCAAAACCACCACCTGCACCCAAGGTTATCCACTTTTGCTGTGCATAAGACGCAGAGCACGAAAATAAAATAGTAAAAAGAAAAAAGAATTGTTTCATAATTTGAGTAAACAACAGAAACGAAACTAAGGCTATTTTACTATGATAAAAGGTTATAGTCTATAACCACACAACGCATATACCAATTTAATGATATTAGTTAAATAATTATTTCTTATATCGGGCTTCGTTTTTTGATAATTACGCAAGTTTTAGCCGCTAAACTCATTGAATTGGTCTTGAAACAAAAAAAGGTCCGCACGGCAGGCCTATTTTTTAGCTTCCTTAGATAGAAATACGGGTGTATTATTTTACTTGAAAAATCATCATTACGCCCACATGGAATTAATTTTCATGCGTATCAGATTGAAGTCCTAAGACCAAAATTCACACTTGCATAGTTCATAGATAATGCGCGAACCTACGTATATATTTTCATGGTATAATTGTAGGCGCGCATTTTAACGATAATGATTGGTTGTGGCCCGTGCCACACAACCAATCATTATCGTATTTATTCCTGAATCTTCATCATGACACCTGGCGCCATGATGAAGATTCAGGGTTTAACCGCGGCCTACACTTTTGTGGAAATTGATGCGCTTAACTTCCGCGCCTTTACCATCCCGCCTAACTTAGGACTGAAAGCGGATACTCATATTAATTTTCAATCATTAATTTCTGTACGTAAACTGTTTCTCCCATTTTAATGGTAATGTTATATATTCCATTTGGTAGAGGTGTATCAATTATCACATCACTTTCACCTTTTGTTAGTTGTTTTCTTAAGAATTCCTTCCCTGCCAGGTTCTGCAATCTCACTTCAACTACAGTTTCCGAAGTGGTAAATTGCTCGCTTAAATGAAGCACATTCTCCTTTAAAGGGTTAGGAAAAATAGACACCGCCTTTTGCGTAGATGATGTGTTAGAAGCAACGCTAGTAGCCGTTGTGGAGACCAATCTTATATCATCAAAGTAAATTATAGACTGGGCTGATGCAGAATTGTTCTGGAAAGTGATCCGCTTAATACTGGTGGGGTTGCCCAAAGCACTTAAAGGTATCGTGATTTCGTTCCATACACCCGCAGTTGCCGTAAATGCACTTGATGTACTTGTTCCTGCTGCATCTTCGGTTTGTGATGTGAATAACAAAGATTTGTTCGCGCCCGTGCCACCATGTATCCAAAATTTTATAGCATTATATCCGCTGGTATTTTGTGCCGTACCCTTTCTTAAAGAGACTCCACCCCACCCTTCAGTGAAAGTTGAACCCAATGCACTAGCCCCGGTTTTAGCGGGAGTTGCACTAAAATTATTTACTACCGACCATGACCAATCTAACCAATCAGCAGCAAGCGCATCACTATAAATAGTTACAGGCGGATTAGTTGCAGTTCCAATATCATAATGAAAAAACCCATTGCATGTTAATAATTGTGTTTGGTAATAACCGCCCTTTCCACATCCACTCACGCTACCAAATGAATATGTTTTTGAACTCTCCGACTGAAAGGTAACATCATTAACCTGAATATAATCAACCTCTAAATCACGATTCGGTGTACCTCCATTATTGAGGAATCTTACCCTGATTCTATTAGCAGGAATAACACCTGTAAATGTATATGTATAATTGGTAAAGCTGGTTGACAGGTTATCAAAAGCTTTGCTTTGAAGAACGGTAGTTGCTGTTGAAGTAGCAGCATCCATAATCTCTATTCTCATGTTCGATCCTGGATTTATACTTCGGGCTCTTACTATCACCCTGGTACTTGCAACTTCAACCCCGGCTGATAAAACCATGTGACAAACGGAGTAGGCTGGCAAAGTATAATTAAAACTGTTTCCATTAATTGAATTTATACTTGTTCTAGCGGTAATGGCGGCATTGTTTTGATCGAATGCCCAAACGTTGCCTACTGAATATGTTGCACCGCTGGTAAGGTTAAAAATTCCGTTTACTGCTTGATTTGATTTATTGATTACAACCACGTGTAGATTGTTTTCACTATTGCCTTCAATGGAAGCATAGATAGACGTATTTACTTTATCACTCATGGTAGAATTTACTTTTGTATTACCGAAAGCGGCACCACTTCCATTATAATTCGTAAAAATTTTGAAGCCTGCTGAAACAAAGCTAGTTTCGCTACCACATACATTCCACCAGTTGCCATTGTATACACCATACTTTCCAAAGATGCCTAACACATCTGCTTGTGCAATTCCACCACTGTAATCATTGCAACCACCATAGCAATATTCTGAAAAGCTTAATTTTGTATTTGGATAATATGTATTAATTGAATTTTGCACTTTAGGAATCAGGGGTAAAAAATTTCTAAAGTTAGTTGCTATCCAACTGTTCTCTACATATTCAGAATCCCATAAAGTACGTGGCGCTTGTATTCTCGCCGCTTTATCGTTCGTTGTATTGCCACCACTGAAAGTAATTCTGTTGTCACCGATTGCTTCAGGGTACCAATGCAGATCAATCACATCAAGCAATCTTTTTCCATTACTATCTGATGCCGATTTTAATTTAGCAAGAAAGTAATCCAGGTACCATTCATAGCTTCCTTTTTCAGTTGACCAGTCAGGTGCATCTTGTAAATTTAAATAAGCACCAAAACCATAAAATACGCCACCAAAAGTTTCTGCTGATGCATCAACATTTTTAAGGGCTATAGATAAGTCGCGTGACTTAGTCCATAATTCCACGGCGGTAGGTTTGTTAGGATGAAGTCTGGCATGCGTAGAGGGCCACAGTGCAGGTTCGTTATCCAAAAAATAACCTTTAATTCCACCAGCAGAAGCGGCACCATGATTTGTTTTGAGGTAGTTAACAAGTTCGTCCATGTATACAAAATTGTCAGCTGTATTCGGAGACAAAGTGAACGCTGCATTCTTTTTAAAGACAACCTGCTTCCAGCGAGATGAAGGCGCTGTTTCAGCTTCGGTAACAATACCATTTTTATCAGCTGCAACATAGCCCGCCATTTGTAAGGTAGCTAATGCATATGGAATACCTCTGCTCTTAGCATCGTTATAAAATGCCGAATAAACTTTTCCTGGAAGATTGCAATCTGAAGTAGATAGACTACCACACATATAACTATCACTTTGGTGAAGATAATCAGAGCCTGCATTAGATGCATTATTCTCCCAGTTTAGACTGGTTATTCTGTTACCACCCATTCTTATGGATTGATATTTATCAGTGGGTGACAAAACTTGATTTGTACCATAGATCAAAGGACTGATCGGTGCCCTGCCAATTGTCGTGTTAACAGTAAAGTTGACATTCAATTGAGCGAAAGAATCATGATTCAACCATAAGGTGATGATCATGATTAACGAAATTTTAGATTTCATTGATTAGTAGTTTAGGTTCAATAGCACAAGGTATGGTGATGCTATGAAAATATGGCAATAATTTCGACGAGCGTATTATCTTATCGAACACACATTCCTTTATCTGGTTAACTTGATGCCTTACTGATTTCATCTAATAGATCATAGTGAAACACCTTATTAATCCGGCTAATATTCAATTAAAAACAATCCAGAATTCGTTGAATAAGCTTGGCATTATTACTTTAGTACAAGCTAATACATAAATAAGCTTTGTAGCCTCCAAACAAATATTATCTTCGCGCTCCCTATCTCAAAAGTCCATATGAATACGTCTAATCAATTAGGTGAGGCTCCTATCCACCAACTATTTTTTAAATATTATATACCGGCATTAACAAGCATTCTATCCATAACACTTCATCAAGTAATCAACGGCGTAATTTTAGGGCAACAGGTTGGAAAAGAAGGAATTGCTGCCGTTGGATTATATGGTCCTATAGTTATTATGTTTATTTCCTTGGCACTTCCTATTATGATTGGATGTGGTATTTTAATTGGGAAAAATATAGGCGCAACAAACTATATCAACGCACAAAATATTTTTCAATTTGCGACTACCCTAGCGCTGTTGTTTGGCGGTGTCATTGCTGTGAGTACACCATTCGTTATAAAGCCACTTGTTAATTTTCTTGCAGGGGCAGAAAATACATCACTTGTTGTTAATACGTCAGCTTATATATTTTGGCAATTGATTTCACTTCCGTTATTCTTTTTAGGAATGTTCTGGGGCAACTTTATCAGCCATGATAACGCGCCTAAAATTTCTAGAAATGCATCATTGATTGCTGTTAGCCTTAATATTGTTTTGGATCTAATTTTAATACAAGGACTACATTTAGGAGTTAAAGGCGCCTCTATAGCCACAGCGGTTTCAATATTTGCATCCACGTTGTATTTATTCTTTTACATACAAAAGGCAAAAAGTCATTTTAGCTTCACTGAATTTAGGTTTACCATTAAGATTAAAGAGTGGAAAGAATTACTAACACTCGGACTGCCTTCATTTGCATCTGAAATATCGTTCTCCGTTGGACTTTTGATTATCAGTCATAGCATGGTGTCTTACGGCCCATTAGCTGTTTCTGCATTCGGGGTAGTAAATTATTTAAGCTTTATGTTTATAAGGCTATTCACCTCAGCCATGATCGCTTTGATACGCATCATATCATTTAATATAGGAGCTAAATTGCCGCACAGAGTAATTGAAATTTTCAAGTTCACATTATACTTCACTCTTATTTTAGGCATCATTATATCCGTGCTTGCCGTGCTCTTCTCCGAGGTGTTGTTTAATACATTTGCAGGAGATGAAACAGCGGAATTTAGATTGATTGCAAGCAAGGCAACTGCGCTGTACTTTATTATATTTATGGCTGCCGGTCCCAATTACATCCTATCAGCCTACTTCCAAAGCATAGGCAAATCGACCATTTCTACGCTCATCAATATTTTAAAAGGCTTTGTATTTATTGCGTTATTTTTAATCATATTACCAGAATACTTTAATATGGGCCTGAGCGGCGTGTGGTTAACACGTTCTTTTGCAGAAATTCTAACGTTGCTCCTTATCGGTATTTACACGTTGTATAATAAAGAAAAATACTTCAATGAAAAGGCCATCATAGAACGATAATTTTTTACTACGCACTTATAATTTTTCCTTTTATATTTTTCTAAATTCTCTTTCACGCGAAACTTTACAATTTACTTATTAAGGTTAAAGGAAGTGTTTGTCTAATGGAAATTGTATGGAACCTTTTGCACACTTATAAACCGACAGCTCTTTTTTAAAAGCCACAATCACTGATGGTGCTGGATAAAATCCAATATGATTTTTATAGCCTGCAAAATGCACAAGATTACCATTCAATATAAATGTTGGTATGGCATATTTAATTGCCTCTTCAGCTTTGGGTGCGGCCTTTGCTATAGTGGCCCGCATTGTTTCTAATAGCTTTTGAATGTCTTCAGGAAAATCTGCGATGTATTCATCTATGGTTTTCGCTTGCGTACTTTTCATTGTCATTGCCATGGGAATAATACATTATAATTTTATACAAAAATAATATGTCATGTTAAATTGACCCAGTGTAAAGACGACATTCTGCAGGTGAAATGCGACAAAGGACGCCGCTATATTTATAGACTTTAATGTAACAGATTTCAGTACTTTACCTTGTTTAATAAATTTAGGTAGCTGTGATACTAACTATAATTTTACCCAAACGATCTTTTGCCTTTTGCCTTTATTGTTTTCGACTTTGATAGTAGCAAATACGCCTGTTGCTGCATCGTAATCTGACACCGTGTACATCGCAAAGTTATGTGTATCTTCCGCTGGCTTTCCAAATAAAAAGTCAGTTTTCAGATTTCCACCGGTAGTAGTACATATAAAAGCATCAGCACTACTTATCCCTTGTATGGTTGTAAGTCTCCCCTTTTTGATTTTCTCAAGATTTTCCATTACCTCATTATAAAAAATATAATTTCCAGTCTTGCCACTTACATATACAAACGATTTAAAATTATTTCCATCTCGCAAACTTTGCGCCGTCCGTTGTCTTCTACTGATGTATAGCGGACGATAGTCTTCATGAGGCACTGTATTGAGAAACACAGCATGGCTTTTTGGAATCAGACAACTACCGGCATCTTGAGCCTTCTCATTCAAGAAAGAAACTGCCATACTTTCAAGGTACACTGTTGTAGCGTAGGTAGATTCCTTAGCGTAAGATGATTCAAAAACAATGGCATAAGTGCCATCATCATTGATATAAAAGTCTTCCGGCACGCAGCGGATATCTCTCTTAGTGTCAAAAATCTTTTTGTATGATTCATTAATCTTAGCGACTCCGACCTCCTGTGTGTGTACCATCGAAAAAGTATTTAGGTCAACTAAGGATAGGGTACAACTGTAGGAACGAGATCCTGATTTTGATTCTACTAAATCCAATCCCATCAACGCCATTAGATTTGCATTTTTATTATAGCGCAATATTCCACTAAACTCCATGCCAGCAGTAAAACCAAGTACTTTAAGTTTAAAGTTTAAAGACCCCTTTTCCAAGCTCCCCAACGAAATGAATGTTTCTTTCTTTTCACCAACATTGAAAACATATACTGATGAAACTAGTCTTTGATCGCCTATGACGACAAAGTCAATTAACCACATGTATTTGAATTGCTGATCGGGAGTATTATAAAACGCTCTGCTTAAAGGTTGATGGTTGGTTGAGTAATGTATAAATTCAATACGTTTACTCTTACCAGATTCCATTACGTAATGGATGCCAACACCATAATAATCCGAGTCCGGATCTTTTCGAACAACATAGGAGGAGACATAACTATTTTCCAAAGCTCTTCCAATCTCTTCTGTCTTAAGTAAAGAACCATTTTTACCGTCTATTCTGACTCTTTGCAGCACATAAACCTTATCTACCACTGTACTAACAAAAAGAGCAATTTCATCACCAATAGCAAATACACTCTCAATACTTGAAGAACGTGTTAGCATGCCATTCTCGCCATAAGCAGGCTTAATAACGCTTTCTGCTATTAAAACTCGAGACTTATCGTATAGCCAAATTTTAATGCCTTCTTCAAAGGTTATATTAAGAAGTGCTGTATTGCCGTTTTTTAGTTGCACCAGCTTTAGCCATCCACTTCTAGCTTCACTCATGGGTTGACTTTCTTCTATACTTAATGTTTGTGCATACAAAGCAGGCAGAAGCAAAATAGAAATAACAATAGTAGGAATAGACTTAAGTACATTAACTTTTAGTGCTAAGAGGAAAGCGTTATATCTCATATAAAATGGTTTGTACCTAAGATACATACTTTTTCATTCTTGTCCGACTAAAATAGGGTATATATGATTAATCTCATTGGAGAATCAAGGGATGAATGGGCTTCTGATTTAGTAGGTAGCTAACGTATTCCATGGTTAGTTTAGCGAGGATGCGCGAAGGCCAGTAAAGCATTCCAGATCCAAATGGCAAGCGCGCATAAAAACCAGTATTTTGTCTGGCGCCAAAAGCGCCAGACAAAATACTGGTTTTTTCTCTGCAAGGACTGCGATTTAATTCTGTACAAATAATTTTAATTCCGCGCAGTGGCACTTAACTTCTCCGTGCATCGCGCAAGATTTTTATATGTACGCCTGAAATAGCTCTACAGTTTTATTCTATTTTAGTCTGACAATAGTGATAATTTTTACAAAAATAATATGTCATGTTAAATTAACCCGTGTAAAGACCACATTCCTAAAATTGGCTTCTGTATCATGATGTTCAAAACATTAAAGATTTATATTTGCGTAAATAATTGGATTATACACAATATAAGCAGTCAAGTACATCACCATTAACCTGAGCGTTTAGAAGTTAAAAACTTTTAATGTTATCAATTTAAGCGATCACAAAGTTATGAAATATTATGAGGGATATTTCTTCTGTGGAACTACTGAAACAACATTTCTTAAACTCAATCACTTTCTCCAATGCCTCCATGCCCCAGTCGACCACAAGGCTATAAATATTAGTACAAATTGGAAAGGTAATCGGATCCATCGTGCAAGGTCAGAATTCAAACCAAAGGCATCTCTGTGTTCTGTCAATTGGGCAATGTTGCCCGGAAAGACTAAGATAAAAAATAACGCAACGATCCAGCCCACCTGAAATCTATACTTTACCAGAAACACCAGAGAGACGCCCAGCACGATTTCAACTATTCCTGATAGAATGACAACCAGGTCACTACTTACAGGTACCCAAGGAGGAACCTGCGACTGAAACTCTATTCGGCTCCATGTCAAGTGACCTGTTCCTGCTGTGATTAAAAACAGACCAAGTACAATACGTCCAATAGTTTGCCCTGCGGTTGTTTTAGTGTTTTCCTTTTTCATTATGCCTTTATATTAATTACCTTTTGTTTACAAAATTTTTATAAGTTAATAAAAAGGCCCTGACAATAACGGGGTGTATCATAAAAGTTTTGAAGAGTCATAGATAGCCTCGTGATTCAATAACGTAAATGACATCGAATGGAAAAACGACTAATGAATTAATAAAATGCTCCTGCCTTATCTGTGGACAGACTCGAAATAGGTTACAGAGGCGGCCGGGTTTTAATCCCACCTAAGAACAAAATGAAATGCGTTGACGACCTAAGAAAATTTGAACTCGACACTCTCCTCCACGGTCTATGTCCTCAGGCTGAGACAGACCGTGGTAAGGAAGTAAAGAGTTAATTGAAATGAAATTCATTGCGTAAGCTGAAAGCTTACAATATTTTAACCGCGAGCTGAAAGCTTGTGGTAGCTGAAGGTTGGCTTTCTTCTATCCTTAATGTTTGTGCGTACAAAGCAGGCAGAAGCAAAATAGAAATAACAATAGCTAGATCAGCGAAGATGCGAGAAGGACGTAAGTATTTCAAATTACACGAAGCCAGTAAGGAACGATACAGCGTCATTCAATTTACCTCGGACATCATGAATTAACGCAATTCCGCGCAGTGATCCTGCAAGCATTTATATGCATGCACATTCTATGGAAGCCGGTAAGGAATGATACAGCGTCATCCATTTTACGAGTACATCAAATAAAATCTTAAATTTCATGTATATCGAATAGAAATAGACAACCGATGCCCTTTTAATTGACACAGACGGAAATTCTAACCTAAACATTAACTAACTAACCTCTAAAATTCACTTTAAAGAACCTTTTATGCCTAGCATTTTAAGATAAACTCCCATTCGAATTCAAATAGCACATCTTATCATTCCAGATTAACTACGATCATTTCATTCAGTCATTAAGCTTAAATTGAAGTATTGAATTTTAACATTCAACAAATATGACAACTATACTGAATAATGGGGATTGGGTTAACTTGAAATCAAGTGAAAATAGAATGATCATTCATCGCATCATTAGTGATAATGCAATATGCTGCTGGCATGAAGATGGACAGACTAAATTATTTACGGATACATTTAAGCTTGTTGATTTGAGCTTACACAATCCAATAGATTCCCCCGGTAAATACTAATAATTTTTCTACAATTGATATAGAAATCTATCACCACGAATAACAAAATCACAAATTATGAACATTAAAAGAATATTTGGCTCGACACTAACCGTGCTAGGAATCATTGGCCTCATTTACGGCGCAATCCTTTTTGTTAATACATCAGGAGGCATGCAAGATATAAGAGCCCTTGTTACTTACGGCGTGCTTGGACTTATTTTCCTTATCTCAGGATTAGGTTTAATACGGAAAACAAAAGACGAAGCATAAATCTATAAAAGTGTATTTAAGGTAATGTTACTCTATCGATAGTATTCGTTGCTAACTTGGCTATCGCTTTTATCATTCCACTCTATCATGCGATAGCCTCTTCAATAAGTCTTTTACGATAGACGTTTGCGGAAATCAATATACTAATTTCAAATAGAAGATATAAGGGAATCGTTATCAATATCTGACTTAAAGGATCGGGTGGTGTGAGTATAGCAGCGACAATTAAGATAACAACAATAGCATGCTTCCTATACTTTCGAAGAAACATTGGGGTTACGAAACCCATCTTTGATAGAAAGTAAATTAACACCGGCAGTTGAAACAACACGCCACTCCCAAATACCAAAGCTACAAATGTTGACACGTAGGAGGTTATATCAAATTGATTAACGATAAGGCTACTAATTTGGTAGTTAACCATAACAAACACCATCAAAGGTGTGATTACATAATAACCAAAAGAAATACCCGCTGCAAAAAGAACAGATATAGCGGCTACAGCACCATATGAATTTTTCTGTTCTTTTATATGAAGTGCAGGCTTAACAAACCGCCACAACTCCCATATTACATAGGGAAAAGCGATGATAACGCCCAATATAAAAGCTGCGATTATAGTAATGGTAAACTGACCCGTCATATATCTACTTTGCAATTCAAGGTTGATGTCTTGTATGCATAAATTGGGAATATTGAATGTCTCACCCAACTTACAAAGTACGCGCCAGGTAAAAAAATTAGCCTTGGCAGGCGCTAAGATAATATTATTAAAGACCCAGTTTACCTCAACAAAAGCAACAATAGTAAAAACTATGACAGCCATAACTGACCGTATTAAATGCCATCGTAGATCTTCCAGATGATCTATGAAGCTCATGTCTTTTGTGTCAATTGCTTTTGCTGCTATACTCATAAAGGTTTATATTTTATTATTATGTATGGTTGTGTCTTTCTCTAATCCATTAACAGATCCATCAAATCCGTCCTTAACGTCTTTCACGTTTTCTTTAAATTCACGTACACCTTTACCCAATCCTTTCATAAACTCAGGTATCTTTTTAGCGCCGAAAAATACGAGTACAAATAATCCAATAAGAAGGACTTCCTGAAATCCCACTCCGCCTAGAAACAATAATGTAGTTGTCATATTTAGTTATATTATAATGTGATTTAATGTTTATTTGATCTTATTGCACTTACGTGCTGTTTTCTAATACGTATTATGCAGATTACAATAAGGGTATGTATGTTATACACTGCCCTTATTGAATCAACACGCAACTACGTTACAATAAACAATCGTGCTATAGCAAGTACTTTATCTGCTGCTAATGGTTCATCAAATGCCTGCGTGGCCACATTGGTACTATACCCCAGAGAAACAATACTCGCCCCTCCTTGCATAACATTATCTTCGCCTTCATAAATTTCCGCTGGTAGTCCGCTGTTGCTGTTTCCTGTAATCCAGCCCTTTTCTCCTCTCAATCTTCTAATCATTGAAGCATGTCTCGCTTCTACAGAATGGATTTGAAGCGCTGCTGTTAATACAACATCATTTCCCATCAGCTCACCTGCCCTACCTTTATAAGCCCTTACTCCGGTATCTTCAAATGCCTGCGCCAAAGCTAAAAATGTTTGATAGTTTGAAAACACATCGCTATACGTCCCTCCTGCTGTGAAATCAAATGTTGGTTTGCTAACGGGTGTAGCATTCATAGAAGTTAAAACGCTTTTTAGGAACTGAACATGGGCTGTTTCATGCTGACTAACCTGTTGAAAAATTGCCATTCTGTTAGCAGGAATTAGACCACTTGATTCTAGTGCGGTTGCATAAAATTCTGATTCAAGATACTCAAGCGTGAGTGCGTAATTTAAAACTTCAGTTACTGATTCTTTTGTTTTACCATAAGCCTTTGTAAACATGCCGGCTATAACCGCGGGCACAGCTGCAATCGCTATCTTTGTTCCATAAGATGAGGCTTGCTTAAACATGTTGCGTCTAGATAATTTAGCAGTAATATCTGGATCAACTTTTTCGATTTCTTTAATAATATTGAAAATATTCATTGTCTTATAAGTTAAATGTTAAGAAGGTAGTTTATCGAACTTTACAGTAGCTTTTACATACTTGCCAGCAGCTGCTAAAACCTCCGCAGGTGTTTTAGCACCATCGAGGCCATTATCAACTGTAACCACATCGTCGCTTGCGAAATCTACAGAGAAGGGATTGAGAAGATCGCGAATAGCTGAAGCATGGCGAGCCTCTACCGATACAATTTTACCTGCTAGTAATAGATAGTCACCATTGGTTATGAGTTTACCTGCACCATTATATGCTGATACACCTAAGTCTTCAAATGTTTTAGCAGCACCCAATACACTTGCGCGATTTGAGAAATTGATTGAACTGAAGTCAAATTCAACCTGCGCTATAGCCGATGTAGCGAGTGCGGCTTTGAAAAAGTCTCGATGTGCCAATTCATGATCTTTTATTTCAGATAGAATTTGCGTTTCCTCAGTTGACATACCTGAATAAGGTTGTGACATTACCATTACGTAGAAAGCGGCTTCGAGCTGCTCTAATAAATAAGCATAGTTTAAAATACCCGTATCTCCACTTCCGAGGTCTACTGTAGCGGTATTTACTTTGACATCGTCATCATTATTACAGCCTACAATAATGAGACTTGTAGCTACAGCTGATGCACCTGCATACTTCAAAAAAGATTTTCTTGATAGTGGCTTCATAATTTTTTCCGAAATTCCGCCCTCATCCGGTTTTGGTGTTGTGATAATTTTTGTCATAAAAGTTTATGTTAGTAGTTTAATGTTTCAAGTTACGTAATAAACCTTCTGATTGGATTTTGGAAATTGTAAGAACTGGTATGGACTGGTTGGATTATCTGTTAAAGCGTAGCTATACAACTATGAGCGCACATATAATGTAGATTAATAATTTATAGTAAGTGCTTAATTACAGCATATGAATGCTTGAACACATGGTGTGTGAGGTCTGCTAAGTGAGTTAGTAATGTCTATGTATAGAAGAAGTGAGTGTATGACTTTATAATTCCCCTTTCTTAATTCTCGACTGCCGATACTTGTACATCTCTTGTGCATTTTCATTAATAAATGGTGAGGCATATATTGGAAGTTATAATAGTAAGATCGATGAGCGATAGCCTTATTATAACTTTTAAAAATGGCAAGTCACCTAAATGCCTTAAAGTTGGCTTGGGGTTGTGTATGTATTTACTTAAGATGATGCTGATGGAACCTTATGCCGAATCACTCAAAATTCTGACAGTAAAGCATATTCTACTATCGTAATTATGATTAGGCAGATGAAAACATCTTTCAAAAATAGAAGCGTAGCTAGTACCTGGAAAAGAAATCAGAACCAGTAAAACATAGGCGGTGAAAAGTTAGCGACGAGAAAAGTCATTTTTCTGGAATGCCAAACATTTTTGAAGCGTAAATCGAAACGGTTTAATGAATTTAGTCGAAACTGATACATCAGGAAGACCTTTGAAAAATCTACTTCACCTTATAACCTTAGTCCATAGACCTTCCCCAATGATCGCATGTTACATGCACAACATGATTTGTTATAGATTAAACCGTTTCGATATTAATGCAATAGGATTCTAGTGTAGGTCTGGGAGACTAGAAAAATTATCCCTTTACATTCCCTGATACTTGCATGGTTTCTAATGTAGGAGTTGCCTTTCCACCACGGGGTTCGATGGTTACCGCAAATGTGGTTACAGCACGATCTATATTTTTCATTTTCAATAACCCATCAAAACCTCCATCAAAAACTCCAGCATCAACAGGTTTGCCATCTATGATGGCCCAGAGCTGATATTGATTATCATGCGACAGGTCTTGCAGGTCATCAATCTTTAGATATACTTCCTTACTAAATGGACTCCAGTAAACAGCAGCCAGCGAGCTGGGCGCATTGGGGGTGCCATTCATAACAACTTTTTTAAACTTTGGGCTATCCATTATTTGAATGTCCTGTTCAAGCTTATTCAATTCTTGATTTACCTGATTATAATTTTGTGCTATCTGTTGATTTTGCGCTATAAGTGAAGTTAAACTGGAAGACGCTTCTGTCCATTTATTATAGAAGTTGTAAGCTAAATAAGAAGACATAACAGCAAGTGCAATTGAAGCTGCAGCTGCGTAGCGCCAAAGTGTTATTGTTTTATCTGAAGAAATTGTCAATCTGCTTTCCTTAGATTCTATAACCTTAATTTTTTCAAATAACTTTTCCTTCACCGCTGCACGTGGCTGAATGGCAGCCTGCATGAGGAGTTTTTCCTGAACTTCTTCTATCTGCAATAGTTCTTTTTTGAGTTCAGGATATAAAGACAGGTTATAATCCACCTCTCCTTTCTCCTTCTCAGAAAGATCCCCTAGCGTATAAGATTCTAGGATTCCAGACGATATGTATTCTGTTATATTCACGTAATACCCAATGTAATTCGAAGTTGTTGCATCGCCATGCGTAGCCTGGATTTAATGGTACCAAGCGGAATTTTGAATTCCTTTGCTAGTTCGGATTGTGTGTATCCTTTTAAATAAAGATAATCTACCACAAAACGTTGATCCTCAGGCAACCTTGTCAGGGTCTCATTAATCCCAATATGATCTGTATGTTGTTCAACTCTTTGCTCTGTTTCTACTCTACTTACGAGATTTGCAATGTCTTTGGTTTTCTGCTCTTTATTAATTTCTTTTGACCGCAGCTTATCAATAGCGTGATTTCGGGTAATATTGATCATCCAAGTGAATAGTTTCCCTTTGCTGGCGTCATAGTTCTCGATCTTATCCCAGATTTTAAGAAAAACATCTTGCAGAACTTCTTCGGCAACTTCTTCCTTTTTTACAATCCTTATAATTACACCATACAATGCCCCCGAATAATTACCATACAGGTAATCCAATCCTTGCCGATCTTTATTTTTCAAAGATTCAATAAGGTTCTCCTCTGTAATATGTTTTTCAGTCTTAAGGATATTATTTCATTTGCCGTGAAAATATAAAAAATTAACATATATATAACAAGGGTGCATTTTAATTTTATTGGTATAAACAAAAAAGCAACACATATGGAAAAGGAGGAATTTTTAGCACTAGCGTAAAGCCGCTATAATGCCCTACGCGAAAATTAAAGTTGCCCTTGTTGCTGTTAATGAACAAAGAAAACTTATACATGGAGTTTGACGGATCCTTTATTTTTTCACGGGAAGAAGGATGGAAAGAAGTCAAGGTGGGCGGTTGTTCAAATCAACGGATTGCCTGCGCAGCGATGAAAAGCGAAGTTGGATAAGGAACTCTCAATTGGCGGGGGGTAGACTTACAATATCATATCTCTATTATCTATACACTTGCGGTAACTATTGAATGGCGTTCCAATTTTCAGGCATGATTGCGGTATTTTGCAGATCAATACCCATGACAAGCAGATTACTTTTTTCATATTGATCGTTTTCATTGAATTTTAAAGCACAAATCAATTAAAGATGAAAAAATCAATTGTTATTTTAATCCACTGCGCATACTGGCTGTTTTTCCTTATCTCAACTTTTAATTCTTACATCATTCCAAATTCAATCCCTGGTAAAGTAATAGTTGCGTTGAGCATACCTCACTTATTACAGGGGATAATAATATTTTATATTTTCTACTTGTTGCTCATACCTAAATTCCTTGCGAAACAAAAGGTAAGGCAATTTATTTTTATAGGGATTGCTATCTGTGCGTTAGCTACGGTCATTGCGCTATCCCTCCAATTGCTACTCTTCCAGATATTGCCTTTCCTTAACGTTGCATTAACATCTCCACCAGAACAAGGCATTGTTCCATATCTAGGAACTTACGGAGTAACAATTTTTATCAGTATTGTTATGGCGCTTCTTAATGGTGTAGCAGCTACTCTGATTAAAGGGTTTGTAACTTGGTACGGCGACATACATTTAAAAGAGTTACTAGCCAAACAAAATTTACAAACAGAACTAGCCCTTGTAAAAGCCCAGATTAATCCCCATTTTTTATTCAATACCCTTAATAATATTGATATTCTTATATCGAGAAATCCGGAAGTAGCGTCATCATATCTTAAAAAATTATCTGATATAATGCGATTTATGCTCTATGAAACCAAAACGGAGGTCATTCCATTATCTGCAGAGCTAGCTTACATTGAGAAATATATCCACCTTCAAAAGATAAGAACTACTAACGAAAATTTTGTATTTATAGCGTAAATGGCACCATAGATAAACAACATATTGCGCCCCTATTATTTATTCCTTTTATTGAAAATGCGTTTAAGCATGCTACCAATAAGAAAGTAGAGAATGCAATTACTATCGATATCAAGGTCGCGGGAAACGAAGTAATTTTCCATTGTAGGAATATAATTAATAGCAACGTTGTTAATACAGAGTCAAATGGATTAGGCATGCAATTAATGATGCAGCGATTAAATTTATTATATAAAGACAAGCATCATTTAAAAGTTATAAAAGAAGAAGATTATTTCGACGTATTGTTAACTACTCAATTACATGAAGATCAATAGTATTATTGTAGAAGATGAGCCCCTGGCATTAATGCAAATTAAAGAATATGTTCAAAAGATACCCTTCCTAAATCTACTCGACACTTTTGATAATGCATGAGGTGCTATTCATTTTCTAGGCACGACTAAAGTTGATTTGATCTTTTTAGATATTCAAATGGATGAATTTTCGGGGATACAATTAATCGAAGCATTATCTGACAGACCAGAAATTATATTGACAACGGGTTTTGATAAATATGCAATTAAAGGTTTCGAACTAAGCGTTTCAGATTATCTTTTAAAACCTTATACGTTCGAGAGGTTGATGCAAGCGGTATTAAAAGTTAGAGACCAACTTAATACAGATTGCAGTTATCCAGTCAGAAGTAGTTGTTTTTCAGCAGGTTGTAGTTTTTC
>CAXSCR010000046.1:0-36191 GCA_964235605.1 uncultured Cyclobacteriaceae bacterium | reverse complement strand
ACTTTATCAACATGATTTACTTTGTAGCCGGAAAACTTAAATTCGATTACCCACACACAGTATTCCACATAGACCCAGAATAATTGCAGGAGGCTCCTATGTAGCCGGATAAACAAAACCATAAATTTCTATAGACAGGATGCTCTTACGGAGCAAAAACTAGAAGTTAAATTATCTTTTATTAAAACAAATTATACATTAAAGACGGGCATTAGTCTCCAGCAGGTAATTAACTATATCTTAAATCAGGAGACTCATCATCGAAAAAATTTGCAAACAAAAATATCTAGAATTGTTAAAGAAATTTGAAATACCGTTTGAAGAAAAATATTTATTCACCTTTATAGAAGAGTAATTGCAGGAGGCTCCTTATGGAGCCGGATAAACAAAACCATAAATTTCTATAAACAGGATGCTCCTCTGGAGCAAATAGCATTTCAATTATAGACCGCATAAGAGATAGGTCATGTCACTGCCGTATCAAACACTGATGATATAGAATAACCAACTACATCTTAGAATGCAGCTCAGGTATTCTGTCAAACATTTTAATCGCTTGTATAAATACTTCGTTGGTTTCATTGAAGATGGGGTAGAAGCCATCGTTCCCCCAAAGCTTACGGGCAATTTGTGCTTTTATATGAATCTGAAACAGCTGTTTCTTTTCTCGTAATTCTTTGTAATCAGGCTTTGCCTTATTGCGCTCACCAACTTTAACCAAGCCATTTAACATCTGTTCAGTAACTACAAAACTCTTTAAAAAACTTTCATATCCTTTTTCAAGAAGTTGTGCTTTTTTAGTATCAGCATAACCAAAAGTATATTCTTGAATAGAAATGGTCGTATAAAGTTCATTGAGATAATGACTGTTTAGCGAAGTATCTAATGGCACGAAATAGTCCGGCATAATACCGCCTCCGCCATACACGGTACGACCGTTGACGGTTTTGTATTTTAATGAGTCGTTAAATTTTATGCTGTCAGAATGAAAGAATTCGCCGTGGTTATATCGGCTAATCAAATCGCGTGAATACTCTTCTTCGTCCGCGTAAGGTTTTTGAATGGAGCGGCCGCTTGGTGTGTAATAGCGAGAAATAGTAAGACGCAGTTCAGATCCATCACTTAAATCAAAAGGTGATTGAACAAGGCCTTTACCAAAGCTTCTGCGTCCTACAATAAGTGCACGGTCATTATCCTGAAGAGCACCTGCTAGAATTTCTGATGCAGAAGCACTTCCTTCATTAACCAATACAATAAGATCGCCTGTTTCAAAATCGCCACGAGCAGTTGAAAGGGCGTCTGAATTATATTTAGTCTCCTTGCCGTTTGTGAATACAATTTTTTGTCCGGATTTTAAGAAGTCATCCGCCATATCAATGGCCATATTCATATAGCCGCCAGGGTTGCCTTGAAGATCAAGAACCATTTTCTTCATGCCTTTGTCTTTTAATTTTTTTAAGGAAGCGTGAAACTCGTCATAAGTAGTCGCTGCAAATCGATTTACTTTAATATATCCAGTTTCTGAATCGACCATATAGGCAACGTCAATCGAGAACTGAGGTATTTTATCACGTATAATCGTAAATTCTATAGGATCAGCTTTGCCGAATCGCATGACAGACACCTTTACTTCAGAGCCTTTCGGTCCCTTTAATTCGTGCATTACATCGGCCGTTGTAACGCCTACACCAGCCATATTTTTATCATTTACCTTTACAATCTTATCGCCAGATTGAATGCCCACTGCCTCCGAAGGCCCCCCACTTAGTGGAGAGACTACAATGATTGTATCATGGAAAATATTGAACTCTACCCCGATGCCATCGAAATTTCCTCGTAAGTCTTCATTAGCTGCCAATCGATCTGCTGCCGGTATATAAGATGAATGTGGATCAAGTTTATTAAGCATATGCTGTATGGCATCATCCACAAGCTCCCCTGTATCCACAGTGTCGACGTATTCATCTGCTATTTGTGTAAGTATCTCACGGAATTTTTGAACATCCTGACCTACTTCGCCTGATCCTTTGTGATCGCCAATACTGGCGCCTATAAAAACGCCGGCTGCCAATCCAACACAAAGAACCAATGGAAGTCTGATCTGATACTTAGAATTACTTTGTTCACTCATAAACTTTTTTGTAAATGCTATAACGAAGGCAAAATTAATTGTTAGGAACCCCATTTACCTAAAATTAAATTTATTATCTAGTTAATACTAGGCTGTGTTTTTTTGGTTTCCTTATCTTTACCAAAACCATGGAGAAGATCGACCTGAAAGATAAACGTATTGCCGACCTTGTAGATCAAAACTACGTTCACGCTTATGTGCTTTTCTATTTTGGAATCCGGTTTTTTGATTATTCTGAACACACGCTGGAGCAAGTTTGTTCCGAGCGCAATTTGAAGATTGAACAAGTTGTTCGTGAACTTGAATCTCCAACACATTTACAAGAAGCAGATCTTCCACTAGTTTCTTACCCCATTGATCTTATTATTCAATACCTTAAACATTCTCATTTTCTCTTTATTAAACATAAACTGCCCTATATTGTTAGGCTGGTTGAAACATTCGAAGCTAAACACGAGGATTTTGAACAAGTAGAGAAGGATTTGAAGATGGTGTTTCCGCTGTTTGTTGAAGATTTTATTGCGCATATTTACGATGAGGAGGATACCCTTTTTGTTTACATCCAAGCGTTGGAACGCGCTTCTAAAGGAAAATATCATCCCAGTAAACTTTTTTACTTAATGGAAAAGAATTCCATTCAGAAGTTCGCAATGGAGCATGAAGTGCATGATGATGAAATGGATGGCATCAGAAAAATTACCTCAGATTATTGTCTTGGTGAAAACGCGCCGCTTCATGTTAAGGTCATTTATAACGAGCTTAAGTCATTTGAAAAAAGCTTAATTACCCACGCACGTATTGAAAACGATATTCTTTTCCCGAAAGTAATGGCCCTTGAAAACAAGGTTAAACAATTCTTTTTTGAAAAAGTGAAGTTTAACTAACAAAAGTTGGCTGCTCTCAATTCACTTTTGCATCATGAAAGTATAATTAAGTCTTATTTTAAGTCTCGATGATACATTGCCACAATGCCAATGCCCAGTTCCCAACTCCAATAATTCCGAATACCCAGTTCCTTAAAGCCTATAGTTAGTGCCTAATCTTGTTTTGCTCAAACTGCTTTTCTAAAGGTGTATTTTTTTCTAGGTCTGACATGATTTTTTTATCGAGGGGCGTCTCTTTTATAACGTTGTAGTTATCCCAAAACTTCTTGTTGTAGGGTAGATCTTGATGCTGAAGACCATATGAGCGCATCTTTTCTGTTGATCCGACACCATTTTTCACATTGGGATTCACTTGATTGATGAGTAATTGTTGAAACAATTCCGTTTCAAATTTCAGCTCGTCAGTTTTGATATTATACCAATTTATTTTAGAAGTAATGGTCATGTAGTTTAGGTACAACTTGCCATCATATCTTTTGAAATCAATATTTTTCTTTAGTCCTGCAAATTTACTTTTCAGGTCTTTTCTTTTGGTTATCACCTCCTCAGAAGCACCAATTTCATACTCAAGGTGTACAATGGCAAAGTCTTCTTTATCAATGAATATTTTTAAGTGATAATCTTTCGCACTAGATACAACATAGATATCATGTCCGTTGTAATATGAATTTTGTTCGCGTTTTATATTTCCTATTAGAGCTTCATCGGCTGTGATTTGGCGATATCTCACATTGTTATGCAACAGCAAATCTTCTAGCAGGTTATCCTCATCAAAAAAATCGGTATACAAGTGCTCATAACTATGGCTTTTCCGTACCTCTACGAGCGACACCCGTTCACGGAGTTTGGACTTATTGCGGGGTTCTGTGTAGTCTTCATCCTGAATTTTTATGGCGGCCTCCAGTAAAGAAATATAGGTTCCATCTACTTTTTTAATATCCCGGTAAAACCCATCCATCAAAAAAGGCTTCATGGGATAATTTTCATTGATGTGGGCTAAAGCAATAGTTAGGATGTCGCCGCCAGAAAGCGGATCACCAATAACCACTACTTCGGGTAAAAAGGTAGTTGACTTATCCATCTTTATAATTTGGCTGGACTCGTTTAGTAAACTCCACACAGGTGCTTCAAAGTTTTTATAGCCGAGTAGACTGATCACCAAAACCTCATTACGGTATTCGGCGCTAATATGAAAATCAAATTCTCCTTGCAGGTTTGTTATGGTTCCAACAGACTGCCCTTTTATGCCAACTGCAGCGTACTCCAAGGGCTCGCCAGTAGCACCGTCTTGGGCTTTACCGAAAATGGTAATATTTTGCCCATGAGTTGAAACAAGGTGTGATAACAATAAAAAGAATAAAAATAAAATTCGCATAGTTATTTAAAGGTAGTGAATTTATTTTGGCTCCAACGTTAGGTTTATTGTTAAAAAATCCGCTTTAATTACCTGGTTATTTTAAGTTTTAACGTTCATTTACAACGTTAAGCGCATTTGCTTTTCATTGTGTATTTTTATTGTTCAATTTTCAACCTTGAAATTCTTCGAAGACATTCCCCGTATCTGGCAGCGAGCATATTTAATGCTTTGCGTCTGGTATGCTATAAATTACGCGGTAGGTACTATTATTGAATACAAGCTAGAAAACCCAAATGCTTATATTTTCTGGAATGCCCTTTATTTATTTGAAGCACTTTGTGTTTTAATTATTGGCATTTTCTTTTACACCAATTGGCTTTTTAAATACAGTGTTTACTTTCAAGTAGCCGGCCATGCCTTAGGCGTAATGGTTTACTTTTTATTGATGGGCTCGCTTTCTTATTACCTGGAAGATTATATAGAGGGCTATGTTTATTATGAACATTGGAAAAATCACTTAATCGGTCTACTCAAGTGGGAGGGTGTTCACATCCATGACCAGTATATTATAGTGGTAGGTGTGTATTATGTAATTCGATATTTTCAGGGTGTTCAAAGTCGTGAGCAAGAAAAAAGCGAGCTTACCCTAAAAAATAAGGAGATGCAAATTTCCCTGCTTAAATCTCAAATCAATCCGCACTTTTTATTCAATACGCTCAATTCCATAAATACCTTGATCGGCTCAAGCAAAGAGCAAGCAAGAAAGGTAATAACGCAGCTTTCAGATGTATTTCGGTATGCGCTTGATTCGCACGGTGATCAAATGGTAAGATTGGTACATGAACTAGATTTTATAGACAATTATATAAGAATTCAGCAGATACGATTTGGTGATCGCATGAAGTTTGAGAAGCAGGTTGATTTTTCGTGCTTAGGCGTACAAATTCCGCCTATGATACTTCAGCCCTTGGTAGAAAACTCAGTTAAATATGGAATCGCCCCAAAAGATGAAGGGGGCACAATTATTCTTACTGTAAAGAAATTCAATAACATGATCTTTTTTGAGGTAAAAGATGACGGATTAGGATCGAATGCAAAGAAAGTAATGGACGGTAGTTCAAGCGGGGTAGGTATAAAAAACACAGATCAGCGATTAAGGAGTATCTTTGGCCCCGGCTCAGGGCTGCGCATCCACTCAAATGAGTGGGGATATGCCGTGAGTTTTTTTATCCCTCATGGGGGGGAGGCATATGAAACACAATCAATAGATGAATTAAACAGTAAAGCCGTATGAATATAACCTGTATAATTGTTGATGACGAAAAACTTGCCCGTGACCTTTTGCAAGAATACTTGCAACAGATGCCTAACATTCAGGTAATAGCTGAGTGCTCAAAAGGTAAAGAGGCAGTTGAGGTTATTGACAAGTTAAAGCCAGATTTAATTTTTCTTGATGTGCAAATGCCTGGCATGACTGGCTTTGATGTGCTTGACGAAATAGTACACGATCCGTATGTGATCTTTGTTACGGCCTATGATCAATATGCTATTAAAGCTTTTGAGAAAAACGCTGTTGATTACTTGCTTAAACCGTTAGATCAAGAGCGATTTAAACTGGCTATCGATCGTGCTATTAATCGCATGAAGATTGAGCAGAACAACGTAGGCGAATTGCTTCGTAACTTAAAAACAGAAAACAAGACTTCGTACGACTCACATATCTTTGTACAAAAATCTGAAAAGCTACTTAATTTACCAGTAGAAGAAATTGTGTATTTAGAAGCTTCCGGCGATTACACCATACTTACTACCAAGAATGATCAATTTGTAAGTTCATCTGGTATTGGCAAGTTGGAAGAAATTCTAAATCCAGAAACGTTTATTCGAGTCCATCGCAGTACCATAATTAATTTGAATAGCCTCAAAGAAATAGAAAAACATTTCAATGGCGGTATGGTAGTAAAGATGCAAAATGGTAAGAGCTTTCCGGTGAGCCGCACGTACGCAAAACTCATTCGCAAAAAAGTTGTATAGTTTTTTAAGGGCTGACTAAATTAGTTGGCCCTTTCAATTTCCAAATATTTATTCACGCCCTCATCGCCGAATTCAATTGTCATTTGCTTGCCGTGTAGTGCTAAAATTTTTTGCAAATCTTTTGACATATTAATTTGAGCTTGCTTCACAAAGTCGGCTTGGTCAGCATACTTCCTTGCGTCTTGTTGAAATGCACTGATAGCAGTTGCGCGATCATCCATTCTGATCCAGTTCCATACACCATGTTCATCATGAAATTTAACATCGCCAATAAGTTCAACGGAAAGAATTTTTGCTGGAGGCATAGTTACAATAGCCTCATCATCAGAAATACGGATGGTAAACTTTTGCTTTAGATTAAACCCAGCCTTTGCTTCAAAGATGCCTGTTATGTTTATTTTTTTTGTGCTGCCCATCCACGTGTTGGTCCAGTCATGTTGATGTTGGAATTTTTGTGATACCGTGGCCAATTCTAGTATTGGTGTTTGTTGTTGAAGTACCACCGTGTTATTAACGGTAATCTCGGGGGTGAATTGAAAAGCTTTACTTATATCATGGCCTATTTGCTTAGCGCCTTCATATGTTTTCTCTGCTAACCTTGCGGGTATGATTACAATAATTACATACGCTGCCGTGCTTAGTGTAATTAGTAAAATTATAATAAGTATGATTTTGCCATTGGAGAGCATTACCAAAGATAACTTGATCGTTTAGTCTGGCAATGTAAACCTTAATCTTACTTTCACTCTTCCTTTCTGAGGGACTTCATTATTTTTTGCAGGCTTCCATTTAGGACCATCTTGTATCAAGCGTATAACCTCTTCGTCGCATCCAAAACCAATTCCTTTCAGTACCTTGAAATCACTAAGGACACCACTTTGCTGTACCGTGAATTGAACCGTAACCTTGCCTTGTACTTTGTTATCAAGTGCTAGTTGTGGATAGCGTACGTTTTCAACTAAATATTTTTTAAAAGCTTTTTTTCCTCCTTGCGGATCTGCCACTTCATAACCCGCTTGGTCCCCAGGTATAAAGCCACTACCTTTTTCTGCATAACCCACTACAACAACTTCACTGAGAGAAGCAAAATCTGCTTCCATTTTTATATTGATACTGTCTTGATTATTGACAGGTACTTCAACTTCCTGAAGACCTATAAATGAAAAGATGAGTTTAGCATTGAGATCATTTAAAGGAAGCTGATAGTTTCCTTCAGCATCTGTTATGGCTATTTCTTGCGTTGCTTTGTTTTTAACTGTTACACCCGGAAGAGCAGTGCCGTCTTCCGCATCGGTAACTTGACCCTTCACTATTTTTACCGCGCTGCCTCTATTAAAAGAAACATCGTTCGAATGCTTTCCAGCAGGAATTAATTCTTTCTTTTCAGCAGGAGCCATTTCAACTGCAGGCGCTGACGGACTTGAGATTTCAGATTGTACGTCTGAGGCTGCATAATCATTTGATTTCCTATTTATTATCTCCTCCTCTTGAACCTGTTCTGTTTTATTTGGGATGATATTGGATTCAGGTTTTTCGCGTGGTAATTCAGATACATTATCAACGGGCTCAGCCTCTTCACTTCGAAATAGCAATTGTCTAGTATTAGGTTCTAGCAATGGAGTTATAAGCGGCCTATTTGCTTCAGTGTTATTATGCGCATTAACTGTGTCCGTTAAAATATCTTTCTGTGTCGAAAGATTAGTCTCTTCTTTGGGTTTATTGAGCGCTAAGTTATTGGCTGATTTATTTGTTGGGGATATCGTTATGAGTAAATAAGTAGCTAGAACAAGAACAAGAAGGCCAGCGGCAATACGCAAAGGCCATACCCATGGTGAAAGTTTTCGTGTATTATCGATACGATTCAAAAGCGATGTCTCCATCATTTTCAAATCTGCAGTAAGATCCTCATGGGTAATTGAGGCACTACCTTCTAATGCATCCGCTAGAAAAGGATCATCCAACGCCTGCTTCTCTAAGGCATGCATCTCAGCTGGGGTGAGTTCACCCAGCATATATTTTTTAATATGGTGATTTAGATCAGTCATTGCGTTCCATGCAAATCTTTAGATTTCTTTTACCGTTTTGTATATAGCTTTTTACGTTGTTAAGGTCAAAACCTGTAATGGTTGTTATTTCTTTATAACACTTCTGTTGCAAATAAAACAATTGTACACAATGCTTTTGTTCGTTCACCAACCTCTCAATGCACAACTCCATCTTTACCAGGTTCGATTCTATTTCAGGCTCTTGTTCAAGATGCTTAAGCGTTTCCGTTTCCATAAATTGAGAGGTTATGTCTTGAAACTTTCTGTTTTTCTGCGCGCGAAGTTGCATCAAACAGTAATTTCGGGCAGTTACGTAAAGCCAACTCTTGAAATGCTCCACCTCATGTTCTCGGAGGGTCGTTATCAATTTTTCAAATATCTGCATAACGGCATCACGACTCCCCTCTCGGTCTTTCAAGTATTTGAGACAAACCCCAAATACCAAGGACATGTATCGCTTATAGAGCTCGCCCAAAATAGATAACTCACCTGCTAGCCTATACTGGCTGACAAGTTCCATGTCAGTCAATTCTTTTCGGTTTGGGGCTGAAAGCATTTTTGAAAGTAATAAAAAAATATGATGATTAATTTAACATCATTCGATTGTTTTACTGCACAAAAACGAAGGGTAATAGTTTAAAATAGTGGGGGTAACAAATGGATTTAATAAATTTGCCCGATCTCAACCAAGAACTCATGTCAAGAACCTACGATCAGGCTGTGTCCATTCGATACCATATTTATAACAGTCTGTTTTTAAATCTTCCCTATACCGGAATTTACCGGACAGGAACGCTTCTTCCATTATTACAGCAATCTTGTGAGGAAGGTTTTGGTCAGGGCAAAGATCCTAAGTCTATAATAAAGAAGTTCTTTTCTGACTTTGCACCAACAGCTTCCCCTGAGGAACAGTTGGATTTATTATTCAGTTTTATTCAATATGCTGAGCGGCAAGTTGTGCTTTTTGATTCTGTTGAAGATGCCGCCTTTGATGAAGTTAACGACCTTAATGGAAAAGGAACCCTGACGCCGCTTTTATTCCGAGCATCTTCTGAGAATAGGATGGAAGAGTTAAGGAAGAAAATTGATGATTTCAGTGTTCGTATTGTGCTCACCGCACATCCTACACAATTTTATCCGGGCTCGGTGCTAGCCATAATAAACGATATGGAGGAGGCTATTCGCGATAGCAGGCTAGAGCACATTAATCTTTTGCTTAGACAATTGGGTAAGACCGCCTTTATCAATAAAGAAAAACCGACACCTTTCGATGAAGCAGTAAGTTTATGCTGGTTCCTTGAAAACGTTTTTTATAATGTAATTCCTGAAATCATTCTGAAATTGCAAGATGGCTTACAGATTAAACCAGAAGAATGGACCAATTATGACCTTATTAAAATAGGCTTTTGGCCAGGAGGTGATCGCGACGGAAATCCATTTGTAACACATGATATTACAATACGCGTAGCCCAACGTCTCCAACAAACACTTTTAAGATGTTACTATCGTGATATTAGATTTCTAAAAAGACGGCTAACCTTTAAAGGCGTTGAAGAAATTATCAGTATAGCAGAAAATAAAATTTATCCGCTGGCATATGGTAATTGTGATCAACCAGGATCTTATGCAAACCCTGAAGATTTAGTAACAGATTTATTAAGCGCAAGAAAAGTACTCGTTGATGATCACCGTGGTTTGTTTCTAGATTTATTGGATGCTTTCATCTTGAAGGTTAGAATCTTTGGGTTTTATTTTGCGAGCATGGACATCCGCCAGGATAGTCGTAAACATGCCTATGCTTGGGATGCAATTCTAAAACAACTACAAGGTAAACAGCCCACGCTAAAAGATTTTGATAAGCTCACCAATGAGAAACAGATTGAGACACTGTTAGAATTGAAATTCAAACCACAATCTCTTGAATACGATGATGTTTTTGTAACTGAAACGATTGAGAGTATAGGTGTAATTTCAAAGATTCAGAAATTAAACGGGCCACAGGGCTGCCACCGATATGTGATTAGTAATTGTCGTTCTGCAGTTGATGTTATTAAGGTTTTTCAGTTAGCTAAGTTAATTATGCCAAAGGGTGATGATGATTTCCCGCTTGACGTTGCGCCTTTGTTTGAAACGATTGAAGATCTTGCCAATGCGCAGACAATTATGGAGGTATTATATAACATACCTGCCTATCGTGAGCATTTAAAAAAGAGAAATAACAAGCAAACTATTATGCTTGGCTTCTCTGACGGTACCAAAGATGGAGGCTACCTCCGTGCAAACTGGTCAATTTTCAGGGCAAAGGAAAATCTTACCATGATGTCTCGACAGCACAGCATAACTGCAGTTTTCTTTGATGGACGTGGCGGCCCACCAGCACGTGGCGGCGGTAATACCCATGACTTTTATGCTTCACTTGGCGACACCATAGAAGATAGAGAAGTTCAAATAACAGTACAAGGGCAAACCATTAGTTCAAATTTCGGGAAAGCCGCATCTTGTATCTATAATCTTGAACAACTGCTTTCAGCAGGCATTGAGAATGCAGTTTTCAGAGATAAGAAAAATCAGACTACAGAAAGTGAAAAAAATATTTTAGAGACACTGGCAGAAGAGGGTCACAAAGCTTACTTGGATTTAAAACTTGATCCCAAGTTTGTACCATATCTCGAAAAGATTACTCCACTATCTTTTTTTGGAGAGACAAACATTGGCTCTAGGCCAGTTAAAAGAAATCAAAGTGACGGATTGAAGTTTGAAGACTTAAGGGCAATTCCATTTGTTGGCTCATGGGCTCAAATGAAGCAGAACATTCCAGGATTTTATGGTGTGGGATCTGCATTAAAAGAATTAAAGAAAGCAGGCAAGCTTAACGAGTTGCAAAGCATGTATAAGCAATCATTGTTCTTTCGCACGTTGTTAGGTAATAGCATGATGTCGCTTACTAAAAGTTATTACCCTGCTACGGCTTACTTAGCTAAAGATAAAGAGTTCGGCGACTTCTGGCAGAAGATGTTTAACGAGTACAAGTTATCTAAAGAGATGATACTTGAAGTTTCAGGCCTTGAGGAGTTGATGGATAACAATCCTGCAAATAGAGATTCAGTTAAGATTAGAGAGCGAATTGTACTGCCACTAATCACAATTCAGCAATATGCTTTGCAGCAACTTCGTGCCATAGATGCCAATGACAAGCAATTTGAAAAGCAATATCGCAAATTAGTTATGCGCTGTATGTTTGGTATTATAAACGCTGCGAGAAATTCCGCATAACTCGTCTTAGGCATTGGGCATTAGGCATTGGGCATTAGGGACTAGGCACTTATAGATGCCTAATTCCAAATGCCCAAATATTGCCCAATCAATATTGCCTAGTTGTATTGGTTAAACCCCGGAGCCCTCACTAAGTTTCCCGTGGATTTAATTTTAAGATTGGTGCGTAGTGATAATTTGAAGTAACTTCCATCTTCTACACGGGGATAAAAAGAGCATCTTGCTTCCACGGTTCCAAAAATTAAGTTTTCATTTCTAGTTCGAATTCCTAAACCCAATCCATAATAAGGTTCGCTGTAGAATATGTGTCGAGTTCCCTTTGGAAGAAAGCCTATATCACCGAAAACAAGGGGAGCAAAACGAAATCCCAACAATTTCCATTTGGTATAAAATACAGTCTCCGTATGGAATCCGACACGTTGAACACCGCGGAGGCTATCAGCACTTAATCCATGTACGCCATAATCATTATCCAGATAAAGTAAAGGGTTGATTTTGTGATTTATAATAGCCGTATATCCTAACCTAAAATATTGCCTGAAGGTGACATGTTTGTACATATAGAGTCTGGTGTTAATAGACGCAGAGAACAGTAGGCTTACATCTTGCAACTCGCTTTCTCGAAGGAACAGGCCACCTCGAAATAGATATTGATAGAAATCACCTTTTTTATTAGCAATGGTATGCTCTACGTTAGTGCCTAAATAAAAACGCTTAAGGTATAGTTGACTAGTCCAACCTGTGACAAGGGAAATATTATATCCGTACGGAACATCTTCTGTTCGGCCAAAGCCATATATATATCGAGTCTTATAAAAGTTTTGTTTAAAGAAAGTAAACTGCCCTAATACAAATTTCTGGTCATTGTAAATGGGATTCAAGGAATCCTGTATAGGTCTATCAGGAAATTTTTGCTGGAAAATGCGTGCCGATATAAAATGTCGAACGCGATTTTTGATGTTGCTGTTTATACCAATATTATAACCACCCCAAAGATCGGTTACGTTATAATTGTACCTTCGAAAGAGTGAATCTTCAGCGTGAAAGGTATTGGCTGACCAATTATGACTCAATTCCAGGCCACCCGCCAGTCGTGAGTAAGGTGAAATTAATGGACGATCAAGGCGTAGGTAGGCAGCATATTCATTTTCCTCACCGTAACTACTACCCGTATTTAAAGTTGTGAACCCAACAGAAAGATTTGTTAGGGTTCCGCCCAGGCTACTTTTGGTATATATTATATCCGAACCAAAAATCGGATCGCGGTCCCCTTGAACCAATCCGTTTATTTGTAAGCGTTGACCCCAGCCAGCCAAGTTGTTATCGCGTATCTTGAATTTATATCTAGTGGGGTCCCTTGGGCTTGCACTTGCGCCAAGACTAAATACGTCGCGGGTTGTTACAATAAGATCTACACTGTCACCACGCACGCGTTTTACCTTTATTCGAGCGTCTAATATAAAGCCTAGATCACGCAAATATCGTTCATTGTCAGCCAGTTTATAGGGATTTAGTTGATCACCTTCAGATATAAACAGGTTGTCGCGTATTACCCAATCCTTGGTATTGCTGTGCAACGCATTTCCAACTCTGGTTATCACGTTTTTAAAATTTCGCGTGGTATCATACATCGTTTTGTCAAAACCAATGTGGTTTATATATATGTGTCTTATTATCCTCCCCTGGTGACGCATAAAAATATCTTCACTTTTTGCGTTAAAAATGGTGTCACCGAGATTGCTGCGGGTTATGGAGTGCATTAAAGCTTCGGAAGCTCTACTATGTTGGATTTTATCAATTAGTCTGGTGGTGTCCCTTTTAACGGTGTCCACTTGCGCATACAGAAAGGTGCTTAATATTAAAAAGCAAAGCAGAAGAGAGCCTCTCAAAGTCATGATAGAAATGTGGTTCAAAAATAGTCTTTAAAACCCTGGAGCCCTAACCAGAATTAAAAGTTGTTTCTAATTGGAGAAAATCGTTTGCAAATAAATAGTTGTGCCATTTAAATTAAATAGCCGCAGCTGTGTTAACTTTTGGAAAACATTTTAGCAGAAGATTTAAAGTTCAGTTAACTCTGAGTGCGATCAAAATCATAAATTTGCGCACCCTAATTAAATAAGATATATGAGGAAATTTTTGTTCGCGGCGTTTTTACTTGCTGCATCATCGGTAGTACTAGCCCAAGGTGTGACCACATCCGCTATTAATGGCATGGTGACCGATCCGAGCGGAGAGCCGCTCCCAGGGGCTTCTGTTATTGCGATACACAAACCTACAGGTACCCGTTATGGGGCTTTAACGAATGTGGGTGGAAAATATTATTTTCCTAACATCCGAGTTGGCGGTCCGTACTCATTAACTATTTCATTTACCGGCTACACAACGCATGAGCAGAGTGAGTTTACGCTGGCTCTAGGCGAGAGCAGAATTTTTGTCACGAAGTTGTCAGATGCGACACACGTCTTAGATGAGATTTCTGTAACGGCACGTCATGATGACGTTATGAATTCAGGTAGAACTGGTGCTTCAACGAATATTTCCCAAGAAACTATTGAGCGCAATCCTTCCATTAGCAGATCATTAAGTGATTTTACAAGATTAACCCCACAGGCTGCTTCTGGTCTTGGCAACGGTGGAACTTCCATTGCTGGAAAAAACAGTCGTTATAATAATGTAACAATTGACGGAGCTGTAAATAATGATGTGTTTGGTCTTAACTCAAGTGGCCAGCCTGGTTCAAATGCGGGAACTGAAATTGTAAGTTTGGATGCCATAAAAGAAGTGACTGTAGTTGTATCTCCTTATGATGTTACACAAGGATCTTTTTCGGGAGGAGGTATCAATGCAGTAACCAGAAGTGGTACCAACCAAGTAGAAGGATCTGTTTATTTTTTCACAAGAAACGAAAATACGTACGGAAAAACTTTGGGAGAAGATCGCCACAAGCAAGCCCCTTTTCTTAACCAACAATATGGGGCTAGAGTAGGTGCTCCTATTATAAAAGATAAACTATTCTTCTTTGCGAGTGTTGAATTGCAACGCGCAGAGACACCTTTTACTGTTAATCTTGTTCCTGCTGCAGAGCTACAAGGCTATAATGGTAACGTACCAACAACGGTTTCACTTATTCCGTTGGAAACTGTTCAGGCGGTGCGTGATACATTATTGAAAAGGTATTCGTATGATCCCGGTTCCTTTGGAGCTTTCACTCCGCAATCAAAAAACAATAAATTTTTCGCACGTATCGATTGGAACATTAGTGATAAACACCAATTAACACTTCGTCATAATTATATAAAAGCAAGACAAGAGGAATTGGGTAGATCACAAACTGTTTTAGAATTCACCAACAATGGTTTTGTAACAGACTATGTTAACAACTCAACCATATTAGAACTTAATAGTAGATTCTCTTCCAACCTCTCAAATAAACTGATTGCAGGTTATACTTCGGTATCTGATAACAGAGATGTCTCAGCGCAGAATGCTCAAGGTCTTTTTCCACACGTTGATATAACAGTTGGTGCTAACCAATTTATTCGCGCAGGCGGACAGCGAAGTTCACAAGGAAATTTAAAGAGCCAAGACATTCTTCAGCTTACTGACAACTTTACTATACTAAAGAATAAGCACACACTTACTTTTGGTACACACAACGAATATTATAAAATCTTTAATTCATTCGTTAATCGCTATAATGGACATTATGAATACGGTTCACTGCAGAGCTTTAACAATAATGCCTTCAGTCCAACAAGTAGCGTAGACCGCATGCGTTTAGCATACTCTTTAGATTATTATAATGACAGATTTAAGGCAGTAACCTTACGCTTTTTGCAAACCGGTTTTTATGCACAAGATGAAATAGATGTCTCAGAAGCATTAAGGATTACGGCGGGCTTGCGTTTGGATATACCTTTCTTCCTGGATAAGCCAAATGAAAATCCGCTTCTCTTTAATGAATTTGGTTTAAGGACTACCAACTTACCCAATGGCCAATTTTTGTGGTCACCACGTGTTGGCTTCAACTATAAACTAGACAAAGCTCACACCAAACAATTGCGTGGCGGTATAGGCATTTTCACAGGACGCGTTCCTTTTGTGTGGATAGCAAATCAATATACAAACTCAGGTGCTACACTAGCCACATTAGATATTCGTGGCAACCGTAATAATGGAACGGTTCCGCTTTATGCTAACGGTGAAAGACTGCTTGAAGAATATTGGGCCGATCAATTAAATGTTTCTATAGATGATCCTGCTGTTAAAGCTAAGATTGAAGAAGTCACAAAGACGGTTCCGCCTTCTGAAGTGAACATAATGGATCCTAACTTTAAGCTTCCTCAAAACCTTAGAATAAACTTAGCGTATGATTTTAAACTTCCATATGAGGTAACAGCAACCGTAGAAGGTATATACACCAAAGTATTAAATGAGATCAATTATGAGAACATTAACCTAACCTATCCTTCTGAAAAAGTTACAGGTGATGGAAGGCCACGTCACACAGCGCCTTTGGCAAATGGTATGTTCCAGAATGTATTGTTGATCAACAACACAAACAAAGGTTATCAGTTTAGCGTGTCAGGTCAATTGCAGAGAGCTTGGAGCAATGGTTTTTTTGCTACGCTTGCTTATAATTATGGTCAATCAAGAGATGTTAACAGTGGTACAAATACCACTGCCTTGTCAGGTTGGGAATTTAATCAAACACCAGGCTTCTCTAACAACCAATTCTTAAGTTATTCTGTTTGGGATTTAAGACATCGCGTGATGGGTAATCTATCTTATAGAAAAGATTGGTTAGGATTTATGGCCACAACCGTTTCTGTTTTTTACAACGGTCAATCAGGCGAACCTTTTTCTTACACCATCAACGGCGATCTTAATGGAGATGGAGCAAGCGGCAATGATGTTGCTTATATCCCAAAACAAAAAAATGAAATTTTACTTGCACCGATATCTGCAACTGACGGCCGCACCCCTGGTGAAATTTGGGCACAGCTAAACACATTTATTGATAACGATCCTTACTTAAGTACGCACCGTGGTCAATATGCTGCAAGAAACGCAGCGCGTTCACCTTGGGAAAGCAGATTTGATGTTAGGTTCATGCATGAGTTCTATAAAAAGATAGGCAAGCGAAAACACACAATACAGTTTACAGCTGATGTTGAAAATTTTGCGAACCTATTAGATCAAGATTGGGGAAGGGATTATTTCGTTGCTAATAACTCATTCAGTCTCCTTAAGCTTGAAGGCTTTGAAGGTGCGTCAAATACAGGAAGACCTATTTATAGTTTCGATAATACTAAAACAGAAGCGTGGCAGGTAAGTAATCTTAGCTCTGTGTGGCGCATGCAAGTTGGTGTAAGGTATATTTTCTAAATCTACAGAGATGAAAAACATAAATTCAATAATAGGAATCATTTTTAGTGTTGCACTGCTTTGCCTAAGCGCATGCAGTGAACCAGATTATCCAACAGCTACACCAACGGTCACGACGTTGACATCGAAGGTTACTGTATTTAATGCTATGGCAGGTGGACCGCGCGTACAATTAAAGATTGACAATGTAGCTACACCAAAAGATACGTTGCGCTATGAACCAAAGAACGGCAAGTTTTATAACTCAGTAACTTTAACTGTTCCTGCAGGACCAACTCGTTTAATTGCCTCATCAAATTTAGAAGATGGCTCAGCCCTTGCTACTGATCGAAATCCGATTGTTTCAGGCACAAGCTACTCTTACTTTTTAATTAACAGAATCACAAAAGTTAATGGTGTTGATACGCCTACTCCTGCTATACGTAGGGTTATAGATGATTTGTCTGTACCGGATGTTGGCTCTGCTAAGGTTAGATTTTTACACTTCGCGTTAGGTGTGGGTGAAATTAAAGTAACTAATACCGATGACGCAAGCATTACATATTTTTCGGCAAGAAAATATGACGAGGTTTCGAGAGTTATATCACCAACTTCTACACTTGACTTTGCCAAGTTTACAACTGTAGCTGCAGGTACCTATAACTATGATGTGAAACTAACTTCAGACAATACTGTATTACTCAGCATCGCTAGTCTAAAACTTGACTCTAAAGGCGTGTATACTATCTATTTGCGGGGCTTGGCTGCAGGGAGTGATGATACTGCTTTGAATTACACGGTATTTAAACATTAGTTTATTACATCGCTTTGATCTTAAAAAGAGCTCCTAATAGTAGGAGCTCTTTTTTTTTAGGCTGCTAATGACTATTTTCATTATGTATGTTAGCTCCCCAAAGATTTGCACTTGCGATTTTATTCGTATTTGCGGCCTGCTTTTCATGTAATAAGCCTTCAACAGGCCTTATATCTGCACCTGACGTTGACCTAGACGTAGATGCTATTATTAAACGTGGCTACATTAATGCTTTAGTCGATAATAACTCTACAAGCTATTTTATCTACAAAGGCCAACCCATGGGCTACGAGTATGAGCTTTTAAAACTTTTGGCCGCTCATCTTAAGGTCGGATTGAAAATAAAAGTTACATCAGGCGTAGATCAAGCTATTCAATACCTTAATAGCGGCCAAGGCGATATCTTAGCTTTTCAGCTTACCATTACGAAGAATCGTAAAAAATCAGTGGCATTTAGTAAGCCACATTTTAATTCACATCAGGTACTCGTGCAGCGAAAACCCAACAATTGGAGAAAGTTGACGCAGGATAAAATAAATAATAAATTAATAAGGCATCCGGCCCAGTTGGAAGGTAAAGTTGTACATGTCATTCAAGGCACCAGTTTTGAATCACGCATGCGAAATCTTTCAGAAGAAATTGGGGGCGATATAATTTTAAAAGTTGATACCCCAGCTACTGAAAGTGAATCACTCATTCAAAAGGTTGCTATGGGTGAAATTCAATACACCGTAACAGATCACATGACGGCGCAAGTAAATGCAGCCTATTACCCTAACCTTGATGTAAGTACAATTTTAAGTGTATCACAGCAAATTGCTTGGGCAGTTCGATTAAATTCACCGGAGCTTTTAAAAGTAATTAACAATTGGATTACTAAAATAAAGAAACAGTCAACTTTCATGGTGATCTATAGCCGTTATTTTAAAAGTCCACGTACTTCTATGAGTCGAATGAAGAGTGATTACTTTTCTTACGGGGGTGAAAAGCTCTCACCGTATGATGATTTAATCAAGCTTGGTGCAAAGAAACTGGATTGGGATTGGCGTTTACTCGCTGCTGTTGTTTATCAAGAATCAAAATTCACACCTACCGTTGAATCATGGGCGGGGGCACGTGGCCTCATGCAACTTATGCCTGAAACAGCCAAGCGTTTTGGTGCCAATGATCTTAATGATCCGGGCCAGAGCCTGAAAGCTGGTGTTGGATTTCTGAAATATTTAGATCGATTTTGGATTAAAAATATTCCAGATTCGACTGAAAGGTTGAAGTTTATACTCGCGTCTTACAACGCTGGACTTTCGCATATTGTTGACGCGCGCAAACTAGCAAAAAAACATAATAGGAAACCTGGTGTTTGGTCTGGCAATGTGGAGTACATGTTGCTTAAGAAATCTGATCCCAAATTTTATCGTGACCCGGTGGTAACAGCGGGGTATTGTAAATGTGAAGAGCCTGTTCGCTATGTACACGATGTTGTGGGTCGTTTTGAAGAATATAAAATTCACATGATTCAATGATGTTGCATGTCGTGACATCATACAGGAGGTTAAATACCATATCTTCGTTTATACAGATGGCTCTGATGCAAATAGGCAATTAAATAGGAGGCTAGAGTTTAAGGTAACAAAAAAGTAACAACTAATTTATCTGTAATTAGGGTATGCATCTGTCCATATGATTGTATCCAATAAATCACCTCACAGCTATAGCCAATGTTCACGAGTAAAATGAAAAAACTAGCCAACATCCTTATCATCTTCCTTTTATATCATCAAGCACATGCCCAACTGAAGATGGTGGTTCAAGAAGATTTCTCTTCAAACATACACCAGTGGAAAGAAGATGAACACAAATCTATTTCAGAGGGTACACTAAATTTTAATTCTACTGAAGAAGGTGATCAGGCTACTATAAGTTTTTTTATTGATCCTCAACAACCCTTCGAAATATCAGCTGATTTTGTTCAGCATGCAGTAGATAGCGATGGTGCTTTGCTCTGATATGGGGAATAGGTGATGATGATTATAAAGTTTTTGCTGTTTCAATAAATCAAGATTTTGCCATTCATAGTGGTAATCCGGCACACATGAAAACTTGGAAGAAAGCAGATTGTATTAACCCGGTAGGTAAGGTTAATCAATTAAAAGTTGCTCAAATAAATGATAAACTTCTATTCTACATCAATGATGTAAAAGTTGATGAAAGAAAGAGTTTTCAAATGTTTGGCAATAAATCAGGCATCATGTTGCTCGATACGGCAAGGTAATTTCACCATTGGATTTGACTTGTGTAAAAGCATGTAGAGAATAGGTCAGGAGGATAAAGAACAATACTGAAATATTCATGGGGGGTGTTGATAAATTTCCTTTACTAATTTAACTAATTCTAATGTTATTTAATCGCTTCTTTGTAATTATTTGCCATGGATTTCTTTAACATTAATCAAACATTTTTTGAAGTGCTCAACTACAAAATGAGCTATCTAGAGTTCTATGCTGTGCTTTTTGGGCTTGCCGGCGTGGCTTTATCAGCTAAAGCCAATATATGGAACTGGCCTGTAGGTATGGTAAATATTATTTTATCAGGTTTCTTCTATTACCAGATTCAGCTTTATCCGGATATGTTTCTTCAGTTTTTCTTTCTTGTAACCAGCATCATAGGCTGGTGGCGATGGGCACATCCGAAAAAGAACGAAGCAGACAGTAAGCATGAATTGAAAGTAAGCTTTATGAAACCAAAGTATTTCTTATTGCTATGCGCAATTGGCATATTAGGTACCTGCATAGTAGGCTTTTTAGCAAGTAGACTTCATCATTGGTTTCCAGGATTATTTAATTTACCAAGCGCCTATCCATTCACCGATTCATTTATTTTAGTAATGAGTATTGCTACAACATTTTTTGTGATACAAAAGAAGATAGAGGTTTGGATAATTTGGATTGTAGTCGATTTAGTAGCATGTTTTCTTTACGTTATAAAAGGTGCTTATTTCTTTAGCGTGGAGTATTTCATCTTCACCTTGCTTGCTGCATTTGGTTTTTGGACCTGGTTGAAGGAGTATAAAGGATATAACAGCCAAAAAGCCCAATGAGAAACATGTAGCTACCATAATCTTCGAGCACGACTAAGATTTTAAATCTCCGTTTGCCCATGATGTTCAACGTCTTTTGACTTGACCTTAATTCTTTACTTTTACTATTTCCTTCAGCAATATTGTGTAAGCTCAACGAGTTTATTTGGTTCTTTCTACGCTATGTTAATTAAAATGATATTTTTGTTTTAACAAAAACACTTCACAATGAATGACAAAAAGTTAACACTCCTAGTATTGGCAGCTGGCATGGGAAGCCGCTACGGAGGAATTAAGCAAATAGATGGATTCGGTCCGAATGGAGAAACCATTATGGACTATTCTCTATTTGATGCCATCAGAGCTGGTTTTACGAAAGTTGTTTTCGTTGTGCGTGAAGAAATTCTTGAAACTGTAAAAGAAATTTTTTTACCGAAGCTTAAGGGGCAAATTCAAGTTGAGTTTGCCGTGCAGTCCATAGACAAATTGATTCCTCCTCAATACGTAAATGCAGAACGCACAAAGCCTTGGGGAACAGGTCATGCCGTACTTTGCGCAAAACACATAGTGCACGAACCCTTCGTTGCTATCAATGCCGATGATTTTTATGGTAAAGATGCTTTTGCTTCAGTAGCTAATTTCTTTTTCAAGGAGAACGATAAAGCACATGCTATGGTAGGCTTTACATTAAAGAATGTACTTTCTGAGCATGGTAGTGTATCTCGCGGAATAGGAGAAGTTGATGAAGCGGGCTACTTAAAATCAGTAGTTGAAAGAGTTACTATCATAGTTGAAAACGGTAAAATTATTTCCAAAGAAAAGGATGGTGATCTGATATTAAATTCAGAGGCACCTACGTCTATGAATTTTTGGGGATTTCACCCTGAAATTTTTGATTATGCCAGCACCATGTTTAATGAGTTCTTAAGAAATAATCACCAGAATCTGAAATCTGAATTTTATATTCCACTTATAGCGAACGAGATGATTAGTAGTGGAAAGGGAAAGGTAAAAGTTCTAGGTGGTGGTAATATTTGGTTTGGTGTAACCTATAAAGAAGATAAGGAAGCCGTGTCTGAAAGAATAAAAGGTCTTATTAAAAGCGGGGCGTATCCTAATAAACTCTGGGCTTTAGAAGTTGTAAAGTAAGCCGACACATAAATCATACATTCTACAGGGCACAAAAAGGTTTAAGATTTCGTTTAGAAGTGCTGATATTTACAGCACAAACTAGAACGTGAACCGCCCAAGCAGCCATACACAATTTATTAAGTCTACGGCCACTGCGCTTGGCTTCAGCTATTGCGGAATTGCTAAAGCAGCGTTTTTGAGTGATGAGGCGCCCAAACTCGAAGAATGGCTTAAGCGCAGCTACCACGGTAAAATGAGTTACCTGGAAAATTACTTTGACAAACGTCTTGACCCTACGTTACTTGTACCAGGTGCTAAATCTGTAATAAGCCTTATCTATAACTATTACCCCAAAGAAGATTTAGCGCAAAAGGATGAATTAAAAATAGCCAAATATGCTTACGGAGAAGATTATCATTTTGTAGTGAAAGATAAACTTAAACTTTTCCTTCAACTGATTCAACAGCAAATTGGGGAAGTACAGGGTAGGGCATTTGTAGATTCTGCTCCGGTTATGGAACGCGCCTGGGCAAAAAAGGGAGGTATAGGATGGATCGGTAAGAACTCTCTATTGCTGAATCGCGAAATGGGAAGTTTCTTTTTCTTAGCCGAACTGATCATTGACCTTGAATTGGAATACGATGGGCCTACAAAAGATTATTGTGGTACTTGCACTGCCTGTATGGATGCCTGCCCAACAGACGCTATAGCTGAACCTTATGTCGTTGACGGAAGTAAATGCATATCATACTTCACCATAGAATTAAAAGAGGCGATTCCTGACGACGTAAAAGGTAAATTTGAAAACTGGGCTTTTGGTTGTGATATCTGTCAAGATGTGTGTCCATGGAATAGATTTTCAAAACCTCATCAAGAATCACGGTTCGCTCCTCATCCGGAAATGGAAAACATGAAGCGAAATGAATGGAAAGAGATAACCCAGGAAGTTTTTGAAAAGATTTTTAAAGACTCTGCGGTAAAGAGAACGAAGCTAGAGGGGCTGAAAAGGAATATTGATTTTTTATTTGAATAGGGAGTTAATGAGATAGCGGTATTAGATATAAAAACTAAGCCCTCCGCTTTTAAATGCGAAGGGCTTAATGATTGTTTTAGTTTAGTTCTAAGCTATAACAAAGCAGCGATTTAAGATCGCCTCGAATTCACCCGCGAAACTGTTATAACACCAGTTACGGAGTTCCTGTACTTCTTCTACTATCAACATCTTGATAGCTTTTCTTAGCTCCTTTTCAAAGAGTAAAGCGTCAAAACTCACCTTGCTTAGCACAGTTTTAACATAATTCAACATTGGCATAACGATATAAAAAGTTTAAAAAATTATACACCTAACGACTGTTAAGTTAATACATTGTAAATAACGATTCAAAAATACGTCTGTTTTTTTTTATATAACCTTAATAATACCGTCGTTACACCTATTTTAAGGCCTATGTAATATATTACAGAAGTTTTTCCTCTTTCATTATAGCTTTGTAACGAGAATATAAATTATTGGATACCCTATGCGTTTAATTTTTCCTTTAAGATATGCTTTAACTTCCATTCTCCTAGTCATATTCCATTTCTGCAATGCACAAACGATACAGCTTGCACTGGGACCAGATGAAATTGGAGAAAATCAAAGTTGGACGATAACGATAACTGTTCAAAATGAAGCCTTAAAAGGATTTGACAACTTTCCTGATATTGATGGGTTCCGAAAGAGAGGCACTTCAACGCAATCTACCACCAACATCATAAATGGTCAGGTATCATCTTCACAGAGTGTAATTATGACTTACACACCCACCAAGCGTGGTACGTTTACTTTAGCGCCATTTACGATGAAGGTAAATGATAAGAAAATTAACTCACCAGGAAAAAAAATAAAAGTTGGCCCTCCCATTCAGCAACAGCAACGCGATCCGTTTAGTAGCTTCTTTGATCGATCAGACGATTTTTTTGGTCGCGGCGAAACTGAATTTCTAGACGTTAAAGAGGATGCTTTTTTTGCCTTGGCTACGAGTAAAAATGAAGTGTATGTTGGTGAGCCGTTCAATGTTTCACTTTCATTTTTCATCTCTGAAAATAATAAGGCAGCGCTCCAGTTTTATGATTTAAATAAACAAGTACCGGAAATACTGAAGAAGATAAAACCAAGCAATTGCTGGGAAGAGAATTTTCCAATAGAAAACATAGAACCGGTTACTGTAAATATTAGTGGTAAAACATATTATCAATATAAGATACACCAATCAGCATACTATCCACTAAACACTGAACAGGTACGCTTTCCTAGTGCCGGATTGGAAATGATTAAATATAAGGTTGCTAAGAACCCATCGTTCTTCGGGCAAAATAGAAAAGAAGATTATAAAACTTTCTATACAACACCCAAACTTGTTAAGGTAAAAGATCTTCCACCACATCCATTAAAAGATGCAGTAGCTGTTGGAGATTACAGGCTTGATGAGAACATGCAAAACACAAATCTTAAAACGGGTCAAAGCGTAGCTTATCAATTTAATATTTATGGTGAAGGAAATATTTCATCTATCAATAAGCCCATGATTACAAACAATGGCAACTTTGAATTTTATGAGCCCAACATCAGACAAGATATTAATCATAAAAATAACAGAGTAACAGGAACGAAATCTTTCAGTTACTTTCTTATTCCCAAAGAACCGGGTACCTATAAATTTGGTGACTATATGAACTGGGTATTCTTCAATCCAAGAATTAAGCGATATGATACGCTTAAATCTCAGCTTAGAATTAATGTTACAGGTGAAAGTAAAAAGAATGAGGCTATTCTCTCAAACGACTTAGGCACTTTTTATGATAAGATGGATATGTCTGATAACACCTTGAAAACCGTCACCGATATGAGCTGGCAAAAATGGGCGTTCAATATTTTTATTTTGCTCATGTTCGCGGGTTCGGCGTATCTTGTGCTCAAAAAATAAACAATAATAGATTAGATTGGTTAATGTTATAAGCACCACTTCTTAGTCTACAATCACCTATCTAAATCAAATTGAATGCGTAATTCTTACGGACAACTTTTTAGGATCACAACATTTGGCGAATCTCATGGCCCCGCAATAGGCGTTATATTAGATGGCTGTCCTGCAGGTTTAGAAATAGAAGAAGCTTTTATTCAGTCTGAGCTTGATCGTAGAAAACCAGGGCAGTCTAAAATTACAACACAGCGAAAAGAAGATGACGCATGTAAAATATTGAGTGGCGTCTTTGAAGGGAAGTCGACGGGTACACCCATTGCTATGGTTATCGAAAATCAAGATCAACGAAGTAAAGATTACAGTCATATAGCGGAAACATTCCGCCCCTCGCATGCTGATTTCACCTATGATGCTAAATACGGCAACCGTGATTACCGAGGTGGTGGAAGAAGTTCTGCCCGTGAGACTGCCGCACGCGTAGCCGCAGGCGCAATTGCTAAACTCTTTTTGAAGCAACATGCCGCGGTTGAGATAAACTCATTTGTATCACAAGTAGGTGAGATTAAAGCACCACATTACACTAAGCTCGATCTTAGCAAAACTGAGGATAACATAGTTCGCTGTCCTGACGCAGAGACCGCAGAAAAAATGATTAACTACATCGATCAAATACGTCTCGAGCGTGATACAGTAGGCGGCGTCGTAACATGCGTTATAAAAAATACACCAGTAGGTTTAGGTGAACCAGTTTTCGATAAGCTGCATGCAGAACTTGGTAAAGCCATGTTAAGTATTAATGCAGTAAAGGGTTTTGAATATGGAAGTGGCTTTGAAGGTGTAGCGCTTCGCGGTTCCCAACACAATGATGAATTTTATATCGAAGGTGGAAAGGTTCGAACAAAAACAAATTTTTCAGGAGGCGTACAAGGTGGCATTTCTAACGGCGAAGATATTTATTTTAACGTAGCCTTTAAACCGGTCGCTACCATTATGCAAGATCAACAAACAGTTAATAAACATGGTAACGAAGCAACTGTCTCGGGTAAAGGACGTCATGACCCTTGTGTCGTTCCGCGCGCAGTGCCTATAGTTGAAGCTATGGCAGCTTTGGTATTGGCTGATTTTGTTTTGAGAAACAGAGCGGTAAAGATGTAGATGGTTTTGGGTCCACAGTTCACAGTCGACGGTCCACGGCCGTGTTGTAGTTACATGAAATAAGGTGAGAATATATTAAGACCACTACCCGACTGTGGTCTGTCGACTGTCGACTGTGGACCCCTTAACCTAACCCACATACTGATCAATAATATGCTGGCTAATCAACTTATAGATTTCAGCCATTTCTTTATCCTCCTCTTCTAGAAGCTCAACGTGCTTGTCTAAAATTTCGAGATCACAGATGGGTCCACAGTCAACAGTCGACGGACCACGGCCGTGTTGTAGTATCATGAAATAAGGTGAGAATATATTAAGGCCACTACCCGACTGTCGTCTGTGGACTGTAGACTGTGGACCCCTTATTTACTTAACCCACATACTGATCAATGATATGCTGGCTAATCAACTTATAGATCTCAGCCATTTCTTTATCCTCCTCTTCTAGAAGCTCAACGTGCTTATCTAAAATTTCGAGATCGCCTCGTTTTGCGGGACCGGTTTGGGAGTGTTCGGGTCCTAAGGTTAGGCTTTTACTCACAGTCTCTACAATCAAGGGCTTGAGTAACTCGAAGTTTAGTTTGTTCTTTTTTAAGATTTCTTTAGAGAGCGTAAGCATGTGATTTGTAAAATTAGCAGCGAAGACAGCTGCTAGATGAAGTCCCTTACGATTTTCAGAGGAGATCTTAAGTACTTTTTTGCTTATCGCCTGGGCCATGTTCATTAGCACTTTTTCAGTGGCGTTGTCTTCGCTCTCAATGCAAATGGGCACATCACTAAAATCAATTTTCCTTCCTTTAGTGAAGGTTTGAAGCGGGTAAAAGACACCTGTTTTTTCCGTCCCGCCCAAATCCAATGTACTTAAAGGCTGGCTTCCTGAAACGTGAACCAGAATGGCATGTTGAGGTAATATGAGTTCCTTTGCAACATCACGAATTACATCATCTGGTACGGCGATTATAAAAATACGTGAGGGACTCTCCGTAAAATCAAGCGATGTTACTGCTTCAGCTTGATAGAGTTTATCAACAATTGCCATTGCATGTTTAAGATGGCGACTATAAACTTCTCGCACAGGAAATTCAGTATTGTCTAGCGCTGGTGCCAAATGCCAGGCAAGATTGCCGGCGCCGATAATTGAAACAGAATCTGGTTTAAGCATGATTTTTAATTTTATGGTTAAGATAGAATCCCTTTTACGATTCTGTCTTTACCTGATAAATCTTTTATAATGTTAACATCGATAAATCCATGTGCCAAGTAAAGTTGTTTGATAGCTTCACCATATTGCTCATTAATCTCTACAGCTAATAACCCATTCTTTTTAAGCGCATGTTTTGCTTTGGATACAATTGCCTCATAGAAAAGAAGGGGTTCTTTATCAGGAACAAATAAAGCGAGATGGGGTTCATGATCAATTACGTTTTTCATCATAGTGCTCTTTTCCTGTAAAGTAATGTAAGGCGGATTGCTTACAATCACATCAAAGCCTTCATTTGAGATTTCATCATTAAGTATGTCATGCTTCATCAAGCTAACAGAAGCATGTAGAGATGCTGCATTGTACTTCGCTACTTGTAAAGCAGTTTCGCTGATATCAGTGGCGAAAATTTTAGCGTGAGGTATCTCTAAGGCGAGGATGATGGAAATGCTGCCACTGCCTGTGCCTATATCTAAAATTGTAACTTCCTTTTTAAGATAGGTCTCATCTTTTATTAACCTTACAAGCTCCTCAGTTTCAGGCCGCGGAATAAGTACAGCATGGTTAACTTTAAAGGTTCTACCATAAAACTCTGATTGTCCTAAGATATATTGAATGGGTTCATTCTTGTTAATTCGCTGAATAATTTCATGAAGCTTTTGCCGATTTGTTTTAGTTTCTACAATTGTCTTTTCAGAAAGTATATCTGTTCTTGACAACCCAAAGAGATGCTCAAACACCAGATAAGCCACACTGGAGTTTTCTTCATGAGCATCTTTTAATGTGATTTGTTTTAGGAATTCCTGAAACAAGACTTTGGAATTGTTCATAGCTTACCAATCTTTGCAATAATAACTCAATGGAAAATTCTGATCATCATATTGATTCACTTTTTATGCAGCGAGCGCTTGAACTCGCCATGAAAGGGATCGGGTTTGTAAGTCCAAATCCATTAGTAGGTAGTGTAATTGTTTACGATGGAAGAATTATAGGTGAAGGATGGCACCAACGTTATGGCGGCGCGCATGCTGAAGTCAATGCCATAAACGCGGTGGACGATAAGAATCTTCTTAGAGAAAGCACGGTCTATGTATGCCTTGAGCCATGTTCACATTTTGGAAAAACACCGCCCTGTGCTGATTTGCTAATTCAGCATGCTGTAAAGAGGGTGGTTATATCCAATCAAGATCCCAATCCACTTGTAGCAGGTGAAGGAATGAAGAAACTTCGCGCTGCAGGAATAGAAGTAGTGACAGACCAATGCGGTGATGAAGGACGTAAATTAAATAAGCGTTTCTTCATGTTTATGGAAAAGCGTCGGCCTTACATCATACTTAAATGGGCGCAAACAACGGATGGTTTTATTGCTCGTGAAAATTATGATTCTAAGTGGATAAGCAATGTGTATGCACGGCAGCTTGTACACAAGTGGCGATCTGAAGAAGATGCTGTATTGGTGGGTAAAGCAACAGCTGAATATGATAATCCGCAGCTTAACGTACGCGACTGGTCGGGCAGAGACCCTATGCGTATAGTTATGGATAGATTTTTAAAGCTGGATGATAGCCTTCATCTTTTCGATGGAAAACAAAAAACAATTTGTTACAACGTGAAGAAGAATCACGAATTACCCAACCTTTCGTTCGTCAAACTCGGAGAGGGAAATTTTTTGCAGGATATGATTGTTGATTTGTATGAGCGTAAAATTCAATCAGTGATAATTGAAGGAGGCACGCAGACGTTAAATCATTTTATTAACGAAGGGCTTTGGGATGAGGCAAGAATCTTTACTTCTCGTCAAACGTTTTTAAAGGGCTTGCGTGCGCCACAGTTAATGGGTAAGTTAGTTTATGAGCAAAACATCATGAATGATATGCTACATGTTTACGAGCGCTGATAACAATACCTAATCAGATTTTATAAAACACAACACTATGGCTGAACAACTCATCATTTCTACCGCTCAAGATAAAGCTGAAAAGTATGCAACATTAATCCCTCAAATAGCGGCATTGGTGCAAGGCGAAAAAGATCTTGTAGCAAACCTGGCAAACATTGCAGCGGCACTTAAGCAAGCTATGAATTTCTTTTGGGTTGGCTTTTATTTGGTAAAGGATAATCAACTGGTACTTGGCCCCTTTCAAGGGCCCATTGCATGTACACGAATCAACCTAGGCAAAGGTGTATGTGGTGCATCATGGAAGGAAAAGAAAACAATTCTGGTACCTAACGTTGATGAATTTCCAGGGCATATTGCCTGTAGTGATGCCTCCAAATCTGAGATCGTATTACCCGCTATAAAAAATGACGAAGTTTTTTTAGTATTGGATGTGGACAGCGATAAAATAAATAATTTTGATACCGTAGATCAGCACGCCCTAGAAAAAATAATGCGAATCATTGAAAAAATATAAAGTGTCCTACAATCTTATTCTTTTAAAATAGATTTAGTCTGCCAGTCGAATTTAACAGCAAGAAGCCGAATCATAAATGTAACTGAGATTGCAGTGAGGGCAGCAAGGGTGTCATGGGCATCCAACAGTTCGACCATTGAAACAAAAATACTGCAACCAACAATAGCGGCACCTGCGTAAAATTGTCCTGGTTTAAAAATCATTGGCTCTTCTCTTGTCAAGACGTCTCGAATTATGCCAGCACCTACAGCATTAAATACACCAACTAGAATAGCAGCAAGAGGTACCAAACCACCTTCTAATGCAGCATGGGCTCCAACTACACCATAAGCACCGAGACCCAATGCATCCACTAGCATCATGGTGCGCCACATTTTACCTAACCGCATATGAAATACCATTGATAAAATGAATGCTAACAATATCATCAGTAAGTACTTTGAATCGGTCACGACCAATGGAGGGCCCCCTTGAATAAAAACTGCATCACGTATTAAACCTCCTCCAATACCTGAAAAGAAAGCGAGCATCAGTACACCAATAAAGTCATATTTCTTTCTGATGGCCGCTAGCGCCCCTGAAGTTGCAAAGAGAAACACGGCAACAAGATCGAAAATAGCAAAGGTCTGATTGAAGTTGATCTGCTGTATGAGCTGCGGAACTTCCATAACATTAATTTGTCTAAGTACATAATATAGTGAAAAGCCTTCAAGATAAAGAAGCAAACTACCGGGTTAAAAATTAAAAAAGTGATACGCGACCCCATGTGATTTTACTATATTTGGTTATAAGCCTATTCTTATGAGAAAAATATTTGTCATTGTAAGCGTTGTTATTTCAATTCTGGTTTTGATATGGTCATATTTCTGGATCGATGCCCTTGTATCATTTCTATTTATCGGTCCACTGATTTACATGGGGGTAATAGACATGGTTCAGACAAAACAATCCATTAAAAGGAATTTTCCCTTACTTGGCAGATTGCGTTATGTACTAGAAGACATGAGGCCCAAAATTCAACAATACTTTGTTGAGTCTGATATAGATGGTGCTCCCATTAATCGCATAGATCGTTCGGTAATTTATCAAAGAGCAAAGAAGCAAATAGACACTACGCCTTTCGGAACGTTATTGAATGTATATGCCGAAGGATATGAGTGGATGAATCATTCTATTGTGCCTATAGATTTTCATAAGATAGATCATCACCCCAAGGTTCTTGTAGGTGGTAAGGAATGTAAGCAGCCTTATGATGCTAGTGTTCTTAATGTTTCAGCCATGAGTTTTGGATCACTGAGCGGCAATGCCATTGAGGCTTTGAATGCCGGCGCTAATATTGGAGGTTTCGCGCACAATACCGGTGAAGGAGGAATTAGTAATCACCACCTCAAAAACAAAGGTGACATCATCTGGCAAGTAGGCACCGGATATTTCGGCGCGCGTGATGATGAAGGTAATTTCTCGCCAGAAGCATTTTCAAAGAATGCTTTACGCCCCGAAGTTAAGATGATTGAATTAAAACTTTCGCAAGGGGCTAAGCCAGGCCATGGCGGAATTCTTCCAGCTAAAAAAAATACACCTGAGATTGCAGCTATACGTGGTGTTAAAGCGGGAACTACGGTGTTTTCTCCACCCTTTCATAGTGCATTCTCTACACCAAAAGAAATGATGGTATTCATTCAAAGGATGCGTGAATTATCAGGTGGTAAACCAGTAGGATTTAAATTATGCGTTGGCCGTAAAAGTGAGTTTATCTCAATCTGTAAAGCCATGGTTGAACTAAACATTTATCCTGATTTCATAACAGTTGATGGGGGAGAAGGGGGTACTGGTGCCGCACCGCCTGAGTTCTCTAATTTTGTAGGCATGCCACTCTTAGACGGATTAAGTTTTGTGGACAACATGCTAAAGGGTTTCGATGTACGTCGACACATTAAGGTCATAGCCTCCGGAAAAATTCTTACTGGCTTTCAAATGATAAGGGCTATTGCATTGGGTGCCGATATGTGTAATAGCGCCCGCGCCATGATGATGGCGCTAGGTTGTATTCAAGCACTTGAGTGCAACAGAAACACCTGCCCAACCGGTGTGGCTACCCAAGATCCACAATTGGTAGAAGGGCTAGTTGTAGATGATAAGAAGGTAAGGGTTGCGAACTATCATAAGAACACAATCGAAAGTTTTGTAGAGTTGATGGCCGCATCGGGCATTGACACGCCAAGTAAACTAAATAGACACCAAATCAACCGACGCGTATTCATGGACCAAGTCCGCACCTTCGAAGAGATATACCCATCCGTCCCAGTGGGAGCAATGGTAAATGGTGCAATACCTGAGCGTTACGTTCATTCTTACGAGTCAGCAAGCGCGGAGAAGTTTTAGGGTGGGGAGGTCGACGGTCCACAGACCATGGTGGGAGATGTACACGGTCCACAGTCGACGGTCCACAGACCACGGCCGTCTGGTTAAGTTTACCGAGATTAGTTCTCATCAACGAGAGCCCGTCATTCGATAAACAATTTGCTCCTACTTCACCGCCCAAACTGTGGTCTGTGGACTGTCGACCGTGGACATCCCCGCCATCGACTATCGACCATCGTCTATTGACTATCAACTCCTTTTAATTACTTTTGCAAAACACCAATTCAACGTGCTAAAAAAATTTTTCCCTCGCGATAAGAATTACATTTTAGAACAGGCACAATTGTCTGCGGAGCAATTTTTACTTCAATACTTGGTTGACTTTGTAAAGGTTCAGTATTTGTTGTCGCATAATCCGTTGGGCATTATAGATGAGACTGCTAACAAAATCCAAAATCATCAAAGCCGAGACTTAAGACATCTACACGAATTCTATCTTTACCTTACCGGGATTTTTCGCTATACGTATTACAGCGACAATCAGTTGACATTTATTTTTGAGGGTAAGGATGACTTTGAAAAATATAAGGAAGAATGGACAATCCAATTCAAAGCTTGGGTAAAGGAATTTTGCAAACACCCTAATTTCCTACGCGCGGCATTAGACCTTACTGTATTTTATCCTGTAGATAGTCCATTGATTATGATGGATACAAGAATGAATACCTTCATTACGCACTTCTTTGAAGTGAAAATCAATCCCCAGAAAGGCATAATTAAAACAAAGTTTAATTAGCGATTGATTAATCTGACTTACCAATCAAAATAGGCTCCCTCTTCTAGTTCCGCCTCTTTCTTTTTCTGCGAACCTTTATTCTTAAACGCATCTTTTAATTCTTGCACTTCCTTTTTAAGGTCGCTGCCAATTTTTTTGCGCACGGCTTCAGTGTCATACATAATGCGATAATTATCTGTGGTTCCGACTATCTTTAGAAAAAGCTTGGTTTGCCCATTGCTACTTTCTTCAAGGGCAGTTTTTGCTTCTAGTGGATTGACTTTCTTTTTGCTTCGTAAGGGCGTTATGAGGTGATAGTCTATTTGTTGATCAAAGGTATGTGTTCCACTAACCTTAATGTCTGTTACATTGCTACGCACTTCCATCTGTGGCAAGTATACCGTTTTATTTTCGATGTGAATGTCGTTGTTTATATCAGAGAAACGGAGGTTGTTGAGACTTTCATCATCAAGGTATTTTTTAAGTTTTTGCATAGGCTCAAAATTGTTAAGCTCTCCTTTATTAATAGAAATGCTTATATCGGAGATAAGGGTTTCAGGAAAAATTTTAAGATTTTGATTTAATACAAGTTCCAGGCTTACTGTAGCAGTGGTCTCACCTTTCAGATGTTTATCCTGGATAAAATCTTGATTGAAGTTTTCGAAAACATAGAATATACTATCTATGTTAATGCCATTGAGTTTAAATGAACTCACTACATCAATAGCTTTATTATTTTGAGCATCAACAATTCCTGAGAAGGTAAGGTCGCCACCCATTGTTTTGAGAACTATGTTACGCGATACAGCTAGCTTATTTTTAACAAGAACATCTCCTGTCACTGAACGTGCGGTAAAACGTCTGTAACGTAGTGCATCCACATCGCAATTGAAATTTAGATATATGTTTCTAGAAATATCGAATTCATATTCTTGCTTAGACCCTTCTGTAGGCTTACCAAATCCGATTGCAAATAACTGGTCAACATCTAAAAATTTTGATTTCAAATCGGCTTCAATACCTATGGGTTGATTTTCAAAAAGTAGAAATGTAATTACGTTTTTAAAAAAACCATTAAATACAAAATCACTGTTTCCAACCAAAGCAGATACATTGCTCATAGCAAGGTCATTGTTGTTAAACTGTAGACTTCCCTTCAAATTATTTACAGGTATATTTTCTTTCCCATATTTCAAATTGATATTTTCTAACTCGATGGTGCCCTTAGTAAATACACGTTGTGCTGTAGCTTTATTTTTTAACATTTGAATTTTCCCTTCGAAAGAAATATCAGCAAGCAACGAGCCCGTTACGTTATTCAGGTTTTCAATGGGAAAGAAACTACTTAGTGAGCCAGCGTCTACGCGACCTTTAAAATCGCAGATTACATCTGGATCTTTAAAATCATTAATTATAAGATTGGCACTAAAAGGCTCATTGTTTAGTTTGCCATTAATATTTTTTAAGATCAACACAGACTTAGAAAAATCAGTTATAGAGCTCGTAGCAAATGAACCTTTAAGAGTAGCGTCTTCAATGGTGGATTTAAAATCAGGATGAAAGATGGTAGCATCTATAAAACCAAACTCAACCGATAGCGATGGATTTTTAGTTTTACTTATTTCTCCTTTTAGTTTAGCATTAAAGTAAACATTGCCCTTACTTTTATATTTTTCAAGACCTTTAACTGCTTCCGCAGGAAACAAAGACAATATAGTTTGTATGTTTGTGTCTTCCCCCTCAACCATAATATCCACTAAAGTTTTCATTTTCCAACTGTATTGTCCGCTAACTTTAAAGCCAGAATTTTTTAACGCCACAGCAGATGGTTTAATTAAGAAAATTTTTTGTTCGTCGTTGTACGACAATTCGCTATCAACTACAAATGACTTGCCTGCTAACAAAGAGTTACCTGCCACATTAATTTTTTCTGTTGTAACGTCGCCCTCTGCTGCTATGTCATAAATGTTAGATGCAGTCTGTATAGACGCCAATAGGTTTTTACTTGAAAAGGTGAATTCTTGCCTTTCCCTTATATCAATATAATGTACTCTGGTTTTTTCAATACCAACTTTTTCTAGGGCAAAAGTAATACTGGCATCTCCCTTAGTTGACTTGTCTTCTTTTACAATCGTATAATTGTCTCGACCTTTAGCGTCTATTTTTAAATTTACCTCGCTGTCGCGGATTTGTAGGCCCTCGATGGTGTAAACCCCTTTCCATACTTCAATAAGATTAAACTGAAATGAAATTGTACCCGCGGTTAATAGCGGGTATTGCCCTGCATGACTATCTTCGACATACACATTAGAAAGTACAATAGATAACTGAGGGAAGTGCTGAAAGACTGAAACATCAACCTTACCAATGGTAACGGGGGTACTAAGGTGTTTATTTGCTTCCCTTATGAACTGATTTATTATTTTGTCTTTAAATAGAAATACAGAAACTGTTAACGTAACGATGAATACACTAATAGTAATCAATACATAGAAGAAAATCTTACGGGCGGTTTTCAAAGGAATATTATTCACTAAAATTAGAGACAATTGTTAGACCAAGTGGCTAAAGAGCAATTCATTCGGTAATTTGATTTCCTATTCATTCGGGTACGGTGTTTATATAACTTTTATATACTTCAATAACGTGAAAATAATGAAAACAGTCTTATACATTATAATCTTCTGTGCCAGCTACAGTATGTGGCTGAAATTTAATAAATTAAGGATTGCCGCTTTTGTTCTAAAATACCGATTGCCTAGTGATCAAATAATGAAAGATAAAGTCCGGGCCCGGCATCTCATGAAATCACTATCGAACTTTATTCGAATCAAATCAATGTTGATAGCGAAACGCCGCCCACCTTTATTGTTCATGCTGGCGAGATGACGTTGTTAAGGTGAATAATAGCCTCCGTTTTTTATGAGGCCTTAAAGAAAAAAATGATGTAGCTGCAGAGTTACTTATTTATCCTCAAGGAAATCATGTTTTGGTTTCATTAATCCCAGCACACTAGATAGATCGTTGTATAAATTGTATGAAAAGTAATGGATGGGATACATGAGTATTGCTTGTTAGAATAGTTTTAAAAGGTAATTCAATGACTGATGCCACGGCATTAAGCACTTAATTATATCAGATCACAAAATTAATAAAATTGGGTGTACGACAAATTGCAGATTTTGTAAATTTAGGATAAAACACAATTAAACT
>CAXSCR010000045.1:0-37254 GCA_964235605.1 uncultured Cyclobacteriaceae bacterium | reverse complement strand
AAGCGGTTCTGGATGTACAACTTCTGCTGTACCTTTCACAGTACGTGATGAACGCATCACGCCAACAGTAAGCTTTGCTACGGTATCAAGTACTTCATGTGATGATAACCACGATGGTCAAATTACAGTGACAGGGGTTACCGCTTCAGGACCCGGCGCAGGATCGAATTACAACTTTGTATGGACAAATGATCCGGATGGGTTAGGCGGCCCTATGTTTGTAGCCTCAAACTCAGCGACGAATAATGAGGCGAGCCCATACGTTACAGCCAACACCGATTTGATCGGCGAAGGACAGTATGATATCCGTGTTACCAACTTTACTACGCGGTGTTATACAGATGCATCCGTGAGTGTATCTGGCAACACCATACCCATGGATATTGTTAGCGTTACAACAACACATCTTGATGTATGCGCACCGTTAGCCGTGAATGGAGCAGGTACAGTTACTGCAGTGTCAGTTAATCCCGGCCCAAGCAATACCGCAGACTTTACCTATACATGGGATGACGATGTAACGATGGCTACCCCTATCGCCAGCAATACCGTATCGTTAACCCAGGGCGGTTTGAACTTTGGAACGTATTATGTTATTGGTACACGCAATGCAGTGTTATCACCAATAACCCCAGGGGTAAGCGGTTCTGGATGTACAACTTCTGCTGTACCTTTCACAGTACGTGATGAACGCCATTACCCAATAGTAACATTTGCTACTATTCCAAATACATCCTGTAACACTATTTATGACGGGGAGATTACAGTGAACGCTAGTGTACAGGGCATTGGATCAGCCTCCTCTTATGATCTTATCTGGACAAGTGATCCCGGAGGTGCTGTAGTCATTAACGATGCATTAAATAGACTTACACCATATGTAACAAATGCTCCGGATAATGTTGGGCCAGGCCTGTATGCATTACACGTTACGAACACAACAACGCGATGTCCTATAGATGAGACAGTAACGATTATACACAATATTCCTGCTGTTGAGATACTTAATGTTGCCAAGCTCGACAAATTTGATTGCGCCCCGGTTGATGGACAAATTACAATTGATAGTAATAACCCAGCACATGTCTCATTGGTAGGTACATATACATTTATCTGGGAGAAAGAAGTTGTTCCGGCACCAACACGAGTTGCCATTCCGACACCAACACCTGACAATGTTTTAGACCAACTTGACAATGGTATATATTATCTAAAAGGCCAAAAGGCAGGTGGCGTTGCAAATGCATGTCCTACATCTTGGTTTGCTGTAGAAATTGAAGATAAAACACAACGTCCTTCAGTTGATATGGTATCATCCACTAACACAGCCTGTAGTCCAATGTTTGCAAATGGTCAGATAGCGGCTTCCGTAACAGAGGTGAACGGATCATCGACTACATCAGGTGTAACGGCAGGATATAGCTTTAATTGGTATAGGGGAAAGAATAATACAACACCTGCAGATTTTCTTGCTTCTGGTACATCATTGACCAACCAGATGCATGACGATTACACAGTAGAGGTGCATGACAATGTATCGCCATATAACGGATGTATCAGTACACCAACCCTGGCGATTAAGTTTGATTCGACGACATTTAACAGTACAATCAATTCACAAGCACAGGTATTATGTGGAGCATTGTCAGATGGGCAAATAGCGGTCACACAAATCAGCGAAACCATTGCTGGATCAACCACAGTCTACAATATGAGCAATGCAGCAAGCCGAAATCGCTTTGACTTCCAGTGGTTCAAAGGCAATGCATCACAAGTACCTGTACCACCTCCAACGCCAATAACACCAGCTGCAGTGAATGGTATGAATGCTTTATCAAATATTGTTGCAGATGCGTATTATGTAAGTATTACGAATACTGTAGGATGCCAGGCCCCAACGCTTACACATGCAATTATAGTTGATAACACCGCGCCACCTATCATTATTCTTGATGACTTTTTGAACCCAACACTTTGTAAGCTTCCGGAAACAGACGGACAATTGACTGTATCAGCCGATGGAAGCCAGGATGTTTCTCTATATGAGTTTGACTGGTCAGTAGGCAATACCGCTAAAGCAACACCTGATATTGCTAACGGAAACCCAACTATAACCGGAGTTAATTATTACGATCCTCAGCAGTATACGTTACGTGTTACCAACAGAACCACACTTTGCCTTAGTGATAGAATATTTGATTTCTCCATTGATACATTAGCAATACGTGTAATTGCTTCTGCAGTTCCTTTAACAAGCTGCGTAACAAATAACGGTAGTTTGTTTGCAGCAACAGACGAAGGATCAGGAGCACTGTATAACTATCACTGGTATGCAGGGAACGTTGTAAGTGGCACTGCCATGTTCAATACGCAGCAAGTTCTTACAGCTCCATTAGGACAATTCACAGTAATTGCAACAGATCCAAATCACAGTTTCTGTAAATCAATACCTGCACATGCCGAAGTAACTGCAGAACAAATCCGTCCTGCGGTACAACCTGTACAGAAAAACCCGCTTACGTACTGCGACCCTTCAAATCCGAACGGTGTAGCAACCGCCAGCGTTAATGGCAACATAGTAGGATATAATTTCAACTGGTATGAAGGCGCTGTATCTGCTACTCCATTATATACAGGAAGTGAAATTTCAGGGTTAAAAGCAACGACATATATTGTTCAGGCTCAGGATGTAGCATCTGGTTGTGATGGCACCGCTAGCATTACTATAGCAAACCAGCCGATTCAAGTTCCTGATCCAACAGTAGTGCATATATCTGACAGGACAAACTGCATTACACCTGATGGCGTACTTTCATCTTCTGTCAATGGCAATACACGTGATTATATAATGCAATGGTACAATGGCAATGCTGTAAAATCACAAACTGATGCTACAGGCGAGTACTACAGGTATATTGATACTGGCATGTATACAACAACAGCAAAAGATGTAGAATCAGGTTGTATTTCGAATCCTGTAAAGGCAGAAATAAAAGCTACTCTGGAAATACCAGATTTTGATATTAAGACAACACCTACCAATTGCGAGGTAGACCTTGGCGAGGCAGTATATGTTCAGCTTAACAATGTTGAGATCGAATCGATCACCTGGACAATAGATGAGACAACAGCGATAGGAACATTCTTGTCGCAGTTACCTAAAGGTGTACATAGCGTCACAGCTACATCCGATAAGCAATGTACGTTAACAAAATCATTTGAGATAATGAGTGACATATTAGTATACAATGGTGTCTCTGTAGATGGCGATGGACAGAATGACTTCTTCGAAATATCCTGTATCACAGATTTTCCAAACAACACGGTGAAGATCTTTAACCGCCACGGTACGCTAGTATATGAAGCTAAAGGTTATGGCAATTTAGAGAACTACTTTAAGGGTGTCTCCAACAGGGGAGTAAGTGTACTTAGTAACGAGTTACCAGAAGGAACATATTTCTACATAATTGATAAAGGCAATGGTACGAAACCAAAAACGGGATATCTTGAACTATTACGATAATATACGCATGCAATTCACTGACAAGCTTTGTATTATGGTGCTCGCTTTGATTTCACCGTTAGCAGTGCATGCGCAGCAAAGTATTGTATACTCTCAATATTTATTTAATGGACTCGTGATTAATCCTGCATATGCAGGTAGTCATGTTCAGCTAAGTAGCACAATAACGTATAGAAATCAATGGGTAAATTTTGAAGGCTCTCCCGTAACGACAACATTTGGTATACACTCATCGGTGCGTAATGGTAAGGTAGGCTTGGGTATATTAGCTACAAATGATCAAATAGGTAGCTATCGTAACACGGGTTTTTTTGGTAGCTATGCTTATAGAATTAGAAATCCTCACAACGGAAGTGTGCTCTCATTAGGACTTCAAGCGGGATTTAATAATTATACTGCGAACTTTGAAGACCTCATGCTAAAATCGAAACTGGATCCCAAATTTAATGTATTCATGAGTGAGTTTATACCAAACTTTGGTGGAGGAATACTTTACTCTAGCAAAAAAATGTTCGCTGGTTTCTCCGTTCCTACAATATTAAGGAATACAGAGTTTAGAAGTTCTCTTGACCAATTAAAGGTGCCAAGATTTTATTTTTTACAGGCTGGGGCTAACTTAACTGTAGATCGTCAAAAGCAGTTCGTGCTTCATCCGTCTTTTCTTTTACGTCTTCAAGATGGTACACCACTTAGCATCGATTTGAATTTGAATCTCGTGTTTAACGAGTTGATCAGTTTAGGGTGTTCTTATCGTACAGGTGATGGTATGATTTCATTCATCAACTATAAGTTGAGTGAAAAATTTTTAGTTGGATACTCATATGACTGGACTATATCAAACATAGGGAGTTATTCCAGAGGTACACATGAGATTATGCTCAACTTCCGAACTCGCATTCGCGGACTTCATAAAAATGTTGAATGTCCGCAATTTTGGAGCAGGTAATATGTTAACGACCATATTTTGAATTGAAATTTTTATTGTTTAGTTATTCTAGTTAATAAAAAATATCCTTACCAGTAATTCTAAGGATTAATTAAAGCTATTTAACCTTTGATTTATTCAAACAACAATTCAAGATGAGCAACGGTTAAAGGTTTTGCAATATATCCCTTCACGATTTTATAATTGTTAGACCGCTCTATATCCATGGAATCAATGGAAGATGAGAGGATATAAACCTTACAGTTCATTTCCATTAATTTCAGTTTTTCTAAACTCTCAACAATCTCCCATCCATTGCTTACGGGCATGTTAATGTCAAGAAAAATAATTTGAGGAATCTTTTTGTGATCTTCTTTCATTAATTCGCTTATTTCATCGAATGCGGAAATAGGGCTTACAAAAGAATTGACTCTAATTTTTTCATTATAGGAAGAAATAATTTCGCTATTAATCAAATTTGAAACTACATCATCATCAATAAGGAAAACGTTGTCAATAACCTGCATAACTAAAGTCTAATTTCTAAATCAAGCCCAAACTAATCTGTTAAATTAAAAAATTAAATTGACATGGTTAGCATATTTTTTAGCAACCATTCTCTATAAGGTTCATGAGAATTTTAATCTACAGTGCAATCGGCCTGTGCGGCATTATATTTTAAGTTAGGGTATCAAACTTTAAATTTATTTGATATGAAAAATACAACAAATTATAATCGTGAAGAGGGCACCATTACAGGTGTCTTCCATACAAGAGAGAGCGCTGAAAATGCCTATGATTCACTTATTGAAAAAGGTTATTCACCTGATGAGATCATTGTCCTCATGTCAGACGAAACACATAAAACACAGTTTAGTGATCAAGATCATCATGACTCTGATTTAGGTAACAAAGCCATGGAGAAAGCTGGAGTGGGTTCAGCCATAGGTGGAACAGCTGGCGCTGTAATTGGAGCTCTTGCAGCCATAGGAACATCAGTTGCTCTACCAGGCCTAGGCTTAATCATAGCAGGTCCTATTGTAGCGGCGCTCACAGGCGCTGGTGCAGGCGGGTTGACAGGCGGCTTAATTGGAGGATTAATAGGCGCGGGCATTCCAAAGGAACGGGCGGAGCTTTATGAGAACTCTATTAAAGAAGGTGGTATCGTTGTTGGTATTGCGCCGCGATCAAATGCCGATAGAAGTGCAATTAGCACCGAATGGAAAAACTACGGTGGGGAGAACATCTACGACGTTGAATAATTTTAATTTACGCAATGTATAAAACCAGCCCACTTGGCTGGTTTTGTTTTATATGGGTCACCAACACTTCTATGATGTGGGTTCTTCGTGAATAACGGTTGGTACAGATTTTATATGTAATGCATAAAATATAAAATCTCTACTCATATGGAAAAGAAAGATGCAAAGAAGCCAGGCCCTAAAGACCGCTCTTATGTGAATAAATCAGAAAAGCATGAAGTCGATTATGCGCCCAAACGTAAAACACCGGCTAAGAAATTCGGTGGTAAATAAATTCAAATATAACCCGGCACGTGCCGGGTTTATTATTTTAGCAGTATGAAATATGTACGTATTGAGGGAGGTCGGAAGCTAACGTCCTTCATCGAGCCTATGAAGGCACAGTTAACTGACCAACCTGCTTTCAAAAACCCTGATTGGATCTTTGAAATTAAATGGGATGGTTATAGAGCCATTGCTGAAATTAATAAAGACGGCCATAGACTGTATTCGAGGAACGGACTTACCTTTGATAAAGCCTATCCAAAAATCTTTGATGCACTTAAAGTTATCGGCACTGAATCTGTAATAGATGGTGAAATTGTTGTTTTTGATGAGGCGGGAAAACCAAACTTTCAAAAGCTGCAAAACTATCAAAATAGAGATAAGTATATTATACAATATTATGTTTTTGATTGTATCAAGTACAAAGGAAAACTAATTACAGACTTACCCTTAATAGAAAGAAAAAAAATTCTTCAATCGTTAATTCCTCAATCAGATGTAATTAAATATTGTGACCATGTCGACGAGGACGGGAAGGAATTTTATAAGCAAGTATTAAAAATAAATCTGGAAGGTATGATTGCTAAGAAGAAGGCAAGTACGTATCAGATTGGAAAGAGAACATCAGATTGGCTTAAGATTAAGAACATCCAAACCCAGGAAGCAATTATTGTTGGTTTCACCGAACCTAAAGGCTCTCGCACTGCCTTTGGTTCTTTACTACTAGCCGTTAATAAAAAAGGGAAACTGGTTTCTATTGGCAATGTAGGCACCGGGTTTACCGATAAAAGCTTAAAAGAGTTACATGCTAAACTCAAAAATTTGATTCGTAAAACTTCTCCCCTTTCGATCCCAATTAAAGATGTTGCTGATGTAACTTGGGTTGATCCAAAACTAGTCTGTAACATCAAATTTACAGAAATAACTGACGAGGGCAGCATTCGACATCCTGTCTTTCAAGGCTTAAGAGTAGATAAATCCGCTAAAGAGGTGCATTTAGAAAAACCTATCTAACGCATACGTACTTACTTCATGGTAATTTGCTATGGAATAAGTATGCAATGTTGGGCATCAGGACATACATCTTGTAACTTTTGTGGAAATGTTAATTAGAAAATAAGCCTTCATGCTAAAATTTGAATTCCCTATACCTTTTACAGATCCTGTTCTTGTATTTGCTATTGTATTACTGGTAATACTTTTAAGTCCATTAGTCTTCTCAAGAATAAAAATTCCAGGAATAGTCGGCCTCATCCTATCTGGCGCTATACTTGGCCCTCATGGTTTCCATATTCTAGAAAGAGATGCAAGCATAATACTCTTTGGCACTGTGGGGTTGTTATACATCATGTTCATGGCTGGATTGGAAATGGACATGAATGACTTCAGAAAAAACAAACATAGAAGTATCATTTTCGGTGTACTTACTTTCGTGTGTCCTTTTATAATTGGATTTCTAGCTTCTCAATATGTTCTTCATTATAGCACAATCGCTTCGGTGTTACTTGCCAGCATGTTCAGCACCCATACCCTTATTGCTTATCCTATCATAAGTAGGTTGGGAATTACACAAAGTAGAACTATGGCCATGATTATTGGAGGCACCATCATAACGGATGGCGCTGTGCTAATGCTACTCGCAGTCATTACAAATTTAAAAGAGAACGAACTAACGGTTTTGTTCTTCGTGAAACTATTCTCACTACTGGCCTTATTAATATTTATTATACTATGGGGAGCTCCACGCATAAGTCGATGGTTTTTTAGAAATCTTGAGAGTGAAGGGTATTCTCAATATCTGTTCGTATTGTCTATTGTTTTTCTCTCCGGATTTGCCGCTCACTTAATTGGTGTTGAGCCGATTATCGGTGCCTTCCTCGCAGGCTTGGCTTTGAATCAATTAATTCCGAACAACTCTATTTTAATGAATCGAATAGACTTTGTAGGTAACTCGCTATTCATTCCTTTCTTTTTAATTAGCGTAGGTATGCGTGTCGATTTTAGGGTTCTGCTGAAGGGGCCTGAGGCAGTATTAATAGCACTACTTATTATAGTAATTTCATTTACGGGCAAGTGGTTAGCTGCCTATGCCACACAAAATATTTTTAAGTTTACAAATACAGAAAGAAAACTCATCTGGGGCATGAGTAGTGCACATGCTGCAGCCACCATTGCGGTAGTGCTCATTGGTTTTAACCTTAAATTATTAGATGAGAATGTCTTGAATGGCACTATTCTACTTATTCTAGTTTCGTGTTTAGGTAGCAGCATTATAGCGGAGAATGCAGGAAGAAAGATTGCCCTTGAGGAAGAGAATAAAATACCTGAACCTACCGATGCTGACGAACGAATTCTTGTTCCTGTTGCAAATCCAGAAAATGTAGATCGATTGATTGACCTTTCAATCCTAATTAAAAATCCAGTGTCAACTCATCCCATCTTCCCTTTATTCGTGGTTCAAAATATTAAAGAAGCTGACGAAAAAATGGCGAAGTACCAATTGAAGATAAATCATGCTTTAAAAGATAGCGTAACAGAGATGGTTAAGGAATGCGTTTTTCGTGTGGACGTGAATGTAGGAAATGGAATTCTACGCGCCATCACAGAACTACGCATCACAGAAGTTGTTATAGGATGGAACGGAAAGATCACTACAGGCATAAGGTACGGTCCGATATTAGATAGAGTTTTACTGAATACCACTAGTCAAATTTTAATATGCAAATTACTTCAGCCTTTAAATACCATTAAAAGAATAGTAGCTGTTATTCCTGATAACGCAGAAAAGGAAGCAGGCTTTCCGGGCTGGATAGAAACCATGCTTCAATTAACACGACTTGCGGGGGCAACTCTTGTAATTTATAGTAACATTAAATCATTCAAAGCTTTAAGCGATCATAATCGAAAGGAAGATAAGTCTATTGACATTCAATATACTCCTTATAAGAAATGGAGTGATATGGAAGGTATAATTAAGTCCATTCAAGATAACGATATCTTTATGATCATCAAGGCAAGACCCCATACACTCTCTTATAACCAGAACATGGAAAAGGTGCCGAAGCTATTAGCGACACATTTAAAGAATAGAAGTGTTATTGTGCTTTACCCAGAACAAATATGGGAAAACAGACAACAGAATTAATTGATTAGTATAGAACGGTATTATAATTTTTCATTATTGTCCGACTAAAACAGGGTAAGTATGATTATTTTCGTTTGGAGAATTAGAGAAGAATTCAGCGTCTGCTTTAGCAAGTAGCCAATTAACCCTTAATGAACTAAAACTTCCGAACATACCTTTTGAGATGAAGTCTCATTTAACTTCAGAACTTCTATTTTGCAAATAATCGTAGCGATAAGATTGTATTCCATGGTTAGTGCCTTGAAGATGCGCGAAGGGCCGTAAGCATTTCAAATCGAACTTTCAGGCGCGCATAAAAAAACCAGGATTTTGTCTGGCGCCAGAAGCACCAGACAAAATCCTGGTTTATAAAACATGGTAATGATCGTGGCGCAATTAGCGCCACGTACATTACCATGTTCTCTCTGCAAGGACTGCAATTTTAGTCTGTGCACAAAATTTAATTCCGCGCAGCCGCGCAGTGGCACTTATCTTCTCCGTGCATCTCGCTGTCATTATGCAAGATTCTGGAAGCCAGTAAGGAACGCTACAGCGTCTTTCAATTTTACCCGGACAAACAATAATAATTTTTGATGCTGCATCGAAGATTAATATCAAGAATAATATCTTATAGTCCAACCCAATCTTAAATGATATAAGTAGCAGGTGAAGTGCATTGCGCGGCGAACTATAAAATCAAAATAACGCATATGGAAAGTATAATAAGCACTTAATCAATTTGCTATTTATTCAATCTAAGCTGAGGTAAAATTTTTTTATGTAATTAAATCCTCATGATGGTAAACGTAACATATTGATATTTATTAATGGGGAATATCCTAGTCAAAGTAAAATAATTACCGGTATAAGGATATTAACATAAAAGAGGCATATTTTTTTTAGGCTCCTTTAATTATCTACAACTAATCCAAAAAGATATGTTTTATCACGTTAAAGATTTACAATTTAACGCGAGAGTCTCAGGACCAGATCCTCGCTTTGCTAATTTATTATTGCAACAATTTGGTGGACCAAATGGAGAGCTAAAAGCAGCTTTGCAATATTTTATACAAGCCTTCGGTGCCAAAGAACCATATCCTGATAAATATGATATGCTAATGGACATCGCAACGGAAGAATTCAGCCATTTAGAAATAGTAGGTGCTACCATTCAAATGTTACTTGCAGGTGTTAACGGATCATTAAAAGATGAAGCAGATGAATCTGAAATAATGAAACTGTTGGCCGGTAAAGCTTCTAAAGAAAATGTAATCCATGATGCAATGGCAAACCCACATTTTCTACTTGAAAGTGCAGGCAGCCCAGTACTGACTGATAGCCGCGGCATACCATTTAGTGGAACTTATATTAATGCTAATGGTGATCTTACGGTAGATTTGCGTTCAAACATGGGTGCAGAATCTCGTGCTAAGATTGTATATGAATATCTTATGAAGTTTACAGACGATCCATATGTTAAAGAAACACTTAAGTTCCTTATGACACGTGAGGTAGCACATTACCAAATGTTTGAAGCTGCATTAGATACCATTCAACCTAACTTCCCGCCAGGCGCACGTCAGGCAGATCCTAGGTTTAGTAATACTTATTTTAATATGTCAAGTGGTGCAGAAGCGCGCGGACCATGGAATAATGGTCAGAGCACACAACTTGGTGAAACATGGCAATTTATTCAAGACCCAATTGCACACGTAGAAGCCACAAATGGCTTAATGAATCAAGAAGCTATAGGTACTGATCGTACTGAAACCTTAGTAGAAAAACTGTCAAAAGAACTTGCTAAAGAACGTAGTGAAGAAGTGAAAATGGCTACACCAACCGGTGAGAACCAATGGAGTACGTATGCGTTAAGTGGTGAAGTGGAAGATAACTCAGGAACTAGTGTTAAAAGAAGTAAAAAACGCACAAATCTATAATCAAAACCAGCAAGAGCAAACAGCGGATCGGTTAAAAGTAACTTACTATACCGATCCGCTTTGCTGCTGGAGCTGGGCTTTTGAACCACACTGGAATCGCTTTCGCACAGCATTCGCAGATCGTATTGATTGTGATTACATAATGGGAGGAATGATACCAGATTGGACTAGGTATGATGATCCGCTCAATTCAGTTTCACGGCCTTTTCAAATGGGACCTGTATGGATGCACGCAGGGCAGATAACCCATACAAAGATCAACTTTAATATATGGCACGAAGATCCGCCTTCCTCATCCTACCCATCTTGTATCGCGGTAAAATGTGCATCTCTGCAATCGCGGCAAGCGGAAGATCTATATCTTAAATCAGTTAGGGAAGCTGTTATGCTACAAGGTTTAAATGTGGCCAAGACAGCGGTGTTAATGAACCTTGCCAATGAACTTGAAACGCAATCTCCGGCGTTATTTGATGCAAAAAAGTTTATTACGGATTGGAATAATGGTACAGGTCGAAATGCATTTCGGGTCGATTTACAACAGGCTGCTTATCATAAAATTGGTAGATTTCCGACACTGACTTTTGTTAATGCGGTTGGCAAGGGTGTGATGATTACCGGCTATCGTCCTTATGAAGAGCTAGAAAAAGTAATGGCGCAGCTTACGCCAATGACGGCTAAAACAAATTGAATTTAGAAGTGCTTGTTCGAGTTAAGCAAGTATCAATTCTTCCCTTTCGACTTCAGCATAAGATTTATTTACGCCATCGAATGAAGTATTCCTTAATATAGGTCTTATCAATTGGTTTATGCCGTGCATGTGTTTATAAAATTCTTTGGTATCACGCTTATCAATCCAAGCCTCGCACATTGGACATTGCATAGGAGATAATTCTTGGGATTCAGATAGGGTTGCAGATACTATGTAGTTCATATAAAACAATTTGCCTTAAATGATCAAAAAACCATACCATCCAAATCTTCTAATATTATTGTAATTGATCCAGACACTTAACTAAGCTCTCATGCCAATGAGGCGGTTCAATCCCAAAAGTGTTTTTAATTTTCTTTTTATCTAGTAAACTAAACTGCGGCCTAACGGCTTTTGTTTTATATTCTTCGGTGCGAATTGGTTTGATGTGACAGGGTAAGTTATAATGTTTAACAATAAAGTAAGCGAAATCATACCACGAAATTGCACCTTCATTTGAGAAATGATAGATACCTGGATGATCTACCTTTTTAACAAAGATAGATTCAACTATTATTAGAATAGCTGAAGCAAGATCATGAGCAAAGGTAGGCGACCCTATTTGATCTACTATAACAGTTAATTCACTACGCTGCTGCGCTAAGCTTTTGATCGTTTTAACGAAATTCTTTCCAAAAGTTGAATATACCCAAGCTGTACGTATAACATAAGCGTCCGGTAGAATTGATAAGACATGTTTCTCACCTTCTAACTTAGAATGCCCATATACCGAAAGCGGTGCAGGCACTGCAGTCTCAGAAATTGGTAGATTACTCTTACCATCAAATACATAATCTGTAGAAATATGAATAAACCTGATGCTATGTTCGCGCGCAATTTCAGCAAGTATCTTTACCGATTCACTATTCACTTTAAAGGCCAGAGCCGCATTATCTTCAGCGAGATCAACGGCTGTATACGCAGCGCAGTTAACAATGACTTTAAAGTTCTTCCCCTTAAAATACGCTCTAATAGCTGATTCACTTGAAAGATCTACCTCGTCGATGTCAATAAAAGTGAAAGCAAACTGGCTGTAAGATGTAGCTAATAACTGAATCTCATTTCCTAGTTGGCCTTTAGCGCCCGTAACAAGTACACTTAACTTATCAGTATTTGGCATTGATAATATTGATTTATAATGAATTGTACTGCAAACTTAAAAAAAAGCCATAACATATCTCGATATTTCAGACATACCTTCAACACCATCGTTTACACCTACCGTGAAATTGCTTAAAGTTTTAATATCAAATTTATAGCTTCTGGCTGCTAGCTTTGAACTGCTAGCTCGATTTTTTAAAGTTTATGCAGAACTCACATGCCGGGCTGATGTTAAGGATTTGTATTTCTTGGCCAGGTGGCATAACGAATAAGTAAAAGCTGCAGATGACAATCATCGTTTGAATGCGAGTAAAAACTATTAATCAACTATCATTTTTTACAAGCGATTTTCCTGTTTGCACCTCTCAAATTTCAAATTTCAAATTTCGAGTTTCAATTTTCAATTTTCAATTTTCAATTTTCAATAAACTCATCCAATCAACCTTACCTTACAACATTGCACGCTACATATTGACCCCTGCCTTTGCTGCCTACTCTATGTAAAATTTGATTTAAAGAATTCGATCGTTACTTTCGTCTGTTATAACAGGTGAACAAGCCATACACATGTACAATTATCTTCTTCACCTTCAAACCTATTTAAACATTAGACGGAAGGAGTTAATAAATTCAGTTAACTTCAACAGGACTCAGCATTATACGAAATTTATTATTCTATGCGAACCGAGATCTGGCTCTACGTTACTTCACACGTACCTTAATTATCATCCAAATATAAAATCTTACGGCGAAGTGCTTCGCGAAAGGATTGAACACAGCAATACCACTTTCCCTAATTTATTAGAAGCTTCAATTTTTACACCCCATAGTAAATGGCTAAAAGCTATCGGACTTAAGCTATTCTACGCTTATTATAATCATAAAGTGTATGGGGAATACTTTGATCAGATTATAAAAGATCAACATATAAAAGTAATTCATCTTACAAGAAAGGATATTCTTGAACTGTACGTCTCGTTAAAAATTGCTGAACGAACTAACTTGTGGAGTTCAGTTAAAATATCATCTCAAAAATCAACCCCACAACTTCATGTTGATTGTCTTGATTTTAAACAATTTGCACTAACCTATATAAAACAGCAGAAAGAATTTAAAAGGTTGTTCAAAGGCCACGAAATACTTACCATCCAATACGAAGATCTTCATAAAAATCCCGATGTCGTTTTACAACACGTACAAGAATTTCTCGGTGTAGTACAAAAAAAGCTATTCTCGTTATTACAAAAGCAGAATACGCAAGATGTAAGACTACTCATCAGCAATTACGAAGAAGTACATTTGATTGTGTGGCAAATTCAGAATGAAAACATGACTAGATAAATGCAAATTTCATTCAGTATTATAGGGAAGACGAAAAATAGGGACACAGTAATCCTTTTCTTTTTAGCGGTTATTTGGTTCTTAATTCAAGGTTGGCTTCTATCCTCAGGCGCTAAACTCTCTGTAGATTCAAACTTATATATTAACGACGCTAAACTTATTGAATCTGGCGTATTGCCACAGGGCCGTAGTCTATGGTATGCAGGATATTCATCATTCCTTGCCCTGATTTTCACGTGCCGAGGTACCTTCTTTACAGTTGTAATTATACAGGTGATAGTCTCCGGATTGGCAGCTTTTTGTATTTACAACTTAGTTATTGAAATGACAAAGCAGAAATCCATTGCTTTGCTGTCTGTTCTTCTATATTTAAGCTGGTTTAAAATTCATGAATGGAATGTATTCCTCTATACCGAATCGCTATTCACAAGTTTTAGCATTATATCTTTTACTACGCTTGTACTAAGTAAAAAGATATGGCATTACCTACTAGTGGTACTTCTATTATGCTTTACCTTTTTTATCAGGCCTACCGGTTTTCCATTCGTGATAAGCATTTGCGCTTATTTATTTATGAAGGGGTTTAACAAAAATTCGCTTAAGGCTATGACCGTTGGATTGAGTGTGGTTATGCTAATTGCATGCATCCTTTTGCTGAATAAAATGCTCGCCCATTGTCAACTGATAGAAAGTTACGCTCAAGCCGAGGTGATCTATCCTAAAATTACCATGCATATAACTGCACCTTTTGATTTACGGTTACCCGATAGCCGTTATCAGCCTTTGGTTAAACTGTTGATTTTTATATGCGACAATCCCCTATTTTTCCTCAAACTATGCATCATTAAGTTGTTGCTGTTCTTCGGAAACATAAAGCCATACTTCTCGCCAACACATAACGCATTCATAATTTTAACCCTATTTCCCCTTTATTTCTTTGCTTTGAAAGGTTGGAAAACATTTTCAGCCAATGAAATAAGTGAGCGATATTTTATTATTGTCTTTATTGCTACCCAGGCATTGACAGTGACACTTACTACAGAAAATTGGGATGGACGTTTTTTAATCCCTATTCTTCCTTTTGTATTCATGCTGTCATCTGCAGGTATCGCTGATTCTTACAAAAGAATGATCTCTAAAGTTGAAGGCGAATAGCAATATTAGTTTCATCCTTATAAATGTAACAGTAATATAAAAAAAAGGATCTGTACATTGAAGTACAAGATCCCTCCTATTTCTCAAACGCTATGGCAAAAAAGCTTTGAGATATATTGTGAGCAGGCTTATTGTGCCTTGATGTGTCCGAAGTTTTTCAATAAATGAAAATAGAAGCGCTTCATAACTTCTTCTTCGTTGCTTGCAAGTTTAGTAGTAGACTGGCCCATTTGTTTTTTTGATTGAAGAGATAGCTGTGTTTTCATGCTGCTAAACAACAACAGACCTGCGACAGCTTGTGTCAGGGTCAAATTTCAAGAAATTCTATATAACTTAAATCAGCTTAATAGCTCGCTGGTCTACATTACTCTGCTCAGCTGCTTCAATAAGTCTAATAACTTGCAATGCCTGTTCTGGCTTAACGATCAACTCAGCGCCTTCGCGAATGTGCTCATACAAATTTTGGTAGTAAGCAAGATAATTTCCAGGTAAGGTTTCAATTTTTCCTTCGAAATGGAGGCCATTAATTTGTGTATTCAACTTACCCCAATATGATTCTGGTTCTGTACCCCATCCCAAACTCCCAGGCTTCTGTCCCTTCTTCAAAGCCTCCTCCTGTGGATCATATCCATATTTTACGAATGATCCTTTTAACCCATGCACTACATACTGAGGCCCTGGCTCACGCACTACATAGCTTGACTTTACAGTTACATTAAGATCGGGGTACTTTAGTCTGATGTCATAGTAGTCATCTACCTTTGCACCCGGCCTATGAGCTCCTAGCCTTGCGTCTATCGATATGGGCATACCAAAGAGCATGAGCGCTTGGTCAAGCATGTGAGAGCCTAGATTATATAAAATACCTGAGCCATTCCCCGGTGTTTCTTTCCAGGTACTAGTAACCTGATTTCTAAAACGATCATAATGTGCTTCGAATTCTACGATGTTTCCGAGCATACCCCACTCAATTACATTTTTAACAGTAAGAAACCCACCATCCCACCGCCTATTCTGAAATACGGAAAGAACAGTTTTACTATGTTTAGCTAATTCAATGAGCTTCTGGCCCTCATTAACTGTATTGGTATAGGGCTTTTCCAGAACTACATGTTTGCCTGCTGCGATCGCCTTACTGGCAAAATCAAAGTGTGTTTCATTTACTGTGTTGACTATGACAAGTTCAATTTCCTGGTCGTGTAGAATATCTTCAAGTGATCTAACAACCTTTACTTCCGGATAATGTAAGCTTGCTTTGCTCGATGTACGCTGCCATATTTTCTTCAACTTAAATCCACGATGCACTGCCAGCAATGGTGCATGGAATACTTCTCCAGACATACCATACGATAAGATGGCAGTGACAATAGGTTCGCTCGTTTTCATTCCCCAATTAATTCCATTATTTGTTCTCAAGCAACATTAAACGTGAAGATCGTAATGAAATAGCATACTAAAATCCATCATACACATTGGATGTTATGGAGTAAAACCCACTGTAAATTTAAAGAGATGGGTAAAATCAATTTATAACAAGCATTAACTCACACATTATAGATGATAATGCCAATCAATTTACTTTCCTTGCATAAATATTTTCAAAACGATTGTATAAAAGTGAAAGATATTCTTTAACTTTTCGATATTAAAAAAAATGCTATGGCAAAGAAAGTAAAAAAAGCAGCTAAGAAATCGAAGCCTAAGGCAGCCAAGAAGGTTGTAAAAAAGGCCGCTAAAAAATCTCCAAAAAAGGCAGCTAAAAAAGCAGCCAAAAAATTAGCCAAGAAGGCAACTAAAAAAGCAGATAATAAGGGTGCTAAAAAAGTTGCTAAGAAGGCAGCCAAGAAAACAGCTAAAAAGGTTGCTAAGAAAGCTAGCGCTGCCAAGAGAGCAGTAGTTAAGAAAGCAGCTCCTGCAAAGAAGTCTTTTGCTAAAAGAGCAAGGTCTGCAGCTAAATCTGCTAAGGAAAAAGCTACTATCGCAGTGGCAGCAGCCGAAAACAAATTTGTTGAAGTAAAGGATGCTGCCGTTGAAAAAGCAGAAGAATTGAGAGAGGCAATAGAAGAAAAAGCTGCTGAAGTAAAAGAAGCAATAGAAAACAAAATAGATGAAGTAAAACGTGATTTATTCGGTTAAGTCAACGTCATATCTAAAAAAAAAGCGACACTTATTATGTCGCTTTTTTTGTTTCTATACGTCTAAAAGCCCTATAGCTCATAGATACTCCAATAATCAACGTTATTGAAATAATATACTCTTATACTTTTCAGGTGTTTTTAAAGCTTTGGCTAATCCTTTACTTACAGATGTGAGTGCATTAGCATCTATGTGTACTGGCAACTTAATTCTAGCTTCCAAGCGCTCCTTTAAACCTCGTATTAATGCACTTCCGCCGGTAACAAACAGCCCGTTTACATAAATATCTGCAGCGAGCTCAGGTGGACATGTTTCCAAAGTTTGAACAATGCTATGTTCAATGGCACTAACCGACTTATCAATTATGTGAACAACTTCTTTGTGATCGATGGTTCTGATAACAGGTAAGCCTTTAACAAGGTCTTTTCCTTTCACCGTTATAGATGTAGGCACGTTGTTAATATTTTCAATCACAGCTCCTACTTCAATTTTTACTTGCTCAGCCGTTTTTAGTCCAATAGCCATGTTGTACTTTCTCCGAAAGTGGTCTTGGATCTCTACATCAAAGGTATCACCGGCTATTTTTATAGACTGAAAGGCTGCAATTCCAGAAAGTGAAATCACAACAATTTCAGTTAGACCGCCGCCAATATCAATAACAAGTTTACCATCTGGCTCCTGAATATTTAGACCCATACCAAGGGCGGCTGCAAGTGGTTCAAACATCAAGTATGTATTTCTGGCATTAAACTGATCAAGTGCAGCTCGCAATGCCCTTCTCTCTACCTCGGTGGTAGAGTAAGGCACTCCCGATATGATATTATCATAACCTTCAAGCCTTGACTTATTAATATAGGCTCCGCTAATCATTTGGCGAATCATTCTACTTGCCGATTCGAAATCAGCGATTACACCGCCTTTTAATGGTTTTATCGATACAAGCTCTTGATGCGTTTTCTCAAACATATTATAAGCTTCAGTACCAATAGCTTTTATTGAATGATTGATAGTATGAAAAGTAATATATGAGGGTTGCGCTATAAGAATATTATCTTCATCACTCACCAATGTATTATTATTTCCTAGATCAATTCCGAAACTTCTACCTTTAAAAAAGTTAAACCTCCCCATGCGTTTCATTTTTAACAAATATCGCAAGTTCAAGACCCTGAACAAACCATTTACTATGTTAAACCAATTTATTAATGATTGGAGTATGCTAAGCGCTTGATGTCACCGCTAGTAACGAATGAACCCTCAAGTCTATCTTGTCTAAGCGTAAAGAAGTCAAATTGCTAACCAAGCAAATACTTTTGCAAGACTTAATTAAGATTTTAAACAGCAAGATATTTTTGATAGATTATTAGCCGTGGGCAGTATTGATGGGAAGCTCAACACTAAAAACAGAACCTACCTTTAGTTTACTTTCTACTGTAATGCTGCCGTCTAACTTCTCTATCGCTTTCTTAACGATGTACAACCCCAGTCCATTTCCTTTCGACCGTTCATTACAACGGAAATACATATCAAAGATTCGATCTTGATACTTTTCAGGGACTCCTTGCCCGTTATCTTCAATTGAAATAATTATATGATTATGTGTTTGGAAGGTAATTAAACGTATATAAGGATCAACAACATCAGCAAATTGGATGGAGTTTTCAACCAGGTTTTCTATAATAATTTTAACCATGGCTGGATATGAATAAAATAGTTCGTCCTGATGAATATCAACGACAGTTCGAATATTCTTAAGCCGAATTTGTTCTGCAAATGTGTGACAGATATTTTCAAAAATATCCTTGATGATCACTTCTTTATAAACCAACTGCTGCGCCCCAACATCACTGACTGATTGCAGCTTAATAATCATCTTATCAAGGTTATGGGCAGTCTCGCTTACCTTTTCAAACAATTCAAGCGCGTTGGTGTCTTTAACTGTTATTTTAGCTACCTCAGCAAGTCCCATAAAAGTGGTAAGCGGCCGTCTAAAGTCATGTGATGAACGGTAGAAAAATGTATCTAATTCTTTGTACGCTTCCTTTAATTGGTTGGTACGCATCGATATAGTGTTCTCCAATTGCCGGTTAATTTCACCAATGGTCTCATTGGCGTTGCGTAATTCTTCTGACTGCGCTTGTATCTCTTCCTGCTTTTCAATTAAATCACTATTCAACTTTAATAGTGTATGGTTCGCTCCTACTAATTCTTCTGTCTGCGCCTGTATTTCTTCTTTTTGCTCATTTACTTCGTCATTTAACTTATGGAGCAAGTCGTTAGCAACGCTTTTAGCCCGGTAATACTTAAACAGCGTATACGCGAGAATGGCGAGTAAAATAATACCAATAACGGTGTAAATAAGAAGTACTTCTTGACCTTTAATACGTGATTGCTGCAATGTAATCTCAGCTTGCTTTATCTGATTCTCTTGTTGTAGTGATTTGATTTCATCTTCCTTTTTCACAACATGATATAAGGAAGTTAGATTTTCTCTTCCCGCATAAGAATGATTTGTATAGATCATACTATCGTTGAGCGCTATTAATTTTTCGTAGAATGTAATTACGCCTGGATAATCTCCTCTAGCCTGATAATAAGCGGCAAAATGTTTATAGCAATCGTGAAGTCTTGGCCATGAAGGCAGAGTCAGAGCTAGTTTGCGAGCTTTTTCAAGATATTCTTTTGCTTTATCATAATTTTTAGTTTTGATATATATGGAACCATTTAAATTATAGATGAGTAACAGACCAGGTATATTATCAATCTGTTCAAAAGTATGCAGAGATTGATCGCTATACCCCAAAGCCTTGGTGTATGAATGCTGTGCGTCATATAGCTGTGCTAAATTCAAAATGCCATAGGCATAACTTTTTAGCGCTTTTATTTTTTCTAAAAGAAAAAGGGAGCGCTGGAAGTATTCATCGGCTTTATCATACTTCCCTCGCTTCATATAGATACAGCCAATCAAATTATTGGCAACCGCAACGCCATCTGGATCATTTATCTTATCCATTATAACCAAAGAAGAACTGACATAAACCATGGCTGTAGAATCGTTACCTTGATTTAAGTAAGTCTGACCAATAACCGCTTTAGCATGGGCAATTCCTTGTTGATTTTTAAGCTCGGTATCAATTTCCAAACCCATAAAGAAATGTTCCAAAGCCCGGTAGTAATCTCCTTGGGCATCATACACCTGGCCTATTCTGTTAAATAGCATTGAGGAGTAAATTTTAAAACCGTGAAGTTTAAATAAGGTGAATGCTTGATTGTACAGGTTTAAAGCGGTTGTATAATTGCCGCGAAAAAAATACAACTCACCAGAATATATTAAATGCAACATTTTCAGTTCAGGATTATTAAAATGATCGGCGATTTCACCAGTCCGATCGTAGTAATATTTAGCAGAGTCATAATTGCCTAAGCTTTTATGAACAAGTCCAATATCTTTTAGTGTTTGAGCTAAAACCAAACTGTCTTTGAAGTGCTTTTGCAGGGCTACTGACTTTCGTAGATAAAACAATGCGCTATCATAGCGCGAAAGCATATTTTGCAGCACACCATAATTAAAGTAGTAAAAGGAAAGTGCTTTATAATTTTGCTTACCACCAGAAAGCGAAAATGATTTCTTGTAATACCATTGCGCGGAATCAAATCGGGCCTGTGAACGATACAGATTACCTAACCGAATAAATGTTTGCACTTGGCAATCTCCACAACTATCCTTACCAATTATCTTTAGTGCTTGTGTAAAGTAAGTACGTGCTTTATCTGGATTGCCTTTAAAGTAATAATACAATCCGATGTCAGAGAGTGACACCGAAACACCTTTTTTATAATGCTGCTCAAGCGATATTTCGTGTGAATTTTGCGCAAATCGAACAGCTTGTTCGAAATCATAATTCCATGTTTCCGTTGCCAACTGATGAAGCACATCTGCCGCATTTCTCTGTGTGGTTGTTTTTTGAAGTGCTGCTTTAAGGCTATCTATTTTAAGAGATTGTCCATATATGAGGACAGGCAGAGAAATGAAAAGCAATAATGCCAGATGTTTGCCTACAACGATGAGTTCAGCCATCACATTAGCTTTACAAAAAATAAAAACGGTTTTTAAAAAACTTTTATTTTTCAATAATAAAACTGTTCTTAATTATCTCAATGTAATGTTTTATATTAAAATAATAAACTTTACCATAAAAATTCCTACACATGTTTAAAAAACTCCTTAGTCTAACAACGCTTGAGTTGATTCTCGAAAAGGAAAAAGATTATCGTAACGTAGTCATTATTCAAATCATCATTATTGTTTTCGGATTGACACTAACAGAATTTCTACTGGATGGTCCGGCCACGCCTGCAGGTAAATTCGTCACTACCATCTTTTCAATTTTCGCAGCCTTGTATTCGTTTTTACTATGGGATCTGCTTCGAAATTTCACTTCCAATAAATTTCTTATTAACACATTTCTAGTGGTGTTATTAGGTATTGTAGTGGTGGGGACATTGGTAGAATTTCCCTATTATAAAATCATAGAGATTCAAAACAGACAATTATTCTTACTGGTTTTACATAGTTTATTATTTCCGATTGAGGTTACAGTAATCAGCTTTGCTATTCGTGATATCTTCTCAGGCGAATTCTTAACTGCCGATAAACTGTGGGGAGCAGCCTGTATATTTTTGATGACGGGTATTTGTTTTGGTAGCTTATTTCACTTAATCTGTATTATTAAACCGGGCAGCCTAGGCGATACGAAAGAATTGGGCCTCGGAAATTACGGCGAGTGTGTAAACTATAGTCTCTGTATAATGGGTGGAATTGATCCCGTTTATCCAGCTAATGCACGGCTTATTAAAAACATAAGTGTAATAGAAGCTGCATGGAGTAATTTATTTGTAGTTTTGATCATTGGTAAGCTAATGGGATTACCAAGACCACCTAAGGCTGAAACTAAAGAATAATAATCCCCTACTTCATTTATGAACAACAGACGTTTTTTACCCTTTATTGTTATTGGCGTTATTGCACTTTTTATTATAGGAGCGGTATCATCCAGCTTATTTTTTACCGTTGAAGCTGGCCAAAGGGCTGTCATCTTTAAGAAATTTGGCATTGGCTTGGAAAAAGATAACATCATTCAACCTGGGTTCCACTCAAAAGCACCTTGGAACGAAGTATATGTTTATGATGTACAAGAAAATACCACCGATGAAAACATGGATATTCTAGACAAAAATGGCCTTTCTATTCATGTAGATATCTCAGTTAGGTATAAAATGATTGAAGATAAGATTGGATATATCCATGAAACCTTTGGTACCAACTATGTGCAAAAATTGATTATCCCCGAGGTGCGCTCGGCGGTGAGACAAGTTATGGGTCGTTATACCGCTGAAGAAATATATTCTACTAAAAGAGCCGAAGTAGAAGCCACCATAAAAGCTGAGTCGGAAAAAATCCTTCAGGCCAATAATGTAACAATGGTAACGCTCCTTATTCGATCAATTCAATTACCCGATCAAATTCGTATAGCCATAGAGAGTAAGCTTCAACAACAACAGGAGGCATTCGCTTACCAGTTCCGCCTTGATAAAGAGAAAAGCGAAGCAGAAAGAAAAAGAATTGCCGCAGAAGGTGAGTCACGAGCCAATAACATCATTAATAACAGTTTAACTGATAAATTGCTTAAGATGAGAGGTATTGAAGCTACTTTGGAATTATCGAAGTCTCCTAACACGAAGATAATTGTAATAGGTTCAGGCAAGGAAGGGATGCCATTAATATTGGGAAATAATTAATAATATAACGATAACGTTTCCTTGAATGGCTCATGTGCGAACTAATGGATCACAAACCGTATGATTATAACATTTTTGTTTCTCTATTTGTTTGATCAACATTCTATACCTTATCTTTAAAACGATTAAAATAATACGAAAGTCATGTCTAAAACCGCGGAATTAATTATTGATGGTAAATCGTACACACTCCCAATTGTTGTTGGCTCAGAAAATGAAGTTGCTATTGACATTAGCAGCCTTCGCGATCAGAGCGGTGCTATTACCTTAGACCTTGGCTATAAGAACACAGGCGCAACGACCAGTGCCATTACATATCTCGATGGTGATAATGGAATACTCCGTTACCGGGGATACTCCATAGAAGATTTAGCATCTAAATCCTCTTTTCTCGAAGTAGGTTATCTTTTGATATTTGGTGAACTGCCAACACAAATACAATTGAACAAATTTTCGAATGACATTAAAACTCATACGCTGGTTCATGAGGACATTAAAAAAATATTAGATGGATTTCCATCTGCTGCTCATCCGATGGGTGTTTTAGCGTCGCTCTTCTGCTCACAAACTGCCTTTTATCCAGAATCCCTCGATCCAAACCGATCAGTTGAAGGCGTATACTTAAGTATTGTAAGGTCGCTGGCTAAGATGCCAACTTTTGCAGCTTGGGCATATAAAAATGCAGTTGGTCACCCAGTAAATTATCCTGATAACAGCCTAAATTACTGCTCTCGCTTCCTTAAAATGATGTTCGCTATGCCTGCTGAAGAATATGAAGTAGATCCCGTTGTTTCAGATGCTTTGGACAAGCTTCTTATTCTACATGCTGACCATGAACAAAATTGTTCTACTTCAACGGTTAGAATTGTTGGATCTTCAAAGGCGAGTATATATTCTTCTATCTCTGCCGGTATCAATGCACTTTGGGGGCCATTACATGGTGGCGCTAATCAAGAAGTAATTGTAATGCTTGAAAACATCAAGAAAGATGGCGGTGATACAGAGAAATGGATGAATAAAGCAAAAGATAAAAATAGTGGTTTCCGCTTGATGGGATTTGGCCACCGTGTATATAAGAACTTTGACCCTCGTGCTAAGATCATTAAGAAAGCCGCCGATGATGTGTTGAACAAATTAGGCGTAAATGATCCAATATTAGAAATCGCAAAGAAGCTCGAAGAAACAGCACTAAAAGATCCATACTTTGTAGAGCGTAAACTATACCCTAATGTTGATTTTTATTCTGGTATTATCTACCGTGCACTCGGCATACCTGTTGAATTATTTACAGTAATGTTTGCTATGGGCCGACTTCCAGGTTGGATAGCTCAATGGAAAGAATTACGTGAGAACAAAGAACCCATTGGCAGACCAAGACAAATTTATACGGGTGCACAACTCAGGCCTTACGTAGAAATTAATAATCGATCATAATATTTACTTTGCAAAATTCTTGGCTGAAGAATTAACTTCAGCCTTATTATTATATGGAACTACAGCAACAATTTGACAGAGCAGTAGCTAAGTCTAAGGAACTTACCAAAAGACCAAGCAACGAAGAACTATTACAGCTCTACGCCTTCTTCAAACAAGCTACAGAAGGAGACGTAAGCGGTGATCGACCAGGTGGTTTTGACTTCAAAGCCATTGCCAAGCATGATGCCTGGAAAGAGCAAAAAGGCAAATCCAAGGATCAGGCGATGCAAGAATATGTGAACCTTGTAAACGAATTGCTAAATTAGGCGTTAGGTATTGGTTAATAGGCTTTTATAGATTGACCTTGACTAAGTAGCTTTGTTTCGATGCACGGTTTTTTACGGCTTTTCGCATTTTCCTAGCACTTGATTTTTAAAGATCAGAAAAAAATCCATGTCCAATTAAAAAAATTTACAATGTTTTAAAGAACTTTAAACTTTTTGAGCAGACCCTAACTAGTAGTTTTAATATGGAGACTTCCAGGCCGAAGAACAGACCGCACATTCATCTTTTGCAATCCAAGCTAGAAGCTTACAGCTAGTAACTGGAAGCTTTTGTTTAATGCTAGCAGCTCTTACTTAACCACTTTCCCATTCTTATCAATCACCATCTGTTGGGTTTCACCTTTGATGGTTATTTCTGCTGTTTCAGGTTTGAACGATATCTGCTTGGGTATGAACGCGAATGTGTAGTTGTTACTCCATGCTAACCCGTCTGAGCGGTAGATTTTTGCTAAAGAGGCGCTGTATTTATCTTTGTTGTTCTTTTCTGAATAGATCAATACGAAATAAACTTGGCCTGCCGGGTCAGAACATTGAAGTGATTTTATATATTTCAACCTCGATAACTTGAAATTTGCCTTGTCAACAGCATAAGTTGCCTTGAGGGAAGGAATATGAGATGGCGTGATGTTATAAAAATATCCTGTAGCCGATAGTGAGTCTGTATAACTAAGCCCAGCAGTATATTTATCTTCCATTACTACCAACGGCTTGAACTTTGGATGTATAACGTCCATGCGCAATGGAATAGAATCCTTAACATTATAAAGCCACTGCATGGATTTCTGTCGGAAGCTTAATTGAATGTCTTTTTTTCTTCTCTCACGATCAGCAAATTCCTTCAACGCTTTGATATAACTTGAAAGAACAATACTGTTACTAAACGTATTCGTGATAAAGTGTGCATAGTTTTGAACCTCATCATCAATGTTTTTCGAACTAAGCTTAGTTGCCAGGCTATCCAATATGTTTAGATGGGTATACTCACGTGTTAATAAATTCAATTGCAATTTTAGATCGCCAGAATCGCGTAATGATTTATGCTCTAGCAAAGCTGATCTATATTCAAGATCAGCTAATTTCATATTGATTATATTCATTGGCAGTGGATCCGAATCAAATTTCTTCAGCTTATTTAACAACAATTGATCATTATATTTTATTAAGTCATTTTTCACTGACAGTGAATCTTTATCTAACTTTTCACGGAGCTTGTTAATTTCTATATCATAAGCTACCAGATTGCAACGCAAGGGTATAACGTCTTTTTCAATAGATGTCTTTGCTTTCTCAGCAAATTTTTGATAATTCCATAGCTGAAGATCATCCTGATAAAAATCTGTTAATGAAGTGCCCTGTTTTTTAAAGTCCGTAATATCATTCAAAGTTATTACCTGATTATATCCTATTTTCCCTAGCAACGCCGCACTAGATTTATAATTATCGAACGCCTTTGTACACGAATCAAAACGCGCTATTAGCGTTGATAAATGAGTTAGCATAATTGAGTCCGACCGTAGGTAAAACTCTTTTTCTGCAGGGTATGTGTCTTGGATTTTACGATATAAGCCATTCGATCTTTTATACAAAGTATCCGCCAAATCAAAATAGTAATTAACCATTTTAACTTTATCGATACGTTCCTTTAAGCCTTCTTTTTTCTTTTCAAGATCAAATTGAATATCAGATAATTTCACCCCAAACTCACCTGTTCTTAAATCTCTGCGATTGTAGGCCTGATAGTATTCATCATTTCGTTTAACTTCTTTTTCTGTAATTGTTAAGTAAGCCTTGTCATAGAAAAAAATGGCCGAATCTATGTTGGTTAGGGCGATCTTAGTCTGTTTTAAAACATCTGACTTGTTAGCTTTTTCCTGAAAAATAATGCCCATATAGAGATAGGCATTCGGGTTATCATCATTATCCTTCAAATAGCGCCTTAGAAACGGTTCGGCCTGTTCGTACTGTTTAGAGCTCAACAACCCAAATAAGTCTTTATACTTTACTTTTTGCCCGTAAGCACCAGTAGAAAATAAGAGAGATAATATAACAACGAACCTTATTAAGCCGACTTTCACGATTTTTGGGGGTAAATTATTTACTAAGTTAGTTAAAATCGTGAAATTTGACCTAATGGTTTGCGACTAACAACTTAAAAAACATGAAGAAACTAATTCAAAACCAAAGGGTTATTAACATCATCAAGGTGGTTCGCCCGTGGTTAACTTTTATAATAATCCTCTTAGTGCTTCGATTTACGGGAGCTTTATCCTACATATCGACCTGTGCTAACACGGCTTTGGTTAGTTCTGGTTTTATGGATGTTGATGTCGAGTCATCAAGGGTTGATGCTGACTTTGATTACAACTTTACAATTAAAGATTTAGATGGAAAGATTGTCGACATGAAGCAGTTCAAAGATAAAGTTCTCTTTATCAATTTATGGGCAACCTGGTGTGGACCGTGTCGTGCAGAAATGCCTTCCATTCAAAGTCTTTATGAAAAAGTTGACAAAAATAAGGTAGTCTTCATCATACTTGATTGGTTTGAAGAACCCGGAAAAGTTTCGAAATTTATAAATAGCAAAAAGTATACGTTTCCGGTATACATCGTAAATCAAGAGGTGCCAGCTCAACTTAACGTACCATCAATTCCTACCACCTTTGTTGTAAGTCCGGAAGGAAAAATTGTAACCAAAAAAAGTGGGACCGCTAATTACGACACCGAGAAATTCAAGAATTATCTTGAAGGAATGGATTAATTATCAATTAGCAAATTGTCGATGTGCAAATGTAGTGTGTCGTTACGATCTTACTTATTATAAAAGAAGCAGTTCACTTCCTACTCGCTCCATGCCGTTGCTTGCTTTGTCTTCGATTACCTTGAGGAATGGAATATGTTTTATGTCTGGGAGTTTTGGATCAACTACATATTTAGCAAATTGTCGAGCGCAAATGTGGTGTATCGTTGCGATCTTATTTACTATAAAAGAAGCAGCTCACTTCTTACACGCTCCATGCCGGAGCTTGCTTTGTCTTCAATTAGCTTGAGGAATGGAATGTGTTTTATGTCTGGAAGTTTAGGGTCTACTACATATTTGAGGGCTTCAAAGGGTACGTAATTGATTAATCCGGCAGCTGGATATACAGCCATTGATGTACCTACTATTAAAAATATATCAGCTTTTCTGGCTAATGCAGCAGCGTCTTCCATCAGTGGAACCATTTCGCCGAACCAGACAATGTTGGGTCTTAGTTGAGAACCTTTTTCACAGTAGTCGCCTAGTCTCAACTCCCATCCGGGAATTTTATAGACAAGATTTTCGTCTTTGGTACTTCTAGACTCGAAGAGGCTGCCATGCAAATGAATTACTTTCGATGAACCAGCACGTTCATGAAGATTATCAACATTCTGCGTTATAACGGTAACATCAAAATGACTTTCTAGTTCAGCAATAATCTCATGACCACGGTTGGGTTTTACTTCCAGCGCCTTCTTCCTTCTATCATTATAAAATTGAAGTACAAGGGCTGGGTTTTTATGCCATCCTTCAGGTGTTGCAACCTCCATCACATCGTGGCCTTCCCACAAACCATCAGCGTCACGAAAAGTTGGTATACCACTTTCAGCGCTAATGCCTGCACCAGTTAGTACCACTAATTTTTTCATAACGCAGATTGATGAAGCCTAAAGCCATTCTAAAACGATTAGTAGAATGACATTTGCAGCCCTTAATTTTACAATTTATTTCTTCTTTTTAGCAGCCTTCTTCGCCGTTTTCTTTGCGGATGTTTTCTTGACCGCAGTTTTCTTAGCTGGTGTTTTTTTAGCTGCAACTTTTTTAGCCGCTACCTTCTTAGCAGGCGCTTTTGCTGATGGTGCTTCTTTGGCGGGTGCTTCCTTTTTAGCGAACCTTCCAAATCTGCCTTTTTTCTCAGGCGCATTGGCAGCCAAGGTTACACATTCTGCAAGTGTTAACTCTGCAGGCTCCTTCCCTTTCGGGATCTTTACATTTTTCTTCCCAGCTTTGATGTATGGACCGAAACGTCCATTGAGTATCTGTATCTCATCGTTTTCAGCGAATGCTTTTATCAGTTTGTTGGCATCTGAATGACGCTTAAGTTCAATTAATTCTACAGCGCGTAAATCAGTGATGGTGTACGGGTCCTCAGGTTTTGGGATCGATACAAACTTTTTATCGTGTAAAACATACGGTCCAAAACGCCCGATGTTAACTACTACCGATTTTTCTTCAAATAACCCAAGATCGCGTGGCATTTTGAAAAGTTCAATGGCATGATCCATGGTAATGTTTTCAATGAATTGCCCAGGACGCAAACTTGCGAATTTGGGTTTTTCACCACCACTATCATCGGGATTTTCACCTATCTGCACATAAGCACCGAACTTGCCAAGCTTAACATATATCTTCTTACCAGTTTTAGTATCTATACCAAGCTCGCGACTTTTACCTACGGAAGATCGCTCTACTTTCTCTGTCTCTGAAACTTTACCATGAAACGGTTTATAAAAATTATCAATCATGGTGCGCCATTCTAATTTTCCATTAGCGATCTCATCAAATTCTTGTTCTATCGCTGATGTAAATGAGAAATCGGTTATATCTGGAAAGTGATCGACTAGAAAATCATTCACCACCATGGCAACATTGGTAGGGAAAAGCTTATTTTTCTCGGCTCCCGTAATTTCTGACTCTACGTGTTTTTCAATCTTATTATCTTTTAAAGAAAACACATTGTATTTACGTTCTACACCTTCACGAATTTCTTTGACAACATAACCGCGTTTTTGCACGGTGGTAATTGTTGGTGCGTATGTAGACGGACGGCCAATGCCCAATTCTTCCAATTTCTTTACAAGACTTGCTTCTGTGTAACGCGGCGAATGGCGTGAAAAGATTTGTTTGGCCAATAGCTCTTCCAATTTCAAATCTTGACCGATACTGAGTGGGGGAAGCACTTTGCTATTCTCCTCCTCGTCTTCGTCATCGCCAGACTCCATATATACTTTTAAGAATCCTTCAAACTTGATAACCTCACCAGATGCTATCAACAATTTGGGGTTTGTGGAGATATCTATAGTGGCTGTTGTTTTTTCTAATTCAGCATCTGCCATCTGTGACGCGATAGCACGCTTCCAGATTAACTCATACAGCCTAAGACCATTTCTATCCATTCCTGGGTCCATAACACCAAAGTCAGTCGGCCTAATGGCCTCATGGGCTTCCTGCGCACTGTTGGACTTGGTTTTATACTGCCTAGCTTGGTGAAACTCTTTTCCAAAAGCGGATTGTATTTGTTTCGCCGCCGCGGATGAAGCCTCTTCAGAAAGATTGACAGAATCAGTACGCATATAGCTGATCTTACCAGCTTCATATAATTTTTGAGCTACCGCCATGGTCTGAATTACAGAGAATCCAAGTTTACGTGAGGCTTCCTGCTGTAACGTTGATGTGGTAAATGGTGGCGCGGGTGAGCGTTTCGAGGGTTTGGTTTGTAAATCCTTAATGGAAAACTTCGCGCCTTTGCAGGATTCAAGAAACGCAACTGCATCTTCTTCCTTACTAAATTTCTCGGGCAATTCAGCCACTAATTGCTTGCCTTTGCCAAGATCAAATAGGGCGTTTATTTTATAAGATGATTTTACTTTGAAATCACTGATCTCACGTTCACGCTCAACCACAAGGCGCACGGCTACAGATTGAACACGCCCGGCAGATAAACCTGTGGCTATCTTTTTCCAAAGTATCGGAGAAAGTTCATACCCCACCAAACGGTCTAAAACACGCCTGGCCTGTTGGGCATTTACTAAGTCAATATCGATGCCCCTCGGTTTTTCAATGGCATTAAGGATGGCTTTCTTGGTAATTTCTGTAAAAACAATTCTTCGCGTTTTTGCGTCAGTCAAATCAAGCACTTCTTTTAAATGCCATGAAATTGCTTCTCCCTCACGGTCTTCATCGGATGCCAGATACACCATCTCGGCATCTCCAGCTAGTTTTTTAAGTTTTGAGATGATATCCTTCTTCTCCGGACTCACTTCGTAAGTAGGTTCGTACCCGTTTTCAATATCTATTGCACCACTTCCTTTGGGTAAATCTCGGATGTGGCCCATACTCGAAGTCACTTTAAAATCCTTACCCAAATATCCCTCAATGGTCTTCGCTTTTGCGGGTGATTCTACGATTACTAAATTTTTTGACATGTGTTTTTGTTAGGTCAAGCGGTTCAAATATCATGATTTTTTTAAAAAATCAAATTCCAGTCGTTAATATTGGTCTTTAATGTCACGCTTTAATGACTAATTAATAACTACTTTATGCCACGAACCCTATACTTGCTCCGCCACGCCCAAAGTGCTGAAAAACAGGTTGGTCACACTGATAAAGACCGGGATTTAACCACCATGGGAATTAAAGATGTTATGCTGATTGGCAGCTATATACAAAAACATAATTTGCCCATCGATATTATCATCACAAGTGCTGCGGAGCGGGCAAAAACGACCGCAAGGTACCTGGCCGACAATTTAAAATTTGATCTCGATAAGATTATTGAGAATGAAGAGTTGTACGAATCTTCAACACGCACTTTTCTTGAAGAAATAGGCAAATTTGATGATGATGTCCAAAACATAATGTGCGTTGGCCACAATCCCGTTATTTCATATTTAGCTGAGTATCTCACGAAATCTGAAATTGGCGATATGTACCCTGCCGGCCTCGTCATTATTAAGTTTAAACTCAATTCCTGGAAAGAGGTAGACCAAGGTACGGGTGAGCTAGATAGCTATATTTATCCAGAAATGTTGTATTTCAATTAAGTAAGCATTACGGTTTAATGTCGAGAGAAAAAATCATTCATGCTTTTGATGCAAATGGTGCAGGTGTCAATGGCAATCTATTTGGCTTACCCTTCTCTCCAGAAGATGCTGAGCTTATTATTGTGCCCATTCCCTGGGAGGTTACGGTGTCCTATCACACAGGCACTGCAAAAGCGCCAGAAGCCATATTAAAAGCATCTTCACAGGTTGATCTCGCCATGAAGGATGTAGGTGATGCCTGGAAGCTGGGTATCTCCATGTTACCCGTGCCACTTCCACTTTTTGCGGAAAGCACAAGACTTCGACAGCTTTCTTTAAAACACATTACGACATTAGAAAGCGGAAAAAAAATTGCAGTCGATGACCCGATACTTATAAAAATCAATGACGATTGCGAAAATCTAAATATCTATGTTAAGTCAACAACTCAAAAATTAATTAAAGAAGGGAAAATGGTTGCCCTACTGGGAGGCGATCATAGCTGTCCGCTTGGGTTTATTAGGGCGCTGGCCGATTATCACGATACTTTTGGAATCTTGCAATTTGATGCACATGCCGATTTACGAAAGGCGTATGAAGGGTTTACTTATTCACATGCGTCAATTATGTACAATGCTTTGAAAATTCCCGCTGTACAGCGGCTGGTTCAAATCGGAATTAGAGACTATTGCGACGAAGAACTTCATCTCATTGAGCGGTCAGAAGGCCGAGTGAAAACATTTTTTGATCAGGATATCAAAGCATCACTTTATGATGGCAAAACCTGGGATAATATCTGTGATCAGGTTATAAAGGAATTACCACAACATGTGTATATAAGCTTTGACATTGACGGGCTAGATCCTAAGCTCTGCCCCAATACGGGTACACCTGTACCTGGCGGTTTTGAGTTTGAACAAGCCATACACCTGATTCGAAAGCTCGTAAAAGCCGGCAAGAGGATTATTGGGTTTGATCTGAATGAGGTAGCACCCGGTAAAGATGATTGGGATGCTAACGTAGGCGCCAGGTTACTCTACCAATTATGTAATTGGATGGCCGTATCTCGCGGAAAACTTAAAGTAACAAAAAACTAATTTTTACGCCGCACCTGATACAGGCGCGTTATGATTGTTTTCATTGGTGTGGGGATAGTCAAACAGCCCTTGATCTTTAATGGCTTCTTCAACTTTATGCGGTACAAATTTCTCCCACCCGGGTTCTCCTTTTCTGATCATCGACAATACATTATCTGAAATAATGTGCAAGTTTTTAACATTCGCATCACCAATATCTTCCAGCTTGTTATTATCCATTAAATAGCGAAATAGGTGCTTCAAATTGTCTGGCAATTGGGCTTCAAAATCTTTTAGCGTAAACAATTCTTTTGAATCTTTAGCCCACGCTGGGTATATGTAAAGTTTTACATTCGATCCAAATAAAGAAGCGAAACATTCAAGAATTCCACCTCGCGTGTTATCATACGTTTTTTCATCAAAGACTTTTTGAAGGGCATAGATTCCCATAATGATCCCTATCTTTTTGCCTTTGGTAATTTTCGATAAGTAATCTACTAAGCGATAATATTCAAAGTAATTGGAGATCAATACATTTTGTCCAAGTGAACAAATGGTGTCGGCGCGATGAAGAAAATCCTTTTCATCTATATTTCCATCTGAACTCAAATCATTGAGCGTTAACTCGGTAAGCACCATTATTTTTGACCGGTCTACATCCGCTTCAAGCTTAAAGTGCCGGCGCGAAGTAAGCATCATATCTACATTTACATGCGTAACCGGACGAAACCTTCCCCGGAGCACGAGCACGTTTTTCTTATACAATTCATCGGATGGTTGCATTACTTTACCATCTGCACCAAACATCGCCGCCTTTGTCAAACCATTTTTTACAAGCTTCAAAGCCATTAAACGATTATCGACGTGATGGAAATCAGGACCTGACAACTGGAACATATCAATCTCCATTCTCCTGCTTGTCAAACCATCCATGAGCGACATTAATATTTCTTCCGGATCGCTAATGAACATACAAGAGTAGAGCATATTAACACCTACCATACCCAAAGCGTATTGCTGTTGCAAAGGGTCATTATCATGCAGTTTTACGTGTATTATACAATCATTAGGCTCGCCACCAGGCTTAAGTTGAAACCGCAAACCTATCCATCCATTTCCTTGGTTAGTGCGCTCAAAATTTAAGACTTCAACGGTATCGGCAAATGCAAAAAAGCGAGTTGTGGCAATGCGATGTGGTAGCCGTTCAGGCAATAATTTATATTCATGATCAAGCATGCGCATGAGGCGATCTTCACAAACATAGCGTTCGCAATAACCATAGATGGCATCACTGAACTTCATATCATATGCTGACATGGTTTTAGCGACAGTGCCTGAAGCGCCACCTACTTTAAAAAAATTAGCGGCCACCTCTTGTCCTGCGCCGATCTCTGCAAAAGATCCATATATAGCGCGACTTAAATTGATACGAAGTGCTTTCTCTTGTGTTGTTAGTTTTCTGAAATCATCCATAGATCAAGACTATCGTTTTACCGTTTTGTAATTTAATAATTTCAACGTTATACTTAACCAATTATTAAGAATTAAGGTTTACATAATTCATGTTACGGTATGAAACGTTAACAAAATACTTTGGTTAAAATGCTTGTGTATGTTTCAGTGTAATAGGTGAATTTTTTACTTGATAGCTTTAAATCCTACTTTGTCAAGGAACTGTTTACAATGGCTTCACTGACTAGAATCTGCAAGAATGCCCAATCAAGAGCATCTCCTTCTGCGGCAATAGATATTTAGCCAGATTACATATGCAGTGCCGCAGTGAACCTATTAAAAGTACGTGCAGGCTTTTAGCAAGCCTGCGCGTACTTTTAATAGCAAACGTCCTATCCGCCATGCGGATAGGATACTTAAACTCAGGACCGCAGCTCTGATGCATTACCTCTTGGCAATTTTGATTAGCTGCAGAACAACGTAAGCTGGATTTGTGCTCAAATTTTTCGATACCAATATTTGGTAACTTGACAAAGTAGGATTAACCATTTTCACTTAAGTATCTGCTTATGTAAAGATATTGGCTTGTTATTTATATCAGTTGAAAAATATTCCATGCTTGTTTCTCCATTCTTGTTGTAGGAAAGTTTTACAAAGCCACGTTTGGCAGCTGCAAATTTTGAATAACCTTTTTTTCTTACAACGGAGGTCTTAACACCAGCGCCACTAACAATATAGTGTACCTTATCTTTAAAAATATATTGCAATGAATGATCGTGACCACTGGCATATATAATACCTGGGTATTGCTCTAAAACTTTCATTAATGAACGTCTCAGTGACTTATATTTAGAATTTGCAATATCTTGCCTATGGCCATATAATTTTCTATAGAGCACGTAAATAGATCCAATAACAGGTAAGGGTATATAAAGCTTCGGGTTTAAATCTGTTAATGGGAAAATGTGTTGTTTTAATAAATATACACCACCATGTTCTCCATAAGTCATAACAGGATGATGTGCAGCCACAATTACGCGTTTGTGTTTGTTACGCTGTAATATTGTTTGAAGTTGTGAGATCGTTTCATCAAAGGTTCTAGCTTGGCAGGTACTATATTTCCCTTCTGGCTTATCCCATTTATGCAACTGCCATTGGGTATCTAATATTACCAAAGTGATATTGTTAGATAATGAAACCTCTACGGGCCCGGGGCAACCATTGCGTGGAAGCATCATAATCCTAGAATCATTTAACGAATCAAACCATTGTTGTTGTAGTAGAATGTGCTGGAGTCCATTTTTCTTTCCTTGCGCCCAATCATGGTTGCCAGGTAAAAAATAGATATTACTTTGATTTACTCTATTTTCAATTAATTTAATCTGTGAAGCAAGAATTGACTCTGCTTTATTACGGTTTAAATCTGTTTTGGGTAACATACCATTAGGGTAGATGTTGTCTCCAAGAAAAATAACCGAGGTTGATGTAGCGCTATGGGCTAACTCATAAAGCAGTGTATCTTTATAAGCAACTTGATCTATTGAAATTTCGCCAGCATCTCCGATTAAAAAAACAGTATGGATAGCACTAGAATCTACTTGGCAGAAGCATGTATTAACAGTTATGAGAAATGAAGTAAAAAAGATTATAAAACACCTTAGCATAAAAATACACCTGAAATATTGGACCGACTTTAACAAGGTAAAATCATTTGGGATGTAGACCAACTTTTATATGTTTATGTTTAAAAATCTATGCCATAACAGACATAATACTAAATCAAAAGAATTTGCTATGGAGTTTCTAACAAAGCTGCCTAAGGTCTACGTATATCATAATCTTGATCACACTATATATCAGTAGTAAAAGCTGCAGAGGAATAGCTAGTAATATGACTGCCTCTGAAAATGACTTGGAAAATTATGGCAACCTATAAAAAAAGCAGTCTTTTGGTTGATTATCTTGATTTACGAAACGATGCCATTTATAAAGCCGAGCCTCCTCGATAAATCCACATTTAAGCAGTACGCGAGATGAAGCAATGTTATCGGTATCTACCAACGTCCATATCCGGAATATGCCTTTATTCAGCTTTAGTTTTTCCATTATAGCTGAGCAGGCCTCAGTTGCATAGCCCTGCGACCAATGATTAGGACCGAATACATATCCAAACGAGTTCTTGCCATGATCGTTTACAATGCCGAAAGAACCAATTAATAAACCGGTCGCTTTTAGCCTTATACTAAACGAGTACGCTGAACCTTCTCGCCATGATTTTATAGCATCCTCTAAAAAGATACGCGTATCTTTCACCGATTGATGGGTTGGCCAAGACACATATTTTGTAGCTTCAGGCTTACTAGCATAAACATAAAATATTTCTTCTGCATCTTCGTATCTTAACTGCTGAATTAGTAGACGGTCTGTATGGATAATTTCAGGAAGAACCAAGTGCAGCATAATTAAAAGTAGTCATGGCAAAAAAAGACAGCAACATTGTACATCAATATTTCAGAAAACAAGATGAAAACTTCAAAATACTTGTAAAAGTAAATCCAATAACTTTTTTCGGATCTGAAATTACAATTAACGTTGATGGACCACCCGAGCTACGTGAACTAGAATTTGATGAAGAAATATTTGACGACCTAAAAGCCGATGGCTTCCAAGAATCAAGCCCCCTAGAATTCAACCTATACGCCGCCGGCCTAGTCTAGAAAAATATTAGCCAACGCAATAAAATAAATAAAACGTCACATCATAACAACACTACTAACGTACTAACGTGCCCCTTTAACCGAACAGCTAGCAGCTAGAGGCTAGTAACTAGTA
>CAXSCR010000044.1:0-38672 GCA_964235605.1 uncultured Cyclobacteriaceae bacterium | reverse complement strand
TACAACCTGCTGAAAAACAACTACTTCTGACCGGATAACTGCAATCTGGGTTAAGCTACCGTGATATCATTTTAATTCTTGGAGGCTTGTTCTTAATAGGTAAGAGTGTAACAGAACTACATAGTAAGTTTGAAGGTAAGCACGAACATAAGAAGAATGTTGCTGTGCTCACGTTGCAAAGTGCTATTATTCAAATACTATTAATCGATATCATCTTCTCCTTAGACTCCATATTAACAGCTATTGGCCTTTTGGAAAACGTTTTGATCATTATCATTGCTGTTGTTATATCGTTAGCGGTGATGCTACTTTTTGTAAATACCATAAGTAATTTTATTGAGAAGCATCCCGCAATGAAAATTCTTGCTGTTTCATTTTTAATTTTGATTACAACGTTGTTGGTTGTGGAAGGCCTACACGTACACGTGCCACGAGGTTACATTTACTTTTCTATGGCCTTCGCACTTGGAATAGAGATATTGAATATGAATATACGTAAGCGCTCGTTAGACCCAAGAAAAATTAATCTGCATGGTCCAATCCAAGCTAGTGTAAAAAAATAAAGGCTGCCTTTTGCAAGACAGCCTTGTTATTTTTTCTTTGTCGATACTATCGTTTTATTTTAGATGCTACTTTCTTCTTTGCTGCCGCTTTCTTGGCAGCCTTTTTAGCTACTACTTTCTTAGCTGCTTTTTTAGGAATTGCTCGCTTGGAAGTGTTCTTAACATCTTTAATAATTTTGTTTAGAACCTTTTTAGAAGTCACTACCTTTTTACCAGTAGATTTTTTCTTGCCTAGGTGTTTGATCGTTTTTTTATTAAGCTTAGAAGGATTAGCTTTTCTAGCAACCTTCACAACTTTTCGAGAGGATTTGCCTAGTACTTTTGAAATCAGTTTACGAATTGGTTTTGCTAATGCCTTAACTAAACTTGTTTTAGTAGGGCCACTCTTTACAATAAGTTTCTTAGGTGCAGTTTTCTTTTTAACGGAGGGTGTCTCGACTACCGTTTCCTTAGCCATCATATTTAGCGCAGAGCCGGCTTTGAACCACTCAATCTGACCTGCATTATACGTATGATTCACTTTGACGATATCTTTTGAGCCATCTTTATGATTAAGTTCTAACGTAAGTTGTTTATCAGGCGCAAAGCTAGTTAGATCAATGATGTTGATGAGATCATCTTCTTGGAATTTTTCATAATCAGCTTCATTAGCAAAGGTTAATGCTAACATACCTTGCTTCTTCAAATTGGTTTCGTGAATACGAGCAAATGATTTAACAAGAATAACACGGATGCCTAAATGGCGTGGCTGCATGGCTGCATGCTCACGTGATGAACCCTCTCCATAGTTATGATCACCAACAACAATTGTAGGTATACCAGCAGCTTTATAACTGCGTTGTGTTGCTGGTACTGGACCGTACTCACCACTTAAAAGATTCTTTACATTATCTGTTTTTTCATTAAAGAAGTTCACAGCTCCTGTTAAAGTATTGTTTGAAATATTATCAAGATGACCACGGAAACGTAACCATGGACCTGCCATTGAAATATGATCAGTCGTGCACTTGCCCTTGGCTTTTATCAGGATTCTCATGCCTGTTAGGTTTTTACCATCCCAAGGTGCAAAAGGACTTAATGCCTGAAGGCGATTTGAATCCGCTGCTATTTTAACCTGAATTTTGCTACCATCTAATGCGGGTGCCAAGTAACCAGGATCTTTAACATCGAATCCATTTGGAGGGAATTCATCTCCCTTAGGTTCATCCAATTTAACAGCCTGCCCATCTGTATTTAGCAGTGTATCTGTTAGTGGATTGAAGGTAAGATCACCCGCAATGGCAAAAGCAGTTGTTATTTCAGGAGAAGCAACAAAAGCATGTGTGTTGGGATTGCCATCGTTACGCTTTGCGAAGTTTCTGTTAAACGATGTTATGATCGAGTTTCTGCGGTTAGGGTCATCGGTATGTCGGGCCCATTGACCGATGCAAGGCCCGCAAGCATTGGCCAACACTACACCTCCCATTTTTTCAAAGATTCCTAAATAGCCATCGCGATCTACCGTATAACGAACTAGTTCAGAACCAGGCGTAATTGTGAATTCTGCTTTCGCTTTTAGTTTTTTATCAACGGCTTGTTTAGCTAATGAAGCTGAACGTGTAATATCTTCATAAGAAGAGTTTGTACAAGAACCGATCAAACCGACTTCTAATTTTTGTGGCCAATCATTCTTTTTAACTTCCTCTGCAAATTGTGAAATTGGAATAGCCCGATCTGGTGTGAAAGGACCATTCACATGGGGCTCGAGTTCTGACAGGTTAATTTCAATAACTTCATCAAAATATTTTTCAGGATTTGCGTAAACTTCAGCATCACCTGTTAAATGTTCTTTAACTCTATCCGCAAGATCAGCAACTTCTTTACGACCCGTACCACGAAGGTATTCAGCCATTTTTTCATCATATCCAAAAGTTGAAGTTGTCGCTCCGATTTCTGCTCCCATGTTGCAGATGGTTCCTTTACCTGTACATGAAAGGCTCTGAGCGCCATCACCAAAATATTCTACAATAGCGCCTGTTCCGCCCTTAACAGTTAGAATTCCGGCTACTTTTAAAATAACATCTTTAGAGGCGGTCCATCCGCTAAGCTTACCAGTTAGTTTAATACCAATCAGCTTAGGCCACTTTAACTCCCAAGGCATACCTGCCATTACATCAACGGCATCAGCACCGCCAACACCAATAGCTACCATGCCAATACCACCGGCATTTACGGTGTGAGAATCTGTACCAATCATCATTCCCCCAGGGAAGCCGTAATTTTCAATCACAACTTGATGAATAATACCAGCACCGGGTCTCCAAAATCCAATACCATACTTGTTAGAGACTGACTCTAGAAAGGAAAATACTTCACCGCTGGCAGTGATTGAATCAGCTAAGTCTTTTTTAGCACCATCTTTGGCAAGCACCAAATGGTCACAATGCACAGTAGATGGAACGCGCACCTTCGGTATACCCGCAGACATGAATTGAAGAAGTGCCATCTGAGCAGTGGCATCTTGCATGGCTACACGATCAGGAGAAAAATTTACGTAAGATTTACCGCGGCCAAAACCTTCTACACTTTGATCTTCATGCAAGTGAGAATACAAGATTTTTTCCGACAGTGTAAGGGGTTTGTTAACAGCCTTTCTTGCCCGGGCTATACGTGCTGGCAGTTGTTCATATACTGCCTTAATCATGTCCAAATCAAATACCATATGTAATCTATTTTAAAAGAAGTGCTAAACTACAAATTTTCTTTTGTTGATATAATTTTTCCCAAACGTATCTTATCAAGCACACCATTCATTTGGTAAATATCTTGAGTGTCTATATGGGTGAACAGTCTATCCAGGCTCTCTACCTCTAACTCCATTGCCTCAAGAAGCTGTAGCCCCTTTTCAGTAATGATCACCTCTACGCATCGCTTATCTTGAGCGCCATCTCTACGTACAATAAGGTCCTTCAAACGTAATCGTTCTACCATTCTTGATGCATCAGACATTTTATCGAGCATTCGCTCCCGAATTAAAAATATTGAGGCATGACCCGGGTACTGGCCTCGAAGAATACGAAGTACATTATATTGTTGCCGGGTTACTTCATAATTCTTAAAAAGGTCATTCATTTTACCGACAAGAAAATTGTAGGTGTGGATAATATTAAGAAGTGCTTTGTGATTTTCATTTCGAAATTCACGTTGGTGAATATCAATTTCGAGGGACATATTCATGCTGTTTAAGGTTATGTTAGAGGGTTAAACATCACGAAAAGTAACGATTTGGCAACAACATACCTCCATTGTAGCCTAATTTCAGCCAAAAATAACAAAATTAACTATCCGCTTATCAGAATGAACTCAAGTCTATATGTCTTAGTTCCTTATTTGCTGTTTATATAATTTAGAAATTCACGTTTAATGTTCTCGTCTTTAAATTTACCTGAAAAATAGGCAGTTCCTGTGCGACTATTTGTATCTCCAACTCCACGTGAAGCAACGCACATATGATTGGCATCTATTACAACGCCCACATCTTCTGTTTTTAGTACGCGTTGCATTTCTTTACCTATTTGCACGGTAAGTCGTTCTTGAACCTGGGGTCGTTTGGCAAAGTACATTACAATGCGGTTTATTTTTGATAATCCTATTACTTTACCTGAAGAAAAGTATGCTACATGAGCCTTGCCATAAATAGGTACAAAATGATGTTCGCAGTGAGAGAAGAAAGTGATCTCTTTCTCAACCAACATTTGGTCGTAATTGTATTTATTTTCAAAAAGCCTTGCTTGAGGGCGGTTTTGTGGATTCAGTCCACTGAAGGCTTCCTTTACATACATTTTAGCTACACGATGTGGTGTACCACTCAAGCTATCGTCTGTTAGATCAAGCCCTAAAATATTCATGATCTCACGAAAATGAATTTCTATTTTTGATATCTTCTCATCATCCGTTAGATCAAACGCATCCTTTCGAAGGGGAGTTTCCGCTGACGAACCGATGTGGTCATCATTTGGAAGCTCATCTTCGGTGGCTTTAAGAGGCCGGATATTCAACGAAATTCCTTTCTGTCTCATACAATGTAATTTTCAAATCTAATTTATATTCTATCTTTTCTCTCAAGATCTTCCAGATAACCATGGCAATATTTTCAGCAGTGGGGTTAAGTTCGCTGAAATAAGTTGAATCAAGATTAAGGTTTTTATGATCAAATCTATTTAAAACGTTCTCCTTTATTATATCGCTTAAAATTTTCAAGTCATACACATATCCCGTCTCAACATCAGGTTCACCAATAACACTCACTATGAGTTCATAATTGTGACCATGATAATTAGGATTGTTACACTTTCCGAAAACGATTTCGTTCTTTTCATCAGACCACGCAGCGTTAAAAAGCCTATGTGCAGCATTAAAATGTTCTTTTCGGGAAACTTTTACTTTCATCTTTAAAGTTAAACAGGATAATTGGTAAATGGTTCAAAAATTTTCTATAGGAATTTGGGTTCTATATCTCTAAATAATATCAAAAAAACGGTTTAACGATTATTGTAGGGTGGTTGGTTATGGCGTAGTTGTATGAAAACCAAAGTGCTTAAGGCACTTTGATAAATTATATTTATTAAATGCTATTTCGAGAAATTTTCATCTATAACACTAGTATTAATTAAAACAGAACCAAAAGAACTTAATATTTGTCATTGTAGCCGTAATAAGGTTTAGTGGAACGTTGATAAAAGTGATAAATTTGAATTATCGTTTGCTTAATTAAGAAGTTAATACCGATAAGTTAGATGAATTTCGAAGAGATTAAAGCCAAGATTTACCAATATAAAAGTGAAGGGAAAGCGCTGTTCACCACCTCATCTTTTCAATCGCATAGCTTAGTGTTACTCCACATGCTTAGCAGAATAGATAATACGATACCTGTTTATTTCATTAATACTGGATACCATTTTCCAGATACGGTTCAGTTTAGAGATTACATTACCAAGCTTTTCGGATTAAACATGCGTGATTTACGATCTGATGTTCCCAAATTCATGCAGCGTGACCCTGAAGGCAAATTACTCTTTACATCAGATCCTGACCATTGCTGCTATCTTAATAAAACACAACCGATGGATGCTATTCTTCGCTCATTGGATGTTTGGATTAACGGTGTTAGAGCAGACCAAAGTGCTGTACGTGCAGCTATGAAGGTTGAACAACCAGCACCTCATAATTGTATCCGGTTCCATCCCATGCTTGATTGGAATCCTAAAATGATCTGGCAATACCAAAAAGAATTTAATCTTCCCAAGCATCCGCTTGAAGAAAAAGGATATTTAAGTATTGGTTGCGAACCATGTACGCGTAAACTGGATTCTGAAATGCAAGAACGAGAGGCGCGGTGGTTTGGAATGAATAAGGTAGAATGCGGCCTAAATACAGATTTAGTCAGCAAATAGATTCAAAGCCAAGTTCGAAATTGATCATTGTACCAGTAACATTTTCCAATAACTTGAAACCTTCAACCTTGAACCTTGAGCGTATATCCCTTACCTTCGAAACAAAATAAAATTGTATAAATGAGAGTATTAGTGACTGGCGGTGCAGGATATATCGGTACCGAGTTAATTAGTTTATTGATTTCTAATCCACTAGTTGAAAAAGTAATTGTATACGACAATCTAAGTCGCCTTAACTATAATTTATTTATAGGTCTTAGATTACAAAAGCATTTTAAATTATTGTTTGTAAAAGGCGAACTTCTAGACTCACGTAACCTTAGAAAAGTACTAAAAGACATTGATGTAGTTTATCATCTTGCCGCAAAAGTAACTACACCATTTGCTAATGCAGATGCCCATGTTTATGAGCAGGTTAACAATTGGGGCACAGCCGAACTTGTTTATGCAGTAGAGGAAAGTACAGTCAAACGCTTTATTTATGTTAGTAGCACCGGTGTTTACGGATCTTCAGAAGGGCCAGTAGATGAGCATACATCACCTGATCCAAAAACCCTTTATGCTATTTCAAAACTCCGTGGTGAGGAGCACGTGCGCCGATTGGTTAATAAGGTAGATACCTATATTTTAAGATGTGGTAATGCCTATGGCTATAGTAAGAGCATGCGCTTCGACGCTGTTATAAATAAATTTGTATTCGAAGCCAACTTTGATAAACGTGTTTCTATTCAAGGCAATGGTAAACAAATACGTTCTTTTATTCATGTAGAATTTTTAGCCCGTGCCTTAAATAATTTGTTAGCTGCCGAATTGGCAAGCGGAACATACAACCTGGTGGAGCGAAGTATTAAAATTTTTGATGTTGTTGATATTTTAAAAGAATTGATTCCACCCCTCGAATTCATTTTTATAAACCAGCACCTTAAGTTACATCAACTGATTGTCATGGAAAATAAAATGGTAAACCAGCTGCTAGGTATTACTGGCAAGAGAACCTTAAAGGAAGAACTAACTGATTTTCTTGCTAAATTTAGTTTCTAAGATTTACCGGACGTGCATTATATTGAAATTGTAATTATTCTGTTGGCTGTTGTTACTGCTTTAGCAGAGGTTACTGATAAAATCAAAATACCGTATCCAATTTTGCTTGTACTCGCGGGCATAGGTATTGGTTTTATACCTGGGCTTCCACACATTGTTCTGGATCCAGAAACTGTTTTTCTAGTATTCCTTCCGCCCATTCTTTATGCATCAGCCTGGACTACTTCATGGTCTGACTTCAAATTTGCAAAAAGACCTATTACTTTGTTGGCAACAGGGTGCGTTGTTTTTACTACGTGCGGCGTTGCATGGGTAGCTCACAGTTTTATACCTGGGTTTGGTTGGGCCGAGGCATTTGTACTTGGCGCTATTATATCACCTCCTGATGCAGTGGCCGCTGCGGCAGCTACCAAAGGTTTAAGTGTTCCGAGACGTGTTACTACTGTTTTAGAAGGTGAAAGTTTAGTAAATGATGCAACAGGATTAATAGTTTACAAGTACGCCGTTGCAGCCGTTCTAACAGGCATATTTAGTATTGGGGATGCAAGTTTACAATTCTTTATTGTAGCTGGTGGAGGAATTGCCATGGGATATGTATTAGCACAAATATTTAAATGGATTCATAAAATAACACCAGACAATCCAACCACAGATACAACACTTACTTTTCTCACGCCATTTGTAGCTTATTTAGTCGCAGAATCCATACATACCTCTGGCGTATTGTCGGTAGTGGCGTGTGGTTTAATTTTGGGAAGAAGTTCTTCTGAAATATTTTCACAACAAACCAGATTGCAAGCTTATGGGGCCTGGAGCACAATCATCTTTATACTTAACGGAATCATATTTATTTTCATTGGATTACAGTTGCCTGTGGTTCTAGAAAATATAAGGGGACATTCACTTCTTACATTATTTGGTTACGGGTCAAGTGTAAGTGTTGCTGTCATTTTAGCACGGCTTATATGGGTTTATCCTGGTGCCTATATTCCCAGGCTTAGCAAAAAAATTAGAGAACGCGAGCCAACCATCAGTTTAAGGCTAGTAACGATTGTTGCATGGTCTGGTATGCGAGGTGTTGTCTCTCTTGCTGCGGCATTGGCTTTGCCGTTGGTTATGGAAGGATCAAAACCTTTCCCTAACCGAAACATGATTATTTTTTTAACCTTCTGCGTTATTTTCTCAACGCTCGTTGTACAGGGATTAACCTTAAGGCCATTAATAAAATGGATGGGCATAAAGCAGGATGTCAGTGAACATGAAAATGAACAGAAGGCAAGACTGAAGCTAGCATCATCTGTCATCGAACACATAGAGGAAAATTATTCGCTATCATTAAGTGATGAAGTGTTGAATCAAATTAAGACTAAGTACGAGATCAGAATTCAACGCATCAGAAAAGACCAATCTAATCCCAAGCTTAATGATGATCAGATCAATGAATTTCATCGCATACAGCAAGACTTATTAACCAATGAACGCAAACTTGCCATCCAATTAAGAAATCAAAGTATTATTAACGATGAAGTGTTAAGAAAAATTGAATACGAACTTGACCTTGAAGAAACGCGATTGATTCTTGAACGCGCATAAAAAAAAAGCTGCCTATAGACTAGACAGCTTTATATTTTGGACGAATATATTTTTTTTTAACAATACTCTTCAAAAACTTCTACCAAATGTGCGCCTATCATTTGTGCATTCCTTCCTTCAATATGATGGCGTTCAACGAAGTGTACTAATTCACCATCTTTGAAAAGAGCAATTGCGGGAGATGACGGAGGATAAGGTAACGTGTATTCACGTGCTTTTGCTACGGCTTCTTTATCAACACCAGCAAACACGGTTGCCAATGTATTCGGTTTTTTACTGGAATTTTGCAAGGCCCATTTAATGCCAGGTCTTGCTGCGCCGGCAGCGCATCCACATACAGAGTTTACTACTAACAATATTGTGCCCTTTTGATCTTTCAAATAATTATCAACTTCTTGAGAAGTTTTAAGCTCAGTAAAACCAGCTGTAGTTAGATCAGACCGCATGGGAGCTACTAGTTGTTCGGGATACATATGTTTATCAGTTTTATTCAGTTATATAACAAATTATAAGAATCCAAGTTCCAATTTCGCTGCCTCGCTCATCATGTCTTGTGAGTAAGGTGGATCAAAGGTTATTTCAACTTTTACCTCATTTATTCCTTCAATGGCCTTCAATTGTTTCTCTACTTCCGATGGAATTGCTTCTGCAGACGGGCAGGAGGGTGAGGTTAGAGTCATTTGTACATAAACGTTATTTATAGGAAAAATATTAATCTCATAAATAAGCCCTAATTCATAAACATCTACGGGTATTTCAGGGTCGTACACCATTTTTATTGCCGTAATAACCTTGTCACGTAAATCTGGAATTGTTGCATCCGACACCTTCTGGCCTGGTTTCTCTACTTCATTCATGACTTCAATTCCATTTTTGTTTTAAAAGCCAATGCATATAATTTCATTTGCTTGATCATCGCCCCAAAACCATTCGATCGTTGAGTTCCAATAAAACGATCCATACCGATCTTATGCATAAAGTACAGATCAGCATTTAGAATGTCATCGGGTTTTTGATTATTAAATATTCTTGTTAAAAGACTTACTAAACCTTTTGTTATTGCTGTGTTACTATCAGCAATAAAATGAAGCGTATTGTCTGCCATTTTACCACTTAGCCAAACCTTGGATTGGCATCCCTTCACAATATTCGCTTCTGTTTTTTCCTCTTCAGGCATAACAGGAAGTTTTTGTCCAAGTTCCATGATATAGAAAACAGTCATTTCCATATCGCCATCGAGAAGCGAAAAATCACTTATAATTTCGTCTTGAACTTGGTTAATTGTCATTCTTATTTATCTCATAAAATTGATGACTCTGGTTAAACCATCAACCAATAAATCAATTTCTCTTTTTGTATTATAAACAGCAAATGAAGCCCGCACGGTTCCTTCTATACCCAAGCAGGTCATAAGCGGTTGTGTGCAATGATGCCCTGTACGTACAGCAATACCTCTTGCATCAAGCATTTGTCCAATATCAAATGGATGGATATTTTCAACGACAAATGAAACGACACCTACTTTGTTTTTAGCAGTACCAATTAATCGTACAGACGGAAGAGCGCCAATCTTTTCAGTAGCATAACGAAGAAGTTCCTGCTCATGTGCGGCGATGTTTTCACGACCAACTTCAAGTATAAATTCCATTGCATAACGGAAAGCTACAACATCAGCAATGTTTGGTGTACCTGCTTCGAATTTATAGGGCAAGTCGTTATAAGTAGTTTTACTAAAGGTTACCTCTTTAATCATTTCGCCACCACCTTGGTATGGCGGCATTTTTTCTAATAACTCTTTTTTTCCATAAAGTATACCTGTACCTGTTGGTCCATACATTTTATGTGATGAAAGGCAATAGAAATCGCAATCTAAGTCTTGCACATCAATTACAAGATGAGAACCCGCTTGTGCACCATCAATAAGCACTACTGCCCCAACTTGGTGCGCTAGGTGGATAATCTCTTTAATTGGATTAATAGTTCCTAAACTATTAGACGCATGGTTAACAGCAACAATTTTTGTTTTAGCAGATAATAACGTTTTATAAATAGTAAGATTCAGTTCACCTTCATCAGTAACAGGTACTACAACTAGTTTTGCCTTTTTCTCCTCACAGATTAATTGCCAAGGCACAATGTTAGAATGGTGCTCTAGTCCGGAGATAATTACTTCATCGCCCTCATCTAAAAAGGCGCGGCCATAAGTAGCCGCCACTAAATTAATACCTTCAGTTACGCCACGAACGAAAATAATCTCCTCAGTGGATTTCGCATTTATAAAATCTTTGGCTGTATGTCGTGTGTCCTCGTAGGCCTTGGTTGCTTTCTCAGCGAGTGTATGTATGCCGCGATGGATATTCGCGTTGTAGCCTTTATAGTAATCAATTAAAGCATTAATTACGGATAAAGGTTTTTGAGACGTAGCTGCATTGTCGAAATAAACAAGTTCACGGTTGTTAACTTGTTGATCAAGAATCGGAAACTGAAGGCGAATGCGATCAACATCAATCATAGATAAGGTAGATGTTTGAGTTGTCATGATTACAAGTTTTTATGAAGTCTCTCACTGACTATCTGATCCAAATATTCTTTAATCACAGGGTGCTTTACTTGCTGAAGGAGCTCTCCTACAAATGCATAAAGCATCATAGCACGGGCGGTTTGTTTTTTAACACCTCTCGATTGGAGATAAAACAAAGCTTCTTCATCTAACTGTCCGGATGTGCAACCGTGAGAACATTTTACATCATCTGCCCAGATCTCTAATTGAGGTTTGGTATTAACAGTCGCTGTATTAGTAAGTAAAATATTTCTGTTAGCCTGAAAAGCATTTGTTTTTTGTGCATGAGGTCTTACATAGATTTTACCATTGAAAACTCCTTTAGAAGTTCCATCCATTATGCCTTTGTACAACTCATTGCTATTCGAGTTGGGCTTCTTATGATCAACAACAGTATGGTTATCGGCCAATGTATCGCCTTGTAGAAGATAAAGTCCATACATGTGCGAATCTATTCCTTCACCATCTAAAACAAGTTGTAGATTATTTCTAATCAATTTACCGTTAAGGGTAAAAGTGAAAGTGCTTAATCGGCTGCTTTTGGTTTGTTGAATTTGCTTGTGATTATATTGATAATGGTTTCCATTATCATTTTGGATTGAATACAAATTCAAACCAGCATTTTCTTCAATAATAGCTTCCGTTACAATATTTGTAAAGTGATTCCATTTACCTGCTGAATCAAATTTCTCTAACACAGAAACCTCACTACCTTCACTAATGATGAAGAGGTTACGAACTACAGAGATAACCTGACCTTCTGTGGTGTCATTAAAATGATATATTAAAACCGGTTTCTCGACATTGGTATTACGCGGTACAAATATAAATACACCATCGTTCCATGAAGCTGTATTCCACGCCGTAAGCGAATCGGTTTTCACGTCAGCGTATTTTGCGAAATGATTCCTTACAAGCTCAGATCTTTTTGTTAGCGCATTTTTCATGCTGCTAATTATAATTTCTGATTCAGGGGATATAATTGAAGACTGCTCTTCAACAAATACGCCATTTACAAATACAAGAACATTAGCATCAATATTTTCTATTCTAAATTGCACAAGATTTGCCTTGGCAATTGGATTAGACAAAGAAAAATTAAAGTTTTTTTCGATTGATCTGGTAATAGGTGTGTACTTATACTCCTCTGATCTATTAGCAGGTAATCCTGATTTTTTGAATTCTTCAAGTGCGTTTCTTCTTAATTCTTGTAATGAAGAAGATAAATTCCGCTCGATCCATGAAGTTAAATCTACCGATATGTTTTTAGCAACAGCCTCTGCGCTCATGTTCGTTTTATTTATGCTATTACTTCATCCTTTATCCAGTCATAGCCTTTCGCTTCTAATTCAAGCGCAAGTTCTTTACTACCAGATTTTACAATTTTTCCTTTATATAGAACATGTACAAAGTCAGGAACGATGTAATCGAGCAATCGTTGATAATGGGTCACTACGATCGTTGCGTTGTTTTTGCTTCTAAGTTTATTAACCCCGTTTGCTACAATTCTCAAAGCATCAATATCAAGCCCGGAATCAGTTTCATCTAGAATTGCTAGCTTGGGTTCAAGCATGGCCATTTGAAAGATCTCATTGCGTTTCTTTTCGCCACCAGAAAATCCTTCATTAAGTGAGCGATTAAGTAATGACTGATCAATTTCAACCAACTTCATTTTCTCTTTCATCACAGATAAAAAAGAAACAGCATCTAATGATTCTTGACCTCTGTAATTACGAATTTGGTTTACAGCCGTCTTCATAAAATTAATAGTACTCACACCGGGAATTTCAACAGGATATTGAAATGCGAGAAATACGCCTTCACGTGCACGATCTTCAGGAGCAAGATCCAATAAATTTTTACCTAGGAATTCAACTTCACCGCCAGTAACCTCGTATTCCTCTCTTCCAGCAAGAACAGATGCAAGCGTACTTTTACCAGAACCATTTGGGCCCATGATGGCGTGAACTTCACCCGGTTTAACTTCCAGGGTTATGCCATTTAGTATCGGCTTATCACCAATTTTTGCCTGTAAATTCTTTATTTTTAACATATTCAATTATCGATTTAAATATCAGGGATATATATTTATCCTACACTTCCTTCTAGCGTCAATGCTAAAAGTTTTTGCGCTTCAACAGCAAATTCCATTGGTAATTGATTTAAAACTTCTTTAGCGTATCCGTTAACGATTAATGCTACTGCTGATTCTTCATCAATACCACGTTGTAGGCAGTAAAAGATTTGATCTTCACCTATTTTAGAAGTTGTTGCTTCGTGCTCAATTTTAGCCGTGCTATTCTCCACATCTATATAAGGGAAAGTATGAGCGCCGCATTGATCGCCCATAAGAAGTGAATCACATTGTGAAAAGTTACGTGCATTGTCGGCACGTTTCATAATATGCACTTGCCCGCGATAGCTATTTTGCGAATGGCCAGCTGAAATACCTTTTGATACAATGCGTGACTTTGTATTTTTTCCGATATGGATCATTTTTGTTCCTGTATCGGCTTGTTGATAGTTATTTGTAACGGCTACAGAATAGAACTCACCCATAGAATAATCTCCTTTTAAAATACAAGAAGGATATTTCCACGTAATGGCTGAACCGGTTTCAACTTGGGTCCAAGATATTTTTGAATGATCGCCTGCGCATAAGCCACGCTTTGTAACGAAATTGTAAATACCACCTTTACCATTCTTATCGCCAGGATACCAGTTCTGAACAGTAGAGTATTTTACCTGTGCATCTTTCATCGCATAGATTTCTACTATGGCAGCATGAAGTTGATTTTCATCACGCATAGGCGCGGTACAACCTTCCAGATAACTAACATACGAACCTTCATCAGCTACAATCAATGTTCTTTCAAACTGACCTGTGTTTGCAGCATTAATTCTAAAATAAGTTGAAAGCTCCATAGGGCAACGAACGCCTTTTGGAATATAAACGAATGATCCGTCAGTGAACACAGCTGAGTTAAGTGCGGCAAAGTAATTATCACTTACTGGCACCACCGAGCCCATATATTTTTTAATCAACTCAGGGTGCTTATGTACAGCCTCACTGAATGAACAGAAGATAATACCAAGCTCTCCTAATTTTTCTTTAAAAGTAGTAGCAACAGAAACACTATCTATCACAGCATCCACGGCAACACCCGTTAATCTCTTTTGTTCTGTTAACGAAATACCTAATTTTTTAAAGGTCGCTATTAATTCAGGATCTACATCTTCCAGATTTTTAGGAGCAGCAGATTGCTTTGGCGCAGAATAATAAATTATATCCTGATAGTTTATTTCTGGGTAGCTAACGTTGGGCCATTTAGGCTCTTTCATGCTAGACCACTTACGAAAAGCATCAAGTCTCCAGTCAAGAAGCCACTGTGGCTCGTTTTTTTTAGCAGATATGAATCTTACAATGTCCTCATTCAGTCCTTTCGGGGCAGAATCAGTCTCAAGGTTAGTAGACCAGCCATGTTCGTATTCTTTAGAGGTAAACGCTTCTAATACCTGATTGTCTTTACTCATATAAATAAGAGTCTATTTAGACTGATTTCAAATAACTACAAATCTAAACAATTTACCTGTTTTTAGGTTCTTGGAATTTAAATAAAAAGGGTTAATAGGCGTTTTAGGTGAGATTAAGGCTCCGGTCTAAGCTTTCTTCTAATGAAATCATCGTTTCAGTTCTTTCAATCCCTTCTAGTTGTTGAATTTTATCGTGAAGTACAATTTTGAGATGGTTGGTGTCTTTGCAGTGAATGCGTACAAACATACTATAATTACCCGTGGTATAATGGATGCTTGTTACTTCTGGAATTGTCTTTAGATTCGACATCACCTGATCGTACAGGGCACTTTTTTCTAGAAAAATTCCTATAAATGCAGTTATATCGTAACCAAGCTTTGCATAATTTACCTTTAAAGTGGTTTTTTCAACAATGCCTGCCTCTTCCATTTTATTCATGCGCACATGCACCGTGCCTCCCGATAAGAAGATCTTTTTGGCTACTTCTGTATAGGGTTTTTTGGCATCTTGCATTAGTATTTCTAAAATCTTGAGGTCTACATTATCAACTTTGTAATTTTCTGCCATTGTAAAAATTGATTCTTGATGATAATTCAAAAATAACCAAATATTTTAAAAAGTATATAATTATTTGAGTACTTCATTGCTGTGTAAATCAATTTGCCGTTAATTTGTTAAAGATTTTACAACAGACCACCTGATTACGTTCAGGATTCGAAAGTAAAACAACATTGTAGGGTGTTGGAATTTGGCAGACAAGCCCTCCGGTCTCGGGGGTGGAGTAAACAGGATAAAGTCCAGCCTTTGGCGACCTAACTGCTCCGTGGAGGTTCGAGCCCTCCCTCTACAGCAATGTTTTAATGAAAATTAGAACGTTTTTCTCCCATCTCTCAGTTTAGGTTAATAAAGTCATGTGGAGGCGAGCCTTGGTTTCAAAACCAGGGCTTTTTTATTCCAAAGAACGCTATATACTATTGATTTCGAAACATACAATCGTTTGCTTTGCGCTAACTAAACTATATAGTAACATCATGATTGATTTCCCCTGGTTTAAACATTATCCGAAAGATGTATCACACGAGATTAAGCTGTATGACTATAATTCAATTAATGAATTGTTTGAGCTTAGCTGTAATAAATACAGCGATCGGGTTGCATTTGAAAACATGGGCGTCACACTTACTTATAAAGAGCTAGGCGAGCTGTCGAGAGATTTTGCGGCTTACCTTCAAGATGGTTTAGGCCTAAAAAAAGGCGAACGAATTGCCATTCAAATGCCGAATCTTTTACAGTTTCCAATTGCCTTTTTTGGCGCTTTACGCGCTGGACTCATTGTGGTAAATACCAATCCTCTTTATACACCTAGAGAAATGGAGCATCAATTTAAAGATGCTGAGATCTCTGCTATTGTTATTGTAGCCAATTTCGCTAGTAATCTAGAAAAAGTTTTACAGCAGATAGACATTAAGCATATTATTATCACACAGTTGGGCGATAGGTTAGGACTAGTAAAGGGACCGTTAATAAATTTTGTTGTAAAACGTATTAAGAAAATGGTACCGAACTATCATATTTCTAAAGCAATTTCCTTTAATAATACGCTACAAAAGGGAAAAGTGATGAAGTATATAAAGCCGGCAATAACGAACACAGATGTTGCGGTACTTCAGTATACTGGTGGTACTACGGGTATCTCCAAGGGAGCAAAGTTGTCACATGGAAATATAGTAGCACATAATTCAATGATAACGCAGTGGTTTAAATCGTATATGAATCCGGACGGAAGTGATATTATCATAACGGCTATACCCATGTATCACATATTTGCTTTGACGGTGAATGGTGTTCTTATGTTTAGTACAGGTGTTAAGAATGTACTAATTACTAATCCGAAAGACATGAATGGCTTTGTGAAGGAGTTGAAAAAACACAAATTTACGATCATCACGGGTGTTAATACATTGTTCAATGGATTATTGAACACGCCCGGATTTAAAGACATAGATTTTTCACATTTGCATGGAGCAATAGGAGGGGGCATGGCCGTTCAAGATATTGTGGCAAAACGTTGGAAGGAAGTAACTGGTACGGGCTTAGTTGAAGGTTATGGTCTAAGCGAAACGTCGCCTGTATTGTGTTGTAATCCCCTTGACGGTACACATCGGTTAGGTTCAATTGGTTTGCCGGTGCCAAATACTGAAGTGGCAATTTTTGATGATGAAGGAAATCAATTACAAGAGGGCACAGGAGAAATTTGCGCGCGCGGGCCGCAGGTAATGTCTGGTTATTGGCAAAAGAATAATGATGGTGTATTCTTTCCGGGGGGTTGGTTTAGAACCGGTGATATTGGATCAATGGACGTAGATGGTTTCTTTAAAATTGTTGATAGGAAGAAAGACATGATTAAAGTTTCCGGATTTAATGTTTTTCCAAATGAAATTGAAAATGTTTTGGCAGCCCATCCAAAAGTTTTGGAAGTTGCAGCTATAGGAATATCTGATGTTAAGTCAGGTGAAGTTATTAAGGTTTACATCGTAAAGAAAGATCAAAGTCTTACCGTTGATGAGATCAAAAAATATTGTTACGAGAATTTAACTAATTATAAAGTACCTAAGTTTTTTGAATTTCGAAATGAGTTACCTAAATCTAATGTGGGTAAGATTTTGCGAAGGGTGCTTAAGGAAGAGCTTTTAGCAACAGCTGTCATTTGATTTAAGTGTGGTTGGAAAGTAGTATATAGACTTGTAACTTAATGCCATATTAAAATAACTTATATGATCGGCTTTTTTGAACATCAATATATTTCTTATAAAAAGAACCACATTAAAAATCTTTTGGCATTAGCTAAGGCAGATGGTCATATGCATCCTAAAGAAGAGTTGCTGTTGTATAAAATTGCTAAACGGTATGGTTTAAAGGATAGGCAGGTTAAAGAATTGATTGGAATTAATGAAAAATTTGAAGTTATAGTGCCTGACAACCACAATGACAAAATGAATCTGTTATATGACCTGATTCTTATGGTATATGCCGATGAAGTTGTTGATAAACAGGAAATTCAGTTCTGCGAAGATATGGTAGAAAGTTTTGGAATGAAAAGAGAACTAGTAGCCTGGTTAGTTAAGGAATTTGAAAGAGGCACACCACCGCCGCAAGATGAATGGGAGGAAATTAAGAGAGTAGCAAAGGATAAATATGTTAAATAGGCAATTAATCTTGTTCAAGCTGCTCAAGTACTTCCGCGAGGTGATCATAGTCTTTAAGGCCGGGCTTAATTTCTTTGCTGCCATTTAAAGCTACCCCTTTAATATCAAAATTTTCAAGTAAAGCATTTATGTTTGATTGTGAATGGAGTTTAACCAGTACAGGGTATTCATTAGCAAGTTGCTTTATAAAAGTTAAGCCCTCCGATTCATTAATAATTATATATTCAATTTTGCCCTTTATCGACTTTAGCTTTTCTGCATTCTTAGCTAGACTATTTCTATCAACAGAAACCAAGAATCGAATAGAAGTTTGCGGAAGATTTGTGATATCTGCTAAGCCTAACTCTAGAAAATCTGGTGAATAGTTTTCGATTAATGAATTAAAATTAGTTTCAGAAGATAGGCCATAAACTTCTAAAACAACCACAGGACCTGACAACCAACCCCTGATCTCCTGGTACGTTTTAGGGTCAATATAGTTATCTCTTCCTTCAATAACTTGAAATCCAAGCATTTCTACACCCATTCCGGAGCAATAGCGAGCATCACTTAGATTCGAAATATTTCCTACCTTAACTAACGTTTTCAAAGACATAGTTTTATCAAAAAGAAAAAATAACTTTAGAACATGTTACGTTCAAAGGTACATGCGGAATTAACAAAAGCGATGGTCACGGTGAAGCATTCTTCAATATTTCTATTTTTATGTTTACTTCCATTGTTTTATGGTTGTAGTAAGGATGAACCGCATATAGACACTAGTTTAAACTACTTTCCATTAAGTGTAGGTAGTTATTGGATTTATGACGTAACTGAAATTACTTTTGATACCCTTACGCAAAATAAAACCATAGCCTATCAGGAGAAATATGAAATCATAGATAGTTACAAAAACTTATTAGACGAAAATACATTTGTTATCTACGTTTCCACGAGAGATAACGACACGGAAAGCTGGACTGATACGAAAACTTGGTCTGTTAAAATGTCACAGTTGAATGAAGTTATTGAGAGCGAAGAAAACATTGCCTATATAAAATTGCTTATTCCTATCCGCGACGGATTAAAGTGGAAGGGAAATAAATATAATACCATAGAGGCTGATCGTAATAATTCTACGATTGATGAGTTTCAGATTATAGATTTTAAAAAGCCGTTTGAATCAACAAATAGCATTACAGTTCAAGAGTCAAACGAGGTTAATTTTACTTATAAAGACATACGTTATTCTACATATGCAGAAAGTATCGGCCTTGTGAAACGGGTTAATAATTATGTGGAATATTGTACCGATAAATTTTGTTGGGGACTATATATCAGAGCGCATGAGCGTACTAAAATTCAAACATTGATAGACCATGTTGTACAGTAGAATTACCTTAGCGATTCTTTTATTATTCATTGTCACGCTGGCAAACGCGCAAATAAACCGTTATATAGTTGTTTTTAAAGATAAGGCAGGAAGTGTTTATAGCGTGTCCAATCCATTGCAATTTCTATCGCAAAAAGCTATAGAGAGAAGAACAAAGCAAAAAATTTCTATAATAGAACAAGATCTTCCTGTAAATGAAAGCTATGTTGATGCTTTAAGAAATACAGGTGTATCGGTCTTCTTTAAAACAAGGTGGCTAAATGGTGCTTTGATAGAATCGGATGCTTCATTAATACCAAATGTAGAGGCACTAGACTTCGTTCAATCGGTGGAGTTCGTTGCGCCTGGCGCAAAGTTGTTGAGTGGAAGAAAAGCTGCAATAACGGAAAGCAAAGATGACAAGATCTCAATAGCCAGCACCTTGCAGCTAAGAATGATTGGTGTTGACTCCATGCATCGATCAGGTTATCGTGGAGAGGGGATGACCATTGCAGTATTAGACTCCGGATTTCCAGGTGTAAATATCACAACGCCTTTTGTAGACCTATTTACCGAGCAACGTATAGATCTTAATGTTTCTCACGATTTTGTATATAATACAACTAATGTTTTTCAATACGATTCGCATGGTACCAACTGTTTATCGATCATAGCAGCATATAAAGAAGGTATGTTTATGGGTAGTGCTTATAAAGCAAACTTTCAATTATATGTTACTGAAGATGATGACACGGAGTTTCGTATAGAGGAGTATAATTGGCTGTTCGCTGCTGAACGCGCTGACAGTTCTGGTGCGGACATCATCAGTACTTCTGTTGGCTACAACACATTTGGAGATGTAGAAATGGATTACAGCACAGCTGATCTCGATGGTAATACAGCCGTGATAACAAGAGCTGCTCAGCTTGCTTCTGAAAAGGGTGTGTTAGTTGTTTGCGCAGCAGGCAATGAAGGCTATAATAGCTGGAAAAAACTTACCGCACCAGCAGATGCCAAAGACGTATTAGCGATAGCTAACGTTGATGCTCAAGGTAATAGAAATGGATCTAGCTCCATTGGTCCTTCGGCAGATAATCGTATTAAGCCAGATTTAGCTGCACTCGGAACACAGGTATCTTATATTACCCCTAGCGGGCAAATTGCAAGTGGTTCAGGCACATCTTTCGCAGCGCCATTAGTAGCTGGCCTCGCCGCTGGCATTTGGCAACAATATCCAAATTTGACTAACAAGCAACTGATAGAAGTTTTAAAAAATTCTGCTTCACAAGCAAATGATCCAGATAATTTTCTTGGATACGGAATTCCCAATTACATTGCCGTAAATAATTATCAAAATTTTGCTGAGCAGACACAAGTTTTGGAAGTATATCCCAACCCGTTTACAGATATAATTAATATCCGTACTAAAAATCCTGATGACGTAGCTTCTTGTGGTTTTGAGGTATTGACCATCCAAGGTCAGTTAGTTTATAGCACTAATGAAGTAGCCTTTAATTGGTTAAATCCTGTTTATAAAACTAATCTTTCAACACTTTCTTCAGGGCTATACCTTTTACGATTTTTTTTTAAAAAAGAAATCTACATGATTAGGGTTGTTAAGCGCTAATGGAAATTATTTTTTCAGCTCGGCTACATAACCTATCTTTGCGCACAAATTGCACTTATTAAATACGTTATCTAATGCCTATTATCGCTCCATCCATCCTAGCCGCCGATTTCGCTAACTTAGAACGCGAAGTAAAAATGATCAATGAAAGCCAGGCAGACTGGATCCATGTTGATATTATGGATGGCGTTTTTGTTCCCAATATTTCGATGGGATTACCTGTGGTTGAAGCAATTAAGCGGCACGCGAAGAAACCATTAGACGTTCATCTCATGATCGTTCAACCTGAAAAGTACGTAGAAGCCTTCTATAAAGCCGGCGCAGAGGTCATTTCAGTTCATGTTGAAGCTTGCCCACATCTGCATCGAAATATTCAGCAAATAAAAGCGTTAGGTTGTAAAGCCGGCGTTGCTATCAATCCACATACATCAATTTCGGATCTGGAAAACATCATTGCAGATATAGATGTGATATGCGTGATGTCTGTCAATCCAGGTTTTGGAGCGCAGAAATTCATTCAGAACACCTTTCAAAAGGTTGCTAGGTTAAAGGAAATGATCGTAGCAAATAAATCAAATGCAGTAATAGAAATTGATGGAGGCGTAAACCAGCAGAATGCTAAACAGTTACTTGGTGCAGGTGCCAGCGTCTTAGTTGCTGGAAACTTTGTATTTACCGCGTCAGATCCAAAAAAGGTTATTAGTGAATTGAAGTCTATCGCCGAGACCAGAGAATAACTTTTAAATGATAGTGGATTAAGAGTCATTTTTACTAACTGTGGATAAAAAGATTTCCTGCCCACCTGCATAAAACTTTAAAAGATCAAACTAGCAGCTCAAAGCCAGCAGCTATTAATTTGATATTAAAAACTTAAAAGCGATTCCCTGTTCGCCTAGACGGGTGACATAGGATGGTTGGATGTTTTTCATTATCTTAGCTTCAATAACCCGATTATGAATTGCTTATTAAAGCAAATGATTGATATCCAGTTAATGTTTAAGATTCTCAGTCGGCATTTTTTCATCATTATTTTTTTGGTTAGCCTAGTTGGCTTAACCGATGGCTATGCGCAATACGAAAACGAGAGCGATGCGACCGTTCCGTTGGATAAATTCTACATCAAACGCCATAAAGGAAAACGGGGCATTTTATCAAGAATAAATATTGGATTAAGCACAGGTTATGGAAGTTCTACGCTCAAGCACAAATTAGACGGCTACGGCATCATCCAAAACAGGGATTCAATGCCCGTTATATTTAAAACGGATAGCATTGCAGCCACTTACAGTAATTGGTTTAATGACTCCCAACGTGTAACTTCTACCCCTCAACCTGACGGCGCTTCATATGTTATCAATTCAGACACTTCAACAATCGGATTTAAGGCTAAAGCTTTCAGTATACCATTAAAGGCGACGATTCATTATGAATTTAACCGTTACCGGATTGGTGGCGGATATTCAATCGAATACATGCATATTGGTACCTTTAAACCCCTTACACATGCTGATAAGATCAGTGGCTTTTCCTCACAGAAATCTAGTTTATGGTTAAAGCATTATTTCGGAATGATAGGGGGTAAGGTTTACCGCTATGAGAATTATGTACTCGTAGCAGACGTAAATATTGGGGGTTATAAACTAGGGAAGAATTTTAATAATGGCATAATTAAACGCGGTATATATGTCAACCTGGGCGTAGCTGTGGAGCGTGAACTTTCTGAATACTTCCGCGCATTTGTGAGACCGTCCTTCGAAATCAAGACTTTTAAGCTAAACGTGCCCGATGCCCCAGTTATTAAGCATCACTTCAATGCGTTTTATATTAATGTTGGTGTTACTTATCGTTTTCCTGAATTACGCAAATGCCCTTTAGATGATTGCCATGCCCAGAAGAACCACGCACATGGCAACAAAGAGTATAGAAGCAGACGACACCCCATCTACAAAAAACAGAATCCCCACTACGGCGAAAATTATCCTGTCATTTTAAAATACAAAGGGAACAACAAGAAGAAATTGAATCCATACTAGTCGGTACAAGACTTTTATTTGGTAGTTCAAAATTTTAGTTATTCGGCTACAATATTACTTCATCAATTGGGCCTTAAACTTTAAACTTTTGCTATCTTGCACACCATTAAAAAAAGCTGAACTCAGCTTTGAAACTCAATCTAAATGGCAGAAGAAACAGGTAGCCTGACCCCAGGCCGACAAAGCATTATTCCAATCAATATTGAAGACGAAATGAGGGGCGCTTACATCGATTACTCGATGTCAGTAATCGTATCACGTGCCCTTCCCGATGTTAGAGATGGTTTAAAACCTGTACACCGACGCGTACTCTATGGTATGCAGGACTTAGGTGTTAGTTATAATAAACCACACAAAAAATCAGCTAGAATTGTAGGGGAAGTTTTGGGTAAGTATCATCCCCATGGAGATGCTTCCGTTTATGATACCATGGTGCGTATGGCCCAAGATTGGTCGCTAAGGTATACGCTTGTTGATGGCCAGGGAAACTTTGGTTCCATCGATGGAGATTCACCAGCCGCTATGCGATATACAGAAGCAAGACTTCGCAGAATTGCTGAAGAATTGCTCGCCGACATCAACAAAGATACGGTTGATTTTCAACCCAACTTTGATGATTCATTAACAGAACCTACTGTACTTCCAGGTAAGATGCCTAACCTTTTGGTGAACGGTTCTTCAGGCATTGCTGTCGGGATGGCTACCAACATGGCACCACATAATTTGCGCGAGGTGATTGATGGTATTATAGCCTATATCGACAATAGAGAAATCACCATCGACGAGTTAATGAAATTTATCATAGCTCCTGATTTCCCAACAGGCGCAATCATCTATGGCTACACGGGCGTTCATGAAGCATTCCGTACAGGTCGAGGTCGTATTGTAGTTCGCTCTAAAGCAGAGATTATTACTTCTGAGAAAGGCAGGGATCAAATTATCGTTACCGAAATTCCGTATATGGTGAATAAGGCCATGATGATCGAAAAAACGGCCGCGTTAATCAATGAGAAAAAAATAGAAGGCATATCTGATATTCGTGATGAGTCTGACCGTGATGGTTACCGAATTGTATACGATTTAAAGAAAGATGCCATTGCGAATATTGTACTGAATAACTTATACAAGTACACGCAGCTACAATCATCTTTCGGAGTAAACAACGTTGCGCTGGTGAAGGGAAGACCACAAACGCTTAATCTAAAAGATATGATTAAGTACTTTGTTGAGCACCGTCATGAGGTAGTAGTACGAAGAACAAAATTTGAACTAGCCGAAGCTGAAAAAAGGGCCCACATTTTAGAGGGTTATTTAATTGCGCTGGATAATCTTGATGAAGTTATATCCCTTATCAGAAATTCAAAAGATCCAGAAGCAGCTAAGACCGGATTGATAACAAGGTTTGGACTTTCTGAAATACAGTCCAAAGCTATTCTAGAAATGCGTTTGCAACGTCTTACTGGTTTAGAACGTGATAAAATTCAGCAAGAGTACAATGAAGTTAAGGCGCTTATCGATCGCCTGAATGAAATATTAGCTAATGAATCTGTAAGAATGCAGATCATTAAAGATGAATTAGCAGAACTAAGAGAGCGATACGGTGATAATCGCAGAACTCAAATTGTTCATAGCGAAGATGATATTACCATGGAAGACATGATCCCTAATGAAGATATGGTAATCACCATATCGAATCAGGGATATATCAAACGAACATTGCTTTCTGAATATAGAACACAGGGAAGAGGTGGCGTTGGTTCACGTGGTGTGTCAACAAAAGAAGATGACTTTACCGAACATTTATTCATAGCCCAAGCCCATAATTACCTTTTGATCTTCACTGACATGGGTAAAGTTTATTGGAAAAAAGCATATGAAATCCCAGAAGGCAATAAAGTTTCTAAGGGAAGGGCGGTTCAGAACCTAATCAACATAGAGCCAGGAGATAACGTAAGAGCAATCATTACCGTTAAGAATCTTCAAGATGAAGAATATATCAATAACAACTTTGTAATTCTTTGTACAGAAAAGGGTGTAATCAAAAAGACATCACTTGAGGCTTACTCAAGGCCACGTCAAGGCGGCATTAACTCCATCAGTATTCATGAAGGCGATAGACTTCTTAATGCATCGCTTACCAATGGTAGTAATCATATTGTGATTGCTAAGAGTGAAGGTAAGGCCGTTCATTTTAACGAATCAGATGTTAGACCAATGGGCAGAACAGCTGCAGGCGTAAGAGGTGTAACGCTTGACTCCCCGACCGATAAGGTAATTGGCATGGTTTGTATAAACAGACCTGATGCTAACCTACTGGTTGTGTCAGAGAATGGATATGGTAAAAGGTCTTCTATTGATGATTACCGTATCACGAAAAGAGGTGGTAAGGGAATTAAAACAATTAACACAACTGATAAAACTGGCAAGCTAGTTGCCATCAAGCAGGTCGGCGATGACGATGAATTGATGATCATTAACAGGTCTGGTATAACAATTAGAATAAAGGTAAGCGAGCTTAGGGTTATGGGTAGAGCAACTCAAGGTGTAAGGCTGATTAAATTAAATGATGATGATCATATTTCATCGGTTGAAAAAATACAAAACATAGAAGATCAACAAATAGATCAAATAATAGAAGCAGCATCTGAAGAACCTTTAAACCAAGAATCTGAAAAGCCTAGAAACGACGAACCTGAAGCACCTGAAAACGACGAACCTACTAACAATTTATAATTACCATAAACTTTTATTGAAATGAGAAGAATAACACTTTTGGTTTTAATGTTCGCCTCCGTTCTTGCATACGGACAAAAGGCAGTAAAACCTAATCTGAGTAAAGCCCTTAAGTCTTTCCAGGAAGGGAAACTTGATGAGGCAAAAACAATGATTGACCTTGCTACAACTTATGAGAAAACCAAAGATGATGGTAAAACTTGGTATTACCGTGGTCTCATATATGCGGCACTTGATACAACCTCAAATGCTACATACAAAGCACTCGCGCAAGAGCCTTTTAAAACCGCAGTAGAATCGTTTAAAAAAGCAGATGAGTTAGGTAAAAAGGATGTGGAATATTTTATTAATGAACCTAATAATATTCTCCCAATTCTAAAGTCAACACAATTACTTGCGTTAGCAAACTATTATTTAAATAAAGGTGCTGCACAATATCAAGAAGATAAGCTTGAAGAAGCTTTAACTAATTTCGAAAAAACGCAAGCAGTGATTTCAAATGATACAACGGCTTATTTTTATGCGGGATTTGCTGCAAATTCAATGGAGAATTATGATAAGGCAATAGCCAATTTCCAAGGGTATATTGATAAAGGTGGTAAATCACCAGATGCATATTCTTCTATGATTAATATTTATAGTACAGCAAAAGAAGATAAACTTAAAGCTCTTGAAACAGCGCGTAAAGCCAAAGAAGCGTTCCCTAATAATTCAGAATTTCCAAAAGTAGAAATAGGGATTCTAATTGACCTTGATAGGGTGGCAGAGGCTAAAACGGGATTAGAGAGTGCAGTAGCAAAAGATCCTAGTAATAAAATATTTCACTTCTACTTAGGCTATGTTAATTCTAAACTTGAGATGTTTGATCTTGCGAAGAAAAATTTTGAAGATGCATTGAAAATTGATGCTAACTATTTCGATGCTCAATATTATTTAGCACAAGTTTATTATATAGATGCGGACAAAATTAGAGCTGAGATGAAAAACTTAGGCATTTCTGCTGCTGATAAGAAGAAAAAGGCAGACTTGGATAAATTATTAGTAACTAAGTATCAAGTTGCTTTACCTTATTGGGAAAAGGCTGAGAAACTTAAGCCTTCTGATGTAGATGTTTTAGATAAATTGAATGTTATTTATTATTTCTTAGGTGAAGATGCTAAATCTGCGCGTGTATCAAAGCTTTTAAAAGAACTAGGTGCTGATAAGTAATATTGTTTAGCAAGCAAAGCTTGCTTCACTCGACTTAAAATAAATAGCTGAGGATAATTCATCAGCTATTTTTGCAATGCATCGGTTACTCCTTAGATGTTATAATTTCCTTCATTTTTATTGTCCAAGTAATTCCACACTAAACTACTTGCTCCCAATATTGGTGCTGCCTGATTTTGTAGTTCAGACGGGAGAACTTTTATTTTACCACGGAACACAGGCATAAGATTAGCCTCCATATGTTTTATGGTAGGTTTAAATATTAAGTCACCAGCTAATGAAAGTCCACCGAATAGAAAGATAGCTTCGGGGTCGGTGTGTACTGCAGTTTCCGCTAGTTTCATACCTAGAATACGACCTGTATATTCAAAAGCAGCAAGTGCCACAAGATCACCTCTTACCGCTGATTCTGTAATCATTTTGGTTGATAGATTGTCAAAGCTAATACCTCTTAATTCACTTGGTTCGAGATGGTCAGCTAGTAACTTATATACGGTTCTCTTAATACCTGTTGCAGAAACATAGGTCTCAAGACAACCCCGTTTACCACAGTTACAAAAGCGACCTGCAGGGTTAACTGAAGTATGACCAACTTCTCCCGCGATGCCGTGCTTGCCATTTAATAGATGGCCATTGCAAACAAAACCACTGCCTAAGCCAGTGCCTAACGTGATCACAATGAAATCCTTCATGCCTTTCGCAGCGCCATAAATCATTTCCCCAACTGCCGCCGCATTAGCATCATTGGTAATGATAGCGGGAATTTGGAATTGCTTAGTAAGCAGTTCTGCTAGCGGAATAACACCTTTCCAACGCAAGTTGGTTGCTCGCTCAATGGTACCCGTATAGTAGTTTCCATTGGCGGCGCCTACACCTATGCCGAGAACTTTGTTATTGCCATCAAGGGAACTGATGGCATTTCTTATGGCGTTTGCCATACTGTCGAAGTAATCGTTAAACTCTTCATATTGAGTTGTTGAAATACTTCCTTGGTAGACTACCGTTCCATCTTTGTCTACAATGCCGTATTTTGTATTGGTGCCTCCAATGTCAATGCCCACAGTTAGCTCTCGCATTTCTTAAATAGGTTGTTATTTAGAAATAGATATAAATTATATAGAAAGGATTTTCGCAATACGTAATGATTCACTATCAATAGCATGATGCTGGGTCATGATTGTATCAAAGTCGTTATAAACGATCTTGTTGTCTTTAATCCCAACCATTACATCATTCTTTCCAGCGATTAGACCTTCAACTGCGGCTACTCCCATTTTGCTCGCTAACACACGGTCAAAGTAAGTTGGGGAGCCTCCACGTAGTAAATGTCCCAGTATAGTCACCTTAATATCAAAGTAATCTGAACGCTCGGCTACTTTTTTGGCCAGCTCATTTGCACCTCCTATTCTGGAGCCTTCTGCAACTACAACTAAACTTGACTTCTTATTAGTTTTAGCGCCTTCTTCTAACATGGCATAAAACTCATCGAATGTGGTTTCTTCTTCTGGTATAATCATGGAAACCGCACCACCTGCAATACCACTATTAATGGCTATATACCCTGAGTTACGCCCCATCACCTCGATAAAGAAAAGACGGTTATGAGACAATGCCGTATCTCTGATTCTATCAATGGCCTCAACAGCGGTATTCGTTGCTGTGTCGTAACCGATAGTATAATCCGTTCCTGCAAGATCATTATCAATTGTACCGGGAATGCATATTGAAGGCACTTTGTATTCTTCATAGAATTTATGAAGGCCCGTAAACGTACCATCACCTCCAATAGCAATAAGGGCATTGATACCTTCTTTGGTTAATTTTTCAAAAGCTATTTTTCTACCTTCCGGTGTTCTGAATGCTTTGCTCCTTGCGGATTTCAAGATAGTGCCGCCACGCTGAATTATATTACCAACCGAACGTGCGCCGAGTTTTACCATGTCGCCGTCAATCATACCTTCGTAACCACGCATAATACCATACACATCTTTTTTGTAATAGGTACACGCACGAACTACAGCACGTATGGCTGCGTTCATTCCCGGGGCATCTCCTCCTGATGTGAAGACGCCAATCTTTTGAATTTTGCTATTCATTTAAAATTAAAAATCCGTCAAAAATAAGAGACGAAACGTACTTTCCAATCATCTAATTTATCTATTAGACTTCAATCGTTTGAAATAGTTAATTAAGCCGTTTGTAGAAGCATCATGAGAAGTGATTTCTTCGGCAGAATTCAATTCAGGCAGAATTTTCTTGGCTAAAACCTTCCCTAACTCAACACCCCATTGGTCAAAACTATAGATATTCCAAATCACACCTTGCACATAAATCTTGTGTTCATACATGGCAATAAGCACTCCTAGTGTACGTGGCGTCAGAAGCCTAAATAAAATGCTATTGCTTGGCCTATTTCCTTCAAAAACGCGGAAAGGGGCATGGAAAGCAATCTCTTCTTTGCTCATACCGGCTTGTGTAAGCTCAGCGACAACTTCCGGCATTGCTTTGCCACTCATAAGCGCTTCGGTCTGCGCGAAATAATTTGAAAGCAACTTAGTGTGATGATCACCGATGGGGTTTTGACTGATTGCAGGAGCAATAAAATCGCATGGTATCAACTTAGTGCCTTGGTGAATAAGTTGGTAGAATGCGTGCTGTCCATTGGTACCCGGTTCACCCCAAATGATTGGTCCGGTTTGATAGGTTACAGGATTTCCTTCCCGGTCTGTTGATTTTCCATTGCTTTCCATATTGCCCTGCTGGAAGTACGCCGCGAACCGATGTAGGGATTGATCATAAGGAAGTATGGCTTCTGAAGCGGCACCAAAGAAGTTATTATACCAGATTCCCAAGAGGGCTAAAATTACTGGAATATTTTTTTCAAACGGCTCGTCATGGAAATGCTTATCCATGGCATGAGCACCTTCGAGAAATTGAATGAAGTTATCATAGCCGATGGAACAGCAAATCGATAAACCAATGGATGACCAAAGCGAATAACGCCCACCAACCCAATCCCAAAAGGTGAACATATTTTCTGATGCTATGCCAAATTTTATAACCTCTGATTGGTTAGTAGACACAGCGACAAAATGTTTAGAGACTTCTCCCTTTCCTCCTGTTTTATCTAAGAACCAAGTGCGTGACGATTCGGCATTCGTCATCGTTTCTTGTGTAGTGAAGGTCTTAGAGGCAATAATAAACAGTGTTGTTTCCGGGTCTAGTCTCTTTACTGTTTCGGCTATGTGCGTGCCATCTACATTTGAAACAAAGTGAGGTTTAATGGTAGTCCAGTACGGGCGAAGTGCTTCGGTAACCATATATGGACCTAAATCAGATCCGCCAATACCTATATTAACGATATCCGTAATCGCTTTTCCGGAATAGCCTTTCCAACTTCCACTAATTACGCTTTGCGAAAATTGTTTCACTTGGTCTAACACCTTGTTCACTTCAGGCATCACATCAACACCATCTACTAGTACAGGTGTATTGGATCTGTTACGAAGTGCAGTATGAAGCACCGATCTTTTTTCCGTACTGTTAATCTTTTCGCCTCTAGACATGGCATCAATAGCCGTTTTCAATTCAACTTCATTAGCCAATTCAATAAGGTGATCGAAGACTGGTTTATTAATGATGTTTTTTGAAAAATCTACTAGAATATCTTCAAACTTAATATGATAATTTTCAAAACGCTTAGCATCTTCATCAAATAGCTCAAGCATATGAGTTGCCTGCAAAAGTTGAAAGTCGATTTCTAATTTTCGCCAGGCGATAGTTTCTGTGGGGTTGTTATTCGGGAACATGAATGTCAATTTAGTGGTGCGAAGATAGTTTTTAGAACTTATTCTGAAAATAGAAATTGGTAGGTGAGATAACCAACCGGACTTTATCTCCTTTTACAGCATAAGTAAATTGCTTACTTTCGTAGAAACGATGGTGTTAAATATCATTATGGTTAATATCCAAAGAATTTACTTGCTAGTAATTGCAGTAGTGTCAATCATTGGTGGTCCTTCTGTCCTCGCCCAAAAAATCTACTGGACTGAAGAAAACAACGCTCGTATAATGGTAGGAAATTTAACGCCTAATGGAATATCTGCTTCCCCTACGACCTTGATAACAGGGATTAGCAATTGCCGGAATATTGCAATAGATCGTTTTCAAAATCAAATTTTCTATACAAGCGGCGGAGGCCAGATCCTTACTAAAGCCAACTTATCGGATGGTAGTCTAGTAGAGCTTATAAATAAGGGGAACTTGTCGGGTTATTCAGAGATAAGTTATAGCGCAAATGCCAATGGTGTTTATGGCACTGGTACTAATGATACTCCGGGCACGTATTTCATAAGTGAAACGGGAGGGGCTGAGTCATCATTATCATTAGATGGCGTTGGTGGAGACATGTTTTTAGGAACTGATGTACATGATGGGAATGAACAAGTATATTTTATCAGAGATTTTCCTAGGTCTATTTATAAAACAAATGATTTATCTGGGAGTACGGCATCTCAAATAATTGCTATGGATGGCATTGAAAACATAGTTGCAGATGAAATTGGCAATAAATTATATTTTACTGTAAATACAGGTTCCACAAATTTATTGTACAGCACTAACCTAGATGGCTCATCACCTACGCTGTTATCAAGCAGTATAGGATCGGGCCAGGTAACAGCCATTCAAGTATATTCTACGTTTGATAAAATATATTTTGTAAAACAAAATGATGGAATTTATAGCACCAACCTGGATGGCTCAGGATTAACTGAACTATTAAATCTTGCTGGTACAAGCGTTTGGGATATAGCAATTCTAGAAGATTTTAATTTACCGATATTTGTTAACCCTTTAGTCCCTGCAGATAACTCAGTAAATGTACCCGCTACCTCGGTTAATCTTACGCTCACTTTTAACGAGCAAGTTAAGGTCTCAATTACAGGTTTAAATACAGATCCTCAAACGTTAATTCGTGTATTTAGATCTTCAGATAATTTCATTGTAGAGACAATTAATAGATCCTCAGTAAGTATAGCGGGTAATGTTGCCACCATCACCTTATCGGATTTAGAATATAGTAAAGATTATTACATCTTGATCGGAGATAAGGTTGTTAGTGATCTATCAGGAAATAATTGGATTGGTATAAGTCAAAGTACTAGCTGGAACTTCACTACAGAGGTTGATCAATCTAAATTTTACTCGAGGCAAAGTGGTAATTGGAATGATGTCAATTCATGGTCGCACGTTAGCCACACAGGACCAGCAGTAACCAATCCACCAGGGACAGGAAGCAACGCAGAACTAGGAAGTGGACACACCATTAAATTGACGGCTAACCAAATCATTACGGGAGATTTAATTATAAATGCCGGATCAAATTTTGATTTCAACGGTTTCGTATTTGAAACTCGCGGCAATTTTACCATTGGAGGAAATATTAAAAATGGCCCCAATAACTTCGGGGGTACGCTCACCGGAAGTTTTACACTTAATTCAACCAACGGAACGCCAATATTTACACGCATTGATTACGGAATTCCGGGTCCTGCGCCATCAACAGCAACCCTTAATACGAACGTCATTGTTTTAAATGGAATTCAACCAGTCTCTGGTCAAGCCATACTACAAGCCAATGGTAAATCAATTTGCGACGCTTCAATAGCGCCACCTGCAAATCCAGTTTTTTCTAATCTCAAAAGTAATAGTGTAACGCTTTCGTGGGGTAATGGTGCGAGTGATGCATTTATTGTTGCTCGTGCGGGTTCCACTAGCTTCAAGCCAAATTTTCAAACACTTTATAATGCAAATGCCGCGTTTGGTTCTGGTGATTTTGTGGGAACAGGAAATACGGTAGCTTACAAAGGCACAGGCAATTCTGTCACCCTTACTAATCTTAATCCAGGTACAAACTATGAATTTGATTTATATTCTTATAGCACATTGGTAGGAGGTTGCTATAGCGTTAGTAATTATCAATTCGCAACAATTACAACCTGTGCCAATCTTCCAGCACCGATTAAGCCAGTTAATAATTCCTTTTGCGCCGGTAGCTCAACTGTGGCTATCGCTGTTGATGACCCTGGAGCTGGTAAGATAATTAAGTGGTTCGATGCTGCTGTTGTAGGTAATGTAGCTGTAGGTACAACAGCAGGATTACGAAATCAGTTATTTACGCCAACGGCCGCAGGAACTTATTATGCGGAACTAGGTGATGGAGCAGGATGTAGTAGTACAACTCGGACACCCGTAACACTTACACAAAATCCATTACCTGTAGTTATAGATCCAACACCAAATCCCTTATGTGAAAGTACGCCTGGAAGTGGCACCACAACCGCTTCATTAACATCATTTAATGCAGCAATTATTGGAGGTGCATCTAATACATCCGTAACGTGGTACAGTAATTCGGCAAGAACTATACTAATTACAAATCCAGGAAGTGTTTTAATTTCCAATAATCAAACTTTTTACGCGTACGTTGAGAACACAGCCACCACATGCAAGACCCCAACTAAAATTACCTTTACGGTTGCCCCGAAGCCAACCGTATTCCCGCATGCGCCCACAATCTGTGAAACCGTTGTAGGTGGCGGTACAGCTATAGTAAATCTTCAAGACCACGATGCCAATGTTACAGGTGGCGCGGCAAACGTTATTGTAGAGTGGTATAAATCTGGTAGTGCTGTTACAAATCCCAATAACATTATTGTATCTAATGGTGAAATATTTAGTGTTGTTGTAAGAAATACGGTGTCCGCTTGTTTGAATAATTCAACAGTAACTTTTACTATCAAACCCAAACCTAGGGCTAACGCAATTGCTGGTATTAAATCGGTTTGCTTGGATGCGACGAAGACAGAAGTGTATCAGTTAAACCCAAATACAAACCCAAGTTCAAACTATACTTGGACCATCACTGGAAGTGCTTTTGCTATTATAAATGGAGGTGGTACAAACACAACCAATTCAAGTGCTGAATTGAGATTTGCTGCACCAGGCGCAGTAAATATTCAAGTATCTGAAAGTTTGAATGGGTGTGAGGGTAATGCGAATACGCTATCTGTGACAATTATATCTCCACCTACAGGTGTTGGCACTATACTCGGCAAAAGTCTTATATGTACAGCGTCTGAAGAGACGTATTCAATTTCTGGAATATCTTTGGCTACAAGCTATGTGTGGACGTTAGGTAGTAATATTACTAAGGTTTCTCAAACTGATAACACCATGGTTGTAACGGCTCAAAGTGGAAACCTGGCTACGATTACTGTTGTTGGTAAAAATGATTGCGGCACCAGTGCAATGGCTAATAAGGATATTGCCGTTACACCTAAGCCTGAAGTTTCTATCTCGCTACCTTCTGATGTTATTGTCAATGAACCTGCTAATTTTAGCTTCTCAACACCTGCTACAATACAAAATGTAAATTGGCTATTTGGAGATGGAGGTTCCTCATTTGAAAATGCACCACAATACACCTATATACTGGGCGGTGATTTCTTAGTTCAATTGGATGTTAGGGATAACGCAGGATGTTTGGTTACACTAAATAAGTCACTCCGCGTAGATGGTAAGCCTGAATTGACTGACTTTTCCATAAAGAATGTAGTAACTGCGAATGGAGATACAAAGAATGATTTTCTTTATATAGAACGCATTGATATATTTCCAAATAATGAAGTTATACTACTCGATAGATGGGGTACAGTGGTTTTTAAAACCAAAGGATATGCAAATGACTGGGATCTGAAAAAAGGCGGCAATTATTTACCAGCAGGAAATTATGTCTGCATTGTTAAGTTAGTAGATACAGGTAAAGTTTTTAAACGTACTGTAACTGTTGTTAAAGGGAATTGAATTTGAAAAGATATTTACTGTTTATATTTTTTGCTTTGAATAGCCTGTTTCTTACTGCGCAGGATATTCCACTTTTCACGCAAAAGCTTACTAACTCTTTTCTTTATAATCCTGCAGTTGCTGGTAAAACATTAGGATCAATAACTTTTTCTCATCGTAAATACTGGACAGGAATAGAAGGATCGCCAGCTACCAACTTTTTAAGCTTTCATACACCACTTGCAAACCATCGTTTTGGTTTTGGTGTGAACCTTTACCAGGAGAATATTGGTGTGTCGCAAACGCTTTACGGCTCAGCTGCTTTTTCGTATCATATCCGTTTCAATGACAATAATTCATTTTCTATGGGATTGTCGGCCGAGTATGCAAACTTCAGGGTAAACTCAACGAAGGCTGATGTTATTGATCTTGATGACGTAATGCTTAATAATAATCAAATTGGTTTTAATGGAAGCGATTTCTCTTTCGGCTTAAGTTATCATTCAAAATTTTATAAAGTTGGATTGTCAGCAAACCGATTAGCCTCACTTACTGGTTTACGCGATAGTACAATCAATTTTCCTCAATTCTATACGGGTTATATTTCTTTTATGCTACCGCTCGCCAATGAAAGGGATCTTTTAGAGCCTATCATTAATTACCGAAGCCTGGCACCAGGATCACAACAGTTGGAGTTTGGCTTGTATTACACTTACAACAACAAAATTATATTAGGCGGTGGATATAGAACAGGTTCCATTATTAATGTGACGGCTGCATTTAAATTTAAAAATAGTTTAACAATAGGTTATAGTCGTGACATCTATTCCGGTACGTTTGCTAAGAACGTCGGGTCGTCCAATGAATTTACATTACGCTTTGATTTTTTGGATCAGAGCTTTTATTCCGAGAGCAAAAATTCTCGTGTTATTAATACGCAGGCACTTGCATTGAGAAGGAAAACATTATCAACTTATGGCGCGGGTGGCTCCCCGATGCAAAAGAGCAAGCGGTATAAGAATAAAATCAAAAGAAATTATATCCATTCACCAAACTATCGCATGAGTGAAAGCAGAAAACTTAGTATAATACGCGTCAAGAAAATGGCGCATAAAAGAAGGAAGAAATATTAAATAGAAAATCCAACATAAGTTGTGGGATTTTTCATTTTATGCTAATTATAATTATTTCTTAAACTTACTTACAAGCATCGCTAGTTTTTCTTCCATGCTATGCTCTTTCTCTTTTGGCTTACTACTGCTCTGCTTCGGCTTATTTCCGTTTGGAGCGACTTCGCCAGGCTGCGCAAATGGATCGCTTTTCATTGAAAGTCCAATACGTTTTCTAGGCACATCAACTTCAACCACCGTAACTTCAATCTTTTGTTGAACCGTTACCGCTTCTTTAGGATCCTTAATAAATTTATCAGAAAGGTGACTAATATGCACCAGCCCATCTTGATGCACACCAATATCAACAAAAGCGCCAAAATTGGTTACGTTCGTAACAATACCCGGAAGCTTCATGCCTATCTTTAAATCACTAATGGCATTGACACCATCTGTAAAACTGAATATTTCAAAACCTTCACGTGGGTCACGTCCGGGCTTTTCTAATTCTGTAACTATATCAGTAAGTGTTGGCAAGCCAACTTTATCTGAAACATATTTCTTTAAATCAAGTTGCGTGATGAGTTCGCCACTAGTCATTAAATCTTTTACAGCGCAACCCAAGTCACTCGCCATTTGTTTTACTATAGTATAACTCTCAGGATGGACGGCGCTTGCATCTAATGGATTTCCTGCGTCATGTATGCGAAGGAAACCCGCGGCTTGTTCAAATATTTTTTCACCTAAGCGTGGTACCTTCATTAACGATTCACGCGTTTTAAATGGGCCGTGTTGATTTCTAAATTCAACAATGTTCTTGGCTAATGCGGCACTTAAACCCGAAACGTAGGAGAGTAGTTCCTTACTTGCTGTGTTCACCTCCACACCAACTGAGTTTACGCAACTCATAACAACATCATCAAGACTCTGTTTGAGTTTTGTTTGATCAACATCATGTTGATACTGGCCTACCCCAATCGATTTAGGATCAATCTTTACTAATTCTGCCAAAGGATCAACGAGCCTTCGGCCAATAGATACAGAGCCTCTTACCGTGACATCCTTATCTGGAAATTCATCACGCGCTACTTCTGATGCGGAATAAACAGAAGCACCACTTTCATTAACCATAACAATGAGAACCTTATTGCTGAGACCAATTGATTTTACAAAGGACTCAGTCTCACGGCCGGCAGTTCCATTGCCAATGGCAATGGCTTCTATGTTAAATTTCTCAACTAAGTTTTTTATAATAACACCTGACTTCGCTAATTCACGCTGTGGTTCATTGGGAAAAATAGTTTCGTAATGTAGTAGCTGCCCTTGTTTATCGAGACATACTAATTTACAACCCGTGCGAAAGCCCGGATCAAGTGCCAGTACTGCTTTTTGTCCTAGGGGTGCGGTAAGTAATAATTCTTTTAGGTTAGAAGCAAAAACCCTGATGGCTTCGTCATCGGCCTTCATTTTTGTTTCCATACGCACCTCCGTTTCCAGAGAAGGACGGAGCAGTCGTTTATAACTGTCTTTAATGGCTAGCTTAATTTGTTCGCCAGCTTCATTTTCCTTTTTTATGAATTGCCGCTCCATGGAAGCAATTGCCGCCTCCTCTGGAGGATAAATATCTAATGCCAGGACACCTTCTTTCTCACCTCTTCTCATAGCTAGTAAGCGATGTGAAGGCGTTTTAGAGATAGGCTCTTTCCATTCAAAATAGTCTTTATATTTTTGACCCTCTACTTCTTTACCCTTCATTACCTTTGACTCAATGATACCTTGAGACCAAAATATTTCACGTACATTTTTGCGAATTTCCTGGTTTTCATTTACCCATTCAGCAATAATATCACGTGCACCTTCAAGTGCTTCTTGTTCGCTACCCACACCTTTCTCAGTATCTACAAAAACATTTAAATCAAACCTCTCCTGATCAAATATCTGTTGAGCCAGTGGCTCTAGACCCTTTTCGCGGGCTACACTGGCACGTGTCTTACGTTTTAGTTTGTAGGGAAGGTATATGTCTTCTAACTCAGCTAACGTGTTTGCAGCAACGACTAATTGCATAAGCACTGTAGTTAGCTTGCCTTGTTTCTCAATTGAAGTGATAATGGCCTCTCTTCGCTTATCTAATTCATGCAATTGTTCGATTCGATCACGGACATTGGCAATCACTACTTCATCCATGCTTCCGGTCATTTCTTTGCGGTAGCGTGATATAAACGGTATTGTTGAACCTTCTGCAAGTAATTGAGCCACCGCACTTACCTGCTTAAGGCCCAACGACAACTCCTTCGCAATCTGATCAACCCAACGGCCAAGATTTTCTAATTCCATCTTATTTTTTTAAAACAGGGAGTCAAAAATAGAACAAGGAAATTACCATCCAAAGCCTTGTGAGGTTATAATTATCACATTGGATCAAGATGATGACGATAGCTATTTCCCATGTTGTAAGCATAATTGTAAAGGCGGAGGTTTTGGTGTTAAATTAAAAGGCAAGCCACTAGATTTTTACATCAATATAATATCTACTTGATGAATAAGTTTTTCGAATAAACTGGGAGTTGTTGTAAAAATTGGAATCAAACTGTAAGTTTGCGTCCCAAAAAGGAATGGCGCGGTAGCTCAGGTGGTTAGAGCGTTGGATTCATAACCCAAAGGTCGGGGGTTCAACTCCCCCCCGCGCTACTGGAGGCGACAAATCAATACTACTATTGTTTTGTCGCTCTTTTTTTTCCACGTAACTATCTGATAGTTTAATAATTAACTCAATTACTTTGTTGACATTAGAGGTTCGATATGTGTCGTTTTCTATGTCATAAATAATACCTTCTG
>CAXSCR010000043.1:0-40362 GCA_964235605.1 uncultured Cyclobacteriaceae bacterium | reverse complement strand
CATTCTTGCCGATTCTAGTCAGTAAAGTCATTTAAACAGTAACTTGACAAAGTAGCTTAATCAATTTTAGCTTTCAATAAATCGTGAAACTACCTCTTCACTTGGAAGCATACATACTTCCCTCTTTCCAAAAAGAGAATACCTGTTTCTGGAGACGAAATTATAAAGTGAGTCACGAATAAAACGCGGGATAATTTTAAAAATATAAAAGATCGGCCATAATCCATCTAGCTGCCTTGCGATTTCAAGAACCGCATCGCTTCGTAGAAAAACGTGCTGGTTATTGATTAAAATTAAGGTCTTAAAAAGTGAATCCTCAAAGTTATTTTTTTTTAACTGTTCTTGCCCGAATTGCGATTGTAATGATGCGAATAAAAAATTCTTCTTGGTGTCTCTTTTTATAATAAACAGTACCGCTCCATTACAGAGATTACATACTCCATCAAACAATATAACTTTGCTATCTTCTTTCAAAAATTCTTAACGGACAAGATGCACCCATCCTTTATAAACCTTTATCTTATCTGAGGGATCTATTACATCAAAAGTTACTTCAACGCTGTAATAATAAACTGCCGTTGCCAGGTCCACGCCTGCGTTATCACGGCCATCCCAATCAATATAAATACTACTATTACTTTCATCTGAAATTTTACCTGTATAGCTAAATACTTCTTTACCCCAACGATTATAAATATGGCATACAACACTTTGAACAAAACGTGGACATCTAAGCTTATTATCCAGCAGTGCATGACATTTTCCAATTTCTCCTTGTGAATTGGTATTTCGGTATGCACTAAATGTGTCATTACAATTGTCACCGTTTGGCGTAAACACATTGGGTAATTCGTAATAAGGGCAATTGTCGATACACATGGGCTCACTTAGCTCACCCATATTATTTGAATTATCAACAGCAGCTATTTTATAACAACGTTTAAAAGAAGAGCGTAATGTATCACTGTAAACAGTGTCTCTTACGGGATTTGGTTTAGTTTTGAGCTCAACATAGGTACCATCTATTGATGAGGCTGAAAAAATCTTATATCCTGAAATATCATTTCTACACGCTTCATTATCAGGTCTATTCCAAGTGAGAATATTGATGTATTCATCATTGTCACAACCAAATTTTGCAATGTAATCAGTACAGTCGCTATATTTTGCTGTGCTTTTAATTGGAGGCAGAAGTTTACATGGAGGAATGCTGTCTCCTGTTTGTGCACATCTCTTTTGAGAATAATTAATAAGCCCATTCAGCTCTGGTGCATCATCATTTCCATACGTGCCATAGGTTTTAATAACATAACAATAAGTCGAATCATCAACCAGTGGTGTATTACCAAACTCACCACTATCGACAAAACGTAAGCCATCTGTGGTAATGTATGCTACACCAATGCTATCCATATCAGTAATTCCTTTGGACCCTTCTGGACCACGAAATATTGCATGCGTTGGATAATCTTGACTTTGAAGTGACCATGGAACCTCTGCACTCCAATTCAACTCAATTTTTTTGATTTGTGATTTTGTCTCTAAACGCACTGAAGAAGCAACTGATGAAGTATCCCTAAAAGCTAGATCACCAGTATCAAAAGCTACAACCCTATAGTTATAAACATTTTCTTTTGTGTTTAGATTTGTATCTACAAAGCTTGTCAAATTTCCAGTATAAACGGGTACTGCACCTGGTGCTCCTGAAAACCCTGCTCCTCTATAAACTTGGTAAGTGTATGACCCTATTGGTCCAACTAGGGGCACATGCCATCCAACTGAAATTTGTCCCATAACAATATCTGTAGAGTCTACAGAAACTTTTGTAATAATTGGTTCTTGAGTTTTAAAGGGCGCTATGCACGTATCTAACGAAACGTAACTTTTGGCACTTCCTTTAGATTGTGGATACACAGCAACCAACCTGTAACAATATTTGGTGCCGGCCTTTAGTCCTTTATCTATATAGTTAGTAACTGGCTCATTTGAAGGATCCTTAATTGAAATTACATCTAGGAGGGTGTAGCCTAATGATTCGGGCATTCCTGTTTCGCAATTACCTGGAACATAATTGGAGTCATCTATGCGACGCCATACTTGCATTTTCTCAGCATTCAAACATTGATATGGCTTCCATTCAAGATGAGCACTCCTAGTTGGTAAATCCAATTGCGCATCTTTCCACTTTGGCGCCGGCCCCACTACCGTAATGAACCATGTTTTAAATGTAGCTAGCCTGGCATCACTGGCTTTATCGGTAACTTTAAAAACAACTTGATAAGGTTGATCTTTAACATGACCGCAGTTTGTATTCCATTCAAATTTTAAAGTACTAGGCGACGGCCTGAACGCAGGAACAGCGGGATCAACTTTCGCAGGAGACTGTGCTGACGCTAATTCAAAGATATCAGAGAAAGCTTGAATTTTTACATCATCAGGCGGAACATCCTTTGGACTATCAAATCCTATTATGTTAGCTTTTAAAATAGTACCTGCAACAACACACGTATCATTAGGTACTTTAAGGTCTGGTCTATAATCTTCACAATCATCAATAATTATCTGCATATCACGCCGAACGCGGCTTAGTTCACGCCAAACACCTCTAATGTTTCTCAACTCTTTTACGATAAAAGCTATGTTGTATTCACCTACAGTTCCTGGAGCATCCCAAAGAATAGTTCCTGTTCTACTATTGATTTTAAAGGTTGGTGTTCCACCATTTTCACTTGTACCTCCAAAGTCAGCACTAGCGGGAGAGCGATAGCCATTTACCATTAAATTTCTACTCATAAATGGAACTACCAATTCATAAGCTAAGCTATCACTGCTGTTATTTGTAAGAACATCTGGATCAAATGCGCCAGGATTATGTGACCATGCTTGACCAACGCAACCTCTATCAATTGGTGGAACAAGGAATTGTGGAGAGCTATTATATCCATAAAGTGGATCAATATTTATAGATGTTTCAATGTAAAACGGCGTATCAACAGAGTTCAACATATTGAGCACACCGGCATTTCTGTTGGCTTCAACATAGCTAATGGTGTAGTTGCTAAACCCAGTATAAGTATGAAGTGTCGTATAACTTGCCGTTGCAATACTACCAGTCGGATCTAAGTCCAGTCTGATTTCATTCTCAACATAAGGAACCAGATGAAAACTCCCGTCACCAAAATCTATTCCTGCACCGTCTCCACCGAATAAAACATTCGTTTCACTAGTGTTGGTGTAAACAATAACGGTTATACTAAACGTTAAGCCTACTCCGCCAAGATTTTTAACAATAATTTCACCTGCCCTCAAATGGGTACCGAACGCATGATAGGTTGTTAAAAAAACAAAAAGCAAAGCAAGCAGACCTGATTTTTTTAAAAGTCTGTTTAAACGCAGAATATAATTCATGCTATTTAGGAGAAACGCCATAATCGTAGAACACATAATAAGCTCACAAGGTTACAATATAAAGCCTTGTTTGTTAACTTGAAAGAACAAACGAAATAACGAAGTAGTTATCGATTTATTCTTCATTTCACGCTGCATTTTTTCGACTATTAAAAGCTTATTTTATAGACTAACGCATACATTATTTATCATTGATAATATGAGCTAAAAAAATTATAAAGCAAGAAATTAAAAATTACCATAAGCTATAATTCTTTCGTACTTTCGATTTTCTAAACCTAACCTGTTATACATGAAGCTTGATCATACTAATCTGAAGTCGTCCTTGCGCAAGCGTGAGAATGAACTTCAAAAGATCATCCGACAGATGAAAGACGATAATCTCATGAATAGTACTGTGTTTCGGAATTTGCAACAGGAGTTGGGTTCCGTTAAGGAGAAGCTTGTATTACCCAATGAGCAAAACAAGTTCTAACTTCCATTCTTGTTTATCTCTTACTCAAAATAAATTTAGCAGTTATGCGTGTTGTAGGTGAAATACCTAATCCCACTTGTAAAATCACCATTTATCTGTGGAACAATCGATATCTGATTAAGTTTGAGCAGGGATATTTAGAACAGACCTACAAAATCGATCAATTTGAATTAATTAATGAAGGTGACCTATACAAAATTGTTACTGAAAGTTTTATTAATCAGGTATTAACACAATTTGAATCCATGGCACAATCTTTAAACAAAGCTTTGCAAAGCGTTTAAATCAAACCTTTTCTTAGGCTAAAGATGCATTAATTGTATTACTTTGCAGCCCGCTATGGAAATAGTAGAAAAGAAAAATAAAACCAAGAAGTACAAGCCTATCCTTGACGGTATACCCGATTGGCCAGTATACCAATTGAGTAAGAATAGGAAGGAGTTCATAGAAGAAGTAGCACAAAAATCTTTTGAACGAATAAAAGAGTTGCGTCCAGGAACGAAGAGGTTAATGGATGAGCTGGAGGCTACAGTTTATCGTGAACAACAACGAATCAAGCGTAATCGCTGGCGTGTTGATCCGAAAGACGAACATATCTTTTGGGCGCAAATGAAAGAAGAGCTTGTGGGTTTAGGCTCAAAACCGATAGAAGAAACTGATTCAAAAGTCGATGGATTACTGTTGCGTATTGTCTCTCGTTATGCAAATGAAATAGCTGGTAATTTTAAGCCTACATCATATCGTTTTACCCGTGAGATGATTAAATTTTGGTTTTCGCGGTTGCTTAATGGAGCGCGTGTAAAAAAGTTTGGCGCCTTTTTTCGAAACCGTTACACATTACGAGATAAAATTCATGTTGTTGGTAAAGTTGGCCAACTTCGCAGACTTGCAAAAAAAGGAACCGTAATTATGGTTCCTACGCACTTTAGCAATCTTGATTCAATACTTATTGGATGGGTTATACATGCACTCGGTCTGCCGGCATTTATATATGGAGCGGGGCTTAATCTTTTTAATATCAAGATTTTTGCGTACTTCATGAATAGCCTTGGCGCATATAAAGTAGATCGTAGAAAAAAGAACCTACCCTATCTTGAAACGCTAAAGTTATATTCAACGCTCGCGATACAGAAAGGTGCACATAGTTTGTTCTTTCCCGGTGGCACGCGATCTAGATCTGGCGTTATAGAAAAAAATCTAAAGCTAGGTCTGCTTAGCTCCACGGTAGAGGCTCAGCGTAATCTTTACATGGAGACGCCAGAAGGACAGGAAGTAAGAAAAATTTACATTGTCCCAGTAACACTAAATTATCATTTTGTACTTGAAGCCCCCGATTTAATAGATGACTATCTCGCAGTAAAGGGACAAGACCGCTACCTTCCAGAGCATGACCCCTATGGAAGCTGGCACATGCTTAAGTTTCTCTTTAAGTTTTTTACTAAGGGCTCAAACATATCTGTATCTATTGGGCGTGGGCTTGATGTGATGGGTAATTATGTTGATGACGAAGGTAATAGTCTTGATCACGAAGGCAGGACTTTAGAAACACGTGATTATTTTAAATCTGATGGTGTGTTAACTATTGATGCACAGCGTGAAGACGAGTATACCCGAATGCTAAGTCAGAAAATAGTAAAAGAGTATCATCGCATTAATCGTGTATTTAGCAGTCATGTTGTGGCGTTTGTTGCATTTGAGATGTGGCAAAAGAAACACCCGCAGCTAGATTTGTTTGGATTACTAAGATTGCCTGAAGAAGAGTTATCCTTACCTTATGAAGAGTTCCGTAAAACTTTTAAACGTGTGCGGAAACAAATTTATTGGATGAAAGAAGAGAAAAATGTTAATACCGCCACACATTTAAAAGGTAAGGTAGATCTCGTAATACGCCATGGTCTTGAAAACACAGGTATCTTTCATTTAAAGAGGCCACTTCTTTTTAATAAGGAAGGCAATATTATCACGCAAGATTTGAATACACTTTACTATTATCATAATCGGTTAGTCGGCTATGACCTTGAAAAGTTTATCTGACGATAAACCGATCGGGGTGATCGGCGCGGGAAATTTTGGAAGTGTGGTAGCAAATCTGCTAGCCTGCCATAAAAAGGTTTTGCTTTATGCTCGTGACGAAAAGGTTGTTCAACGCATACTGGAGAAGCGAGAAAATCGTGGCCATAAGATGGACGTGCAAGTGCATCCTACAAATGACCTTACTTATCTTGCAAATGAGTGTGAAGTAATTTTTCCGATAGTTCCTTCAGTGCATTTTCGTGATATGATGAAGAAGCTCTCACCTTACCTTCATCCCTATCATATTTTAATTCATGGTACCAAAGGATTAGATCTTACCCTACCTAACACGCAAACCATAGAAACCGCTACCAAATTAAATCGGAGTCAGGTTAAAACAATGAGTGAAGTAATAAGAGAAGAAAGCGTAGTGGTACGTGTTGGTTGTCTCGGAGGACCAAATCTTTCTCGAGAACTTGCAGAACGTCATCCAAGTGCAACTGTAATTGCTAGCCATTTTGATGAGGTCATTAATCTAGGCAAGCGCCTCTTAAGAAACGACAGATTTCAAGTCTACGGTAATAAAGATTTAGTGGGTGTTGAATTGGCAGGTGTATTAAAAAATATCATTGCTATCGCGGCGGGCGCAATTAGCGGTATGGGTTATGGAGAGAATGCAAAAGGCCTGCTTGTAAGTAGAGGAATGGTTGAGATGATTTACTTAGGCCGGGCCTTAGGGGGTAACACAACTGCATTTTTAGGCGTAGCTGGCGTTGGCGATTTAGTTACTACATGTAATAGCTCTCTAAGTAGAAATTTTCAGATAGGCCATCAACTCGCAGAAGGAAAAACGCTACAAGAGATTTTAGCAAATACAGATGAAGTTGCCGAAGGGATTAACACCGTTCGTATTGTGAAGAAATGCGCAGATTATTATAAGGTGCGTGCCCCTATAACAAGTACACTTTACAAAGTTTTATTTGAAGACCTTACTGTAAAACAAGCTGTAGATTATTTAATGAGGTATCCACTGAATGTAGATATCGATTTCCTCTAAATTAGAAACATCGTGAAACTAGCAAGTTAAATTGCTTTCCGAATTCTACCTGCTACCTCAGCTAACTCGTCCTTGCTAGGATTTAATTTTGACTTTGTAAAATTTATATCTCCCATGGCATTCATAGGCACAAGATGGATATGCGTATGAGGCACTTCAAGTCCTATAACGGCAACACCAATACGCTTACAAGGAACTGATTTCTTAATTGCATGCGCTACCTTTTTTGCAAATAAGGTTAATCCTGCTAAGGCATTATCATCAAGATCAAAAATGAAATCAATTTCTTGTTTGGGTACAACCAAAGTATGACCTTTTACCAACGGGTTTACATCCAAAAAAGCAATATAATTTTCATCTTCAGCAACTATGTGTCCTGGAATTTCTCGGTTTATAATTCGGGTAAAAATGCTAGGCATAATGAAACCTAAAGACTAATATTAACAACTTCAAATTCAAGTTCGCCAGCTGGTGTTTTAATCTGAGCCGACTCCCCTATTTTTTTACCCAACAAGCCTTTACCAATCGGAGACATGGTTGAGATCTTACCTAATTTAAGATCAGCTTCTTCTTCTGAAACCAATGTATAGGTAACTGCAGCACCATTCTTTTTATTCTTGATAGTTACTTTTGAAAGAATCGAAACACGACTAATATCAATATTGTTCTCATCGAGCAAGCGCGCGCCGCTTAATAGATCTTCAAGTTGTGCTATTTTTGCTTCGAGATGTCCTTGTGCATCCTTGGCCGCATCGTACTCAGCGTTCTCGCTTAAATCGCCTTTATCTCGTGCTTCGGCAATTTGACGTGCAATACTTGAACGCCCCTTAGTCTTCAAATCACTTAATTCATGGGTTAATCTATCCAACCCTTCCTTTGTGTAGTACGATATTTTTTTACTCATGATGTCCATTATTAATTTAATTACAAATCATCCACTTCCCAATTTCAAATACTGGTTCACGGACGATAAAAAAAAAGAACAACGGCCTCAATTGGAGACCGTTGCCGTAATACAAAGTTAGAGATTATATTTTGAATGCAAAATCAAGTTCCAACAAGCGTCGGTAAAGTGGTTTTGACTTGGGCAAGAATTTCATCGTCGAACTTTGCCAGGTATAGGGTTTTTACTTTAGATAGTTGCTCAACAGTAAGACCCTTTGCCCCACGAAGGTCAGCTTTATACAAGCTGGCATTTTCAAAATCAGCCCCCATAACATAACAATTCTGAAGATTAGCCTCCATTAAAAAAGCATTACTGAAATTGGCTTTAATAAGAAATGCGCCTTCAAATTGTGCTTTGATCAGAAAGGCATCTTTAAATATAGAACCGCTGGCGTAAGCACCTTTAAGTATAGCCTGGTTTAAATTCGAGTTTTCAAAATTTGTTTGATTAAGGCGGGCATTTTCAAGATTTGCTTCTATTAAAGTAGATTGTGAGATATTTGATGAGTTTAAATTTGAGCCTGATAAATTGACATAATTAAGATTGGTACGAGGCAAATGGCAATTCACCAAGTTAATTTCATGGATGTTATGTCGGTTAAGTCTTTTAATATTTCCAACGGTACGAAACGCAGCCTCTTCCGATTCCCATAAACGAAAATCATCAATCTCATCTTTATAAGTTCGAATGCGTTGCCGGATGTCGCCGTTTTGATTTAACCAGAAAATTAAAATACCGATCACGGCAATATCGAAAATCATTCCGTGTGCCTCAGCTAATATCTGTACTTTAAAAGTGTCAAAATCATGGAGATAGTACGGAAGACTAAGGCTCAAAACCACTGTGCTGACGAGCACGAGCACAATTGTAGAAGTAAGCAAAGGCTTTTCAATAATGCTGTTAAAAGCTTCATTTAACTTCTTAATCCGTTTATTCAACAAGCTCATGCCTATGTATAACCTACGCTACGATAATAATTTTTTCAAGACTTCTTGGAAACTAACCCACTAATCTTCTCGGCCAAAGCTACATTAATTTTTAAGTGCGATTCGTGCGTCCATCCTGCAATATGCGGGGTGAATATTACATTTGACTTTTCTCGTAGGTAATAAAAAGCTTTTTCTTGTTCCTGAGAAAGTTTATCAATTTTCTCATTCTCTAAAACGTCTAAGGCTGCTCCTATCACTGTTCTTTGCTCCATTGCCTCGACAAGATCGGTTAACGATAAAATTTCACCACGTGCTGTATTAATAACAATGATCTTCTTTTTAAACTTATTAAGATAGTTAAGGTCAACCATCCTTTTTGTTTCAGTCGTTAATGGTATATGGAGACTAAGCACATCAGCCTCGTTATAGATTCGTTCCATTTGAACTTGTTCACAAAATTCATCTTTAAAATCAGTTTTGTACTTATCGTATACTAAAACCTTACACGAAAATCCCGCAAGGCGTTTAGCGAAAGCTTGACCCATGTTTCCGTAGCCAATAATTGCCACCGTTTTACCCATGATCTCAGTTCCTCTATTACCCTCTCTCTCCCATGTACCCATTCTTACTTCATCATTAGCCTTGGGTATGTTCCTAAGTAAGCTCAAAAGCACCCCGATAGAAAATTCTCCAACGGCGTCACGATTACCTTCAGCCGCATGAAGTAATACAACCTTCTTTTCTTCAAGAAAGACCTTGTCTACATTATCAAGACCCGCCCCTGCGCGAGCTACAAATTTTATAGAAGGGTTTTCACCTAATAGATCTCGGTCAATCGAAGTCTTGCTTCGAACAATCAATCCCTCATAATCCTTAATTTTATTCTTGATATCGTCTCGTGAGATTGCCGGAAAATAATCCACTTTCCATCCAATTTTTTCCATAATACCAAAAATACTATCGTGCATCGGGTCAATGACCAAGCATTTACGTAAATCCATTTTAAAGCAGCAGGTGAACGGTTAAAAAGTATACAGTAAGGCCTAATAAATCGTTGGTAGTGGTAATAAATGGACCTGCAGCTAAAGCAGGGTTAAAACCAAATCGGTTTAGTATAAGTGGGGTAATGGTTCCAATAAAGGAAGCAAAAACAACTACACTGAATAAGGCTATAGAAACAATAGTTGAGAGCCTGTATTCACCAAACAATAAAATATTAGAACCTAAAACAATGACAGAAAGAAAAAATCCATTTAAAATGGCCACAAAAAATACCTTAATCAATCGGTTCCATAACCCCTCATCCACAAAACCGGGATTGGCAAGACTTTGTACAATAAGAGATGACGATTGTATACCAACATTACCACCCGTTGCCTGTATGAGTGGAATAAAAAACGCAATGGCCGTAACGCCTGATAACTCCACTTCAAATAGCCCCATGAATTTGGCATTCATTAGTCCGCCAACAATGCCAATTAATAACCAGGGCAAACGAGCTCGTGTATTACGCCATACGCTATCATCCTCTTCAACATCCTCACTTATACCAGCCATGATTTGACGTTCTTCATCAGCTTGCTCTGTGATAACGTCGACAACATCATCAATAGTAATACGCCCCACTAACTGACCTTGCACATTGATTACGGGTATAGATTCAAGATCGTATTTCTTCATGATCTCAGCCACTTCGGTATCCGATAAATAAGTTTCAACAGCAGTAATATGTTGTTCGTAAATATCAGCCACTAATGTTTTTGCGTCTGAAATGATGAGGTCTTGCAAGGCAACACGTCCTAACAATTGATCGCTATCGTCTACTACGTAAACCGCATAGAATTTATTTACCTTTTCAGCTTGTTTTCTAATCTCATCAACACATTGAACGACGGTCCAACTTACACGGGCTTTGATTAATTCTTTGGCCATTAAGCCACCTGCTACGTTTTCTTCATAGCGAAGTAATTCTGTTACCTGAGCACGCAATTCAGTTTTAAGACCTGACAACACTTGCTCACGCTCTTTAATACGAAGTTCCTTAAGAATATCAGCAACGTCATCTGAAGCGAGCTGATTAAGGAAAATTACGATTCCAGTTGGTGGATATATCTTTAGAAAATTCTTTCGGGTTACAGTATCTAGATCATTGATAATCTCTGCCTGTAAATCTATGGGAAGAAGATCCATAACATATTTAGACTCTTCCGCATTAAACTCATATAGTAAGGCGGTTATATCAGCTGCCTTTACATCATGAAGACTTTCAAGAATGAATACTTCATCGTATTCATCAATAGCTTGTTGAAAACGATCACGAAACTCCTTTGTTAATTCAAATTCCACCAATGGCTGCACGACTCTTTTCAATTAAAAGTGTAAGCTGAATAAAATCTTCTACTGAAAGTTGCTCAGCGCGTTTGTCAAACACGGGCATTGCCGTAATTTCAATGGTCAAATTTAAATTTTTTAAAGCGTTACGCAAGGTCTTCCTCCTGGTATTGAAACCTTGCTTTACCACTTGCACAAATAGTATTTCGTTGCAGCCCAGCTCCTTTCTTTCATTTCTAACCAATCGTATTACAGCTGAAGTAACTTTAGGGGGCGGATTAAAAACATGCGGCGGCACTTTAAATAATAACTCAATATTGTAATAAGCCTGAAGTAAAACACTAAGTATGCCATAGGTCTTATTTCCGTGCTTGGATGCTATTCTTTCAGCTACTTCTAACTGCAGCATACAGACTATATGCATTATTTGATCGCGGTGCTGCAGCGACTTAAAAAATATTTGTGAAGAGATATTGTATGGGAAGTTTCCGATGATGGAGAACTTGTCCTTAAAAATATTAGCTATATCGATCGCTAAGAAATCTCCTTCTATAATTTTATCTCGCCAGGTTGGTTGATTTTTTTTTAGGTAAGCTACCGAGTCGCGATCTATCTCAATTAATTTTAGATCAACATTTTTAATAGAAGATAAGTACTGCGTAAGTACGCCGGTACCCGGACCGATCTCCAAAATACAAGGGGGATCTAGTGGCAATGCTTCAACAATCTGCCGAGCTATGCCCATGTCTTTTAAAAAATGCTGACCAAGAGATTTCTTCGGGCGTACCATTTTACATTATGGGTTTAATAAGGTACCATTCTAGACATAACGTTCTGGTTCCTTGTGAATCAATCCGCAATGTACACTGAACAATATGAAAATTTTGTTAATTAGCAGAGAATTCATTTTTACATGACACACCAAACTAGACCACAAGACAAGCCCCGAATAGGAATAACCCTAGGTGATATTAACGGCGTAGGACCCGAAGTTGTAATCAAAGCACTCTCAGATAGTAGAATGTTAAATCTAATCACACCGATAATTTATGGGTCTGCACGTACTTTAACATTTTATAAGAAGCTCTTAAATATTGAAGAGTTTAATTATAGTCAGGTAAGAACCAAAGGTCAATTTGCCGCACGCCAACTCAATGTTGTTAGTTGTTGGGATGATAACTTGGAGATTAACCCTGGAAAAGCCTCCAAAGAAACAGGAAAGGCTTCCCTTGCTGCTTTGAAACAAGCCTCTGAAGAATTAAAAGAGGGGCTTATCGATGCCTTGGTAACTGCCCCTATTGATAAACATTCCATTCATAGTGAGGAGTTTCCTTTTAAAGGTCATACAGAATTTCTTACCGAATATTTTGGCGCCCCACACAGCGTTATGTTTATGGTTAGCGATGCTATAAAAATAGGACTTGTAACTGAACATGTTGCTGTAAAAGATATTACAACACATGTTACCAAAGAGCGAATTGAGACCAAGCTGAACATTATGCATCAATCTCTTCGTAAAGATTTTGGTATAAACAAACCAAGGATAGCAGTGTTGGGATTAAATCCACATGCTGGCGACAATGGACTTATTGGCGAAGAAGATGAGCAAATCATAAAACCCGTTGTACTTGAACAAAGAAACAAAGGCAAACTTATTTTTGGCCCCTTCCCTGCCGATGGATTTTTTGCTACAGGAAGCCATACTAAATATGATGCAGTACTTGCTATGTATCATGATCAGGGCCTCATACCTTTTAAATCAATTGCCTTTGAAGAAGGCGTAAATTTCACAGCAGGCCTATCCATTATCAGAACATCGCCAGACCATGGAACGGGTTATGGAATTGCTGGAAAAAATCAGGCAAATGAGAGTTCCATGCGTGAAGCAATTTATCGGGCTTGCGATATATATAAACTTAGGAGCGAACAATCCAAAGAAAAATAATCTACTTTATTTGATCGATAGATTGTTTCAATCGAAAACATGACGTAAACTGCTAATTATTCTATAAATTTGATATTCAAGTAATCGTTCAAGATGGATATAGTTACTAAAAAGCAATTGAACATACTAATTCAACTCGCAGAGGCAGATAAACACTTCGCTACAAGTGAGCGCGAAATGATTTTTAAGATTGCTAAAGATCGAAATTTTCCCGAACAAGATGTTAATGATTTAATCAAGAATCCTGAACCTATAGATTCGTTGGGAGCACTCTCTCCTGATCAAAAATTTGAATACCTTATGTCATGCATAGAAATGATCTTCATAGACGAAAACGTTTTTGAAAGTGAGTTGATCTTTTGCAAAAACATATCGATCAAGCTTGGGTTTAAGAAGACTGTAATTGATTATTTTATTGAAAACTATAACAAGAAAACGCGGGAAGAATTTAAGCGAATCACATTAAAGGAATTTACCTAATAGACGCAATTCAGCGTCAAAAGCATCGAAATTTGATCTTACAGAAGGTATTTTAGCTGCTTTTTCATATTCTGATTATTTATCTTAAATTTGCCGACTAATTTTAAACGCCCGAATAGGGATGGCGTTGCAAGCGTATAGAATAAATATTACCGGTCTGAGCAATAGCGTTCACCATTTCGATTTCGAAATTGGAAACGCATTTTTCAAACAGTATGGAAGCGACCTTCTTCAAGAAGGTTCATTCAAGGTAAACATTGAGCTAGACAAAAGGGAAACTTTTCTTGAAGTTAATTTTAGCATCAAGGGAACGGTAGAATTAATTTGCGACCGTAGTCTAGAGCCTTTTGACTTCCCGATAGATGCAACACATAAAGTTGTATTTAAATATGGTAGCGAAGACAAAGAGCTTACTGAGGAGATTGTAATGATCAACAGAGAAACAGTAAGCCTTGAACTCGGACAATATATATATGAATTCATAGCATTAGCAGTGCCAATGAAAAAACTACATCCAAAATTTCAGGATGAGGATGAAGATGAGGAAGTCGAAGGAAAAATTATTTATTCCTCCGGACCTGATAATGATGATGATACTGATGACAATGAAAATATTGACCCGCGTTGGGAGCAATTAAAGAAATTAAAATAAACTGTTTACACTATGCCGAATCCGAAACGTAAAACCTCGAAAACCAGAAGAGATAAGAGAAGAACACATTACAAAGCTTTTGCAAAAGAATTGGCTGTGTGCCCTACAACAGGCGAACATCATCTTCCGCACCGCGCCTTCTGGCTTGAAGGCAAGCTATATTACAATGGCAAAGTGGTAATGGAGAAAGAAGTACTTGCTTAAGCAGATGGCGCTAATCTGTCCTGTACAGTATATTTTTATGTATAGTGAGCACCCTACGGTAAACGTGTGCTTTATGACAGAAAAGCATACCTGTTTTTTTTCTACAGTACAATAACATATTTTTTTTAAAATGCTCGATGGTCGCCATCGGGCTTTTTCTTTTTATAGGGTTGTCAATTGACAGTTAAAACTTAATAAAAATTACATCAATAATGAGTACCATTAGAGCAGCCATCACGGGTGTAGGAGGTTACGTGCCAGACTACGTTCTTACCAACGTTGAGTTAGAAACCATGGTTGAGACAAGTGATGATTGGATTACCTCGCGTACCGGAATTAAAGAACGTAGAATTCTAAAAGGTGATAATCAAGGTGTGTCTGTAATGGGCACTGCAGCTGTAAACCAACTTTTAGCAAAAACTAAAACAGATCCAAAAGATATTGATCTTATCCTTTTTGCCACGGTAACCCCTGACATGACCTTTCCTGCAACAGCTAACCTAGTTGCTTCAAATGTTGGTGCTGTAAACGCTTTTAGTTTTGATATGGGTGCAGCCTGTTCGGGTTTCATTTACGCGCTTACTACAGGCGCCATGTTTATAGAATCAGGACGATATAAAAAAGTAATTGTAATTGGAGGAGACAAAATGTCTTCTATAATAAATTATAAAGACAGAACCACCTGTATCATCTTCGGCGATGGCGCAGGAGCTGTTCTGCTTGAGCCCACAACAGAAGATGTAGGTGTGATTGATTCCCTTCACCGCAGTGACGGTGTTGGTGAGCAATACTTAAAAATGCCTGCGGGTGGAAGCAGAATGCCAGCTTCTCATGCGTCTGTTGATGGGAAACTCCATTACGTGCTTCAAGAAGGCTCAGCCGTATTTAAATTTGCTGTTACCAATATGGCAGATATTTCGGCAAAAATAATGGAACGCAACAATTTAACTGGCAATGACATTGCATGGCTTGCCCCTCACCAGGCTAACAAAAGAATAATAGATGCTACCGCCCAGCGTATGGGAATTACAGAGAACAAGGTAATGATGAATATTGAAAAATATGGTAACACTACCGCAGGAACAATTCCCCTATTACTTTGGGATTATGAAACGAAATTAAAGAAAGGCGATAAAATCGTAATAGCTGCTTTTGGTGGTGGATTTACCTGGGGATCTGTTTATTTAAAATGGGCATACAATCCTAATTAACATTTTATATAACCTTATCAATAAACTATTACATTCGTAAATAATAACCGCTCTTATGGCAACCGTATCAGATTTAAGCAAAGGCAATTTTGTTCGTTATAATGGAGAAGTAATGCAGGTGGAAGAACTTCAACACCGTACGCCAGGTAATTTACGTGCCTTTTACCAAGTAAAATTAAGAAATATCAGAAACGGAAAAGTTGCTGAGAATCGTTTCAGACCCGGAGAAGAGATTGAAATGCTTCGCGTAGAAACTAAAGAATACCAATACCTCTATGCCGATGGCGATAGCCTGGTATGCATGGATAACGAAACGTTTGATCAGATTTATCTTGACAAAGCTTTATTAGGTAATTCTGTTAAGTATATTAAAGAGGAAGTAACTTTGATAATTGCTTTCGAAAACGGAACAGACCCCATTACAGCAGAAGCACCAACGCATGTTGCCATGCAAGTTTCATACACCGAACCAGGTGTACAAGGCGATACAGCAACACGTACATTAAAGGCAGCAACGTTGGAGAATGGAACTGAAATCCGTGTACCCTTATTTGTTAACACCGGAGATAACATTAAGGTCAATACCTCCACGGGTGAATATGTAGAACGAGTGAAATAAAATAAATGCATTTATGAGCAAAAGCAGAGCATTAAAAAAAAATCAACCAAAGAGTTCTTCAAAAAAAGATGATAAGATCTCGGTTACACCATCAAGATCCGTATCACCTCATCAATCAGAAATGAAAACTATTGAAATAAGAGATCTAATTGATTTTATTTCTAAGACAGGTTTAAATGAAGTAAATATTGAGACGAAAGAATTAAAACTTCATGTAAAACGCGAGCCGGATCAAAAAGTGTTTAAGTCATCACCCGTTCCTGTAATGACCCAAGCCCCTGCTGCACCGGCTCAAATTGTTACATCACCTCCCGTAGCCCAGCTAGCCGAGAAATCAACCGTTGCAGAAATACCAGCAGGTAAGAAAATGCTGGAAATAAAATCACCCATGATCGGAACATTCTATCGTTCAGGAAATCCTGACACGCCTCCAATGGTTTCTGTTGGTGATAAAGTTACAAAGGGCCAACCTGTGTGTATTATTGAAGCCATGAAACTCTTCAATGAAATTGAATCTGAAGTTTCTGGAACAATTGTAAAGGCTGCTGTAGAAAATTCATCCCCCGTTGAATACGATCAAATACTTTTTGTTGTTGACCCCGATTAATTTACACTACAATTACTAGTACTAATCAGGCGATTGTCAATTGTAGCTACCAACATTGGTAGATGCAATCAATAATAACTTAACCCAAAAGTTGTGTTTAAAAAAATACTAATAGCAAACCGTGGCGAAATTGCATTGCGCGTAATACGCACTTGCAAAGAGATGGATATTAAAACAGTAGCTGTCTATTCCACCGTCGATCGTGAAAGTCTTCACGTAAGATTTGCCGACGAGGCAGTCTGTATTGGTGATGCACCGAGCAAAGACTCATACCTAAATATACCACGCATAATTTCTGCAGCAGAAATTACAAATGCTGATGCCATTCATCCCGGATATGGATTTCTTTCTGAACGTGCTGAGTTCTCTGCCATTTGCCAGGAGTACGGTATAAAATTTATTGGCCCCACGCCTGCCATGATAGAAGCAATGGGTGATAAGGCTACTGCAAAAGATACCATGAGGAAAGCAGGTGTACCTGTTATCCCTGGATCAGATGGATTGTTAAGTTCTATAGAAGAGGGAATTAAGCTCGCTAAAACAATCAAGTACCCCGTAATTGTAAAGGCAACTGCGGGTGGTGGTGGAAAAGGCATGCGCATCATCCACAGTGAAAAAGATTTTAAAAAAGCATGGGATGATGCCAAGCGCGAAGCCGCTGCATCATTTGGAAATGATGGGTTATATTTAGAAAAATATATTGAAGAGCCTCGTCACATTGAAATTCAATTAGTAGGAGATCAGTATGGCAAAGCGTGCCATCTTTCTGAACGCGATTGCTCCGTGCAACGTAGGCACCAAAAACTTGTTGAAGAAACGCCGTCACCTATTGTTAATCAAGATTTACGTGAGCGCATGGGTGAAGCTGCTATTAAAGGCGCACGTGCTATAAAGTATGAAGGCGTTGGAACGATTGAATTTCTTGTTGACAAGCATGGCGACTTCTATTTTATGGAAATGAATACACGTATTCAAGTTGAACATCCAATCACCGAAGAAGTAACAGATTTTGATCTTATAAAAGAACAAATCAAAGTAGCGGCAGGCGTTCCAATATCTGGAACAAATTATTTTCCAAACTTGTATGCTATGGAATGCCGAATCAATGCCGAAGATCCTGCCAATGGATTCCGCCCATCACCAGGAAAAATTACAAACTTACACATGCCCGGTGGCCATGGCATTAGAATAGATAGTCACGTCTATGCTGGATATACAATTCCACCTAACTACGACTCTATGATTGCCAAACTTATTGTCACTGGCCAATCACGCGATGAAGTTATGACTAGAATGAAAAGGGCATTGCAAGAATTTGTAATTGAAGGTATCAAAACAACAATACCTTTTCACATTAAATTAATGGACAACGCCGTATTTAAATCTGGTAAGTTTAATACCAGTTTCTTGGAGACTTCATTTGACTTCTCTGAATTACAATAATGAATGAATAGAATAGAAAGCCCGGTAGAGATACTGGGCTTTTTTGTTTGCTACCAGTAATATGGCGTGGCAAGCTTTTAGTAGCATATAGGTTATCCTAATATTTACTTTGGAAATCACGATTAACAAAAACATCTACGGCCATTTCGCAGAGCACCTTGGTCGCTGTATCTATGAAGGATTCTGGGTAGGCGAAGATTCTACCATCAGAAATACAAAAGGAATTCGGATGGATGTTGTTGAAGCACTTAAGAAAATAAAAATTCCAATATTAAGATGGCCAGGGGGTTGTTTTGCAGATGAGTATCATTGGCAAGATGGCATTGGTGTTAGCGCGAACAGACCAAAGATGATCAACACCCATTGGGGCGGTGAAGTTGAAGACAATAGTTTCGGAACGCATGAATTTCTTGACTTGTGTGAACTTCTAGATACAGAACCCTATATATGTGGAAATGTAGGAAGTGGCTCTGTGAACGAGATGAGCAAATGGATAGAGTATCTCAACTTCAATGGCACTAGTGCCATGGCTGAATTGAGAAAGCAAAATGGACATGAAAAACCTTGGAATGTAAAATACTGGGGCGTTGGCAATGAGAACTGGGGGTGTGGTGGCCACATGACTGCCGATTACTATGCAGATCAATATAGACGCTATGCTACGTATGCACGCAATTATGGCGATACACATTTACGAAGAATAGCAGGCGGACCGAACAGCGATGATTACCATTGGATGGAAACGCTAATGAAGAAAATTCCTTTTCATTTAATGTGGGGTGTCTCATTGCACTATTACACAACGGGAATAGATTGGAATCATAAAGGACCTGCAACAGGATTTGATGAAAGAATTTATTTCTCCTCTATGAAAAATTGTCTTTTCATGGAAGAGTTAATAACCAAGCATGGCATGATCATGGACCAATATGATCCACATAAAAAAATTGCGTTGGTTATTGATGAATGGGGAATATGGACAGATGCCGAACCTGGAACTAATCCATCGTTTTTATATCAGCAAAACACCTTACGGGATGCTCTAATCGCAGCGACAACACTCAATATTTTTAACAACCATGCAGCACGAATACGAATGGCGAACCTTGCGCAAACTGTTAATGTATTACAAGCACTGATTCTAACAGATAAGGAAAAAATGATTCTAACCCCTACATATCATGTGTTTGATATGTATCAAGTACATCAAGATGCAATATTAATTTCCCTAGACTTTCAAGTCAGTAATTATGCGTTTAATGGGCAAATCTTACCTTCAATAAATGCTTCTGCATCAAGAGATAAAGCGGGTCGCATTCATGTCTCTGCTGTAAACATAGATCCTGTAAATACAATATCGGTAAAGATCAACATTCAAGACATGAATGAGAATGTTGCTGGCCAAATTCTCACCTCCAGAAACTACACAGATCATAATACATTTAGTGAACCGGAAAAAATTTCACTTAAGCCTTTTTACGATGTAAAGAAAATAGGTGACACACTAATAATAAATCTACCCGCGCTTTCTATTGTGCTTATAGAAATCAGATAGCACATTACACATCTTAACTTTCTCTACAACTTAATCAGGTAACCTCCCAACACTTGTTATAGTATGAATCATTAATTAAATCCTTATGTCCCAGTATTGGAATTATCTTTTTTGAATTTGGGATTGATTCTCGATCCGCTATCAAAACAAAACTATTATGACTATTAAATTATCTCGGAATAGCTTTTGTTCAATCGTAGTTATAGACTTAAATATATTCTTATGCGAATGCGAACAAAGCTAAGTATTGCGTCAAGAATGAGCCTTCGAATTAAACAAGGCTGGATTGCCCTCGGTACAATAAGCCTAGCGGGAAGTATAATTTTTATCTCCTATCTCTATACACCCGATCAGTCTACAAAATATTCAATTGACCTTACAAGCACCGCGTTAAAGAATGTTAATTTCACAGTACTAACAACAGAAATTAATAGCGACTTTGATGAAGTAAGGCCTTTCATAACTGCAAATGGAAAATGTTTATTCTTTTGTAGAAGAAATCATCCTGAAAATGTTTCTAAGCAAAAAGACAGACAAGATATCTGGATATCGACGCTTGACAACGAAACGAATAGTTGGAGTAAGCCAGAAAATTTAGGAGTAAATATAAATAGCAAATATGCTGATGCTATTTGTAGTGTAAATTCAGATGGTACTGAGATAATATTTATAACAGATAAATATGAGCCAAATAAACCCTTAATGCGGTCGGTTAAAACCAAAGACGGCTGGCAAGTACCTGAGGTCATAACTATCGAAAAATTCTATAATAATCATACGTATATCGATTTCTTTTATTCTTTTGATGCGCATGTTTTACTAATGGCAGTTGAACGTCAGGATACACACGGTGAGCAAGATTTGTATGTCAGTTTACCAAAAGGAAAGAATCAATGGGCAGAGCCTATTAATTTAGGGTCAATGATAAATTCAAGCAAATCAGACTTTGCACCGTTTCTTTCTGCTGATGGAAAAACATTATATTTTTCCTCTTATGGTCATCAAGGCTTAGGCGGCTGTGACATATTTAAAACAACAAGATTAGATAGTACCTGGACAAACTGGTCAGAACCTGTGAACTTAGGCGAAGGAATTAATAGTGCGCGTGAGGAAAGTTATTTTTCTGTATCTGGCGATGATAAAACGATTTATTTTGAATCGTATGATGCAAAAAAAGATATACGGGATTTATTTAGGGCCGATCTACCAACAACGCCTTCAACATCTATTTCACCGTATAAGCCTACCATTTCTGTTGATGAGGAATTAGATAATAATATGATTGAACCCTAACGCTTTATTTTTTCTCTATTATCGTCACTAATTCATTATACCAGGCGTCACCATATTTACGAATTAAAGGATCTTTAAGAAATTTATAAATCGGAACTTGAAGTTCTTTTCCTAACGCACAAGCAGGTGCGCAGATGTACCATTTGTTATAATTTATAGCTTCAAAGTTCTTTTTCTGAGTAATACGGATCGGATATAAGTGACATGAGATGGGTTTCTTCCAATCGATCTTTCCATCATTGTAGGCTGCTTCTATGCCACACTTCAGTATCTTATTTTTGTCATAGATAGCATACACACATTCCCTCCCATCGATTACAGGTGTGCATAGTTCGCCATCATCATCCAGCACATGCGTTCCTTGCTTCTCAATAGACGCTATTCCTTCTGGTGATAAGTATGGCTTTACCTTTGGATAAATATCTGCTAAGATCTGCAATTCATCTTCATCGAGAGGAGCACCGAAGTCCCCCTCCACACAACAAGCTCCCTTACATTTCTGGAGATTACAGACAAACTCTTTATCGCGTATATCGTCTGAAACCAGTATTTCGCCTACTTTAATCATAATACAAAGTTACAATTTTGCAATTGCGAATTACGATTAAATTCTAAGGATTTAATTAATGTATGATTCAGAATAGTTCGAACTGAAGTTGCGTACTTATCTGCACCTCCTTTTGAATTATCTTAGGTGAAATTTGCTTTGAGAAATAGCCTGTATAAAACATCGGAAGTTCCATCAGTTTTGAATCAAGCTTATGCACCGATAGCGAAGAATTTAGACCGAGCATTAGCATATTCCGCTGATATATTTTGATTAAACGTTTGTAGAAATGTAGATTACTCTGCGCTGCATTTATTTGTTCTATCTGGCTACCTGCATATTGTTTTAACTTACTGCGCTGTTCACTGAAATAGTAACTACAATTCTGTCGATCATTTATGCTAAATGTAAAAGGCATTAGAAAATTAAATCCCGCGGAAGCTAACTTTTCGATTAATGAAAAAGGAATCTCAATAGAGAATGGATCGACCAGACAAAGAACAGCAATCTGATTTCCGCCTTTTCTTTTTGGTATTATGGCGTGAATCTTCTCATAGCGTTCATCTAAATCAGCTGCCAGAACTATAACATGCTTATTTTTGTAGTACGTATTTATTCTACTTTTCAACGCTTTAAGTTGATAAGGATCTGTTTCACAAAAAATTGTTTGACTTATCGGCAAATCGGCAGCTAAAGTGGCAAGGGAGGAACCAGCAAAAATTTCCTTTTGGTGGCCGATGGAATACAATCCACTTCCTGCAAATAGATCAATAAAAATTATTTCTTCTGCACGGCTAGCAGCAGCTGTAACAAAAGCGCGTAAATAATTTTGAATGACTTGAACCTTTACTTTAAACCAAGGCTCTGCAGCAGTGATGCTGAACCCATCATCTTTAAAAGATGGTATAGAAGAATGGTATAAATCGGTGTTTAACATTGATAAGTAGCCAAAAGTATATCGATTTGAATTATTAAAAAATTCATTTTAAATGTTTGTGATAAGTGATATGACAAATCCGTGTTTTAATTTGCAGTCGATATGATGGATTACTTAGAAACACTTAACGAACCCCAACGAGAAGCTGTACTCACGCCCAATGGCCCGTGTATGCTTATTGCAGGAGCAGGATCTGGTAAAACGAGGGTTCTTACATATAGAATTGCAAATCTTATTCAAAATCATAATGTTGATCCTTTTAGCATTATGGCGCTTACTTTTACCAACAAAGCGGCAAAAGAAATGCGCGAGCGCATTGAGAAAGTTGTTGGGTCTGATGCTCGCAATCTTTGGATGGGCACATTCCACTCTGTTTTTGCTAGAATACTACGGGCTGAAGCGCATCATTTAGGTTACCCAAATAACTTTACCATATACGACACTGATGACTCCAAATCATTGATCCGAAATATTGTAAAAGAGTTAGGTGTTGATGACACAGTTTACAAACAAAATGTTGTCTACAATAGAATATCAGCAGCTAAAAACAGACTTATAAGCTGGCAGGAGTATTTAAATAATGTTGAACTGATAGCGGATGATAGCGCAAACTTGCGCCCCGATATGGGCAAGATATATAAGATCTACGCCCAACGGTGTTTTAAGTCTGGGGCAATGGACTTTGATGATTTGTTATTCAACACTGATAAACTCTTTAAGGAGCACCTCGAGGTACTTAACAAATATCAGCATAGAATACAGTACATGTTAGTTGATGAGTTTCAGGATACTAATTTATGTCAATACTATATCATTAGAAAACTAGCAGCAGTTCGACAGAACATTTGCGTAGTGGGAGATGACGCACAAAGTATATATGCTTTCCGCGGCGCTGATATCACTAACATCCTAAATTTTGAGCGTGATTACGCTGATCTTAAAATAATTAAACTTGAACAGAATTATCGTTCAACACAAATTATCGTAAATGCGGCAAATTCAGTCATCAAAAGAAATCGTGCGCAACTTCCAAAAAATGTTTGGACTGCCAATGAAGATGGCTCCCTTATCGAATTAATTAAAGCGGTTTCTGATAACGAAGAAGGAAGACTTGTTGCATCATCAATCTTCGAAGAGAAGATGCAAAACCAATTGAAGTTCTCTGACTTTGTAATCTTATATCGAACAAATAGTCAGTCACGTGCTATTGAAGAAGCATTGCGAAGACTTAATATAAAATATAAAATTGTTGGTGGTCTCTCCTTCTACCAAAGAAAAGAGATTAAAGATCTGCTAGCCTATTTGCGTTTTTCAATTAACCAACAAGATGAAGCGTCATTTCGAAGAATTATAAACTTACCTAAGCGAGGTATTGGCGATACAACGGTTGATAAAATAGTAGTAGCTGCTAACGATCATGGAACATCGATATGGGAAATTCTACAAAACCCATCTCCTTTTGTTGGTGGCAGAGCAGCAACCCCCATTGAGGATTTCGTTGTTCTGATAAAAAGATTTGGAATTGAAATCGAACATAAAGATGCTTACGATGCTGCGTTCGAAATAGCCAAAGCTTCTGGCTTGCTGCGTGAACTCTACGAAGATAAGACAGTAGAAGGATTGAGTCGCTATGAAAACGTTCAAGAATTATTAAATGCGATTAAAGAGTTTGTAGATGACCCTGAGAGAGCCGACAAAACACTAGGTGCATTCTTACAAGAAATTTCTCTTGTAACAGGTCAAGATGAAGATAAAAACAAAGACCCAGATACAGTAACCTTAATGACCATACATATGGCCAAAGGACTAGAGTTTAAATACGTTTATATCGTGGGTATGGAGGAAGATCTTTTCCCTTCACAAATGATGTTAAGAAGTCGTGCAGATTTAGAAGAAGAACGAAGACTTTTTTATGTGGCCATCACCCGTGCACAGAAGAAGCTCTATTTCTCTTACGCACTTACTCGCTATCGTTTTGGACGCTTAAAAAATTGTGAACCAAGTCGCTTCTTAGACGATGTTGATCCGGGTTATCTTAAGGTGAGTGCTAAGATGGGTAGTTTTGAGTCTACTCCCCCACCTAGTCAGTATGCAAAAAAGCTAGTTAATGGTATCAAGCGTTCAACCTCTTCATCGCCTGCACCTGTTAATAAAAGCACGGCCTACAAAGCACCTGAAGATTTTAAGCCAAGTGACACATCGGGCTTAAAAGAAGGAATGAAAGTGGAACATCCGAAATTTGGTTTTGGAACCGTAATGCAAATGGATATGAGCGGAGCAGATCGGAAAGCAAAGATTAACTTCTCTGAAGCTGGGGAGAAGACGCTGTTGTTAAGCTTTGCCAAGTTACGTGTTCTGGAGACGTGAGAGGGTTCAAGTTTTCAGGTTCAAAGTTCTTGGTTGAATTGTGCTCACGTTGAAACCTGAAACCTGAAACCTTGAACTTGAAAATTAAGCCTAACCAGAAATTAAACGAATGAACTGAAATATTTGGGCAGGATGTGCTTATTGATTAGCTTTGTTTAAACAAATCATTGGATTATCTCCCAAATGAGAAGACGGCAAATCACTAACCGTAAATAGAATTATAAATCTCAAATCGAAATTGAATGAAGATCATCGGGGAATACAACACCCAAAGGCCACATATTATTCTGAAAGAATACGGCCGCAATGTTCAGAAATTAATAGAATACATCCGCAATGAGCCTAGCAAAGAAAAGCGAACTGAAATGGCTTACACATTGCTGGAGCTTATCAAGCAACTTACACCTAGTGTAAAAGATCAACCAGAAAATCCCCAACGCATGTGGGACGATTTGTTTATCATTGCGGACTTTGATTTAGATATCAACAGTCCTTATCCTACCCCAGAACGTGAGATACTTTTCAAGAAACCAATGAAGGTTCTATACCCACAAAGTGACGTGCGGTTTAAACATTATGGAAAGAATATTGAAAAATTAGTAAAAGAAGCACTGAAGATAGAAGGCGAGCAAGAACGCCAAGATGCTATTATCTATCTCGGCAAATTAATGAAGACATTCTATGGCGCTTGGAATAAAGAAACGCTTGATGACTCTGTCATTCTAAAAGATATTCAAGCTATGTCTGGTGGCGCCTTAAATATGACACTGGAGAAAGTTCGCGAAGACAATCTGTTTGAAAAACTATATCGCGAACAAAGAAAAGTAAAGCCCCATTCAAACAATGGTTCACAAGGTCAACGCACGCAAGGTGGTAGCGGCGGAGGACATCGTCCATTCAACAAGAACAATAAGAATAACAATAATAATTTTAGAAGAAGACGCGATGGATAATTCTCCCAATTAGTCATTATGAGTATCCGCTTGAAGTCCTAAGACCAAAATTCACACTTGCATCTTTCATAGATAATGCGCGAACCTACGTGTATATTTTTATGGTATAATTGCAGGCGCGCATTTTAACGATAATGATTGGTTGTGGCCCTTGCCACAACCAATCATTATCATATTTATTCGTGAATCTTCATCATGGCGCTGGGCGCCATGATGAAGATTCAGGGTTTAAGCGCGGCCTACACTTTTGTAGAAAGTGATGCGCTTAACTTCCGCGCCTTTACCACCGCCCACTTAGGACAGGAAGCGGATACTCATATTAGTTAATGATAGACTAGTTTTAGAATAATAACATTGGCTTCCAAGTATTTTGTATGCATTGATGCTTTTTCAGGTATTGCAATACCGTACGATTTTTTTACATTTAACGTATCATCAGCCGCTTAATACATGAGTGTTTTTAAAATAAAAGGTGGGACTAAACTGAAAGGTGAAATCGTTCCTCAAGGTGCTAAGAATGAAGCCTTACAAATTCTAAGTGCCGCATTACTTACGGCAGAGCCTGTAACCATTCACAATATTCCGCAAATCATTGATGTTATTAAACTCATTGAGTTGATCGGCGATCTGGGATGCAAAGTTGAAAAACTCAGCACAGAATCTTATAGATTTACAGCTTCTCACATTGACACTAAGTTTTTAGAAACCGAACAATACCGAAAAAAAGCCGCTGCACTCCGCGGTTCGGTTATGTTACTGGGCCCAATTCTCGCTCGCTTTGGAAAGGCAACTTTACCCAAACCAGGCGGTGATAAGATTGGACGTAGAAGATTAGACACTCACTTTTTGGGTTTCCAAAAGTTAGGTGCAAAATTCAATTTTGATTCGGAAGAACATCTTTTTCATATCGATGCATCTCAGTTAACGGGTGCGTACATGTTATTAGATGAAGCATCTGTAACTGGTACAGCAAACATCGTTATGGCTGCCGTTCTTGCTAAAGGTAAAACGACCATCTATAACGCAGCCTGCGAACCTTACTTACAACAACTTTGCCTTATGCTAACGCGCATGGGCGCAAAGATTAATGGTATAGGATCTAACCTGCTTACTATTGAAGGCGTTGAAAAATTAGGAGGCACAGAACATACCATGCTTCCTGATATGATCGAGATTGGAAGTTTCATAGGCTTAGCCGCTATGACGCAATCAGAGATCACCATCAAGAACTGTCGTATTGATATGCTGGGTGTAATCCCTGAAACTTTTCGCAGGCTTGGAATAAAAATGGAATTCCGTGGAGATGATATTCATATCCCTGCACAAGATAAATACGAGATAGAAACATTTATTGATGGATCAATTCTTACCATAGCAGATGCACCATGGCCGGGATTTACACCAGATTTAATTAGCATCATATTGGTAGTTGCTACACAAGCAAAAGGCTCTGTACTCATTCATCAAAAGATGTTTGAAAGTCGCTTGTTCTTTGTGGATAAACTTATTGATATGGGTGCACAAATTATTCTTTGTGATCCACATCGTGCCAACGTAATAGGCCTTGATCGCAAGCAACCTCTCAAAGGAATTAAAATGTCTTCTCCTGATATACGCGCCGGTGTATCATTATTAATTGCTGCACTTTCAGCAAGTGGCACCAGTGAGATATCTAACATAGACCAGATAGATCGCGGATATCAGAATATTGATGGAAGGTTGAAGGCGTTGGGGGCTAATATTGAACGTATCGCTTAACAATCTGGCATTGGGCATTGGGGACTGGGCATTGGGGAAATTTCATGATACCCATGAGCTTCCCGTTGCTTACAGATGTTTTTGTTCTAGATCAAATCTCAATCTTGAGTGCTACTGGGCAATGGTCAGATCCTAAACATTCATTGCAGATGATGGCTTCCGTTACACTTGGTATTAGTGATGTACTTACTAGGAAATAATCAATACGCCAGCCTACGTTGCGTGAACGCGCATTGAACATGTAGTTCCAGTAAGTGTACTTAACTTCCTCAGGGTGGAAGTGGCGGAAGGTGTCAACAAAACCTGCATCTAGTAGATTATTAAATCCATCTATTTCACGTTGTGTATAGCCTGCGGATTTATTATAATTCTCTTTGGCGCGCGCAATATCAATTTCCTTATGGGCAACATTTAAATCACCACAAACTATAACAGGTTTCTTAGCATTTAATCCTGCGAGATAACCGGTGAAATCAGCGTTCCATTTTTCGCGGTAATCCAAACGCTTTAATCCTTCACCAGAATTCGGGACATAAACAGTCACTAAAAAAAACTTTTCATATTCAGCCGTTATTACCCTGCCTTCTTGATCATGCTCTTCAATATTCATATCGAAGGTTACACTTAATGGCTGAGTCTTGGTTAGAATTGCAGTGCCTGAGTAACCTTTACGGGCTTTAGAAGAATTAACATAAGCCTTATAATCGGGAAATAACTCTAATACAGATTTAACCTCCTCTAAGCTGGCTTTTGTCTCCTGCAAGCACAGCATATCTGGATTCATCGTTTTTACATCTTTCGCAAAATCCTTCTTTATAATGGAGCGAATACCGTTTACATTCCAATTAACAAGGTGAAGCATTGACATAGAGATGTAGTATTGATAGTTATGGAACTATATGGTTTATAATAATGCGGACAGACGCCAACAAAAAAGCCCTCTGTTTCCAGAAGGCTTTTAATATGTTAAACTAAGCTTATGCTTTTTTAGCAGCTGCGTTAGCTTTGAATTCTTCTTTGATCTTTTCAATATCAACCGACTTAATCACAGGTTTGAAGTTCTGGTTTTTTAGTGATTGGCGTCTTATGCTGGCCTTAGACTTATCTTTGCGGCCCTTTCTCTTAAATCTTGTTACTGCCATGGCTTTGTTTGTGTTATAAGGATGGCAAAAATAATATATTATACAGTACAAGCAAATAGTTGCCCTTAAAATATGTAAAATCTCTATTTATTAGAAGCTTTACATAAAGCTCTCTAATTATGTAAACCGACTAATCTAAATCTCTTCGTAGTATTTAGAACTAGTAGTTCCATATATGTAGCATATTAGTAATTCAACAAATACTAGAGATATCATCTTTTGAGCCTTAATTTGCCGGATATTACTATGGAAAAACCAACGCTACCCAAAGGCACCCGCGATTTCGGCCCGGCCACTATGGTCAAAAGACAGTTCATCTTTAACAATATCCGCAAGGTTTTTCAAAAATTCGGCTTCCAGCCACTGGAAACGCCAAGTATGGAGAATCTCTCTACGTTGACTGGTAAATACGGCGAAGAAGGCGATCAACTTTTGTTCAAAATATTGAATTCAGGCGACTATCTTAAAGATGTTGATTCACAAAAACTCGACGCTCGTAACTCAAAACTCGTAGCGTTCGACATCTCCGAAAAGGGTCTTCGTTACGATCTTACCGTCCCCTTCGCTCGCTATGTTGTAATGAATCGTCACGAGATCAGTTTTCCATTCAAGCGTTACCAGATACAACCAGTTTGGCGTGCCGACCGCCCACAAAAAGGTCGTTACCGTGAATTTTATCAATGTGATGCTGATGTTGTCGGTACTGATTCGCTGATTTGTGAGGCAGAGATTATACTTATGATTCGTGAGGTCTTTAGTCTGCTTGGATTAACGGACTATACAATCAAAATTAACCACCGTGGTATTTTATCAGGAATCGCGGAGATGGTTGGAACAAAAGAAAACGAGACAGCGCTTTTTGTAGCAATTGATAAACTTGATAAAATAGGTGAAGAAAAAGTACGCGAGGAACTTAGAACAAAAGGTTTTGAAGAAAAAAAACTAGATGTACTTTTCCAGATCTTAAATCTCAGTGGCAACACCGCAGATAAAATAAAATATCTTACTCAAAAATTCACATCTGAAAATGGTAAGAAAGGTATTTCTGACCTGCAACAAGTTCTAGCGCTGTTAAAAGATTATCAAACTGATGATCGTTTTGTTGAATTCGATATCGCATTAGCTAGAGGACTTAGTTACTATACAGGATGTATCTTTGAAGTAAAGATTAATAACGTTTCCATTGGGAGTGTAAGTGGTGGCGGTAGATATGATAATTTAACGAAAGCATTTGGCGATAAGGAGAATTTGTCGGGTGTAGGTTTTTCTTTTGGCGTAGATCGTTTGTATGATGCAATGGAGGAACTTAAAATCTTCCCGAAAGAAGCCCAAATTTCTTCTACGATTTTCATCTGTCACTTTGATGAATCAAGTATGCGATATGGTTTAAATCTTTTAACGCAATTACGAAATGCGGGTATTTCTTCTGAGATTTATCCAGACCAATCAAAATTGAAGAAGCAATTAGATTATGCTAATAAAAAGATGATACCCTATACCATTGTTGTTGGCGAAGATGAAATAAAAACTGGAATGCTTCCTTTTAAGAACATGGAAAATGGCGAGCAGGAAAAACTAACGCTAAATCAGATTATTAAAAAAACGACAGCGGTGAATGTCTGAAAAAAATACACATCTTATTTCGAATAAAAAACTTGAGCTTGCTGACCTTCATCGCATTGACGCAGAAGGTGTACATATTGATTTGTCTCTAGACTCAAAAAATAAAATCATTCGTTGTCGTGAATTTTTAGAAAACAAAATAAAAAAATCAACACAGCCCATCTATGGTATTAACACGGGATTTGGGTCCCTTTATAACAAGCACATATCAAATCACCAATTAGAAAAACTTCAAGATAATTTAGTAAAATCACACGCCTGCGGCACAGGCCCAGAAGTAAGCACTGAAATAGTAAAATGGATGCTTTTTTTAAAAGTGCAGTCTTTGTCATACGGTTTCTCTGGTGTGCAATTACAAACGGTACAGCGGTTGGTAGATATGTATAACTACAACATTCTGCCTGTAATTTTTGAAATGGGCTCATTAGGTGCGTCGGGTGATTTAGCACCATTGGCGCATTTATCTTTACCACTTATTGGCTTAGGAGAAGTGACAGTTGATGGTGCAATCTTATCTAGCGAAGCCCTTAATAAAAAATTTAATTGGCCTGTTATTCATTTAAAAGAAAAGGAAGGTCTCGCCTTACTAAATGGAACCCAATTTATGGGTGCATATGGTGTGTGGTGTACAATTCATTCACATCGTATTTTAAAACTTGCTAATATTATTTCTGCGCTCTCTTTAGATGCCTTTGATGGTCGAATAGAACCTTTTTTACCATTGGTTCATTCTATTAGACCCCAACGGGGCCAAGTTAAGACAGCTACTGAAATATGTGAGATATTAAAAGGAAGTGAACTTATAAAACAATCGAATAAACACATTCAGGATCCATATTCTTTTCGTTGCATACCACAAGTACATGGTGCCAGCATGGATGCGATTGATTATGTCACGTCGGTCTTTATAACAGAAGTAAATAGTGTAACCGACAATCCAAATATCTTTCCTGAAGCAGATACTATTATTTCAGCTGGTAACTTTCACGGTCAGCCTCTGGCACTTGCATTCGACTTTTTAGCCATCGCTTTGGCTGAATTAGGAAGTATATCAGAACGAAGAACCTATCAATTGATTTCAGGAACACGAAATCTACCGAATTACCTAGTAGCCAATCCAGGTATTAATTCAGGACTTATGATTCCTCAATATACTGCTGCATCCTTAGTTAGCCAGAACAAACAACTTTGTACGCCCGCTTCGGTTGATACCATTGTTTCCTCGAATGGCCAAGAAGACCACGTTAGTATGGGCGCTAATGCAGCTACAAAAGCCTATCGGATCGTAAATAACCTTTATTCAATTCTTGCTATTGAAATGATTACTGCAGCACAAGCGTTGAGTTTCAGAAGACCATTAAAAACTTCTGCTTATCTGGAGGGCTTTGTGGATAATTTCCGTCAATCAATTCCGTTTATTGAGGAAGACCGCATATTACATGATGACATACAAAAAGCAGAACAATTTCTCAAAGCAGTAAATCTTCCATCATGAGAGCGATTTGGGTTATACTTATACTATTCTTGGGTTGTTTTAAGTTATACGCGCAGCCTTATTCAAGTTCTGCAACATCGTTCGGTAATTTTACAGTTAGTCAATTTCAAGGGTGTGCACCGCTAACATTTAGTATGAATGCTCCTCAATGTGATGGTGGTAATGTAGTATCCTGTACTCAGATTAAAGGGAATGGTGAGCTAAGTACGCCCTTTATAAATTCGGGATCCGTTACTTATAATCTACCCGGAACTTACACATTAGAGCTTGTTTTAAATAATGAAACATCGCGGATTCAAATACAAGTATTCCCCAACACCAAGCCTGATTTCGATTTATTTGCTTGCAATAGTAATAATGTATTTGTAAAAATTACTGATACAAATATTAATTATAATACCTATACAGTCAGCTATTCAGATGCAACTACTACAAGCTTAACAAAAGGAGCGTCAGATATACATAGTTTACCAACCGGTGCCTCTCAAGTTACAGTTAATGGAATTCATATTGCTGCGGACAATAATATGTGTTTACCTAATACTAAAACCGTTAACGTTCAATCTACTTTTACAACGCCAACGATAAATACAGTCACAGTAAATAGCGCTACTGAAATTCAATTAGATCTTTCACCTTTAACTCTAAACGAACAGAGTATTCCTTATAGGTTAAGGTATGGTACGAATACGAGCAATACTGCGAGCTTTCAAAACTATGCAGAACTGAATAATCAAAGTTTAGTAAAAACAACGGGCTTAACTCCTGACAATGATTTCTATTGCTTTCAACTTGCCCCTTTTGATTATTGTAGCGCAAGTTTATCAACGCCAGTTTCTAATGTAATTTGCAGCACTGAATTTGATGTAACTGCACTTGATGGGCAAAATAAAATTGATTGGTCTACTTCATCTTTTGGTGTTGCCGATTATTCAATTAATAAAACGCAAGGTTCACCTACCCCAATCCCAAACCAAGCTCCAACAACCTTTCAATTTATAGAAAGTATTTTATGCCAACCCTATGCCTACCAGCTTACCACTAATTACACAAATGGCACCAAAAGCATTTCATTAATTAAATCCGTCAATTCATTTTCTACAGCGGTGCCTCCAACGATTCAAAATATTTTAAGTACCGTTAATGATCCTGGAACACAAGTTGCGCTTACTTGGGAAATAGATCCCTCAGTAATAGTGAAGGAGTACTCGATTTATAGAACCCCTAATTTGACAACACCACTAACACGTACCGCAGAAAATCAATTTACAGATGACAGTTATACCACGGAAGACGAATATTGTTATGTGGTTAAGTATGAAAATAATTGTAACATTTTTAGTAATCCAAGCCAATCTGTTTGTCCTCTTAGATTAACGGTAGATGACGTAAAGGATAATACAATTACACTCGCATGGAACGATTATACAGGATATATAAATGGCGTTCTAGGCTATACCTTAGAGAGAAGCCCTGCTTTTGTAACCCCTCCATTACTTGGATCAACTACTACAACATTCACAGACACTGATGCCAAGGCCGACTTAGACAATCAATCTTATATCTATTATCTAACAGTTATAGATTTGGAAACAGGGACAAGGCTATCCAAGTCAAATGCGATAACGGTTATTAAAGACCCGATTATAAATTTTCCCACTGCCTTCACACCTGATGGACAAGGACAAAAAGATAATGAAACCTTTAAGATTTTTGGACAATACATACATAACAACCAATTTGAAATGCAGATTTTCAATCGTTGGGGTGAACTGATATTTTCCACACAAGATATTAATCAAGGGTGGGACGGAAACTATCGCGGAAGCCGAATGCCGGAAGGCACCTATACGTTCATCGCTCATCTAACTGACAATGTAGGACGCGCATTCACCCGTACTGGCTCCGTGGTATTGCTTCGAAAAAGATAAACTCCGTTTGTTTTGGGTTTCTGATTATCTGTTAATCATTAGTTTTGCGTAATAATTAGAACATCTAAACAATACTATAATGTTTGACATGATGAAAATGATGGGGAAAATGAAGGAAGTTCAATCCCGCGTCAAAGAAGCACAAGATAATTTAGTAAAAATCATTGCCCATGGGGAATCTGGAGCGGGTATGGTTAAAGCAACGGTGAATGGTAAGCGTCAGCTTATTTCATTGGTTATAGATCCAGGCCTTATAAAATCTCAGGATAGAGATATTCTTCAGGATCTTATTGTGGCGGCTGTTAATAAAGCCTCAGATGAAGCAGAACTTCTTGGCAAAGAGGAAATGCGTAAGAGCACGGAGGGTTTACTGCCAAATATCCCTGGAATGGACTTAAGCAGCATGATGGGATGACCAAGACAGCGGTAGTCATTCTCAACTACAATGGTGCAAAATTTTTAAAACAATTTCTTCCATCCGTTATTCAGCACTCGGTTGAAGCGGATATTATTGTAGCCGATAATGGTTCTACTGATGAATCTATATTACTATTAAAACAAGAGTTCCCAATTATCAAAGTTATAAGTCTGAATCGAAACTATGGGTTTTGTGGTGGCTATAATCGCGCGCTTAGTCAGATTGAAGCAACCTATTTCGTACTTCTTAATTCAGATGTTGAAGTTACATCGAATTGGCTTACGCCCATGATCAACTTGCTGGAGCGTAATAATTCTATTGCCGCCGTTCAACCCAAAATCCTTTCTTACTATAACAAAGACTCATTCGAATATGCCGGTGCTGGCGGTGGCTTCATTGATGCACTAGGGTATCCTTTTTGCAGAGGGCGGCTGTTTGATGAACTAGAAAAAGATGCTGGACAATACAACGATGAAAGACAGATCTTTTGGGCAACAGGTGCGTGTTTTGTAATTCGATCGGAGGTCTTTCACCATTTCAACGGTTTTGACGAAGACTTTTTTGCCCATATGGAGGAAATCGATTTGTGTTGGAAAATCAATCGAACACCCCAATGCGTCTATTACTGTGGTGGAAGTACCGTTTATCATGTAGGTGCGGGTACACTGGGTTATGGAAGTCCAATGAAAATTTATTTGAATTTCAGAAATGGGCTATCCCTTCTTATAAAACATTTAGATCCTTTGGAACTTACCTATAAGATACCCATAAGAATAGCATTTGACTGGCTTGCGACGTTCGTCTATTTACTTAAAGGCCAATTTAAAAATAGCTTAGCTGTAGTACATGCGCATGCCTATTTATTAGCAAACCTCAAGAAGACAATTATAAAACGAAGAAACATAAGAAATCAATACGCTACATACGCTAGGTCGGGAGTATATCCTGGCTTAATAGTAGTGTATAAGTTTTTAAAAAGAAAAAGTACTATTAATAATCCCAGATAGGACTACGCTTACGCAAATGCTTGCGCATGTTCATTACAAAGGCTAATGCCAAGTATATAATAACTGGCGATCCGAAGGTAATAAAGGAAGCATAGATAAAAAACAATCTAATACTCGAGGTGGCTATACCCAACTTATCTCCTAAGCTGGTGCAAACTCCAAAAGCATACGTTTCTAAGAAATGCTGGATAGTACCCGATATATAATTCATATTATCTTTTTAATTCAACATCTAAAAAAGTAGATTCATCGATCAAAAAATCTTACAAGACAAATATAACATCCTAAACCCTTAAAAATGATCGCCTTAATCATATTTTTTTGAGTATTATTGCAAAAATTAGATGTATACTATTAGTTTTACAAACCTGTTTAAACAACCATAAAAACCAAAATTCCAATGAGAAAATTACTTTACTCATTTATTATCTTCGGTACATTAAGCCTTGCGGGCTGTACTTTGCCTAAGATGGTCAAAATGTCAAAAGATCAACAAGTAACGGTTACACCTAACCCGCTTGAAGTACACAAAGACACTGTAGCATTTGACCTAGCTGCTAACCTTCCCGTAAAAATGCTTAAGAAAGGCACGGTTTACACTGTAAACACTTTCTACAAATACGGAGAAAATGAAGTAGCGCTTGAGCCAATACCTTTTAAAGCTGAAGATTATCCAAACAGCAAAACTGAACAACCTAAAGTTTCCAAAAAGTTCTCATTCGCTTACGCACCAGGATTAAAGTCTGGTGTACTTGAAGTAGAGGGAGTTGCTAGCAAAGGAACTAAGTCGAAGAAATCTCCTCGCCTTCAGGTTGCTACTGGTATCATCACAACTTCTAAATTAGTTAAACCTGTATATTATGCTGCTTTCGCAGAACATGGATATAACAGTCAGGAAGAATTTGTTCCCGTAGTTATTCCTAATTTCATCTTCGAACAAGGTCGTTCTGTTTTAAGAACAACTGAAATTAAAGGTGAGAAGGGCAAAGAGCTAAACGCTTTTATTGCGTCTAAGAACGCTACTCGCACAGTAACTATCACTGGTACTCACTCTCCAGAAGGTGCTGATCGTATCAATAGCAAACTTGCACCAGAACGTGCTGCTGCCATTGAAAAATACTATCGTGCTCAAATGAAGAAATATGACTACAAAGGTCAAGCAGATTCTATTAAGTTTATTCTTAAACCAGTTGTAGATGATTGGACAGAATTTAAGAACGCTTTAGCTTCTTATGAAGGAATCTCGTCTGAAGAAAAAGCTGAGTATTTAAACGTTATCAACAGTGGTGGTGGTTTCGAAGAACAAGAAAAACAATTAAAGGGTCTTTCTACTTACAAGAAAGTATTCAAAGATGTATATCCTGGTTTAAGAACTGCTAAAACTGAAATATTAACTGTAAAAGAAAAGAAAACTGATGCTGAAATTTCAGTATTGGCCAAGCAGGTAGCTCAAAACGCAGTAAGCGCTGATACACTTTCTTTCGAAGAATTGATGTATGCCGCGTCACTTACTCCTTCTTTAGAAGAAAAAGCGGCTATCTACGAAGCTGCTACTAAAAAAGGAAGCAAATGGAATGCACATAATAACTTAGGCGCTGTTTATATTGCTCAAGCAATTGAAACACCCGGCAACGCTGCTGCACTTGCTGACAAAGCGCAAGCTCAATTAGAGATTGCTGCTAAAATACAGGAATCAGCAGAGGTTCATGCTAACTTAGCTTCAGTTGACTTATTGAAAGGCAATGCTTACAGTTCACTTAGCCATGCTTCTAAAGCATTTAGCGCTGGTTTATCTGGTGACAATGCTGCCGGTTTAAATGGTGTTAAGGGTGCTGCTGAAATAATCACTGCTAAATACAGCGATGCTGTTAGCTCAGAATCTTCTGCATCTGATAATGCTGATAACCTTTTCAACAAGGGCCTTGCACAAGTTCTAAACAAAGATTATCAAAACGCTTTGACTTCATTTAATGAAGCTACTAGCAAAAACAGCAATCTTGCTGTAGCCTATTATGGTGCTGCTATTGCTGCTGCTAGATCAGGTAATGCTGATGCTGTTGTAAGCAATCTTACAAGTGCTGTTAAAGTTGATCCTTCTTTTAAAGAATCTGCTTTGGCCGATCTTGAATTCGCAAAATGGTCTGCAACTGAATCTTTCAGAAACGCATTGAAATAATTAATAGCATCAAATTTTAAAAAACCCTTTCTGGTATCCAGGAAGGGTTTTTTATTGTCTTTATAAATCATAAGCGTAGAAAATCCGATTAATCCTTTCATTCTCTGAATCCGGATACTATTTTTACGCACTTTCGAAAAAACTATGAGAGAAATTCAGTTTAGAGAAGCCCTCCGTGAGGCCATGAATGAAGAAATGCGCAGAGATCAAAGCGTGTTTTTAATGGGTGAAGAAGTTGCAGTATACAATGGCGCATATAAAGTGAGTCAAGGCATGCTAGATGAATTCGGTGCGGAAAGAGTTATTGACACTCCTATTTCTGAACTTGGATTTGCTGGTATTGGTGTGGGTGCCGCAATGAATGGCATCAGACCCCTTATAGAATTCATGACATTCAATTTTTCGCTTGTTGCTATCGATCAGATTATTAATAGCGCTGCGAAAATGATGTCAATGTCAGGTGGGCAATTTAATGTGCCTATTGTTTTTCGTGGACCAACCGGAAATGCGGGTATGCTTAGCTCACAGCACTCTCAAAACTTTGAGAACTGGTTTGCTAACTGTCCTGGTTTAAAAGTAGTAGTGCCATCAAATCCCTATGATGCAAAAGGACTTCTAAAGACTTCCATTCGTGATAATGACCCTGTAATTTTTATGGAGTCAGAATTAATGTATGGTGATAAAGGTGAAGTTCCTACTGAAGAATATCTAATTCCACTTGGTGTGGCTGACGTTAAGAGAGCTGGATCTGATGTAACCATCGTATCATTTGGTAAGATCATGAAAGTTGCACTAGCTGCGGCCGCAGAGCTTGATAAGGAAGGAATTTCAGCTGAAGTAATTGATCTACGTACTGTTCGCCCTATTGATTACAATGCTATTGTAGAATCAGTTAAGAAAACTAACAGACTAGTTGTTGTTGAAGAAGCTTGGCCGTTGAGTTCAATCGCTACTGAGATTGCATACCATGTACAGCGTTATGCTTTCGATTATCTTGATGCGCCAGTAATGCGTGTGAATAGTCTTGATGTGCCACTACCCTACGCACCAACATTAATTGAAGCAATTTTACCTAACGTCGAAAAAACCATTAAAGCTGTTAAAGCTGTTTTATATCGCGATTAAGTAGATTATTTATTATAACTCCAAAGAACAGGCTGTCATTAGATGGCCTGTTCTTTTTTATTCGTATCTATAATTCACACAAATTATAATATCCTTTTAATTATCAATTTATCGTGACGTGAGTAAAGAGCCATTAAAATTCCCTGTTGCCTTTGCTAAGCAAATGCAAACAATGTTGGGCTACGATTATGATGATTTTTGTAAGGCTCTCAATGCGCCTTCACCCATTAGTCTTCGTCTGAATAATTCAAAAAGACAGCTTCATGATAACTTCCCAAAAATACCTTGGTGTAGTTCTGGACGATACCTTTATGAAAGACCCATATTTACCCTAGACCCAATCTTCCATGGCGGCGCTTATTATGTACAGGAAGCGAGCTCCATGTTTTTGGAGCAAGCTTTTAAACAAGCTGTTGATATTTCAGAGCCACTGCGCGTGCTTGATCTCTGTGCTGCGCCAGGCGGAAAATCAACACACTTATTAAGTCTTATCAATAAAGATAGCTTATTGGTAAGTAATGAAGTGATTCGCTCTCGTGCTAATATTCTCTCAGAAAACATACAGAAATGGGGTTATGCTAATGTTATTGTAACCAATAATGATCCTGATCACTTTCAAAGCTTAAAAGGTTTTTTTGATGTGATCGTTGTGGATGCACCTTGTTCCGGAGAAGGACTATTTCGTAAAGAACCAGACGCCATGAACGAATGGTCGCCAGAGAATATTGACCTATGTTGGAAACGGCAACGTAGAATTTTGAGTGACATTTGGCCTGCTTTAAAAGCGGACGGCGTGTTGCTGTACAGCACCTGTACTTATAATCGTTTAGAAAACGAAGACAATCTCTTATGGGCACACGATCAATTAGACGCAGAATTTATTTCCATTAAAACAGAATCTGATTGGGGTGCGCAGGAAGTTAAGGAAGGGAAAACAATTGGGTATCACTTTTACCCACACCAAGCAAAAGGCGAAGGATTTTTTATAAGTGCTATTCGTAAGACCAGCGATCAGCAGGCAGTGAGAATGAAGTTGAAAAAGAAAATCTTTCAGGCGCCATCTATAGAAATAATGAGCCAATTGAAAGAATGGGTTACAAATGCTCAGCAAAAACATTTTCTACAATGGAAAGATGCCGTGCTCATGATTCCTGAGTCACAGTCTGAAGCGATTAAATTTATTACAGAACAATTACACATTGTATCTGCCGGAACCATTGTCGGAGAGCTGAAACATGAGAAGATCATACCTGATCATGCGTTCGCGTTAAGCATTGAAACTAACACCGACTTTTTCAATCAGCTTCAATTAACAAAAGAACAAGCACTTCAATATTTACGAAAAGAAGTCATTCAAATAAATCCGGATAAGAAAGGTTTTACCCTTGTTTCGTACGAAGGTATTTCTCTTGGGTGGGCAAACGTGTTAGACAATCGTATTAACAATATGTACCCACCAAATTGGCGAATTCGTATGGGAGGGTATTAAAAGGCTACTAGCTTATAGCTGCGAGTTGCTAGCTCAATTTCACAAAAGTTTGTGGTGAATGCTCATAGCTTGGAGCTGACTAACAATGTAACTGCTACCCTTGGTTAACTAAATAGTAAACGAATGCAGGTAGGACTATTTCATTCGCCAAACAAAGTGCTGTAGGGGGCTGTAGGGCAATGTCATTAAGTTAAGGGATCATTTTAAAAACAGGTTTAAAGTTTGT
>CAXSCR010000042.1:0-41320 GCA_964235605.1 uncultured Cyclobacteriaceae bacterium | reverse complement strand
CAAAATTCGGAAGTTTTACAATAGGTAAGGGACGTGGTTGATAGTGCGCTTACGGCCTCAAAGCATTCATTACCTTCTACAATTACCAGAAAACTCACCAGGGAATTGGCAGGATACCTCCGGCAGAATTATACCTGAACGCAGCATAATGAATTCAAAAGCGGAGCGCTTCGCGCATTTTTAGATGTTGAAATGTGGATAACTCCAAAAGAAAATTTTATACATTTGCTCCACACTCACAACGTTTGGAGTAACCCACATTCCAACATCGATGACGATGACGATGATCCAATTTTATTAAACTAAGAAAGACATAAAAGTGGTCTGACAAAAGGGGAGTAGAAAAATAATCTCTACAGCCACTCAATAAAATTGTACTCATAGTATAAATTAAAATAAAATGATTTTTGAGCAGCTACTAAACATTGAGGTTAAATCATTCTTAAGAAATGAAAAATGGCGTAGAAATATATTAGGCAGGATATTAGCAATTATCTTTATTTTATATGTTGTTTTTCTATTCATTATTATAAGTATTTATCTGGAGGATATTTTTTTTAAACTATCTCTTGATCCAATATATTTCTTTGGTAAAAGTCTTATTCCCTATATCATTATTGATATTTTTTTACGAACCCTATTACAACCCTTTCCTACTTTAGAATCTGTTGCGCTGCTTAAGAGTAGATTTAAGAAGTCTACAGTAATTAATTATGTCCTTTTAAGAAGTTATTTAAATGCTTTTAATTTTCTACCCTGGTTACTCATTGTGCCCTTTGGATTTAAGATTTTGTTTGTTCAAACTGGTCTTAGTGGAATGTTATTCTATTTTGTTTGCCTGACATTAGTTATAGCCGTTAATAATTATTTATGTATCCTCATTAAGTTTTTATCATTTAAAGGAGCTTCTTTTATTCTTATTCAACTTATTTTAATTGCCCTTTTATTCTATTTACCGGAAATTAGTATAGTATCTCAAACAATTGGATCTCAATTTATTCAGGGAAATGTTTTAGTACTTATACCATTATTAATTACTCTTTTTGCACTAATTTTCATATTAAGGAATTTAATGGTTGAAAAACTTTACTTAGACCAAGTAAGTAGTTACAATGGAAGAATAAATAGAGTAAGAGAACTAATACTTGATTTTTCTAAATTTTTTAAGAATGATGAAAATAGGTTCTATATAGTGCTCGAAATAAATCTTATACTACGAAATAAAAGAATAAGACAAGCATTAAGTTCAGCGGTGGTTTTTACTATTTACTTTATATTTATCATTTACTATATGGGATTAGATGGCGTAATAAAGATTCCAATATTCGCTGTGGTAATGGCAAGTGGTGCCGGCTTTTATGGCAATCTTATCTTTAGTTGGGAGAGCAGTTACTTTGATGGTTTAATGGCAAGGAAAATTAATTTTACCGCTTACATCCTGGCAAAATATTATTTGATGATTGCCTTTACTTTATTTTCTTTTGTAATAATGATGGTATTTGGCTTGATAACTCAAAAGATTAATTTTCTAATGATATTTTCATTGTTTGCATTTACGCTTGGCCCAGCAAATATTTTGTTTTTAATATTTGCTACGTTTAATACTGGCAGAGTTAATCTTTCTAAGAGTAGTCTCTTTAATTCTGAAGGATTTACTACACTCTCTATTGTGTATCCATTATTTGTTTTCACACTCCCACTAGGGATTTACACATTTTTTAATTCCTTTATAAATGAAACGGTTGGTTATTTAACAATAACTTTCTTGGGATTTTCAGGATTTTTATTTCATAAAAAATTAATTGATCGAATAGTAGTCCCTATGTTCTTGTCAAGAAAGTATAAGAACTTGGAAGGCTATCGTAAACTCTCTGTGTAAAAAATTATGATTATAATAAAGGAACTTCTTAAAAGATACCATAACAAAACGGTAATAGACATTGAAAATTTTACTATTAATGATGGTGATGTTTTTGGTCTTGTTGGAAATAATGGCGCTGGCAAAAGCACATTGTTTCAATTAATGTTGGATCTTATTAAGGCGGATAAGGGAGTAGTCTTTTTTGATGAATGGATAACATCCAAATCTGAAAATTGGAAGGACTTTACTGGTTCATATCTAAATGAGGGCTTTTTAATTGATTTTCTTAGCCCTGAAGAGTTTTTTTATTTTGTAGGAAATACCTGTGGGCTGACTAAAACTGATATAGATAAAAAACTGGAGATGTACGATTCATTTTTTAATGATGAAATTTTAAAACAAAAAGGGAAGTACATTCGTAATTTTTCAAAAGGAAATAAACAAAAGATTGGAATTGTGTCAGCCCTATTAAATGAGCCTGCGGTATTAATCTTTGATGAGCCATTCGATGGTTTAGATCCGTCCTCTCAGATTGTCCTGAAAAACATTATCATAGCGTATAGTAAACTTAAAAAATCTTCAATACTAATATCCAGCCATGATCTTAATCACATTACAGATATCTGTAATAGAATTGCCATAATTGAAAAAGGCCTTATCGTTAAGGATATTGAGAATAATGAAAATACCTTACACGATCTTCAATCATACTTCAATATTATTTAATAGGTTATAGAGATAAAACATTGAATTTATGAAGTACATTAACTTATGTATCCTTTAAAAAAATACTTTTGCGCAAAGTTTTGATATAATTAGAGCTGCCAGTATTGGTTAAAATTTTTGGCGTAATTTAGACGATGGTTTTTATTGAATATGTAGATATCATGTGTTGCTTGTAACAACGAGAATTTTTCAAATATCTTCGAATCATAATCACCTCCAATAACCAGAACATATCGTTCTTTATTGAGCGGGTTAGGGTATACGTAACAATATGAAGCTCCATTGTATTTGCCGATATTATGCAACCCTATAGGCATCTTTGTAAGTATATTTTTAATTGGATTGGTCGTGTATTCACCAATTAAGATCAGGTTTGAGTTCGATATATCAATGGTACTAATCTTGACTTCATCTTTTGTTATACAATAGGCAACACACTTATTCAGCCACGCGTTTTTTATGCATTGAACAACATCTGCATTTTTCTTATTATTCGCTGTAACGACAATAAATCTATTTGAAAAAACATGCTGAACAGGCCCCTCAGTTTGTGAATTTTTTTGGCCTGCATTGATTTTTAGGTTTATAAATAAACACGAGTCGTTTTCAATAACATGATTGACAGCTATATTATTTAAAGTAATTTTTGTCTTCTTTGAATATGAAAATGGCAGTTTGCTTTTGTCAATTTTTATTGCCCCTACATTAGATGTATTTATTTCAATTAAATCGGAATTAAGCATCTTGCTGTCAATAGTCGACTCGGTATCGTCTTCCCTTTGAATAATTTCTATCCAGAAAGATTTGTTGTATTTCAATTCATTACTTGAAAAATGAATATTTGTGGGCGCAGGCTTTTTCTTAAAATTCACATAATGCCTGAATGCATCTTCCATTTGATTTAACGGATACCTGTAATGGCTAATACCTTCTTCAATTTTAGTGGTAATATCCAGGCCATATTTTTTTGATTTATCAATATACCCTTTAACCTTATCAAATGGAATGACTTCGTCATCCTTGCTGGTATAGATATACAAATAGTTATTGGTAAGATTCTGTAAATACTTATCATCCATTTCAGGTGAATATAACCACGCGCCTGCAAATTTATCAGGAAATGCAGTGAAAATATTAGTGAGTCGCCTGGCGCCTTCACAACTACCCGCCAGGAACATTTTATCGGGGTCTATATTGTGCCAGTTTTTCTTCACATCATTGAGCACTTCTTCCATGTCTTTGTATCCAATTGAATTATCACGATATTTTCCACCTCTTAACCAGGGATAGATCAATGCATATCCATATTTTTCGGCCAGCATCATGTCAACCTCTATATGATTCAGATTCATTGAATACCATGAATCAATCAGTGCAAGTGAATCTGACTGTTCATAGGGTACCATGACGACCGATGGAACGCTTGTCTTATTGCGCATTCTTAATGGCATATAAAACAAATAAGTTTGCAGGGTACTGTCAATTTGTGAAGCAAATCCCCTAAACTCCATCTTTTCGAAGGAAGATCTCGTTTCAGAAATTATATCCAGAAAGTTCATATAAGCGTAAATTTTGTTTCTATTGATAAAGCGTTGTTCGAAAGGGAACTTATCAACTACTTTATACTTTTTCTTTTTCAAACTTCTTTCGTAGTAATGATCCATTGTATTATATCGCTGCATAGCAACCGCGTATTGAATCGAACTCTTTTTTATCGATGAAATGCCGGCATTAATAGAATCTACTGTTTTTTTTGTGTCCTCATAGGCACCGTGATAAAATGGTTGCTGGAGGGTATCGTTCCCCAATATTAGTTGAATATAAAAGTGTCGCTTAGATCTAAGCTTACTGATATCCAGGCTGGCAGTTGAGTCATTATTATATTTAAAGGTGGTATTTAAACTGCGGATGGTATTTGTGTTAACAATACTATGGTTGCTATCAAAAATTTGATATTCAACTGGAAGTTCATATTTATAAGGCCCGAGATAAATTTTTAAAGAGTCTTTTGCGTAGCTCTGCTCCAGAAAATCTTTTAGGTACTGAATCTTAAAGTTCTGCTTGGCGTATTCATTTCCCGTTACAGCCATTGAAAATTTCCAATGAACAACCGGCGAATTTATCTTTCTGCTGTTTACTTTTACGAGCACCAGATTTGTTCCTTTCTTTAATTTTATCCTTTTATACTCTTCATAGATTTTATCCAGATACTTTTTGTTCACAACGGTACATACGAGGTCATTGTTTATCCAAACCTTTGACCCGAAACTAGAACTTGATAAAATATTTACAGTTTGTTCTTTTGGTGAATTTATTTTGCAAATAAGGTAAGCGTTGGTTAGGGTTGCAAGATCGGGTTTGGCGTATAGTTCATATAAATCGATATTTTCATTTGTGAATTGCATGGATTTTATTGAAATATTTTTATCTAAATGTCCTTCAATTTTATTGAACAGCGATAAAATATCTTTTTCAGAAATGTTATTTTCAGAAATACCATACTGTTCAAGGTCATTTAATTCAAGGGTGTTTTTAGCTTGATTATCCAATGAAGAAAAAGGTCCAATAACAGACCAATTATAGATTTGTACTTTATCATTGGAAGAAATTTCAGGTAACTCATTTTGCGCTATTGGCGCAGGCGAAGGCTTACATCCTGCTATATATAAAATGATAAAACCAAGAAGGAAAATGGTTTTGCTTCTGAATGTTTGTGCTTTCATTGGTGGAGGCATCATTTGAATTCTTATTAATGCTTAAAAGCTAGGCATTCTTCTGATTTTTCAAAAGCCTTTTTTTACTTGCCAGAGGAATTATTTGAGTTTTCGTTTCTAATGTATTGCCAGAATACTTAAAAAAAGCCCCCTAAAAAGGGAGCTGAGAAATTGAACACTCAAGCCAGAAGAACCTGAGATAAACCTCCCAAACGCTGCAGGGAAGAACAGAGAACGCAAAGGGCTTAACCCCACGATGAACGCCAACCGATAGCCACCAGCCACCGACATTGACACGAAGTAAATATTTAAACATAATACTCCCTGCCACACGGGATCGGATAGAAAGGTGCAAGGGCTGCACAAAAAAAATACTACCTGAAAGAAGGAGTGAGGTACGAACGACTGAAGGAAGGTGGAGATTTTTTTTGTTGCAGGCGAAGCGTACCCTTGTAGCTTTCTATTCCGCAAGCCCGTAACTTTGTGTTATGTTTAAGTATTGATTATGAAACAGGGAAATAGGTACTATGATACTAAAGACTAAAAAGGTTGTTGAAGAGAACAATCAAATTGTTTTTAAAACTGACTTGATACCTGAAGACGATGTAGATAAGAAGATATTAAATCAACTTACTTCTAATAAAATACCCGCTATTGATAAAATGATCGAAGATTTAATTGCTTATGAAGCCAATGATCTTCGGGTAAATATGCACCAACTTGGGGATTCGACTATCAAAGGAGTGAAGGAACGTCTTCTTATTTTATTCATTTAAAGAAACCAAAAGAAGTAGGATAGTGCGCTGGCCTGAGCTAAATACAGGGCGACTAGCAGGATGGGAGCGTGGGAGAATGTTTTTCTACCTCAGGCCCGTAACTTTGTGTTATCTCTAAGTATATTAATGCCTATGTCTAAATCTTGGTCTAAACTCCGTCCCTTATCCAAACTAGATCAGCTTGCGGAGACAATTATAAAGACTGCCTTTATCTTATCTGAAGATCACCACGTTATAGCAAGCTATCTCAACCACACGGGAGCAAACTTTAGAATAGAAAATAGGAAAAGGGGAGAGGAGCTACCCTCTTCATCTGGCGAATTTGATGTTTTATGCCGGCAGATATGCGTTGATCGCACGACTTATACTTTTATTCCTCACAATCATCTGAACTCGGTTTAAGGCCAGACCTCTTTATAGGTCTAGTTCTATTCGTTGATGACCAGAAACCAGTTAAGTATTTATTCCCATCCACAGTATGGCTCTCGCCAAATCAATTGTTCACTAACTCGTCAGTACAACACAATGAATATGGAATTAGCGTAAATAAGAAAACATTTACTGCTCTTGCAGAGTATGCATTTGAAAAACGAATCTCAATCACACCATGATATTATGTTAAGTAGCAGCCTGAGCGATGGCATGAGCCAAATGCGGGGGTGTGCTGACATGCGTGTTGAAGCATATTTGGCTCTTGATTTTTTTGGTTCTTTTTACATCAAGGTAAAAAGAACAAGCACAGCGCAGCGTCAAGCTCTTGACGGAAACACTACTGAAATCATGGTGAGCGCAGCGAACCAAATCAAAAACAAAGTGCGAGTTGACTGATGCGTTACCCATTTTTCTGAGTGTTCAGTCTCCTGCTGTTTTAGAGAAATTTTTAAAGCGCGGTTGCAAAAAGCATTGGTAATGCTGGCTTTGGTTGTGTGGTGGGTTTCTGCGCGGCTTGCATTACGGGTGCTTGTGTGCTGGCCATGATTGATATACTTTGAATGCGCGCTGGCAAAAAAAACTTTTGGTTCTCTGTAATAGATGTGCAAAGACCGGAAGAACTGCGCTAGAAAAGCGCGGGCTTTGCGCGGCTATTTACACATAACGCAAATTATATAACGGTTGGTTACTCCTTTTAAAAACGTTGAGACGCACTCACTGTCCACTATTTAGCATAATAATTAATTATATAACTGCGTGTCAGATACTTAGGTAAGCAATAGTTATATAATTTATATTATGTTAAATAGAAAAGTTAATTTTTTGTGATGCTTGCAGCGATAGGGTTTCTCCATCAGTGCCAGACACTCGTCTATTTTTATTTTACCTTCTACCACACCACACTATGAATCAATTCTGGGTCCGTCATTAGGCACGAAATAGTCGACCCCGACACGTGTCGTTGTTGCCAAAGATATAGATTTATACGCGCTATATTCCGGCACGTTTTAAGGATCAATTTTTATAAGCGGATTTAAGCATATCGGTATAGTTCCAGAGTTCCCTCCAAATCGCACGCTCCTGGCAGCCAAATGACTGAAATTTTTGCGTAGACATTCCTTGGGATAGATAGTGAAATAAGTTGACCGATTCTTTTTATGAAAGTTCGCGACCTATCTTGAAGTCTCGTGTTATTTCAAAATGAAGGCCCTTCTTGGAACGTGGCTTTTGAAACACTTGCACACTACATGCAAGCTAACAACGCGAATCCGATAACCCCGTGTTTTTTTAATATCACTCATTTTTACAATCTAAAAAAGTCTCAAACATAAACAGGATCCAATTGCTTTCGGGAATACAAATACGGATAAAATAAAATAAACCTATGTTAGTTGTAATTCAACATTAATATTATATTGCGCCCTTGAAACTAACCCCCCTACCCGTATGAGTAAAATTTATTCAATTACCCTCTGCATAATACCCCTGTTATTTGCTCGGTTCTGTTCAATTGATGGTGACATCGATAACAGTCCAAAGACTATTAAAGTAGTCTTACATACAGTTGATCATTTTGGCAATTCTGTAGTCTCAGCTGATTTAACCTATCAACAATTAGATTGTGAATATGATTTTACAAATCCTTTACACACGAACACAAATAAAGATGGATATGGTGTTTTAAATTTAGAACCTGGATACCTACAAATTTTTGATACCGGTTTTTTGCGTCAATCTTATCTGTGCACAACAATTACTGAAGAAGCAGATACACTTACTCTATATGCGGCGCCTGTACCAACCTTTATAGAAGTAAAAAATGAATGCAATGAGCCTATTGGGTATGCAACCCTAATTTACTTTTCAAACCAAGCTGGTGATTGTATTTACGAATCGAATGTTCTTGATCATTATGAGATAAAAACAGATGTAGACGGTAAGGCAATAATCTATTTACCATTTCAAGACACCTATAAACTTCAAATAGAAACGAATGGTGTGAAAGAAATAAAATGCTTCCAGCCATCCCAACAACCAGAGACATTAGAATTTTTGCTACCTTGCTGATCCTACATTTTGAGTTAATACCGAATAAATTAATTTAATTACAAATTCAGTTTATATCCCATGCTAGTCGTTATTCAAAATAACGACTAGCTCTTTTGTTTTAGGCTGGTCTTTTATTGAATGCGCGTATAAGTTAATTCAAGATCTTTTTCCCATGGCTTACCATTTTTTGACATCTCGCCTTTCGATACTATTGTGTTACCATCATCCGTAATTGTACAAGTAAATCGTTGAGAAAATTCATGATCATTTCTCCACCATTTCCAAACGTTATCTTTTAATGTTGATGTGTATGCTCTCGAGACTTCACGCTCATCATAATAGATCATCGAATATTCTTCGGAAGAAACATCACTTCCAAAAATTGCAATTCCGGTAGGAAATTCTTCTTGCTCGATTGATGAATGCATTATCATAAATGCCCCGCCCTCAAGCCACTTAAAAGATGCATGGCCATGTAATACTTTGTCAGCCATAAATGGATGCTTTCCAACTGTTTTCCATTTACCTATTAAAATGCTTAAAGGCCCAAGTGCGGGATTTTGTTTGGCTGCTTCTGAAATTAAATTAAAATTAGTATCCATTTTTTCTATGATAATTTTTAATCTTAAAGGTATAATTTTTTTTCAAATCGAGGCCTCACACGCGCTCATGCCTCCCCCATAATTACGGCGCGTTACTGATGGCTCAAAAGAGAAAGCGCCACCGGCCTGGATTTGCAGATATACTTTTTCACTTAGCGGATATTGCTATCCAATAAACGGAATAATGGAAACCAAATTTCACATATAATAATCATCCGTTAGGAAGAAAAATCTTTTGGGTGAATAAAAAAATTAGATCCGTAAAGAAGAGATACAGTATGCCTTTGTGAAAAGTTGCATTCTATACAACTGAAACGGAAATATGTTCTATATAACTAAGGCCCGCTTGTGCCCGAAACATTACCTGCGGCTTTACCGAAATAGTTTAAGGATAATAAGAATAAAAATAAAAGCCTGATTTTGGCAATTTCGTGTTAATGTATGTGGAGGTGTCTAACACCTGGTCTTAATGCGCATCCGTGGTCTAATCATTAAGAGACACAGGCTGTATATCTAATGCTTCATAATCTTGATGGGTTTTTCACCATCAATTTTCAAGGTATAAATACCAGGAGAAAAACCAGATAAGTCAATTGTGTAATTGAGAAGCTCACCATTGACTACCCTCCTACCCGCGTTATCATAAATACTGAAATGGTTTCCAATTAAATTTATTGACGGGTATATATTTATTTCATTCTCTGTTGGGTTTGGAGCGAATGTAGTTGCTTCGTAAAGGCTGGTTACAAAGCGTATAGAAACATAGGGTGCTGTTACACTTAAGCAGGTAATGTGAACCCGCGCTTCGTATTCAGTGCCTGGTCTTAGCTCAGCCAGAGATATTTTAGTTAATGATGTTTCCGTTATCAGCCAAATATTACTGCCTGATATCGAATAATCAATTGAATAAGGAAGACCTCCAATATTATCATTCCATGATAATTCGGCTGTAGTGTGTGTTATGGCAGTTGCCAACAAATTAAAAGGTTCATAACAGACGGTGTTAAAATTTGATAAAGTAAAGTCTTTAGTATTGATACAATTTGGAGCGACGGATACTTTATATTGGGTGCCAGGGTTCAGGCCTTCTAAATTGAAAGAAGTTGAACTAGTCTCCTTTGTTGTTAACGTGCCAGCTGCAGTCAAAGAATATGTTAAGGTATAGCTGCCGGTATTTGATTCATCAATCCAATTTACTTTGGCACTGAATGGCGTAATGTTATCAACGTATATCGCGGCTCTAGGGCAAGGTGTAGTAAAGGAGTTGTAAATAAAATCAGAATTAACGTTCGTGCATACCAGCTTTCCCCTTACAAAATATTGTTTACCCGGGATAAGTGAAGTCATGGTTTGCGTTCCATCCATTAAATTCCAATCAACATTATTTGCGCTGAATTCAAGTATAGCATCACCGGTGTAGTTGCTCGTCCAACTCACCACGGCCTTATTGTAGGTCAATTCAGTGATGGTGAGCTTGGATAATGCAGGACAAAGGGTAGTGAACTGCTTATACTTAAATTCAGCTGGTGTATTGCACCGTCCTCTAAAACGTAAATCGTAAGTGGTGCCCGGTAAAAGATTTGAAATATTGTTGGCATCTTGACGATTTACTTCCCATAGGCCTTTTCCAGCGGGTGAGTATTGGACTTCAAAAGAACTAAGATTGGATGCACTTAGAGAGGCATTATTTACCCCAATATTGGTTACAGAAAAACTGTTTATATCTACACATTCTGTTGTGAAGTCTATATAATAATATTCGGTATACCCGAGATAGCACTTAGCTCGAGCCCTCAGCTGATACGAGTTACCAGACCAAAGATCCAGCGTTGTTGAATAGGCGCCATTCCACCAGGAGTTGTTAGAATTTTTATATTCAATTTCGAATTGATCGAAGGTGGTATTGGGCGGTAGTACTATAGTTGCCGTGTAATTTGATACATTAAGACTTATGCTTGAAGGATCAAGGCAATTAATTAGGCCATTCTGCCAAATCTCCATCTGGTAACCCTCATGAGACAACCTATTATAATAATACGTGTTAATAACCTCAGGTCTGCCGTCTCCATTTAAATCATTAATAGTCATACTTGACTGATAAGCGTCTTCATTAGCGATACCATACTCTTGAAATTTTTCAAAAGAAGTACCCGTTATATATTCACCCGCTTCAGCTTGGTTTTTAAGAAGAATAAATTTCCCTTGGTTGATGCCCACTAACAAATCCACTTTCCCATCACCGTCTATATCACCAGGCTGAATGGCCGATTCAGTATATCCACTCATGACAACAACTGGTTTTTTCATGTAGATATTTTGAGAATTGCCTTTGTTTTCTAAGATAGCCAGGTCTCCAATTTGACTCGACGGGCTAGACACAATATCCTTCCAACCATCCTGATTAAGGTCTTGAGAAACACATCGAGCATACTGTTCGGTGATTGAATCTTGTGCTATACTTATAGCAAAATCAAAAACACCAGGATGACTATTATTACTTATGACCGGGAGAAAACTCGTACGGTAAAGGCTCGCGAATAAATCAGGTTTGTTATCATTGTTCAAGTCATTGCTATACAAATAAGAAACCCAATATGGTATGAACAGAGCATACCGTTCCTCGAAATTATGGGCAGAAATAAAACCTCTTGGATTTTGATTCCGAACTACTATGAACATGCTGCTATCTCCCGGCAGATTGCGAATACCTGCGATATCAATATGCCCATCTATGTCGAAGTCATTGAATACAATATCCTGCAAAGAAGCAGTTGCAGGTAAATCTACAGGAGGTCCGAAAAAAATATAGCCAGGGACGGAGAGATTGGGATATATTCGTAACGAATTTTGGTAATATCCCACAATGTCCTTTAGTCCGTTACCATCAATGTCAATTAAGGATAAAGTTCCAGGTGTATATTCTGACGGGAAACTGTTTCTGATAAATGAGTCATCAGTTATATCACCGCCTTGGTTTACATTCTGGAAGACGGAAAAACCAAGATAGTGGCGGGCAACGATATCAGGTTTATTATCGCCATCCATGTCATGCACTAACGTCTGGTAGATGTAATCAGTGCTACCCATCGTGCGTTGCAGACTGCTTTTTTTGAACTCACCCGTAAACGTGGGTACAAATGCTTGTACAGATTCTGCTCTTAGGCCTGACTCGGCATCCAATAACGATATCAGTCCAAGCGATGCGCCAGCGGGGACTTTTACTTTTAATTCTGTTGAACTTGAAGACAGCACCGTGGCACGTGTGGCACCAAAGTTTACTAAGTTATTTTCTAGCGTGGCGTTAAAGTTCTGTCCGATGATAGTTACCTCTGCATCGATGGGTGCAGCAATCGGCGTATGAGAAGTAATGACAGGTTTTACTGCTGTGAAAAAGCTTACGGATTCGGTTGCAGACGACGCAAAGCCATTGGTGGCTACCAACCTGTAATAATAAGTTTGTCGCGGCTGAAGGTCAATAATAGGTGCGAATACATTTAGAAACTCCGTGGTATCTGACATTGGATAGGATGGCGTCACCAAACCAAAGGCGGGCGTTGGCCCGTACTCAAAATAAAATGAAGTGGATAAACTATTTGGATTTATTAGTCCATACAGTGTTGCCGTAGTCTCAGTTACATCCACTGTCTGCCTTATCTTTACTAACGGTGCGAGTGAAGTAGTGGTAAATGGCACTGAAGAATAATAAGTGCTTCCATTCTCATTCGTGGCAACGAGCCTGAGATAGTACTTCGTTGCGCTTTGCAACCGAGTTAAAATGCCTTCAACTTTATCGGTATATTTATAGACTGAAGATGAACTCCCGTAAGCTGGTGTAGTTCCGTATTCGAAATAGTAGGTTACCGTATCGCCTCTGGGCATCAGGCTGCCTTTAATCTTTACCGTGGTGGCGGTAATATCATAAACCTCGATGCTGGTAATAATAGGCTCGTCTATCACACCAACGGCATCCCAGGCTTTGTCCACTTCCTGATAGGCAGCAGAATTTTTACCATACAAATCAGTCGTTGCTAATAAGGATCCAATTCGGCTATCAAGATAATCAGAAAACGGACTCAAGTACTCTGTTAGATTTCTATAAGCAATGTTGGCTGCGGCTTCCATACCAATAGCGTTTACCGAGTAATTTACCTGGTGGTCGTTTATCCCACTGCCTCCTTTGCACAAAAGATAAAACCAAAAATTTTGTACGCCTGAATTGGTGTGCACGCCCCCGCCATCTTCATAGCCCGTATACCACTTATATCCTGCGTAAGTATCTGGTTGATCTTTAAGATTTGGATTACTCATATCGCGTAGACCGCCTTCTCGATAATGTTTGGAGAGTTGCCAGGTAGCACTGTCATCAAATGTATAGAACTCGACAGCTTTACCGAAAATGTCTGAAAACGATTCATTAAGCGCACCAGATTCATATGCGTATTGAAGCCCTGCTTCATACTGCGTTACGCCATGGGTCAGCTCATGAGAGACCACATCAAGTTCAACCAGTGGATTGTTATTACTACCGTCGCCAAAGGCTAATAAGTTATTAGCCCAGAAAGCGTTATTCAAATCCTGACCAACATGCACATAAGATTTGATGGCACTTCCATTATTGTCGTAACTATTGCGGTTGTGTTTTTTAAAATAATATTCATAAGCTCGCTCTGCCGCCCATTGAGCAGATACAGCTGGTTTTTGATGCGCGCTGTTATAGGTGTTATTTGAGGAATAGAATTCGGACACATTATACGGAAAACCTAAAGCCAATATAATAGGGGGACCATTCCTGAAATCGTAGGTTTCGATGGTTACGCCGTTCTCTGTTTTGCCGACCAACCTTGAAGAACCATCTTTAAATTTTTCAACTTGGACATTTTGATTTCCATAATAGTTTGTCATTCCGATTCCGGTTCCGTAGGGAAGCGGTGGCGTTATTTCCTTTTCTTCAAAACAAGTATTTACCAGGCTTACTTTATTGAGCACTTGTCCATCGCTTGCATCGATGGAAATTCTCCACTGTTCAATAAGTGATACATCTATATCGAACTGAAAAGCAACGGAAAAACTTTTAGCCGCCAAAGTAAAGCCTTTAGAAACAATCAACTTCTTGCCGGGTTTAAAGACGAGATTATTTGTTTGCAGATATTTTACAGCTAGGTTAAAAGCCGATTCTTCACTGAGGACAGTCTGTGTATCCAAATTAATATCTCGGACTGCTTTACCATTGGCTGATGTAACGAAGCCAGCCTTCTCATGAACCCGGTAGCCCATACCCTCCAGGGGAATGCCCTTATAATATTGTTGCAAAAGACGATGTCGCATGCCAAGATTATCTGTATTTGATTCAGCTTCTATGAAAGTGAATTCAGAAGGGATATTAAAATAACTATTGATGTGCGTTAGGAAGTACGAAGGAGTAACGGTTCTCTCTTTAAATTCTATAGCGCGGGGCGGCTCATTTCTGTTTGCATAGTAAACATTGCCTGTGCTTTGACTTGGAGAGCCTATGTTGTTAGCATCCACACTTAAACTTTGCTGCGCCATGATGTGGCTAGCAGAAAAGCTAATTAAAGTGAAGAGTAGAATTCGCGTGTACATACTTCTTTGTTTATCGAATTAAATTAAGGCTGCAATTCATATTACTCATAGCATTGGGCCGCAGGCTAGAAGTCTCAAGCCGCGATCTTTGTGGAACGCACTCACAGCCAGAAGCCAGAAGCCTGTAGCTTGCAGCTACGCTTATCCAGTTCTATTTGCACATCGATATCACTTCACGATATGCACCCAGCTTTTACAAGTAGTCCAGTTCCCGACTTTTAGATGAACGTAATATACACCGCCTTGTATGCCATGTGCATTCCAATCATTTTTGTAGTCTGAAGATTCAAAGACTTGTTTACCCCACCTGTCAACCACAACCAATTGTACTGTTATACCAACATCGGCTGGCGCTTTCACTTCAGGGCCGAAACCTATCATAAAATAATCATTGTATCCTTGCGAGCCATCAGGGGTAAATACGTTCGGAACCAATACTTTATAAACCGGTAATTTTACGGTTTCCTCCGAAGAACAGAACTTTCTTTGCGCGATGAACTTAAGGAAATAGATGCCGTCTTCTTCATAGTAATGATTAACCAGGGTTTCCGATGAAGTTGTCCCATCGCCAAAGTCAAAGCGGAAGGTTACATCATTTGCGGGGGCTGTTAAGTTTTCAACGAAGATGGTTGGGCGATCAACACAATTGCCTTCGAAACGGTGCTGCCACTTCAAATCAACACTATTTAATACGGCTACTTCTATCGTGTCTTTCTTGATACAATCATTCCCATCGGTTAGTGTAACAAAATATTGGGTAGTGATAGCCGGCTGCACAACAGGTGATGGATCTGATGACATGAATGTATGGTCTTTAGTAGACCATACATAGCCACTTCCACCAGTGGCCGTTAATCGGAAGGACGTGCCTTCGCAGATTTCAACATCATTGCCTGCTTTTACTTGATTTTTGAAGTAATTAATTATTTTAATTACAGAGTCAGCCTTGTTACATGTGTTTAAGTTGATGGCTTTTAATTTTACTTTGTAGATACCCTGCTGCTTAAATGCATGGAACAAGGAAATGGTATCGCCCGTTGTTTTATTGAGCGTGGTGCCATCATTAAAATCCCAAACAAAATCATTACCATTCAAACTTTGATTTTTAAATCGTATTGAGTCAGGGTAGCAAACATTATTGTAACCTGGCTTAGAAAAGTCGAAGTTATACGTTTGAAAAAAAGCACGAACATTTCGTGTTATGCCTAAATTAAGTGTATCTGTTTTGGAGCAGCCATTAGCATCTACAACAGTTACAAAGTAAGATGTTTCGATGTTCGGCTTAACCATGGGAAACTGTTGCGATGAAGACCATGTTTCATCTGTGCTTGTCCAGCTGTAGCTAACACCTCCACTGGCAGTGAGCTTAAAACTATTTCCTTCACACACCATTGCATTATCTCCCACCATTATGTTGTCTCTAAAATAATTAATAACCTTGGTGATGGAATCCTTCTGACTACATGTACTTAGGTCAGTTATTGTCAACTTGACCCGGTACTGTCCCGTTTGTTTGTATTGATGGTTGAGCGATTTGGGGTCGGTGTTCGTTTGAGTAACAATCGTTCCGTCATCAAAATCCCAAGTAATAGTTTTTCCCCCGGTGCTTTGGTTTTGAAATACGATTGTATCTGGATAACAAACATTGTTAAACCCGGGCATTGTTAAATCTAAATTGTTAGTATCGAACATGGCCCTGAGCAAAGACAGATCAAACTTAAATGCCGCATTATTGCAGTTCGCGCTCATGTTGCTTCTCGATTTGGCTCCTGGTGTGGTTGGGAAATCGGACCTTGAGGGGCAGCCAGCACATACCGCATGATATACAATGCCATATTTATCGAAGCGTGAAGTCCCTCCATCCACATGCGTATTTGAAGACGTGCCACCCATAAAAGTTGAATACACAAGGGCAGTGGCGTTACCATTTAGCACCATAAAGTAGAAATCAGAACCCGATGTAGTTTTTTGATAAGCATCGCTGGTAATGGGCATACCGTGCGTAGAGCTTTGCCAGAAACCTGCACTGGCGCTTGAGTTAATATAACCACCCCACCCTGCCATGTAGATGTTATCGCAGTCGTTCACTAAAAAAGCTGTTGGAGATATATTTGGTATTACCAGGCCACTTGTAGACGCTGAACCAAAAACTGTTGAGAATTCAAGCCTGCTTAAATCAGGAGTAAATTTTTGCAAAAATTGCCCGCTGTTTATATTCTTATAAACCCCCGTTGTTATAGGCATGTGGCCTGCTGTCTGGCCATAACAAAACACATTTCCGCTGGCATTAAGGTCTACAAAGTAAACTTGATCGAAGGAACTCGTACCAGTGAATGTGGCATTTATGATGGCGCTTCCATCGGCAGCTAGTCGGGCGATCCAGCCGTCTACAATGCCATTGAAAACTGTTTGATATGACCCAGCCGTTACGGGAAAATTGGTACTGGTAGTTCCTCCCGCAAGTACAATGTTTTCATCGATATCAAATTTTATAGAATAGGCGGCGTCAAAACCTGATCCTCCCACATAGCTAGACCAAACTATGGACGATAAATCTGGGGCGAGTTTAACCACTATGCCATCGGTGGTACCTCCATTAAATGAGTCATCAAACCCGTTGACGATCGGGAAATTATTAGATGCTGTAACAGAACTTATATACACGTACCCTGTCTCATCGGTAATCACATCTCCTCGCATCTCATCACCATAGTTTGCTACTAATGGGCCTCCCAATTTTTTAGGATGGTTCAGGCCGTCATTGCCCGACCCACCGAGAAAGGTTGACCCCACTAAAAGGTCACCGTTGGGTGACAGTCGTGTAATTACGATATCCCACTGGTCGGATGAATTAAGTACGGGATTTACTATGGTGGTGCCGCCATTAAATGTAGAGTCAAAAGCGTTGAGGGTTGTCGGATAGTCTGGCGAACTTGAGATACCAAGCACAATCAAATCCCCTGAAGTTTCATCTACCACAAGACTTTGTGGCGAATCGTTATTAGACCCGCCCACATGCGTGGCGTACAAAAATTTAGTACCTGCCGAATCATACTTAATGATGGCCATATCAAATTTGCCATGGTTGGTAAGTTGAAATGCGCCTGTGGTTGCTGGAAAAAAACCACCCTCAGATAAACGTGTTACGCCAGCCGAATAAAGTGTTCCATGTTCGCCGGGGGTTGCCGTACTTCCCCAATTGTCGGCCGTGGAGCCCGAGTAGGTTGAAAAAATCAATAGTGGATCGATGGTCAACTCACGACATGCATCGTATTCAGCGGGAAATGAAAATGAAACAATGTTGTGGTTGAGTCGGTATTCGCTTGGTACGGTTTGTTTGTTATTGTCCTTGCCCTGATAAGAGAATGGCTTGAGTTCGCTAAGTGGCCCTAACGCCGTACGTATTTTTAATTTCTCATCCAGTTTTTCAATGCCGTCTACGCCGCAGTATTCAATTTTGATTTGCGATGGATCGGCTCCCGGCCTTACTATGAAATCATATTTTAGATTATTCCCCAGGGATGATACCCGAAAATCGATTCCTTCATAAACATCCTGATATAGGATAGATGCAAATGCCAATGCATTTGTAGCCCACCGGCTGGAATCATTACCAAGAAAATAATTGTAGTGGCCATCGAATGGCATCTCCACGATTGCCTTTGATTGCTGGTTCGATCCTAAAAGATTGATCTGGAAGTAGTGCCCGTTAATGGGTTCATTTGTCGCCTGCCCATTGGATTCATTAACCGCTTCATGAGTTGCTAAGTGCCGGTGCTCCATTTCCTCCATATCAAGGAGCAAAACGGAAAAACCTTTAGCAGAAACGCCTAAACGCCCGCCGGGTACTTGTGCTTGGAAATCAATTCCCTTATTCCATTGTCCTTTGTTTTGAATAAACCGCAGGCCTTGATTGCTCTGGCATAAAGCATGAAGTGAAATCAAACTAAATAAAAGAAGGGGGGCGAATCGCATACGGGCGTAAATATACTAAATTTTAGCAATAGCATCTTGTCGCAGTCTGCATTTTGGAGGGAAAATAGCTTTAAAAAATTATAGTTGATTAAGCGTTATTTTTACTAACTAATATAAGAAAGAATTACTTCTCATGATGTTTTAGGAAGGTGTTTGTTTTACTGGAACGCTAACCAGTTTAATAATGCTTTATGACCTGGATTGGGCTCACTTCCAATATTGCAAGCGATTTCCCTGGAGGGATTGCTTTCAAACCATGATTGTCATCTGCACCCCGACATGTGGGCAACCTGCATAAAACTTTAAAAAATCGAGCGAGCAGCTCAAAGCTAACAGCCAGAAGCTACTAGATATTTTCCTGAAAAAGTTCAAAAAAGTTGCGCAGTTGAATGACTGCACATATATTGCAGTCAAATAGCTGTATAAAATGGATTTAAGAAGAGATGTATTTCAGGCCATAGCTGACCCTACCCGAAGGGCGATAATTACTTTAGTTGCTCTTCATGCAATGACGCCCAGTGCAATAGCAGAAAAGTTTGACTCCTCCAGACAAACAATTTCCAAACACATCCAAATACTCGCTGAGTGCGAATTACTAAAACCAGAGCAAAACGGTCGGGAAATCTACTATCACATCAATGCAAATAAAATGAAAGAAGTAGCCGAATTTATTGAGCCATTTCGCAAAATTTGGGATGACAGATTTAATAAATTGGAAACCATAATGAAAAAATACAAATCAAAGAAATAGACCCTATATGGAACAAAAAACAAAAGTAAATGCCGAAAATGGCAAACAAGAATTAGTGATTACAAGGGAATTTGATTTGCCATTGGAATTACTTTTCAAAGCGTATGTAGAGTCACACATTGTTGAGCAATGGATGGGAACGAAGGTGCTGAAACTTGAAAATAAAAAGCACGGCAGTTACCGATTTGAAACAACTGATCCTAAGGGAAACAAACACGGGTTCAATGGCGTAATGCATGAGTTCATTCCCAACCGAAAAATCATACGTACATTTGAAATGGACAATACGCCTTTTCCTGTTCAACTTGAATTCTTAGAATTTGAACAACTTACTGAAGACACCAGCAAACTCAATATGCACATTGTGTATAGATCAATTGCAGACAGAGACCAGATGCTAAAGTTACCGTTTGCTCAAGGCTTAAACATGGCACATAACCGAATACAAGAATTATTAACTAAATTAAAAACATATGACAAAGAGAAATAAAATCATCTACTGGATTTCTACTATCTGGCTTGCATTAGGAATGTTATCCACAGGAATAGTACAATTAATAAAAATGAAAGAGGAAGTAGATATGATGACTCGTCTAGGCTATCCAGGTTATTTTCTAATCATACTCGGTGTGTGGAAAATCTTTGGCGTGGTAGCAGTTCTTATTCCTAAATTCCCGTTACTAAAAGAATGGGCTTATGCAGGCTTCTTTTTTGCCATGTCAGGTGCTGTATTTTCTCACTTGGCTAATGGAGATGCTGTCAAGGATCTTTTTGGACCCGTATTATTAATAATACTTACTATAATATCCTGGTATTTCAGACCTGAGGACAAAAAACTTATTTCGGTTAATTTTAATAAATGATATGAATCCTAATGTCGATTTTTATTTTACTAAAGCCACAAAATGGCAAGAAGAACTAGCGCGATTAAGAACAATCGTTCTTGACTGTAATCTGACTGAAGAATTGAAATGGGGTGTTCCTTGTTATATGTTTGAGAAAAAAAACATCGTCTTAATACATGTTTTTAAAGAATACTGTGCGTTTTTGTTTTTCAAAGGCGCCTTGTTAAAAGATGCCAAGGGTATTCTTGTTCAACAAACGGAGAATGTGCAGGCGGCGCGCCAGATCCGTTTCACTAATGTAAAGGAAATAGTGAAAATGAAACCCGAACTAAAGGCCTATATTTATGAAGCCATTAAAGTTGAAGAAGCCGGATTGAAAGTGACTATTAAAAAAACTTCAGAATATACTATTCCTGAAGAATTTCAAAATAAGTTAGATAAAAGTGCCGCGCTGAAAAAGGCGTTTTACGCATTGACACCAGGGCGGCAAAGAGGCTACATCCTCCATTTTGCCGGAGCCAAACAGTCCAAAACCCGTGAGTTGCGGATTGAAAAATACAAGCAAAAAATTCTTCAAGGCAAGGGGCTAAATGATGAATAGAGAATAATGCTGATTAACTAACGAAAGAGAGATGAAGGATGAATTAGAATTTTTCATAACATCCATGCCCGGTTCACGGCCAGCTAATTATTATTTAGGATGCTAGGAAGGTTCAATGTTCATTGATTTTGATAATCATATAAGGAACGTATCCGCCTCAACAGGATTTGTTTTAATGGAGAAGGATGCTGCACCTTAGCAGATCAGGCAAAACAAACATGGCGTTAACACCCGATTCATAAAGATGATAAAATCAGGAACAAATCTAAAAACAATAAAAAAGAGTTGTCACAGGAACAACGTGAAGAACTAATCAGCGTATTGAAAGTCAGGTTTGAAAGAAATGAACAGATATAAAGGTATTAAATGGCTTGATGTAGAAGCAAAGCTGGAAGCTAATTATGCTGCCAGGGCATTCCGGGGCTTGTTAAGGGTCTAGTAATGAATTGAGTAATCTAATTAATCAACCACTTTAGTGCGTGATATGTAAGAACCGCAAACTAAGTTAAATATGATGTACATGTGTTATCAATCATCATTTGCGTTAATTCTCGTTCTTAGGCAATGCTTTGCGAATGATAGTTATTATAGCGGCATGGATTTTCATTTTCTTGTTTCTTACAACCTTCCGGGTTCAGTGTTGCTACGTTTTACATCTTGCCTGAATCTACCATTTGTAGGCTTTATATTACAAGGTCTCGGTCACTTAGTCAATTCATTAATGCATATGTAAGCTATGCTGACATAACGCTGTACATTAAAAATACTTTGCAGGCATCTTGTAATTGAAGTACCGTTGGCTTTTAAGATGCCAAATAATTGAGTTATCTTCATGAATAATAGATGTACAGATTAAAGAACAAAACTATTTCTTATGAAAAAATTATTCTATTCTTTTTTATTGCTCATTCCTTGCGCACTACACGCACAGATAACTGAATTTGGAAGTTTCAAGATTCTAGAATCAGAAGTTCTCTATCAAAAAGTATTCAACCAGGATTCTATTACAGTGGAGAAAATGGTGGCATTCTTAAAGACTGTGCCAACCATTGGCAACATACAGGCGGATGGTGGAACCGTAACAGCTGACCTTATTTTTCTCAAGGTAGATTATAAAAAATTTAAGGCACCCCAGATCACTGTTCCAGCTATCATTCAGACTGGAATATTTAGCGGAAAATTAAGCTTCGATGTGAAGGCAGGGAAATATCGAGCTACAGTCCGTGGCATTGAAATGAAAGGAAATACCGATAACAAGAAAATCATTGAACCTGAATTTATAACAAAGTATGCCACTATCGACAATGGTACGGCTATTTCTCCAGATTGGGCAAAACCTACGTTACTTGGGTTACTGGACCAACAAATCAACGAAAGGTTAACATATAAAGAAGTTAACGCGGATTGGAAATAGAAGCGTTTTTTAAAGCTCGCCATGACCTGGTCGTATTTAATTTTATAGCACTGCGAGTTAGATATAAACTTCTACTCTCGGAAGTTTCTCGTTGTAGCAACAAAAACGAGTCTTAGCCTTACCGAATGTATGAGGGGGATAAATACCCCCTTACTTACGATGGATCCAACTTTTAATTTAAACTTTTGATGGTATTCAAGAATCTTGCACATAATAAAAGCGAGATGCACGGAGAAGATAAGCGCCACTGCGCGGAATTAAATTATATGCACAGGCTAAATTGCAGCCATTACAATGTTTATAAACCAAGATTTTTTATGCGCGCCTAAGAGTTTGATTTGCATTGAATTGCTTACGGCCCTTCGCACATCTTTAAGGCACTAACCAATACTATCAATCGCTACGATTATTTTGCAAAATGGTAGCCCTGAACTGAAATAAGACTTTATCTCAAAAGGTATGATTGGAACGTTTAGTTCCATAACGTTAACCGGCTACCTGCTAAAGCAGACGCTGAACTCCGCTTAAATTCTCCAAATGAAATAATCATATTTTACCCATTTTAGTCGGACAATAATGATAAATTTTTAATCTTTGCGCATGAGATTATACGATAAAATTTTTGAGAGTAATAGAAAATGGGTTGCCGACAAGAAAGCAACGCAGGCTGATTTTTTTGAACACCTGTCTAAAGGACAATCACCTGAAATCTTATATATTGGATGCAGCGACAGCCGGGTGACCGCCGAAGAACTTACTGGAACACTACCAGGTCAGATGTTTGTACACCGGAATATTGCTAACCTGGTTCCTAACAACGATCTCAACTCCCTATCAGTTGTAGTCTATGCTGTAGAGCATCTGTTTGTTAAGCACATTGTTGTGTGTGGCCATTACTTTTGTGGCGGTGTGAAGGCGGCTATGCAAAATAAAGATCTTGGCATACTCAATCCCTGGCTTAGGAACATCAGAGACGTGTACCGACTCCATAGAGAACACCTGAATCAAATTAAAGATGAGGATGAAAGATATAAAAGGCTTGTAGAGCTGAACGTCCAAGAGCAATGCATCAATCTCATTAAGATGGCTGTGGTTCAAAAAGCCTATCTCAAAAATAAGTATCCACTCATTCACGGTTGGGTTTTTGATGTCTCGACTGGCAGACTTATTGATTTAAACATTGATTTCCCAAAAATACTTTCATCTATTCAAGAAATATATGATCTGACAAAAGAGGTTTAGATTTTCAAGTTTTTAAAAATCAAATTCATCGCACACCCTTCTATATAGGTGAGTAAGCCTATAGTTAATGTGTCTTAGGTTGTTGAAGTTCGTGTTAATATACCTTCATTTTAAGGTATATAAATATTACGATGGCGATATTCTAGGCAATGTAAGATCAGCCATCTTTTTAATATTTATCATAATATTTACTACAAGTTGATAAACGAAATCGATTTATAGGTTTTGCTCCACCGACTACCTAACCTCAACAAATTTAGAGCATCTTTTTTAAACCGCGCTGGCGAGAGTTTTAAATTTATTTCTGTAATGTTACGCACTGGCTTGAGTCTTAGGCCTGTGTGCTGAAAGTCCGTGACTCGTGTCTTAATATATTGTAAGTCTTCAGACTTAACTTACATTGATATAATGAGTCATTGTTGTCCGGCTTAAAAAATTGAATAAAATTGTAGCGTTCCTTACAGGCTTCCAGATTCTACACATAATGACGGGATGCACGGAGAGATAAGTGCGACTGCGCGCGAAATTAAATTATATGCACAGACTAAATTGCAGTCCTCGTAGAGAGAATATTGATTTGAAATACACTCGTGCCTTCGGGCATCTTCAAGGCACTAACATGGAATACAATATTATTGCTACTATTATTTAAAATGGTAGCCCTGAACTGAAATAAGACTTCTGCTCAAGGCATGTTTGGAACTTTTATTCACTAAGGTTAACTGGCTACATACTAAAGCAGGCGCTGAGTTCTTCCTTAAATCTTTAAATGAAATAATCATATTTATCACGTTTTAGTTTGACAATAAAGATAATGAACCACAATCAATCATGTTGGAACTTTGATTTTTGTGCTATCTCATAAAAGCCCAGCAGTAGCAAAAGCTTAGAAAGTGTATAGCGTCTTATCCTGTTAAGGTTAGCGAACTATAACAAGACAAGACAACTATTAATTTTCACTCCGATAGTCGAGCAGTTTCTCTGCGTGTTCTATTCTAAGTGCACTTAGTAAATTATTCACCCTATCAATGGATGAATGCTCTTGACTTAAATTCTCATACTTCCGCCCTTTCAATTGAGGCTCCAATAAAATTGAAAGTGACTCTTTTTGCATCATAAGCTCAGACTGAGCTACTTTTAAAAGTTCAATCTTCCTGAGTAACTGCGTGAATGAAATCTGTAATTTTTTAGTAGGTATAAAACGAGATCTTGAATTCTTCATTATCAACATTTTGGTCAGCACAAAATAACGGACTTTATTCCTTTACATCGAGCTTATACTTAAACTTTCATTTCATAATAGTCGATATACAGGTTGAGACGGGCGTTTTATCTTCATTATAACAGCTTATGCTTAGATAAGTCTTAACTATGGGCACAATTCAATCAACTTACCCAAAATCTTGTATGTGCTGAGTATTGGGTGAAACTATGACTATATACCTTACAGTTCATGCGAACAAATAAAGTTATTAAATGTTATGCTATCCGTCGTTGATCTTACATGTACGAAAGTATTCTTATGAGTCAAGTCGATTACCATTTAAGATAATTATAATTGCTCTATGAAATTCAATTGTTATTACGATTTTTAAACAATAGGTGGTTTAAGCAACGACCACTATACTAGTGTTAGTGAATAAGTATACAATTTAGAAATCGATTGCAATGCATCCTTTAGACAATTAAAGTTTACTTGAGATTAATATTTAAAATTGTTAAGCAAATTCAGTTCTTTTCTATTCAAATCTTTGTTATTCAAATTTTCTCTTATATTTTTGTGAAGGTTTGCAATATTTGGATAGGATCTATTGCAGAGTTTATTTAGACGGGCATATCTTGATATGTCCGTTTTTTTTTATTGAGATGAGCTACTATAATAGTAACATTGATTGAAAGAAATTTACTTTGTATTCGATTTATACTTCAATAATTAACTTTAATTATAACAGCGTTACTGATTAATCAATAAAGAGCACGATTAATTCTTTTAAATTCCTGATCATAACTATTATATCGATTAGCAAACGAATGCAATGACTTATGTGACTTAAATGGGCGGCACTCCTGGAATAGAATTACACTCTGTCGCATTTTTTACCTTCAAGAATAACTATTAGTTTATCAAGCTAAATACCCCCCAATATGGATTCTGCGTCCACGTTTATCTATCCTATTACACCCAAAAAATTTAGATGGAAAATAATTGAACCTTCCGCTGCATTCAACCAGGAAGTAGTTAAAGTCTATTAGCGATTCTATTGTTCATATCTACATATTTTGCTTTGATGATTGGAGCTGTTGCGCTGGCTTTATTGTGCGGTTACGGGGGCATACTGCTCATTGCATTCCTGCCAAAGTTTATTACCCTTATGATTGGTATTGGGCGGATAGGTTTGGGTGTAATGGTATTTTTTTTCCTACTCAAATTCCTTTTTAAACGGAACCTGATAGATCGCTCTAATCTTATAGAGGTGAATGCGAGAGATCAACCTATTCTATTCGAGTTCATTCGTATACTAACGAAAGAAACGCAGACATCCTTTCCTAAAAAAGTATATCTGTCATCTGATGTTAATGCCTGTGTATTTTACAACTCGGGATTTTGGAGCATGTTTTTGCCCGTTCGCAAAAACCTTCAAATAGTACTTTGTCTAGTTAATTCATTAAATGTAAGTGAGTTCAAAGCTATCCTAGCCCATGAATTTGGACATTTCTCACAGAAAAGCATGAAGCTGGCTGCATCTGCATGAAACTCCATTTGTCGTGACAATGCCATAGACGCCTTGTACTATCCATTGTAACCGCTTACAATACCCACGGTTATATTCGCGAAAAAGGCAAGTATCCGTTAACGTTCGCCCATATTTCCAGTGTGCTGCTATAACTTTTCAATGTTTGTGTCTAATAACTTTTAACACCGAGGCATTGATTATATTCAATGAAGCCATGGCTATTTACCAGCAGATGCTTTTAAATAGAAGTTTCGCAGTAAAAAAAACAACTTCTTACGCATCAACTCAAGTATTCCTTATCATAACGTATATTAGCTGTTTCGTAAATCATAATAGAAGGTCTTTAGGTCATTAAATCTAACGTGCGTTGTTGTTGGATTCCTCTCTCCTACTCTATTAATGAACCCTTGAAATTATTAACTCAAAATTGTTCTAATATTATATTGACAGTATTCAAAATAAATCATTTGCTGGCAATGGCTATTTGTAAATCAATTGCTTTTTGTTTATCTCAGGAAAGTATTTAGCGCTGTTCATACAAATTAGCTCTATGTTTTATAATACGATCTTAACATTATTATTTGCCCTATCGCTGATTTTCTTTCAGAGAAGTGACCGCATAGATCCCAAAGATGGATTGCAATCTTTGACCAAGGAAGGATTAATGCAACATCTAACAAAACTAGCCTCGAATGAATTTCAAGGTAGAAGACCTTTTACAAAGGGTGAGAAAATAACTTTGGATTATCTACAGAATCAATTCAAAGAAATGGGTGTTGACCCTGGCAACGGAAAAAGCTATTTGCAGACGGTGTCTTTAATGGAAGTCACTACAAAAGCAGATAGTGTCATGCTTATAGAAAATGCAAGTACGAAACTGAAACTTAAGGGCATTGAAGACTATGTGCTTTGGACGCAACGCACAGATTCAATAATAACCTGGCGTGATGAAGATATTGTTTTTGCTGGCTTTGGGATAGTGGCACCTCAATATAACTGGAACGATTATGAGAGTATAGATGTGAAAGGTAAAATTGTAATTGTGCTTATAAATGATCCTGGTTTTGGTAGCGGTGACTCGACTTTCTTTAAAGGCAACGCCAGTACATTTTATGGAAACTCAAATTATAAGTATGAGGAAGCTGCACGGCAAGGGGCGAAAGGTTGCCTAATAATGCACAACGCAATAGCTGCTTCTTTTCCTTTCTCGCTTGTACAAAGTTCTTGGAATGCGCCTAGATTATATCTCGACTCAAGAGGCAAGAATCAATTTTTTTCCGAAGCTGCTGGGTGGATATCCAAACGTGCCACAGAAAGAATATTTGAAGTCGCGGGATTGAATTTTAATGAACTTCAATCCCAGGCAAGAAAAAGAAATTTCAAGGCGCAATTACTTAATTTAAAAATCTCCACTTCCATGCATGTGATATCAACTTTTAAAAAGTCTTATAACGTGATTGGTAAAATATCTGGATCAAGAAAACCAGATGAATATATACTCTATACTGCGCATTGGGATCACTTGGGTATCGGGCGGAAAGATGCTACGGGTGACAGCATTTATAATGGTGCAGTTGATAATGCAACAGGCACAGCAAGTTTGTTAGAAATAGCAAAGGCTTTTAAGAACATGAAGCACAAACCCAGGCGAACTATTCTTTTCTTATCAGTCACTGCAGAGGAGCATGGGCTTTTAGGATCAGCCTTCTATGCTGAGAATCCATTGTATCCCGTAGAAAAAACCCTCGCTAATATCAATATGGATTGTGTTAACCCGTGGGGTAAAACCAAAGACATTGTAATTGTAGGGACGAAGCAATCTGATGTAGAAGAATGTATGATTGCGGAAGGGAAACTGCTTGGCAGGGATGTCATTATGGATCGTAAACCTGATAAAGGATTTTATTTTCGTTCTGACCAGCTCAGTTTTGCAAAAGTCGGTATCCCAGCAATCTATGCTAACATGGGAAGTGACTTTATGGGTAACGCAAAGGCGGATGGGCAGCAATTAAAAACTGATTACGGTAAGAAATATCACATGCCATCAGATGAAATTGATTCCGTACACATGACTTTCGAAGGCGGCTTAGAAGATATTAAATTACTATTTCAAGTGGGTAAAAGATTATCTTTAGAACATAAGTGGCCACAATGGAAATTGGATTCTGAATTTAAAGCGATAAGAGCGTCTTATAAAATTAGTAAATAATTTATTGGTGCTTTAGCTTATGAAGAATTACACAGGCTGTGGTGGATAAAGATAAAGTTATAGCTCGTGAGTTAATCTTTAAAGGATTGGGTCGCGTTAGGGATATAAAAAACGAGTCCCGATGGTGCCATGTATGTTCTTTTTAATAAGCCAGATATGATTATACGAATAACGACTGAGTAGAATCGCTGTACGTTATCTGTTAATCTATTAGCGTCAGATGGGATAAAACCGTCAACTGTTAAATGTCAAAATTAATTAATCCAAATATTGGTTTCCTAATGGAATTTAGCCACCAGATAGTTTGAATGTATAATGTGGTCAATCTTTTTATTAGTTGGCAAAAATCGTAATTTTGGCTTCTATGAAACAGACCCTAAATGCATAATAAGCTACGGACTTTTGCTGTATTCATTTCTCTATTATTCAGCTTTGGCTCTTCGTTTTCACAAAATTTACCCTTAAAATATTATACAACCCTAGATGGGCTTCCCTCTCAAACTGTTTATGAGGCATTCCAGGATAAAAAGGGATTTATGTGGTTTGCAACCAATGTCGGCGTAAGTCGGTTTGATGGGTATCGCTTTACTAATTATACAACAGATGACGGATTGCCTGATAATGAAATATTTGGTTTCTATGAAGATCTCTTTGGGAGGATTTGGTTTAGGTCCATGAACGGCAGGATCGCTTATTTTCAGGGAAATCAAATACATAACTCAAAGAATACCCCATCGTTAAAGAGTTTAGATAAAACAGGCCCCATCTGGAAAATTACAGGCACAAGAGACAGTTCTATACTAATTTCATACTACACCCAGGGTATAACGGAATACACTACTAAAAATGAAGCCCTAGAATTTAATTTTAAGGGAGATGATGCAGCCTACGTAGGCGCTGTGGGTGCCTTCCAAAATTATGATGGAAGTTATACCCTTGTAAGACCCCGATCAGTATTAAAAACCAACTCCATTAAGGAAGTTAACCAAATTATACCTGTGCATTGGACTGTTATTTTAAGAAATGAGTTCATCAACGGAATTTATTATATGGGCTCAAGTAACGAATTATGGAAAATGAATCAAGCTCATCAAATTCAATTATGGATTCGTACTAATAGTAATGTAATTAATATATGTAAAGGGAGAGATAAAACCATTTGGGTTTGCACAGAAAAAGGCACAACCCTTTTCAATTCAAATGGTCAAGCACTGAAAGAAAATTATTTAAAGAGTAATCAAGTGTCTTCCGTTTTATAAGATAATGAAAATAACATTTGGTTTACTACGCTTGATAACGGCGTTATATTATTAACAAATGAGAATATTAAAAATTATACATCGAAAGAGGGCTTAAGTTCAGACAAAGTCTTCTCTATCAGTAAAGATGAGAATTCAAATGTGTTGGTTGGTCATGATAATTTTACATTAAGCAAGGTAGACACATCGGGCAGAATATCACATATTAAAATATTGGTGAACATACCTCCACACCTTAAAACCGTTACGCCCCGCATTGGCGATATCAACATTGATAAATCAGAGTTGCTGATTTCATCTCATAATGGCTTATACTACTTAAATAATAAAAATGAAGTTACGATTGTAACTAACCTCAGAGGAATGGCAACAGCGAAATGGTTCGATGATACTTTCGTAGTTGCTGGAGCATACAGAGGCTTACTTTCCTTCTCAAGGAATCTAATAGGTAAATACAAATTAAATAATGCTGATCCGAAATTAAATGTCTATCGTGAGATATACGACAAATTCAATATTAAATGGCTATATAAACACAGAACAAATTGCCTGTATCGCGAAGAAGAAGGCAAACTTTGGGCTGGCCTCGATAATGGATTAATCTGCCTTAAACGAGATACAATAATTAACTTTCATGAGCTCTACCCCGATCTAAGGCAAAGAATTGTTGATATTAAGAGCGACTCTCTTGGAACCGTTTATCTGGCTACAAGCGATAATGGTGTTATAATCTTTAAAAAAAATGGAGAGATTATGTCGTTATCAAAAAAACAAGGCCTTGCTTCAAACAAATGCAATAAGATTGAATTATACAAAAACGTTTTATGGGTAGGCACAAATATGGGCTTAAACCGCATTACACTAAACAAAAATTACGAGCCCGTAAAAATTTACACGATCAACACTTCCTATGGTTTATTGTCTAATCACATCAATGCTTTACTTGTTCATAATGAAAAGGTATGGATAGGCACTTCAAATGGACTAAGCGTTATAAATACCGATATTGAAGATTTAGAAGAAAGATCACCTCCTATCTACATAACGGATATTACTGCCAATAATCAAGCTATCGATACCCTAACTAAAAAGGAATTTCATTATGAGGAAAACAATATTAGAATCTCATATGTCGGATTGTTTTACAAACAAGGCAATATAAATTATAAATACAGATTATCTCAAGGTGACGATTATGCTGCTAAAGAACTCAACCTTTGGCTTGAAACTAGAAATACATCAGTGGACTTTTCTTCATTGGCGCCAGGCAATTATTCATTTGACGTTATGGCCCAAAGCACAAATGGTGTATGGAGCAAACCCGCTACTTACAAGCTCGTTATCAATGCACCATTTTGGAAAACAAAATTATTTGTTATTTTAATCACTATAGTTTCAACATTACTGGCCATTACACTTTGGTGGTACGGAAGAAAAATACAAAAAAAGAAAACTTTCGACAAAAGACAGCTTCAACTGGCTGAATTAAAAACCTTGCGCTCTCAGATGAATTACCACTTCATGTCGAATGCATTTAATTCCTTACAAGGACTATTCTTTTCGGAAAATGGAATTGATCAATACATAGGTAAATTCAGTAAGCTCATGCGGTCTACTTTAGAGTATTCTGACAGACACCAAATATCTTTATCTGAAGAACTAGACTATCTGAAATTGTATTGGGACATAGAGCAGCTTCGTATTGGAAGTCGCTTTTCATTTAATATTTTATGCGATGAAAGCATGAATATAAGTAAGCTTTTAATTCCTTCATTAATACTTCAGCCATTTTTAGAAAATGCCATATGGCATGGCATTATGCCAAAAGAAGGAACGGGCACCATAACGTTAAAAATTTTACCAAATGATGCTTACTCCTATAAAATAGTGATTGAAGATGATGGTATAGGTTTTAAGGCTTCATTGTCTAGAAAAGTAAAAACAAGCCGCAAGTCATTCGGAACAAGAATTATTATGGATCGCTTCGACGTTATAAAACAGCAAAGCAAAAATAACTTTAAAATAGTGATTGAAGATAAAGCTGATACACAAAAAACAAGCGGCACATGTATAACCATTACTTTGCCAAATTCCTATGAAGAATAATATGAAAGTAGTAATTGTTGATGATGAAAGTAGTGCGCGAAATATCCTAAAGAAATTTCTTTCAGTATATTGCCCTGAAGTTACTGTTATTGCAGAATGCACTTCGGTAAAGGAGGGATATGAGTGTATAACTAAAAACGAATTTGACATACTATTTCTAGATATCCACCTTACGGATGGCGAAGGCTTCGATCTGCTACAAAAGATACCAAAAATTACTTTCGAAATAATTTTTACTACAGGCTACGACACCTATGCTATTAAAGCCATTAAATACGCAGCCATTGATTACTTGGTGAAACCGCTTATTGCAGAGGAATTAAAAGAAGCAGTTGATAGGGTAATTAAAAAGAAAGCAGATAATGTCAAAATTCCGCAGGCACCCGAGCCTAAAATTCAGTTGCTGCCAACAAGCGGTCGCATAGCCGTTTCTGACACCAACGGATTACGAATTTTGCAACTCAATAAAATAATCTATTGTAAAGCTGAGGGAAACTACACGAGTTTCATTTTATCTGACAAGGAAAAAATTCTAGTCTGCAAAACGCTTAAAGAATATGAAACTATACTTCCACAACCATACTTTTTACGAATACATAATTCACATTTGATCAATCTAGAGCATGTAAAATCCTATGTAAATGGTCGAGGTGGACAAGTAGAAATGAGTAATAATGAATTCCTAGATGTAGCAAGAAACCGAAAGCAATCATTAATGGATATAATAACGGGACATTTTTAAACTATTAGGTACTGTATTACGCAAATATGAACGATTATAATGGCTGTGCAATTCATTTAATGTTGCCTTCGCCCTTTATTTGTATGGCCCACTTCTCGAGTATTTCTATTAATTGCTCAACCTTAATCGGCTTACTAATATAATCATCCATACCAGCTTGTAAACAAGTCTCCTGATCCTCCATCATAGCGTTGGCAGTCGTTGCAATAATTATAGGTTGTTTGCCAGGTAAAAGTCTGATCTTTTTAGTTGCCTCTAGTCCGTCCATAACAGGCATCTGTACATCCATAAGAATTAAATCATAGCTTCTCTTCTCTTGCGCAAATAATGCTTCTTCGCCATTATGTGCTTTTTCTGGCTTGTACCCTAACTTTGTTAAAACACGTTCTGCCAGCTTTTGATTCACGATGTTATCTTCCGTGATAAGAATATTTAACGGATACGTTTTTGCAAAATTTGGCGACAGTAAATTCTTCGGCTTTTCAATCAATACAATTTCGTCTTCATGTTTAAGTAGGCGCAGAATTTGTTTAACAAGTATATTCTGCTTAATAGGCTTGTTAACTATTGTGCATAAGGCTTCAAGTCTACCCTTTGGTTTATCATCACCAAAACCGCTCAATAAAATTATGGGAAGTTTTGCATACTCTTGTCTGATGCGACTTGCTAGCTGCATACCATCCATATCAGTCATCTGCATGTCGGCAATTATCAAATCAAAATCAGAAATTTCAAGCAACATGAGTAAAGCTTCTTTACCTGACGTAACTAATTTTGTTACACATCTAAATTGCTTCAAATTACTTTGTATAACCGTACTGTTAGTGAAATTATCATCTACAATTAAAATTCTTTTACCGGCTAATAATGCAACATCTAAATTCGCTTCATTTTGGGCTTCTTGACTCAATCCTGCTTTTATGCTAAAGCAGAATTTTGTGCCCTTACCTACTTCACTTTCAACTGAAATATTTCCGCCCATAAGCGCTATCAGTTTTTCGCAAATTACTAGTCCCAACCCTGTACCTCCATATTTGCGCGTGGTTGAAGAGTCGACCTGAGAAAATGATTTGAATAAACGATCTATTTTATCTGATGGAATTCCAATTCCCGTATCGCGCACTTGAAAACTAATTTCAGCATCACTCCCTTTTAATGCTACTAAGTTAACACCGATAAATATTTCACCTTGTTGTGTAAATTTAACCGCATTACTAACTAAATTTATAATTACTTGTCGTAAGCGTAAGCTATCTCCTATTACGGTAACAGGTACATTAAAATCGATTTGATAAATCAAATCGATTCCCATTTTGTTCGCTTTATTTGCAAAAATGTCAAGGACTTCTTCGATGCAGTTTCTCAAGTTAAAATCCTTCTGCTCTAGCTCCATCTTTCCTGCTTCGATCTTAGAAAAATCTAAAATATCGTTTATAACATTAAGCAGGCTCTCACCACAACTAAGTATGGTGTCTGAATATTCTTTTTGTTCTGTAGTTAAAGAGGTTTGTTTAAGAAGAGAGGCCATGCCTATCACTCCGTTCATTGGTGTTCTTATTTCATGACTCATTGTTGCTAGAAATACGCTTTTCGCAATATTAGAATCTTCCGCTTCTTGACGTGCTTTCCTTTCTTCTTTTGTTATCTCCTCTAAACGCAGTGTGCGCTCTTCCACTTGCTTCAATAATTCTTTAGTTCTTTGTTTCATCATTCTCTCGCGAATAATAAAAAAAGCAAAAATGCTGGCTATGAAAAGAATTAAAAGAAGCGTGGGCAACAGTGCGAATGGCATTATAGTAAGATGTTTTAATTTATTCGTTACCTGTATTATAGTTAGGCCCAACGTAACATGCTTGTAAGTGATGTTTATGTGAATACCTAACTTTTATACCATACAATATACCTATATGCTTCACGCTCGTCTTATACTATGTTTTAAAAACAACACGTATGTAAGATGTGGTTCTTAAAAGGCATTAAACTCAACTTGCTCATAACAGAGATATAAGCATCAGAATCTAAGAAAGCAATCAACAATCTATGATTTTTGCGTTATTAAGCAAATTGATAGTAGGTCTTTTAGATAGATTGTCAATTAAAATGCTTGAAAAATCTAATTATATATAAGCCAATTCACCCCGTGCGTGAGCTACCAAGAGACAATCTGGCGTAGTTTTGCTGATTTGTAAGGCTTTTAAATTGGCTGATGAACAATATTAGAAGCTCTATCAGGTATACAATGGAGAATGAAATATAAAATTAAAGAATGGAATTAAAACTTTATCACAATACTGATCTTTGACTATCTTTATATATACACTAAAGAAGAGACAGACCTACTATAGTTATTCAGCGCATAAACGGAATGTTGATTTCTAACTATATATAGATAATTTTTTCGCATACTATTGCAAATATTTTTGCTATGCCAGATGATTTTACGGTTTGGGGTTAAACAGCTTTGTCAATTACTATATCAAATCTTTTCAGTTAAATTATGTTCAATATTAATTAACTCCTATGAAGAAATTCTTACTCATGGTTGTATGCCTTATTACGGTATTTTCAGCTCATTGCCAATCATACACCGGCGACACTTGGAGTAGTGTTAAATCAAAAGGTAGCGGCACAATCTCATTAGCCTATGTAGAAACACCAAGTTTTGTTTATAAAGACCATGCCCAAAAGCTTACAGGTATCTGCACGGACATTATGAGCGATTTTGTGCAATGGGTAAATAACACTAAGAATGTAAAACTGACATCTAAGTATGTAGGTAACGGCTCAAGTTTTCGTATCATGTTCGATAACGTGAAGAAATCATCTGGTGGCGTTATTGGCCTGGGCAACATTACCATAACAGAGGAAAGGAAAAAAGAAGTAACGTTCAGTCCACCTATCATTACGAACTTTGCCATACTAGTGAGTAGTAATAATGTGCCTGTGTTATCAAAAATTGAAAATATTTCAAGAACGTTTGCTAATATGACAGCCTATGCTGCGAAAGGAACATTGAATGAAATACGAACATTAGATCTTAAGCAAAAGTATTTTCCTAATATGAAAATTGTTTACACCACAAACAGTCAGGAAACCCTTGACAAATTATTCGCTGACCCTAATGGTTTCGCTTATCTCGACCTCGCATTTTATTTGGAAGCTTATCAGCTAAAGAAAACTATTCAACGTCATTCTGTTGGTGACAAAGCAGCAGAAAAATTCGCTTTCATTATGCCACAAAATAGCGACTGGGCCCCTTTACTAGAAGAGTTCTTCAATACCAACGGAGGCTACCTAAACTCAAGGGCTTATAAAGATATTCTTACCAAACATTTGGGTAATACCGGTGTGAAACTCTTGAATTCATCAACCAAGTAGCGTAGAGTAGGTAGCGGTTGCCTATCACCATTACGGTCGACGCTAACCAGTTTTAACAATGCTTTATAAACTGAATGGGCTCAACTTCAAATATTACAAGCAATTTCCCTTGCGGGGATTGCGCTTTCAAACGATGATTGCCATCTGCAGCTTATACCTATCGTATGCTACCTGATCAACAAGTACAAATTCTTAACATGAGCCCGAGATCTGAGTCACCTGCATAAAACTTTAAAAAATCGAGCTAGCAACTCAAAGCTAGCAGCCAGAAGCTATAAGTTCGATGGGATGCAAATCTATTAATAGATATTGTTAGGATAAACGCTCAATCAAACACCTCTAACTTTGCTCCATCAAACGAAGCAAACACCATCTTAGGATGTGAATCAATATGAAACATATTTCCTGCCAAATCCACTGCAATGGCGCCCGCAAAACCATCGAAAGGTTTTAGTTCAGCAAAGGTCTTCTCACAAGCCTCCTTCAAAGACATCGTATCAGTTACCCGCGTTACAATTTTAACAGCCACAGCGCCACTCACAATATCCTCACCTACGCCTGTGCATGATACACCACAAACTGCGTTCGCATAATTACCAGCTACTGTTGCTGAATCAGACACTCTTCCGGGCATTTCAAATCCTTTCCCTCCAGTAGAGGTTGCTACCGCAAGCTTGCCGTCTTTGTCTTGGGCTACGCATCCAACAGTTCCTAATCTTACTTTACCAACCCTAGATTCATATTCCTTTTTGCGGCTTTCTGTTTCAGTATTAAAAAAATCAAAACCGTTTCTACGAGCAAATTGTAAAGCTCCGTCTCCAGCAAGAACCCGATCATCGACATCAAGTAAACGTTCTGCTACACGAATCGGATTTTTTACATCTTCGATATTGATTACACCAGAGAATTTTAAAGAATCACCATCCATTAGTGAAGCACTCATTCTTATTTTTCCATCGCGCTGAATTTGTGAGCCTGTGCCTGCATTGAAGAGATCACAATCCTCTAATAACTGAACGGCATGCACAACGGTTTCCGAAGCGGTATGTGTCTGAAGAAAGTCGTATGCGTTTTTTGCAATATCAGTCAACGCATTTTGCTTGGCTTTCTTTACCGTATCTGTAGTATCAGCTTCGCTAAAAAATCCACCATGAATAATAATTCTGCCCTTACCCATTAGTCCGTTTTTTCATTTTTCATGGATATAACTTTAGGTTGTTTGTGTACGGTTAACTTCTGATTATCTAAATCATAAAGGCTGCCTTTAGCCATCACATGCACCACCAGATGTTCAATGGATATGGGTTCCCCAAGTTCTATTTCAGTTAGATTAGTATCATTAATGAAACGGCCATCAACAAGAATAACAAGTCCTGAGCCTATGGCCTCCATTCTTTTTCCATCCGTAATTAGCAATCCGGTGTCTTCACCTAAACCAATACCCAAGACTATAGGATTACTAACAACAGCTTGAAACAATCTGCCTATGCGCCCGCGGTGAACAAAATGCGTATCGATAATCACATTGTTAATCAATCCCAGGCCACTGGTAATTTTAACCTCCCCTTTCAGCAATGCTTCTGAAGCCGAACCCTGATAGATCATGTTATTTGAGCAAGCAGCAGCACCCGCAGAAGTACCGGCAATAATAACACGTTCATTATGGTATTTTAAAATTAATGTTTTATGAAAAACAGTGCCTCCGAGTATGGAAGTGAGTCGTAGCTGATCACCTCCGGTGAATACAACAATGTTGGCTTTAACAAGGCGATCGGTGATCTCTTTTGAATTTGCCTCTTCTCGGCTCTTTATGTGTAAAACACCAATGTTGAGTGCGCCTAGATAATTAAATGCCTTAACATACTCATGACCTACTTCCTCCGGTATTTGTGAAGCTGTAGTAATCACTTCAATACGCGACTCAATGCTATGCTCAGATTCTGTAATAATTCGTCTGAGAATGCCTCGTTCAAAGAAATTGAAGTTCTTTTCAATTTCTTTTTCATCATTCTTTTCGGTGAAACTTCCTTTGTCTACCGCGCCTCCAACTACAATGAGTTTACCATTAGGGATCATATCTATCGATTGTGTCAAACATTTGTTCCAAAAATTGTCGTAATGTTAACCGATTCAAACCTATAATCAATGCCGATGGTAATTTGAATTCAACAATTACTTTGCTTAATCTAGCTTGAAATAGCTTCGAGTTACGAGCTGAGAGCTTCGAGAAGTCCCTTTGGTTGGTTCAAGTTTTCGAAGTTTTAGACAGTATGGTATGTTAACAAACTTATAGCTAGCCAAATATTGATATCAATACAGGCTCGCAGCTCGTAGCTCAAAGCTCAACTTTAAAAATATGAAGATTCTCAAAATTCTAGCCCTTCGCGGCCCAAACATCTGGAGTGTTAACCGTAAGAAGCTAATCCAAATGCGATTAGATATTGAAGACCTTGAAGACCGGCCTACCAACAAAATCGATGGATTCGGTCCAAGAATAAAAGCCATGTTCCCCGGTATGTTTCAGCATCGCTGTTCTGAAGGTAAGCCAGGCGGTTTCTTTTATCGTATAGAAAGAGGCACTTGGATGGGTCATGTGATTGAACACATCGCGTTGGAGATACAAACACTAGCCGGAATGGAAACTGGCTTTGGCCGTACACGTGAGACTAAAACAAGAGGCATTTACAATGTGGTGTTTAGCTATACGGAAGAAAATGTAGGCATGTATGCCGCTGAAGCCTCTGTGCGTATTGCTGAAGCGTTAATCAATGGCACTACGTATGATTTAAATGCAGACATACAAAAAATGCGTGAAATACGTGAAGAAGTTCGCCTCGGCCCCAGCACAGGTTCATTGGTAGACGAAGCAGTGTCTCGCGAGATTCCATGGATTAGATTAGGAACCAACTCACTTATACAGCTTGGTTATGGTGTAAATCAAGTACGTTTTCAAGCTACCATCACACAAAACACAAGCAACATAGCCGTAGATATAGCAGGTAATAAAGCAACTACCAAACGTATGCTTAAGATGGCTGCCATACCTGTAGCCGCAGGTGATATCTGTTCAACGGAAGAAGAGCTGCAGCACGTCATTAACCAAATTGGTTATCCTATCGTGATCAAACCTCTTGATGGTAATCACGGCAAGGGCGCCTCTATTAATGTTATCGACTGGGAAAAGGCAGCCAGTGGTTTGGTTCATGCACAAACCTATTCACGCAGAGTAGTTGTTGAACGTTTTATTACAGGTCATGATTATCGCATTCTCGTAATCAACAACCAAGTTGTAGCCGCAGCACAGCGTGTTCCTGCTCGTGTTATTGGCGATGGCAAACATACAATTCAAGAACTTATCGACACCGAAAATAAAGACCCGCGCAGAGGTTACGGTCATGAGAATGTACTAACAGAAATTACAGTTGACCGTGATACCCTTGATTTACTCTCTAAGAAGAATTATACCCTGGAAAGCGTTCCGGGAAAAGATGAAGTGGTTTGCTTGAAGTCAACAGCCAACCTAAGTACGGGTGGTACCTCTATCGATGTAACCGACAAGATGCATCCTGAAAATATTTTTATATCTGAACGCATTGCGCGCGTTATTGGACTTGATGTATGTGGTATCGATATCATGGCACCCAACCTCACGCAGCCTTTGAAAGAAAGTGGCGGGGTTGTACTAGAAGTAAATGCAGCTCCCGGATTTAGGATGCACCTTGCTCCTTCTGAAGGCCTGCCACGCAATGTAGCAGCACCCGTAATTGATATGCTGTATCCACCAGGAAAGCCTTCTAAGATTCCCATCATTGCCGTAACGGGTACCAATGGAAAAACAACAACAACACGACTTCTTGCACACATTATAAAAAACGTGGGTTATCGCGTAGGCTTCACTACATCAGACGGTATCTATGTTCAGAATCATCTCCTTGAAAAAGGCGACACTACCGGACCGCTAAGCGCTGAATTTATTTTAAAAGATCCTACTGTGGAATTCGCTGTATTAGAAACAGCCCGCGGTGGCATACTTCGCCATGGCCTAGGCTTTAACCAATGCGATATAGGCATAGTTACCAACATTACCGAAGATCATCTTGGCATTAGCGACATCGATACACTAGAAGACCTTGCACGTGTAAAATCAGTTGTGGTAAGAAGCGTAAAAAATGACGGTTGGGCTGTGCTGAATGCAGAAGATGAAGGTTGTGTTGGGCTTACTAAGGGACTCGATTGTAGAATTGCTTACTTCAGTATGGATGAAAATCATCCTGTCATTATAGAGCATTGTAAAAATGGTGGTATAGCAGCCATCTATGAAAATGGATTTGTATCCATTAAAAAAGGGGACTGGAAAATTCGCATCGAAAAAGTAACAACTATACCCCTCACGTTTGGCGGCAAAGCTAAATTCATGATTGGTAATATACTGGCGGCATCGTTAGCTGCATACCTTTTTGGATTTAAAACAGAAGGCATCAGGCTTTCGCTGGAAACTTTTATTCCGTCGCCTGCACTTACTCCAGGGCGGATGAATATTTTCCACTTCAAGAACTTTACGGTTATGATAGACTTCGCGCACAATCCCGCAGGTTTCATTGCCATTCATGAGTTTTTAAATACAGTTAAGGCCACTAAAAAAATCGGTATCATAGCTGGCGTAGGTGACCGACGTGATCAAGACATTATTGATGTCGGCCGATTAGGGGCAGAGATGTTCGATCATATAATCATTCGCCAAGAGAAAAATTTACGCGGAAGAACAGAAGAAAACATAGTTGGGTTAATTATAGAGGGTATTAAACTGGTAGATAGAAAGGTAACTTTTGAAACCGTTCCCAAAGAAGTTGAAGCCATTAAACATGCTATCTCTATAGCAGAACCAGGCACATTCATTACAGCGCTAAGCGATGTCGTTACGAATGCCATTAATATTGTGCAAGAGTATTTGGATAAGGAGGCGGGAATTTAAATAAGTACGAGGGACGAGGGACGAAGGACGAAGGATTAAGAGCACCGTCCTCGTACTTCGTAGCTCTGCCCTCGTACCTAATCCAACTTCGTAGCTCTGCCTTCGTACCTATTTCAAAAAACTACTATCAATCCTTGGAATAACCTTTAAGGCATTCTGATAATATACCTTTCGAAGGACCGAGTCAGGGAGTGCTAGTCCATACATTTTCCAATGGGCGTGTCCTTTGCGATAGTAATCAAAATATTCGTCATCAGTTTCAAGCACTCTGAAGTACAGCGATTCAGCGATTAAATTTTTTTCAGATTGCTGACCTCTTCTCTTTAGGAT
>CAXSCR010000041.1:8268-41791 GCA_964235605.1 uncultured Cyclobacteriaceae bacterium | reverse complement strand
TCTACCAACATCATATCATCTTGATAAGAACCTAAAATTGTATCTTTGTTCATTATAACAGCTAACTTTTAAAACGAATTGAATTTAGTCAAAAATATAATAAAAATTGCACAGGACGTTTTAATAAATGAGTCCCAAGCCGTATTAAATCTTACAAAGTTTATCGACAACGATTTCGAAGCGTGTGTGCGCAATATTTACGAGTCGAAAGGTAGAGTCGTTGTAACAGGTATTGGCAAAAGTGCAATCATTGCCAACAAAATAGTTGCTACGCTTAACTCAACCGGAACGCCTTCGCTCTTTATGCATGCGGCAGATGCCATTCACGGAGATTTGGGTATGATCCAATCAACAGATATTGTAATCTGTATCTCCAAGAGTGGCAATACGCCTGAAATCAAAGTACTTGTACCGCTTTTAAAACGCAGGGGGTCAAAGCTTGTTGCCTTGGTGAGCAATACAAATTCATACTTGGCTCAACAAGCTGATTACGTACTCAATGCAACGATTGCAGAAGAAGCTTGCCCACATAACTTAGCGCCTACTACAAGTACCACAGCTCATATGGCGTTAGGCGATGCTTTAGCAGTATGTCTTCTTGAATTGAGAAATTTCTCAAGTCAAAATTTTGCTGAAGTACATCCTGGCGGTGCATTAGGTAAGCAGTTATACCTTAAAGTGTCTGATATTTATACGCATAATGAATTACCTTTGGTCTATAAAGAGACTTCTGTGAAAGATACGATACTTGAAATCTCTTCAAAACGATTAGGATGTACCGCTGTTGTAGATGATCAGAAAAATTTATTAGGGATAATTACAGATGGAGATCTTAGACGCATGCTAGAAAAGCAAATAAGCCTTACAGGCGTAAATGCGGGTGATATTATGAGTAAGAACCCAAGAACAATAGATAAGAATGAATTCGCTGTTAGGGCGCTTCATATAATGCAGGAAAATAGCATTACACAGTTAATAGCAGTTGATGATGGAAAGGTTGCTGGCTTTATTCATCTTCATGATCTTCTTAAAGAAGGAATAGTTTAATTTTTTAAAAATTTCATAATCACTGAGAGCGTTTTGCGGGAGTTTAACATCGAAACTGAATGAATAAGAACCTTTATGTTGTGTTAATGGCTGGTGGTGTAGGTGTACGCTTTTGGCCTTGGAGTAGAAACTCAAAGCCAAAGCAATTTCTTGATGCATTAGGAACAGGAAAAACGCTTATACAATCAACCCTGGATAGATTTTTACCAATCTGCCCCGTTGAAAATATTTTTGTAGTAACTCATGAAGAACATGCTGACCTGGTAAAGCTTCAACTTCCTCAGTTGAGTGAAGATCAAATTCTAGCGGAGCCCATGAGAAAAAATACAGCAGCCTGTATTGCCTATGCTAGTTACAAAATTGCAGAACGTAATAAGCATGCTATCATAGTCGTTACACCTTCTGATCATCTCATTTTAATGGAGAAAGAATTTCAGGATATTATTCTGAAGGCGGCAGATCAAGCAAAGAATCAAGATAAACTAATTACACTAGGCATAAAACCAACACGCCCTGAAACAGGGTATGGATACATTCAGTATCATACTGAAAAAAGCTTTGCAAAAAAAGTAAAAACATTTACAGAAAAGCCTGAGCTTTCATTAGCTAAGAAATTTTTAGAGAGTGGCGATTTTGTATGGAATTCAGGTATTTTTATATGGGGCGTAAAAGCAATAACTGATGCTTTTGATAAATACCTTCCTGAAATGGCCGAAGTGTTTCAAGAGGTTATACCTGAGTTAGGGAAAGCAGGAGAGAAGGACGCAATTCGTAGTGTTTATCCGCAATGCAAAAATATTTCCATCGATTATGGAATTATGGAGAAAGCAACAAACGTCTATATGTGTCTAGGTAATTTTACTTGGTCTGATCTAGGCTCATGGGCTTCTATCCATGAAATTTCAGAAAAGGATCAAAACAATAATGTTATCGGAGCTAATGCACTTACATATGATACGCGTAACTGCATAATAAAAGGCTCATCTGATAAACTCATCGTAACACAAGGCCTCAATGGCTATCTTGTTGGTGAATTTGGTAATGTTATTATTGTTTGCGAAAAAGATCGTGAAGAACAATTCAGAAGATTTGTAAATGATGTGAAGGCCATGCCCAACACCAATGACTTCCTCTGATGTTCAACTTTTTGTTTCCGCTAGGTTGTCTATGGCCTTTGCCAGATTTCTATCAAGTTCTGTTACGATATCCCCGGCATCATGCGTGTTTAACTTGAAACTCACCATGTTCCATGTGTTTGTCCAGGTGGGGTGGTGATTCATCTTCTCTGCAGTGATGGCAACTTTAGTCATAAATCCAAAGGCTTCTGTAAAGTCTTTAAATTTAAAAGTTTTAGTCAGGTAGTTGTTTTCAGTCTTCCATTCCATACAATTATCATTAAGTTGAATATTAAATAATTATCATATCGATTTACGGGTTTTTTTGTTAAGAATTCTATAATCCTTTAACTAGCTCGTCTGGTTATTATAAGGCAATAAGACCTTCAATGTCAGAAGCTTTTACATAGATCGCAATTACAGAGTTGCTAGAGGGCATCATCATTTGTGTAGTGACGCTTATATAATTGCCGTTTTTCGAAAGTCGTTCTGACGTTTCATGTTTAGGAAAAAGTTGTTTTACTTCCTTTTCCTTGCCCAGCGGCACAATGAATTTGAAAATATAAAGCGATGGCCAGGCATAATGCTTGTCCAGTTTTTCGCGGAAAGAATCTATCCAGCCCTGTTCCATAAAAAAATACCGTCTTGGTTTAGATCCAAGACGGCGTTTATTAATTAGGTTTAGTTACTTCTAAAAGAATTTATAGCGCTCATCTTCTATGTCAGATGCTTCCTTCACTGCATTACCTACACTATAACCACGACTGTTTGTAGCTTGCTCTAGTTGTGTTTTATAAGTGCTATAGTCTGTTGTGGCAGGCGCAGCGGTTTTGTTAACCAATTCAATTATAACAACGCCACTTTCGCTCGCAAATGCTTTAGAACGCTTTCCTGGCTCTAGTGAGAAGGCAAAACCTACAGCTTGTGGATCGAACCCTACGTTTGGTAGTGCAGTACTATTTAATTTCAAGTCGCTACTTGTATAAGTGTTTGCATCTGAACCAAACGTTTTTGCTACTTCTTCTAAAGTACCTTTAGCGTCGCTGATCTTTGCTATAATTTGTTTTCCTTTTACTTCATTACGCACAGCAGGAGTAATTTCTTCTTTTACCTTATCTAAAGGCTTATATCCTTTTTCAACTTCTCCCGTCATAACAGATATAATGTATTGATCTTTAAGATCAACAATTTCAGAAACCTTGCCTACAGAAGCATCACGGAATAGCCATTGAACAATTTGCCGTGCATCGTCTAGTGAACCAGCACGACGATCACCCGCTAAAATATTTTTTGCTTCTTGAACTGTGTAGCCTTCTTTTTTTGCTCGCTCAACAAACGCGTCTATACCAGATAGATCAGAAGCAAATACCTCCGCTTTACGGTAAGCATTGTTAGTGGTGGCTTCGCTTGGTGTGATACGTCTTTCAACAACTGCTACATAATAAGCGACATTTGTTTTTAGACTCGTTACTTCAATAATATGATAACCGAAGTCAGTTTCTACTACATCGTTTAACAGGCCAGTTTTAGTAGCGCCGAATACAGCAGTTTCAAAAGGTTTAACCATTTGTCCGCTAGAGAAGAATCCCAAGTCACCACCTTGTGACTTAGTTCCATCCGTTCCATGCTCAAATGCTTTAGCTGCGAAGCTTGCGCCGCCTTTAATTTCTTTCAGAATACCGCGCGCTTTTTCTTTTGCTTCATTTTTGCTCGCTGGAGTTTGATCTGCTGGTTTGATTAGAATATGACTAGCGCGTGCAGTAGACACCGTGTCTGTTGCTATTTTAGAAACCTTAACAAGTTTGTAGCTTTCCCCATCAAGGAACGGCCCAATTACTTTTCCTAGTGCTAAGCTATCCTTCTTAATATAAGCAGGTAAGGTCGCTGGCGTATATTTCGTATAAGCACCTTCGCCATCTGTGTTTATAGCAGCGAATGTTGAATCATCTTCAGCTGCTTTAAAGTCAGCGTTAATATTTGCTATTTCAGCTTTAATGTCAAGCGTGTCACTTGATGACGCTGTAACTGGAATGCTCACATAGCTAAGATCGCGTGTGTGCTCTGTTTTATACTTCTCTTTATTTCTATTGTAATAATCTTTGAATTGCTCATCGCTGATGGTAATTGATGAATCGCTGATTGCATAATAGGGTATGTAGAGATATTTCACTTCGGCTACATCTGATGCGTTGTGATATTCACGCTCAGCTTCTGCTTTTGTTATATAGTTGGTTTTGATAATCAGGTTTTCGTATTTAACACGTTCACGGCCTGGTTGTAAGTTCTTTTGAAACATATTCCAACGGGCACGTGGCTCCGAACCTTCAGGCATTGCTTTTACCTGTTTTAGGTATGCAACTACACGGTCTTTTTCGAATTGCCCTGTCTCAGCATTGGTAAAGGCTTGTTTAACATTTTGATCAACGTTTTTACCTTGAATCATATCCCACACTTCTTCACTAGTCACTTCAACGCCAGTTTTATCAAACTGTTTTTGAATAGCATATTTAAGAATAAGAAGCTCCCAGGCTTGTTGCTGCAATAGTGGCTTGTCGCGTTCGGTGGCTTCACGGTTGTAGTTCATATAATAACTAGCTTCCTGTTCGCGCACCATTTGCTGGTATTCTTCTAATGAAACAGAATGGCCAGCTATTTCGCCTACTTCATTTTTGTTAAACATGCTGTTTTTGCTGCCTAATAGATCGCTGAGGATAAAGGCTGCAATTGCCACAAAAACAAAAATGATAACCCCTGCGCCCATTTTGTTGCGTAAAGTTCCGATTAATGCCATACCGCTAAATGATTTGATTATTAAATTAAAACGATTGAAAACGCCTAGATATAAAGATTACAACTTTATAAAGAGCCCGCAAATTTAACCCGTAAAGTTTATTAGAAAAATTTCGCAATAGAAAAACAAGTCACTCTTAAAAATAATGTTCAATAATTGGAGAATTACCTGATTATAATTTATCACTATATGGTCTCAGCAGCTTTTCCGTATTTCTAACCAAAACCTTAACTGTGTCGATGCGATTATCTAAGGTGCTTTGGACTTGGAAAGTGTAGGAGGCAATGCTTATTGTCTTGCCAGGCAAGGGTAAATTTTCGGTGTAAGCGAGAATAAGTCCACCTAATGTATCATATTCTCCAACAGGTAAAGCCCAGTCATAGGTTTCGTTGAGGTAATCAATTTCTAATCGGGCACTCAAGAGATAAGTGTGCTCGTCTAACTTCTGTTCTGTTAGATCATTTTCATCGTGCTCATCTTCAATCTCACCAAAAATTTCTTCGATTACATCTTCCATACTCACAATTCCTGATGTTCCACCGAATTCATCCACCACTACGGCTAAGCTTTTGCGCTCATTAATGAACCTAATCATCAAATCATTGGCAAGCGTTGTTTCTGGAATAACGATGATGGCCGTTAGAATATCCTGAATTTTATGTGGCTTTTTAAATAAGGCAGAAGAATGACTGTAGCCAACGACATCATCTATGCTTTCCTTGTAGATGATAATTTTAGAATGCCCAGTCTCAACAAAGGCCTGTCGGAGTTTGTCAATACTTTCGTTTGCCTCTACAGCAATGATCTCCGTTCTTGGTATCATGCAGTCGCGGACACGAACGGATTTAAACTCAAGCGCATTGTGAAAGATTTTCTTATCTAACACAATGTCTTCATCCTCATGCTTGACCTTATGCATTCCTTTTAAGTAATTATTAAGATCAGTAAGCGCAAACACAGGTTTTTCATCTGAATACTCGAGACGAAGGATGTAAATAATAACGAATTTCGAGAATGACACCACAACTATCATAAACGGAAATAGTATGCAAAATATCACCGCAAAAGGGATGGCAAGGGCAGAGAGGATAAGGTTAGGATTTATTACAAATAAACTCTTGGGAAGAAACTCTGCCGCACAGAGTATAATAATAGTCGCAAAAAAGGTTTGTATTATAATCAGTGAAGCGTTGTTATTAAGTGCATCAGGTAAGTATTCTGAAAGTATAGGAACCAAGAACTGGGTCATGAAACTAGCAAACAAGACCAAGGAAACCGTATAGCCTATAAGCGTTGTACCAATAAACCACGAGGGCTTATTCATAAAACTTGATATGATCTTACCTGTAAAGGAGCTTTGGCTGCCCTTTAATTCTAATTGTAATTTATTACTAGCTAGAAACGCTATTTCTAATCCTGAAAAGAAAAAAGAGAAAATAAGTGAAATTATAAGGCCAGTTAAAGCGAGTGTGTTCATTAAGCTTTATTCTTTCTGTAGGTGAAAATGAAAAATAAAAGAAGGGCTAACATAAATGCCCAATATGCCGCGCTAAAACCAAAATATATCATCTGGTGTATGCCTATAATTATAAACACAACGGCTAGAGAAAGAATAACAACATCAACTAACTTCATTGTGCGGTAAAAATAGCAAATAGTTTTAAGTTGAGTTTACCTTAGCAAGCTATATCTATTCTTCTACTTCCATCTCGCCGTGAACCTTCCAAATAGTATAATCTGATAAATCCTGATTGGCATCTAGACCAACGCCATATACAATGTCGCCTTCCTTACGAATAGTGACAAAGCTTTCAGTTGATATTGTTTGTTCTGCAGGCTTCCAGAAAAGTTCTTCGGTATTTAATTGCTCCCTCTTCTCAAGATTTTTTACTTCTACATTTCCACGCCCGCGCCATTTATTTTCTTCTTTAAAAAAGAAAGCGTGATTAGCCTTTAAAACAGATTCTAGTCTTCCAAATTCATTATAAAATTCGAGGTAAACTCCTTTGGGGAATTCACGGTCGCCATTTTCAAACTCATAGACCAGGTCTGCTAAAATTTTGGCTTGTATTTTATCATTTTTGGTATAAAATGTCTCTACTTTTTCAATCTCCCGCAACGGACCTTTATACTCAACAGGCTCCTTTAGCTCAGGGGTATTACAACTGAATAGTAAATTAATTGCTAGAATGAGGATGTAGTTACGTGCCATATAAATAAAAAAGCCACAGTCAATTTCTATGGCCTTCAATTAGTTAGAAATGTATGAGAACTATATAATTAATCAAATCTCCTGCGTATAAACCACTGATCATTAAATGTTATTCCGAAGAATACTTTAAAGTATGTTTCCTCTAAGATGCTTTCTGCTTTATTCCCCCGCTTTCCGAATTTAAATGCAAGATCTAGGCTTGAGCGTCCCGTTGGAAAAGAAAACCCAAAATTGATGCCAGAATCCATAACTTTTTTATTGTTTATAAGAATAGGACACTGCTCAGTAGACACGCCAAGTCTATAGGTAACGCGTTTAAGAAATCCTTGCATTGCTAAAGGGTCTGGTGTAAATTCTCCACCCAATGCCACGCGCCAAGATTGATTAAGTTTGTCTGATGTGCTTTCAGAAGTTTTATAGGATGACCAGTCCTGATAAGTAAATTCGCTGCCCAAAACCCATTTGGTGCCTTTACTGAGAGAAACACCCGCTGTAATTGAAGATGGGATACTCATAAATCCTTTCGTTCTTGTTGAAACAGCTGAGTGTGCTATAGTGTCACCGTTAGAAGTTAAATCTGATTCCTTTTGAATAAAGGTGGTATTGATATCTGCACCTAGCCCGTATACAAAGCCAACGCTTAGCCTATAATCTTTATTCCATAAAGAATCTTTAACATAAGAACCACCCGCGCTAAACGTAAAATCTTTTGCTATGCTCTGTTCTTCAATAGTACTATTAATAATGCCCCCGCCGTTCTCAGGGTGATATTTATAAATCTTGTCTAGCTTACCAAAGAGGTATGTGGACTTAAGGCCGACAGCAAACTCTTCATTAAGTTTAAAGCCATTGGAAAAATATAATTGAGTTAAGCCGCCAGACCCTTGTTCTTCCACACTTTGCGTTTTGTCTGTTCCATCTATGCTCTTTATGCCAGCCATGTTATACTTAAGAGAAGTATAGGGCATAAGGCCGATTGAGGTAGTCCATTTCAAAGCTACTACTGGAAAGGCAAGCGCTATATAATTCATATTGCCTCCCGTAGTTCTTTCAGAACTAGTGGCGCTTCTAATACTTCTAGATTCGCCTAATAGGCCAACTTGAAATGTTGTATACCGGTTGTAAATAAGCAATGCAGGATTTTGATTGTTGATGTACCAGGTTTGAGGTTGACTAACACCAATACCTGCCATTCCTTGTGTGTTGGCTGTTGCATTGCTATAATTTTCTCCAACTCCATATTGAGTGAAGGGGGAATTAGCAACTTGCCCAACCGCCTGTGCGGTAATAAATACACACGCTAGAACCCAGAAATACCGCTTACTGATTGACATTATAAATTAAAATACTGTTTAATCCACTGAGCACCAGTTCAGGGCTCGCAAATATGGAGGCTTTCAGATTGTTTTCAAAAAATACTGTATCACCGCCACATAAAATAACCTTCAAAAGGGGAAATTTTTTCTGGTATTCATGAATCACGCCATTCATTTCTGCTATTAAACCATTAATAATTCCGCTTTGAATACAGCTTTCAGTGCTGTTCCCGATAAGTTCAGGGTTATCTATCGGTTGAACTAACGGCAATTTCGCAGTAAAAGTATTAACGGCTTGAAATCGCATCAATAATCCGGGTGATATGCTGCCACCCCTGTAGGCACCCTCTTTATCTATAAAATCGAAAGTAATACAAGTGCCGGCGTCTATTACTACGCAATTTTCATTCGGGAAAATATGTTGGGCTCCACAAACACCTGCTAGTCGATCTACACCGAGTGTCTGCGGTGTTGCATAGTAATTCTTTATAGGTAGTGGTAAAGTATGATTTAATATGAATCTTTTTTTAGCATGCGCGGCCCATGTTGAAACGATCTTTGCATCCGCAGCAGCAACTGAACTCACTATCACATTTTCGGCATCCGATTTTTGAAGAAATTCTTTCAATGTCTCGGGCAACGTGAATACGTGTTTATCTACAAGCTCTTGCTGCTTGAAAATGCCTACCTTGGCAGCTGAATTACCATAGTCAATTACAAAATTCACAATGCATAATTAATCAAAATATGGATACCCGCGAAGTATATAAAGTTATAGGGTTAATGTCAGGTACGTCTCTTGATGGATTGGATATAGCTTATTGCATCTTTAAGTTGAAGGGTGGAAAGTGGGCCTATGAAATTGAAAGTGCTGTTACGATAAAGTATTCACCTGCCTGGACAAAGAATTTATCTCAGGCTCATCTGCTGCCGGCCGAGAATTTATTAGAACTCGACGTGGCATACGGAAAATATATAGGAGCAACCTGTCTTGATTATTTAAAGAAAAACAAGCTTAAGGTTGATTTCATCGCTTCCCATGGCCATACAATATATCATCAACCTAAAAGCGGATTTACTTTTCAATTAGGTAATGGTAATGCGATTCATGCTGTTTGTGGGTTGCCTGTGGTTTGGGATTTTAGAAGTCTGGATGTGGCATGCAATGGCCAAGGCGCTCCTTTGGTACCGGCAGGAGATAAAATTTTATTTAGTGAATTTGATGTTTGTCTTAACCTAGGCGGCATTGCTAATCTATCTCATGATATCAAAGGAAAACGAATGGCATTTGATATCTGCTTTACCAACATGTCAACTAATTACTTAGCATCAAAGACAGGAAAGACTTTTGATAAAGGCGGGCAATTAGCTTCTTCGGGCGTTATTAACCCAGCAATGCTTAAGGCACTTAATAAAGTTTATGCAAAGTATAAAGTGAAACGCCCTTCACTAGGCCGTGAAATATTTGAGAAGGAAATAAAACCATTGCTCGACTATGAAAAAATTCCATTAGCAGATAGGCTTAGAACCTGCATTGAATCAACAGCTACGGAGATTATTGCAGCGCTCCCGGTTTCAAAAAACACCATCAATGTTTTGTGTACAGGTGGAGGTGCTTTCAATTCGTTTTTAATTCTTACCCTTTTAGATAAATGTAATGACCAAGTGTCATTCATCATTCCTGAAGATGATGTTGTTAAATTTAAAGAAGCGTTAATCTTTGCCTTTTTAGGTGTGTTGCGTGTACGTGGCGAAGTAAATTGTTTGCAAAGTGTAACAGGCGCCAATAGAGATTCCAGCAGTGGATTAATAATAGGGACTTTGTAAATTGTCAGGGTATGAACAAAGGCTGGATTAGTATATAAGTAGCTGCACCTGCGAAGTATCCCATCATGGCAATAAGGCTTATGCGTTTCACATACCAGATAAAATCTATTTTCTCCATACCCATAGCGGCGACACCCGCTGCGGAACCTATGACAAGAATACTTCCTCCTGTACCTGCGCAATAGGCTAGATATTCCCAAATGGTATGATCTGTAGGGTATACATCCATACTGTACATACCCATGCTTGCTGCTACGAGTGGCACGTTATCAACCACAGCTGAAAGCAAACCAACTAAGGTTATAATAATTCTATTATCGCCAATAGAATCGGCAAGGTAGGCCGATAAATGATTCAATATCATCATTGATTCTAAAGCACTTACGGCCATTAAAATTCCCAGGAAGAATAAAATACTAGGAACATCTATTCTTGACAACGCTCCTGCAGCTGTATAATTTTTCCTTATAGCTTCATCGAGTTCTGGATTAACTAATTCGGAAACAATCCAGATAATGCTAAGCCCCCCTAGCATACCAACATAAGGTGGTAAGTGTGTAAAGGTTTTGAAAACGGGTACTAATACCAGAATGCCTATACCCAATACGAGCATAAGCATTCCGCCACCTGCCATTTCATTCTTTTTTGTTTGTTCTTGTTCCTGCTCTCCCAATGTTCCCTTCAATGTAAAGCTTAAGTATATCAAAGGGACGAGCATGCAAACTATACTGGGAATAAGCAATGTCTTTATAATATTAACGGTTGTTATTTGGCCGCCTATCCAAAGCATGGTGGTGGTAACATCACCAATAGGTGTCCACGCACCGCCTGCATTTGCAGCTATGATAATCATGCCGGCAAAGAACAGTCGCATCTCTTTATTCGTAATCAACTTACGAATGAGCGAAATCATTACAATGGTTGTTGTAAGGTTATCGAGTATAGCAGAGAGTAAAAAGGCTACCCAGCATATAATCCATAAAAGTGTTTTAGGTTTTTTCGTTTTAATTTTATCCGTAATAAATCGAAAGCCTTGGTGGGCATCAATGAGTTCAACAATGGTCATTGCGCCCATTAAGAAAAATAGGATCTGGGAGATCTCATTCAAGTGATGACCGAGCTCAGTTAACACAAATTCATGAAAGAGTTCGCCTTGCGACAAAACAAGAAATTGATCGGCTCCTATTTTTGTCTTAAACATTTCTAAGAAGGATTTGAAATGATGGGTATCGATCAACAGTGCAGTAGGAGAAGAAGTAGCAAAAAACGTCCAGCAGAGAACGCCTGTTAAAAGAGCAGAAGCAGTCTTGTTAATTTTTATAGGATATTCAAACGCAATGGCGAGATATCCAATAATGAATGTTGCAATTATTATTGTTTCCATAGGTTCGTTTGGGAAGGAAAGATGGATATTATTTCACTCAACCAAAAGGCTAGTTAGACTTTTATGCAAAATGAATATAATTGGGAAATTTTTGAAGTAATAAAAAAAGCCGTCTACGGCAGGGGAATTGTTTTTAAGTTTTAGTATCAACTTATAGCTTCTGGCTGCTAGCTTTGCTGCTAGCTCGATTTTTTAAAGTTTATGCAGATGACTCACATGTCGGGCTCATGTAAGGATTTGTATTTCTTGACCAGGTGGCATAACGAATAAGCTAAATCTGCAGATGACAATCGTCGTTGAAAGCGCAATCCTTCCAGGGAAATCGCTTGTAATATTAGAAGTGAGTCAATCCAGTTTAAAGCATTATTAAACTGGTTAGCGTTCCAGTAAAACAAACATCTTTCCTAAAACATCATAAGAAGAAATTTTTCTTATATCAATAGTTAGTAAAATGACGCTTACTCAACTATCATTTTTTAAAAGCTATTTCCCTGCGTCTTACGGAATGCGAGACGGCTTTTATTTAAGGAATTAAATATCATTTCAATCCAAAGAGACCTTCATTCAATTCATTAAGGGCTTTTTCTTTGTATTGTTTTTCAATGAGAACCGAAACATTATTGGTGCTGGCGCCTGCAGAAACCATGCGCACAGGTGTGCTGATCAGGGAATCAAATATTTTTTTCATGATGCCTTTCTGGTCCGTGATCTTATTTCCTACGATACAAATTATGACCTGATCTTTATCTACCTCTATAGAACCGAATTTCTTCAGCTCATTTTCGATTGCGTTTAAGTTGGTATCATTATCAATAGTAACTGACACCGCTACCTCTGATGTAGTTATCATATCGATAGGCGTTTTGTACTGTTCAAAAACTTCAAACACCTTTCTTAAGAATCCGTAAGCCATGAGCATACGTGATGATTTAATTTTAATGGAAGTTATTCCATCTTTTGCAGCAATTGCTTTGAAAGAGCCTTCTGTTCCTTTGCTTGTAATGATGGTACCAGGTGCTTTTTCGTCCATGGTATTTTTTAAACGAACAGGCACATTATATTTCTGTGCAGGAACAATGGTTGAAGGATGAAGAATTTTGGCGCCAAAATAGGCAAGTTCTGAAGCTTCATCAAACGTCAGTTCAGATATAGGCATCGTCTTTTTGACAATACGCGGATCGTTATTATGCATGCCATCGATGTCGGTCCAGATTTGGATTTCTTCGGCGCGTATGGCAGCACCAATTAGTGATGCAGTATAATCACTACCGCCACGTTTTAAGTTATCAATTTCATTTCGGTTGTTGCGGCATATATAACCTTGTGTAATCAAGATGTCAACATTATTCAACGAAGTTACCAATGGCATGAGGCGCTCAGATATTTTTTCTAACTCTGGCTCGTCGTTCTCATCGATCGTCATGAAATGCAATGCGGGTAGCAATCTTGAACTTACCTTGCGTTCTTGTAGATGTTGGTAGAACAGCTCCGTTGAGATTAATTCACCTTGCGCTAAAAGTTCGCGAGAGCTCTTATTGTCAAATTGACCTGCAGCCAATAAGCGCATGAACATAAATAAGCGACTTACTATTTCTTGTCCTATGGCTTGAAATGACTCCGTGCTATAGAGATCTTTAATGAAATTATGATAATGTTTTTCAAGCGTAGCAATTTCTTCTTCTGCTTTTGACTTACGACCCATGAGTAAATGATCACCGATTGAAACAAGTGTATTGGTTGTTCCTGAAAGGGCGGAAAGCACCACAATCTTTTTTCCCGGGGTAGATAATAACAAATCTGCTATTTTCTTCATGCGTTCGGGTTTACCGACCGATGTTCCACCAAATTTTAATACGACCATAATAATTGCTTTTTAAGAGCGGCAAATTTAGTGATCTGTGATATATAAAAAAGATGCTATTGCGCTTCTTGATCGAATTTGGCTTAAAAAATTCTGCTTAAATCATATTGCCAAGATTTTATTCGGCTGAATAAAAAAAAAGAAGGCCTTTCCATGTGCTGGAAAAGCCTTCATACTTAATTGTTATGTTAATTATTTCTTGTTGTCATTAACTTCTTCATACTCAACATCAGAAACGTTGTCTGCAGTGTCTTTATTGTTAGAAGTACCACCGCCTGCATTAGCTCCAGGCCCTTCAGCTGTTGGTCCGGCTCCTGCTGCAGATCCACCTTGATACATTTCTGTAGAGGCTGCTTGCCATGCTGCGTTTAGTTCGTTTAGTGAACTGTCAATGCCTGCTTCATCTTGTGCGCTGTGCGCTGCTTTCAGCTTATTAAGTGCGTTAGTTAATGCAGTCTTGTTACCTTCAGAAAGTTTGTCACCATATTCCTTAAGTTGTTTTTCTGTCTGGAATATAAGTGAATCAGCTTGATTGATCTTCTCGATTTTTTCTTTAGCCTTGCGATCTCCTTCAGCATTGGCTTGTGCTTCCTGCCTCATTTTTTCGATTTCGGCGTCAGTTAATCCTGAAGATGCTTCGATACGAATCTTTTGTTCTTTGCCGGTGCCTTTATCTTTAGCAGATACATGTAAAATACCGTTGGCATCAATGTCGAATGTTACTTCTACTTGAGGCACACCACGTGGTGCTGGTGGAATCCCATCTAAATGGAATCGACCAATGGTACGATTATCTTTAGCTAAAGGACGCTCACCTTGCAGTACATGTATCTCTACTGATGGTTGACTGTCAGATGCTGTTGAGAATACTTCTGATTTCTTAGAAGGAATAGTAGTATTTGATTCAATTAATTTGGTAAAGACACCGCCCATTGTTTCGATACCCAATGATAATGGCGTAACATCTAACAACAATACATCCTTTACTTCACCTGTCAATACACCACCTTGAATAGCAGCACCTATCGCTACAACTTCATCAGGATTTACACCTTTAGATGGTTTCTTTCCGAAGAATTTTTCAACTTCTTCCACGATGCGCGGCATACGTGTTGATCCGCCAACCAAGATAACTTCATCAATGTCACCAACAGCTATACCTGAATCTTCAACCGCCTTACGGCATGGTTCAAGTGTTCTACGTACTAAGTCATCAACTAATTGTTCAAACTTAGCACGGCTAAGTTTCTTAACTAAATGCTTGGGCACTCCGTCAATAGAAGTGATATAAGGTAAGTTAACTTCAGTTTCTTGTGAAGAAGAAAGTTCAATCTTTGCTTTTTCAGAAGCTTCCTTTAGACGTTGTAACGCCATTGGATCTTTGCGCAAGTCAACATTTTCTTCAGTTTTGAATTCATCTGCTAACCAGTTCATAATGCGTTGATCAAAGTCATCACCGCCAAGGTGAACATCACCATTGGTAGATTTTACTTCAAAAACACCATCACCTAGTTCAAGGATAGAAATATCGAACGTACCACCGCCAAGATCGTACACGGCAATTTTCATGTCTTTGTTTTTCTTATCAAGACCATAAGCAAGCGCTGCTGCAGTTGGCTCATTGATAATACGTTTTACATCAAGACCCGCTATTTGCCCAGCTTCTTTTGTAGCTTGACGTTCTGCATCATTGAAATAAGCAGGAACTGTGATAACAGCTTCTGTTACAGTGGTACCTAAATAATCTTCAGCAGTGCTCTTCATTTTTTGAAGAATCATAGCCGAAATTTCTTGTGCTGTATAAAGTCTATCGCCAATACGTACGCGTACGGTTTCGTTGTTGCCTTGTTCAACTTGGTAAGAAACCATTTTCTTCTCACCGCTTACATCGCTAAACTTTTTACCCATGAACCTTTTAATTGAGCTCACAGTGTTTTTTGGGTTGGTTATCGACTGACGTTTGGCAGGGTCACCTACTTTACGCTCGCCTTTGCCGTCATCCAAAAAGCCGACGATAGAAGGCGTAGTTCTTCTACCTTCACTGTTAGCAATTACCACAGGCTCATTTCCCTCCATTACAGCTACGCAGGAGTTTGTTGTTCCTAAGTCGATTCCTATTATTTTTCCCATATCTATTAACTTTTTTATTGTCTTTTATAAGTATTGGGATCTACTCAATGGTTGTGCCAAGTAGGTTTTGGTGCCAGATTGGCAGAACTCTAAAAATACTGATATTTAGCCTGACATTGGCTTTGTAACGAAAAACTTACCTTCATGGCAATGCTTAAGTTTGACGTACTACTTGCATCAAATAAAAAACAAAGGAAAAGGATATTTCTTATTATTGGTAGCGGAGTTTTTCTTACAGGCAGCTTGTCGTAAGAACTTCAGGTAATTCTGGCCATATTCCACCGGTCAGGCAAAAAGGATGACAGGCAGCCAGTCTGCTAAACCTTTGCCCCCGGTCAGCAGAAAAGCGAAAGTAATTACTACTGAGACCATTCAGTTGGCTTTCTATCCCAACGATGGTCTTTTAACTCTACTCTTAACGCGTCTGGTAATTTCTTGCCATCACTTGTGGCTATGTTTGCTTCAACGTTTCTTATTTTACGCATACCCGGTATAATGGTGTGCACGTCATCATTACACAAGATAAATCGAAGTGCCATTTGTGCCATTGACATGCGCGATGGTATAAGTGGTCTTAGTTCATCTGCATGCTCAACACTAGAGATAAGATTTTCCGGAACAAAATAGGTAGAGCGCCAGTCATCTTTAGGAAAGGTGGTGTTTTTATTAATCGTTCCGGTTAATGTTCCTTCATCAAAAGGCACGCGCGCGATAACGCCAATATCTAACTTTCTACAAAGTGGGAAAAGTTTGTCTTCAGGAGCCTGATCAAAAATGTTATAGATTACCTGTACTGAATCGATCAACCCGGTCTTTAATGTTGCTAATACATTATTAGGTTCCCATCTATTTACGCTAATGCCGAAGTGTTTTACTTTTCCTTCTTTCTTGAGTTTCTCTACGGCATTCTTCCACTCATCGTTGGTAGCCCATTCATCTTCCCATACATGAAATTGTTGCAGATCAATACACGCTACGTTTAAGTTCTTTAGGCTCTTTTCTGTGTACTCAATAATATGAGATGCCGGAAAGCACTCTTCCAATTTATATTGAGGCTTCGAAGGCCACTTAAAATTCATCGGAGGTATTTTGGTGGCAAAATAGAGTCTTTTGGTTGAATGTTGTTTTAGTATTTTACCTAGAATTCGCTCACTCGCACCTTCTCCGTATCCCCAAGCGGTATCAAAAAAGTTGGTGCCTAGTTCAACGGCGCGTTCCAAAGCTTCATCAACTTCACTGTTTTCAGAGCCCGTCCAGCCTGCAAGTCCCCACATACCGTAGCCAATTTCACTTACTTGCCAATCTGTTCTTCCAAAACGTCTGTATTCCATTGTGCTATTAATTAGATGGCGCCAATTTAATATTTAACCTTCGTACTGTGAAATAAGAATGTGATCGTGATCAGGAGAGTTTTATTACTTTTGCACCGTTATCAGTTATCCGAACCTTGAATTATTGATGATTGAACGATAATACTAACAGATAAAGACCATCGATAACATAACGACTAGGGAATTATGAGTTTAGAAGCCGAAATAGTAAAGCGAAGGACATTTGGAATTATTAGTCACCCGGATGCGGGTAAAACTACACTAACAGAAAAGTTGCTTTTGTTTGGCGGTGCGATTCAAAAGGCAGGTGCGGTAAAGTCTAGCAAAATTAAAGATCACGCGCGTAGTGACTGGATGGAGATAGAAAAACAACGGGGTATCTCTGTTGCTACCTCTGTAATGGGTTTCAATTACAAGGATGTTAAAATAAATTTACTAGATACACCTGGCCACCAGGATTTCGCGGAGGATACGTATCGTACACTCACTGCCGTGGATAGCGTAATCATGGTTATTGATTGTGTAAAGGGTGTTGAGATTCAAACAGAAAAGTTAATGGAGGTATGCCGGATGCGAAGCACACCGGTTATATGTTTTATAAACAAGCTCGATCGTGAGGGCCGTGATCCGTTCGACTTGTTAGACGAAATTGAAGAAAAACTCAATATTAAAGTTCGTCCGCTAAGCTGGCCGATTAACATGGGCAAAAACTTTAAAGGAGTTTATAGCTTATACGAAAAAAGTCTTCACTTATTTACGTCTACCAAAATAAAGATAGAAGAAGGAATAAAGATCAGCGACATCAACGATCCTGTTATTGACCAATATGTTGGAGAGAATAATGCAAAACAGCTGCGGGCAGACGTTGAGTTAATAGAAGGGGTTTACCCTGACTTTAATCTCAATGATTATCTCTATGGTAAAGTTGCCCCGGTGTTCTTTGGCAGTGCAGTAAATAATTTTGGCGTAAAAGAGTTATTAGATACATTCATACGCATTGCGCCACCTCCAGTTGCCCGCGAAACTACGGTACGCGATGTTGAACCAGACGAGCCAAAATTCTCAGGCTTCATTTTTAAAATCCATGCTAACATGGATCCAAAGCACAGAAATAGAATTGCCTTTCTTCGGATATGCTCAGGGAAATTTGAACGTGGTACTAATTACTTCCATGTCAGGCAAGATAAAGGGATTAGATTTTCTAACGCCACGGCGTTTATGGCGCAAGATCGCGAAACGGTAGATGAAGCGTGGCCGGGAGATATTGTCGGACTTTTCGATACGGGTAATTTAAAGATCGGCGATACGCTTACGGAAGGTGAAAAATTAGTCTATACAGGTATTCCAAGTTTCTCTCCTGAAATCTTCAAAGAAGTTGTAAACCTCGATGCCATGAAGACTAAGCAATTAGAAAAAGGATTGCTTCAATTAATGGAAGAAGGTGTTGCTCAGTTGTTCACCTATGAATTAGGAAAGAAGAAAGTGGTTGGTGTAGTTGGTGCGCTTCAGTTTGAAGTTATACAATTCAGGTTAAAGAATGAGTACAATGCAACGGCGCAGTTTGTTCCTCAAAATATTTATAAGGCTTGCTGGATCAGCAGTAAGGATCCAAAAAAATTAGCCGAATTCATCGATTCTAAACAACGCCACATCGCCCGCGATAAAGATAATAAGCTTGTATTTATGGCTGAGTCACGTGCCTGGTTACAAATGGTTCAAGAGAACTTCCCTAATATTCAATTTCATTTTACTTCTGAGTTTTAAATCGTAAGAATGGCCACACAGAAACCCTTTGAGGTGATCTATGATGATAACCATTTACTTGTGGTAAATAAATCTTCTGGTGTGCTTGTGCAAGGAGATGCAACCGGTGATGTGCCTTTGGCAGAACTCTGTAAGCTTTATATTAAAAAGAAATATGAAAAACCAGGCGCAGTTTTTCTTGGTGTAGTTCATAGATTAGATCGCCCCGTTAGTGGTGTTGTGGTGCTTGCCCGCACTTCTAAAGCGCTTGAAAGAATGAATGAGCTCTTCCGCGAACGCGAGACAAAAAAAATTTACTGGGCTATTGTGAAGAACAAACCACAACAAGACTCAGCAACATTACTTCATTGGTTATCTAAAGACGAAAAGAAGAATAAAACTACCGCCTATTCACGTGAGACGCCCGGCGCACTGCGTTCCGAGTTAAGTTATCATGTTATCGGCAAGGAGAATGGAGAGTGGTTATTGGAAGTGAATCCCATTACAGGTAGGCCACATCAAATCCGTGTTCAGTTAGCAAGTATAGGCTGTGTTATTAAAGGCGACGTAAAATACGGTGCAGACACGCCAAATTCAGATGGAAGCATTTGTCTTCATGCAAAGAAGCTGGCATTTGTACATCCTGTAAAAAAAGAGCTGGTTATTTTTGAAGCACCTTTACCTTCTAATGGTTTGTGGAGTAATTTTATGAGATTACAGCAGTAAAATAACAACATGCCTGCACCCATCTGGATTGAGAAACTGAAACAACGCTGGAATGTAGATAGTGTCTGGCAAGTGATAGTAATCTTAATCGTCTTCGCCTGTACAGGTTATACCATTGTATTTATCGGTAAACCAATTCTCAATTATTTTTACGAAGGCGAGTCGGTGCCTGTATGGGCTAAGATTGTTTATTATATTTTGATCTTCCCCGTTTACAACCTTGTGTTGTTATTTTATGGCTTTGTGTTTGGTCAATTTAAATTCTTCTGGGCACATGAGAAAAAACTTCTTAATAGGTTTTCGAGCAAACGCGACAATCCTTCCTAGTAAACTACTTCTGTACCTCGCCGGTTTCTCTAATTAATTTAATAGACATAAATCCAAGAATAACAACCACTAGCCCAATTGCTAGCCATATAATAGATCTACTGGTAAAAAAAGTAGCCGATTCTTCTACACCCTTCTCTTTAAAGATATTTACTTTCCCAATAGCAAGCACCGGTGGTTGATTAGGGATACTATCCTTGAAAAAAGCGAGATCATAAGATGGCCTTCCAATATCTTCATTCCCTATTTTTACTTTGTACTGTTCGTTCTTCTTTAACCAAGCTGTTAAATAACGATTTAACTGATATGCCTTAAGTGAAGCAACCTCAAGAGCAGGGTTATCTTCGTTCTCGATAATCATTACAAGATGTTCGGCTTTTATTCCTTGCAACTCAATTAATGACGATTGTTTGGCGCTTAATCCAAAAGAGTTCAAGAGATCATAATACAATTCTGTGCCGCCTTTTTTCTTTTTTCTTTCTTTTACAGTGTAGAGCGACGCCTTTCTTAAAAAGTATGGTACACCCGATAAGGACACAGTAAGTTTGTCTATCACATGCGTGGTGTCGAGCACAATATGAACGTAACTTCTCTTTTGCTTTGTACTGTCAGATTTCACTGTGCGTAATGAAGTGATTTCAGTGTACTTTCCATCTTCAGTATTTACTTCATAATACCCGGCGCTTAGAATGTTAAGGGGAGCAGTGGTGGAGTCTTCTAACTGCAATAAATAATATGTGTAATTGCTAAGCGGAAAATCAACAATCTTGATTTCAGAAGTGTTGTTTTGATTGTCTATAGCAGTTAAAATGAATTGTTGCTTTAGAGCAAACCAATTTTCTTTATCGTCGCTGCCGAGTAAGGTTGCCTGCTTTGTGACATCAGCATTTTTTATAGATAGGGAAATATTGTTTATCGGGCGACCATCTGGATTTCGAAGTATTAGCGAGGTGCAACAATTTTTTTTATGCTCTTTTTCTACAATCTCGTATTCCTTAAATCTTTGAGAATAATAAATTGGAGATTCTTCCTGAAACAAATAGGGCGTTTCTTTATCTCCTCCATCATAGATTCTGATGTTAGTAAAATCAAAATTAAGATGAGTGCTTATCTCTGGTGAAATGAAAATTCTATAAAACCCATCAGCCTCAACTTTAGGTAAATTAGCTTCACCTTTAAACGACTGGCATAGTCCAGTACAGCTTAATCCAACAACAAAGAGTAAACAGAGTATTAATCTCATACAGGATTTTCATTTTCGGTTTCCTTTTTCAAAGACTCGTCAGCCAATAGGATGTTTTTCAATCGCTGGTACATAAATGAAACGACAAGCAAGAGTACACCAAGGGAAATAAAGGCTGCAATTTTTCCTCCTTCAGATATGCCTTTGATGTCTACCGTAAAAAGTTTGATTAATGTTACCAAGAAAAGAGTAAGTGAAATAATACGCAGATGTTTTTTCTTGCTCTTCAATCCAACATAGATTAAAATGAAAGAAGTTATACCCCACAAAATAGGATATCCGATTTTGTGATTTTGAAATAATGTGAATTCTATTGACGCCGGTGATGTAGCGTTTGTTAACAATAATATTGTATGATCTAACTCAGCACTTGCAAGGAAAACGAAAAAGAACACATAGAACCACGAGTACAGGTTATATGTCTTCTCGTTAAACTCAGTGAGCCTATGCATTCTCTTTAAGCTTAATGCTGCGATTACAATCAGTATAAGAATCAGAATATAATGAAAGACAAAGCCAGTTAGCGATGCGCCCGAAAGCAAAAAGTCATTTCGTGTACTAACAATCTGTTGATGGTAATACAATAGATAAGCTACCATCACAAATATTCCCCAAAATGAAAATACCCTCTTTATAACTTCTTCTTTGATAAACTTTCTTTCAGATAGCAGCAAGCCTAAAATAAAAATCATGTTATAGGTGCCAATGATTATGTTCTGGGTTGCAATCTCGACACCAAATTGGTACAGCTGATGACGTAGTTCAAGAAGTTGTGAGGCATACAATAGAAGTATGCCACCACATATGAGCAGCATTTTATAGATGAAAACTGATTCGGCATCTTCGTGATGTTCGTTTCTTATAAGAAACAGTGTCAATACAATAGACACTAACGAAAATACACTTGTGATATACCCTTTGTTAAGAATAATAGTTAGGTCCTGATTGGTATTGTAATTAAAATAAATCTGATTCCAATCCATGAGGAGGCTAATCACCATTAATGCCATAATTATAACAGATGCCAACTTCATTAATCGAATGCCTGACTTTTGTGAAAGCCACAGTAACAGAACTGTTTCGGCTGACCAGAAAAGCGTAATGTAATTTCCCTCAAGTTGCACCGGAGCAGCAAGACTAATGAAGGTAAGCACCAATCCAATTAATAGGAATACAAGGTTCTTATCCACGCGACTGCTTTTGAACAGCGAGTAAGCAAAGATAAAATTGAAAACACCTAAAGCTGCAGTGAATAGTCCTTTAAAATCTTCAGCAATTTCTCCATTTAAGATTAACATACCCGCCGCATAATAACAGAATGTATTGCTAAGCAAAATGCTGATCTCTGTACCTTTAAAAGAGGTGCGCTCTTTCAAGTTGTTAACAATATTCATAGCGAAGAATACCAGATAGAATAGAGTGGCAAAGATCAATGCGCCTATTACCATCGAAGTATTATTATTCTCAAACCTTGCACTTAGCCAAGAACCAAAAAGAAGAATTGTAAAAACATATGAGATGACGTTAACAAGATTCCACTTCTTATAATAAGCCAGTACAAGCATTCCTACATCAAGGATAAGTATGTAGGTAAAGAGCACAACGTAATTTCCTTCGCCCGTGCTAACCATGAAAGGAGAGGCGAAGCCACCAAGGATGGAGAGAACGGCAAGCTCAATACGATTATATCCCAATGAAAAGATGACAGCAAAACCCGTAATGCCGAGCATCAATAAAAACGCTGCTGTTTGATCGAATATTTTATACTCATGAAAAGCGATTGCTATCGTTAGGTATAACACAGCAATGCCACCGCCAACAAGTACAGAGCTAAAACCTGTAAAAGTCTTTCTAAGTTTATGAGCAACACCCAACAGAATGCCGCCACAAAGTATCCCGATAAAAACGCGTCCTATTTCATTGATCCAGTCTTTGTCAATGGCATACTTAACAAAGAAACTAATGCCCAATACCAAGATGCCGATACCAATTTTATTGGCCAGATTTTCACCTATAAACTTCTCGAGATCAGGGTTTCTTTCGAAAAAGCCAGGTTTGTTTTCTGGGGGTAAGTTTGCTTGAGAATTAATTATTGAATGTCTGGAAAATTCTTCAGTTTTTGTAAAGACAGGATTTTCAATCTGCTCTTCAAACTCAAATTCTTCTTCTTCAATCGGCTCCTCTAATTCTTCTATAGCCGGTTCTTGTTGAATTATTATCTCCGGTTTTATCTCCGGAGTTTTAGGGTTAGAAACAACATGCTCACTTGGATATTGTGGCGGTACGGAATCTTTGTTCCTTTGGACTTTCTCTATCTGTTCAGATAATGAGTCAAGTTTGTCATCAATATGTCGGAGCCTGGTTGTTACCTCACTTCTATTGGCTACGATAAAAATTAAGAATATTAGAATAACAATTAACAGAAAGATTTCCATTGTGATGGGTTTAGGGGGCGCGTTAATAGTGATAATATCAGTATTTTATAATGAATAAACAATGGGCGTACAATTTTTTAGTAATGGGACATGCTCATTACGGCCATTATTCTAATCATGAAAATTATTTCGCTGGATGTAAGAATATTGAATAAAGTCAATTATTTACAAGTGCCTTGATCAAATAAATTAATTTAACTTAGTACATTATCAATCCTCATACAATGAAGAACAAAGTTACTATATCCATGTTGGTTATTACAACCATTATGTCTTTAAGCGTAGCGTACTATGAAAAATTAAGAGCTGACGTTGGAAATAGCCAGACAAGCAAGTTACATAAGGAACTTAGGCAGTTAGAGCAGAATGCCATGGCAGCAAGGATCGAAGCATCAAAACTTCGTTTTATTATTGACAATGAGAAAAAGCAATCTGTGCGAGCAATGAGCATAGCTAAATATTAATTTTCACGTTTAGCGACTTGTAGACACAAAAAAAGGCTTCCATCTCTGAAAGCCCTTTATATTGTTAATAAGATTTTTTATAGCGCTATCCCATCTGCCAATAGAATCACTTTGTTTTTCAACACCTCTACAACACCTCCGGTAATTGTGATATGTTGAACAGATTCTTTTGATTTATATTCCACAACACCATCTTTTAATAAGCTGATAAGTGGTGCATGATGATCCATTACCTGAAACGAACCGTCAGCGCCAGGGAAGGTAACAATGGTTACATCGCCTTCAAAAATCTTTTTTTCTGGTGTTAATATTTCTAAGTGCATATCCAATAGTTTTAAAAGGTTCCATGTTCAAGGTTTCAGGTTCAGGTTAGAACTAACATTTAACCTGAAACCTTGAACCTGAAACAATTTATAATGCTGCTGCTTCCGCCATCATCTTTTCACCTTTCGCAATAGCTTGGTCAATATTACCAACTAAGTTGAAAGACATTTCTGGTAAGTGATCTAATTCACCATCCATGATCATGTTAAAGCCCTTAATGGTGTCTTTGATATCAACCAACACGCCTTTCAAACCTGTAAACGCTTCTGCAACGTGGAATGGTTGCGATAAGAAACGTTGTACCCGTCTTGCACGATGAACTACTTGCTTATCTTCATCAGATAACTCGTCCATACCAAGGATGGCGATGATATCTTGTAATTCTTTATAGCGCTGAAGAATGCTCTTCACACGTTGTGTACAGTTATAATGTTCTTCACCTACAATGTCAGCGCGAAGGATACGTGATGTTGAATCCAATGGATCCACAGCTGGATAAATTCCAAGCTCAGAAATCTTACGATTCAATACAGTAGTTGCATCCAAATGGGCAAATGTTGTAGCAGGAGCAGGGTCAGTCAAGTCATCGGCAGGAACATAAACGGCCTGAACCGAAGTGATAGAACCATTTTTAGTAGAAGTAATACGCTCTTGCATAGCACCCATTTCAGTTGCCAGCGTTGGCTGATAACCTACGGCTGAAGGCATACGGCCTAAAAGCGCCGATACCTCAGAACCTGCTTGTGTAAAACGGAAGATATTGTCAACGAAGAAAAGAATGTCTCTTCCTTTTCCTGTACCATCACCATCACGGAAATATTCGGCCACTGTAAGACCAGAAAGGGCCACACGAGCACGTGCTCCAGGAGGCTCATTCATTTGACCGAACACGAATGTCGCTTTTGAATCTTTTAATTTTTCTTGATCAACTTTAGAGAGATCCCACCCACCTGCGTGAAGTGACTTCATAAATTCTTCACCGTAATCAACAATACCCGCTTCGATCATTTCGCGAAGAAGGTCATTACCTTCACGTGTGCGTTCGCCTACACCTGCAAACACAGAAAGTCCAGAATATGCTTTCGCGATGTTGTTAATCAATTCCTGGATCAACACAGTTTTACCAACCCCGGCACCGCCGAATAATCCAATTTTACCACCTTTTGCATAAGGCTCGATAAGGTCAATAACTTTTATACCTGTAAATAAAACTTCAGTTGAAGTGGATAGATCTTCGTAAGCAGGAGCGTTACGGTGAATAGGGAGCGTTTGTGTTCCTTTAGGTTGCTTAATACCGTCAATGGCTTCACCAATCACGTTAAAAAGGCGTCCTTTAATATCTTCACCAATAGGCATTTGAATTGGAGAGCCAGTATCAGTCACCTTCATTCCGCGAACCAGACCTTCAGTACCTTCCATAGAAATGGTACGTACGCGATCTTCTCCTAAATGCTGCTGAGTTTCAAGTACAACGCGTGTACCGTCTCCTTTAGTAACCTCCAGAGAATCAAGAATGTTAGGTAATTTGCCTTCGAAGGCTACGTCTACCACAGGGCCGATTACCTGGGTGATCTTTCCAATATTTGCCATTGTTTATCTTTTTTGAAATTTTGGTCTTAAATCGACCGCAAAAGTAGGCTATTCCGGCGTAAGACCAAATGGACCGAGACAAAAAAGTCCACAGTAATTGGCGGCGAATTATTATATTAGAGATCGTGCACTTTACCCCTTACCAGATGAGAGCGTTGATTATATGTTTTGCATCGGTTTGCATAAATTCCAGTCTAACTGCCCAGGAACTACCAGAAATACTTAAGACGCAACAATATAAGCGAGGTATTTATAAAGATTTTGGTGAATTTTTAAAAAATGCACCGTCCATCACGGACAAATTTATCATAGACTCTGAGTCGTCAGATAAAAAAATTGAGAAAGGTAGTGCCGTCTATCATTTAACCATGCTTGATTCTATCTATACCAGAAAGAACATGAAAAAATTCTGGGGTGTGTGTGACGGAACACAAATCTTTGTAAATGAAGCGAATTACTTTGAGGCATCAAGCTTACCTCTGGTTCTATCGATTAAATTCAGAAAAATTTTAAGCTTAGGCCGGTATTGTTATAACAGAGGAACCATTCCGAGGGAAAAATCGGCTCCTGTTGGTGTAAGCGGTGGAGGAGTTACTGGCTCAGTCTCACTGTTTACTACTGGTATTTACGTGCTGAACATTAACAATGGTAAATTCTTTTTTCTGGATAAAAGTATAATTCGTACAATTCTGAAAAAGGACAAGGAATTATCAAATGCTTATAAGTTAGAGAGAGGCAAAGGGAGCGATGGTGTTTTGCTGAAATACATTGATGCATATAATGTTAAGCATAAGAATGATGCTAACATGATTTTGCAAGATACGATTAAGGTAGTGTTATACAGAAAGGATAAACAAGAAAGAAATGAATCGTTGCATATTGCCCTTGATGACAGTTCAGCTGTTCATGATTTAAAGCGCAATTGTTTGTATAAATATGGAACAAAAGAAAGGGTAGTGAAAATATGCCTTAATAGCAATTGTAATGAGCTGATCTTAGATAAAAAGGTAATTAACTATTTTGAATGTTCATGGGATGTGAAATCCAAAGTGCCCAAGTTAAAAAGAATTGATGCGGATGCGGGTAGGTATAATGTATACAAAATTGAAGAAGAGGATAAAAAAATTACACCGCATTCAACGCAATCCGAAAAGTAGTTCCCTGATTTTCTTCGGATGACTTAACATAAATTTTGCCGTTATGATAGGTATCAATAATTCGCTTGGCTAAAGTCAAGCCTAAACCCCAGCCACGTTTCTTGGTTGTGAATCCCGCCCTAAACACCATATTTAATTTTGATCTTGGAATACCTTTACCCGTATCAGATACGTCAATAAAAACTTTGCCTTCATTACCGCGTAAAATTTTAATCGAGATACTTCCTGTGTTTCCCATGGAGTCTACTGCATTCTTGCAGAGGTTTTCAATAACCCATTCGAACAAGGGCGCATGTACCATAGCGATGATACTATCAGAGAGTGTAGATACTTCTATTTTTATTTTAGATGATACACGAGGCCTTAGGTAATTTGTAACATTGGTTATTAGCGTTACTACGTTTTCTTCTTTCAGGGTTGGTGTCGAGCCGATACTTGAAAAACGTTCTGTAACGATTCGTAATTTCTGAACATCTTTATCTAACTCCTCAACCATACCTTTTTTATTGAGTTCAGGATCATCGCGTATAACCTCTAGCCAAGCCATCAATGAAGACAGCGGGGTGCCCAGCTGGTGGGCAGTTTCTTTCGCTAAGCCAACCCATACTCTATTCTGTTCAGCTGCTTTTGAATAATTGAATGCCAGATAGGCAATGAATGCGAATATGGCAATAACAGAAAGTTGGATGTAAGGATAGGCGATCAGCTGCGTAAGGAGGAACGAGTTTTTATAATATACATAACCGTAATCTTCAACCACATCATTGTCGTGGTAAGTCATTTTGATAGGCTCGTAGAGCTTTTTCATATCACTTATTTGTTGATCGAGTTCTTTTTTCTTTCGGGCATCCGACCATGATTCTTCAATGTCTATGTTGCGATATTGGTGCTGGCCTTCCCTCGTTATCCAAATTGTTGGTATCGAGTTATTTTTGAAAATAATCTCGTCCGTAACAAAAAGAATGTTGTCGTTTGATTGATCATTGAGCGTATACTCAAGCGCCCTTGCAAAAAGTTCGACCTGTTGTCGCTCACGAAGTTTAAGTTGCTCAACAAGCACATTGGTATAATATATAGAACCAATACTGATAAGTACAGACACAGCCAATACAATCCATTTCAGATTGGTGTTATGCTGATAGAAATCATTTGTTGGTATAATGGAAGATTTCTTAGCCATTAATCTGCGTTATCCTTTAATAATATAGTTTGATGGCACATAAAGATTATTTAAGATTTAAGGTTAACTATTAACTCTCCCCATCTCCCAACCAATCATACTCTTCTTCCGCAACGGTGTCCATCTATATTCACCCAGTATTCCATCTTTGCGGATAACACGATGACAGGGAATTAAGTAAGCAATGTGATTGGCACCTACTGCTGAGCCAACTGCTTGTAATGCTTTTCCATTTTCAATGGAGGTTGCAATTTTTTGATATGTGGTAACTTCACCCATTGGAATTTTAAGCAATGCTTCCCAAACTTTGACTTGAAAGTTTGTTCCCTTCACTAATACATGTAATTTTTTTTTCGTTGGATGGTTTAAAAAAATGTGTTGGATAAAATCTTGTGTAAGCATTTGATCTACATGAAAGCTGGAATTATACCAATGAAGCTTCATTTTTTCTAGTTCATATTTTGGATCTTGATCATGCGGTAAAAAGGATAACCAACAAATGCCCCTTTCAGTAACACCAATTAAACAATTACCGAAATGGGTTTCATGAACACCATAATAAATAGTTATACCAGACCCTTTCAATTTATATTCCAGAGGCGTAACAGCCTCTAACGTTGTGAATAAATCATAGACCCTTGATTGACTGGATAAGCCGGCAGCTTCTGCTGCTTCTACAATATTTTTAGATTGGTGTAATTTATTTTTAAGAAAATCGACGGTGAGGTATTGTAGAAACCGCTTCGGACTTATTCCCGCCCAATTCGTGAAGATGCGTTGAAAGTGAAAGGGACTGAGATGCACATTCTCAGCTACTTGGTCTAATTCGGGTTGATGCAAAAAATTATTTTCTAAGTATTGAATGGCTTGTTCAATACGCTCATAGTTGATGTGATCGTTATTTGTTAGACTCATGGAGTTTGCTTAAGTCATTTAATCAATGATCAAATGTCTAATTTGTTAATGCTTCTACCAACCTGTTTCTTGCTAATTAGTAATAAAAATATTTTGACAATTGGCCCTTCAATTAAAAACGCATTTGTAAACCCAAATATCATCAAACAAAACAACATTTTTTGCTCCAGAATGAAGTTGTATATGCCTGAAATCGAATTCTTTTTAAGATGTGTCATATTCTAAATCAATACATTCACTTGCGCTATGATCTTGTCTTTAATATCTCCCTTGTGGAGATCATCGGCATAAATTTGTCTTGGCCAGAAAAAACCTTTGAGGCCATCTTTCTTATTTCTTGGCACAACGTGCATATGGAAATGCGGCACTGATTGGCTAATGATATTATTGTTGGCGATAAATATCCCTTCCGCTGTAAGTGCTTTGCGTACTGCTATGCTTAGTATTTTTGTGGCGCTCATTAATGTGGCCAGCAGGGTTTCCGGAATATCCCATATTGTTTCGTAATGTACTTTTGGAATGAGTAACGTATGCCCGGCAAACAATGGTTTTATATCTAGAAAAGCGATCACGTCTTCATTTTCGAAAACGATAGCCGCGGGAGATTTGTGCTGTATTATTTCACAGAATTTACATTTCATAACTAACTTTTAATTAGCGATAGAAATAACTTTGCCATGTGAGTCAACTGCATAAAACTTTAAAAAAATCCAGCTCGCAGCTCAAAGCTAGCAGCTAGAAGCTATAAGTTTGATAATTAAAACTTAAAGGCGATTTCCCTGTGTTTATATTCAGTTGCTGTGTGTCTTATTGAATTATGGCATTTAGATGATTACATTAATTTAGTAGTAAATCTCGTCGTAGAAAACCTGCAGGCAAACAGTAATAGCTGGCTCTATTGGGGGTTTCTCAATAAACTAACGAGTATTTATAAATGTTAGGAATTTATTCTATGAGTATTCACATACCGTAATTAACTTAAACAAGGTGTTCCCTAGTTATTTTGATCTCTAGCTGGGGATGAATTTAAGTTAAATGAACTATTAACCTTAATGTAAACTGATGGAAGAAATTCAATTGAAGCTCGACGATAATGGACGGGGTGCGTTTGTTATGGAAAAAGGAGGTGAACAGCTAGCATTAATGGAGATCGTAATAAGGAATAAAATTCTTACGGTATATCATACAGAGGTTATAGATAAATTAAAGGGAACGGGAGTAGCATCTAAGCTGCTAACAACGATGGTTAATTACGCCAAGGCTTATCAATTAGAAGTCATTCCCCTGTGTGAGTTTGTTAGTGTACAATTTAAAAGGCATCCAGATCATTATAACGATGTGTGGAAGCAGAATTAGAACTACGATTTACCATATAAATCTTGATGGAGAGAGCATACTATTTTATGCTTAATTGCTTGCGTATTAAATTGTTGATTGTGTCACTAACAAAAGAAGCAACTTAATCTTCGGGATAAGGAATAAAAACAAAATTGGTAAAGTCTTTATCCACCACAAAAAGACAGCAAAATTCATCAGGATCTTTATAGGCTGCTTTAAATTCATCCTCACTTGCCACGAGGCCGCGTTGTACGAACTCGTCTAGGAAGGAAGCATAATAATTCCATTCTGTTTCCATTCTAAGTTTCCCTAATAATAATTGACCGATGGGTTGTTCCTCTTTGCAGATTGCAAAAATAGGGTAGTCAGAAAATGCACGGGTTCTAATTTGATAAGATGATTCCTTCAAGAAGTCTGCAACCTTTACAAAATCTTGGGATATGGTTCCAAGGTATTTACCGTTTAATTCAGGATCGTTATTCATGCCATTAATTTCGAGGCGCTAAATTACTACAGATCGGCTACACGCTTACTATCAATTATCGTCTTGCTGAATTTTTTTAGTTCAGGAAAGAACAATTCAAATTCGTTTTTAAAATCTTCATAGTGTATAAGTAGTTCTTGTGTTGATTCATTCATTTTTGAATCAAATTTAGTGCGCTTCGCCATGCCTGAGAGCGCACTTTGAATGCCTTCTACGGTAGCATAATTCACCAACCAGTTGCCTTTAATCATATAGGGCAACATATGCTTGGCATCATTTGGTAGAATGGATTCAAAACTGCTAATGATTTGGTACGCATCCTTAGCAAACTCAGTGAGTGGCTGGTGATGATAATTAACCCAATATTTTGCTAGTAAATGGTCATAAAAAATATCAACAATAACGGGTGAAAAATGGCGGTATTTATTTCTAAGCCTAGCTTTACTTTCTGAAACGATAGGATGGGTATCTGTAAACACATCGATATTTCTATGAAGCTCTATACCCAGTAGTACTTCTTTTTCAAACCTATCGACCAGATTTCTTCCCCTTACAAAGTCACCTAAAAAATTACCGACCATGATTCTGGGGTTATTTTCAGATAAGTATAAGTGCGCTAAGAAATTCATGTAAAGCGTGTTTTTAGTAAAGCTTTCTTTAGATTGAGATATGTCTTACAATCTGATATAACGGCTTAACATCCTATCACAAGATAGTTGGTTATTTATGATTAAGTTGTTAGGTTAGAATGGGTTTTATTCTTTAAAAATTAAAGAACGGATAAGTAAAAATAATTAAACACTTCCAAATGTCGCCACTTATACAAATGAAATTATTGATTAGCCTTGCCCAGATAGATGGCAATGTTGCTGACAGGGAAAGAAATTATATTATCAATATAGGCCGGGCAAATGGAATTTATCCTGATGAGATAACTGCTTTATTAGAGAAAAGACATGAATTGAGCATGCCTCACAATTTGAATGACGATGAACGCTTTAAATATATATTCAGCCTTGTTCAACTTATGAAGATTGATGAGAGAATGTATAAAGAAGAGCTCATGTTCTGCTCAAAGATAGCGGTGAACTTAGGCTATGATCAGCAGGTTATGTTTGATTTGCTGCTGCACGTACGCACTGTTTCTATGACCGATGAGGAGATAGAAAATGTGAAAGAAATAACAAAGAAATATCTTAACAAATAAAAGGGGGGAGTGTTAGGTATTGGGAACTAGGCATTAAGGCATTAGGTAATAGGAATTTAATTGGGAATAATTGCTACCATATCTATGAGAGAGATTCTGTGGTATAGATGAGATAAAAAAAACCTACAGGTCTGTAGGTTTTGTGCATTATGGGGTTATGTCTATGTGTGCACTTAACGCAATTCCGCGCAGTGGCACGTACCTTCTCCAGCATCCTTGGCCTGTGTCCTCACAGGCCAACGTTTCAAGACATCTAGTTCCAGTCTGTGAGGACACAGACCGGGGTATAAGGATTTAATTGGGAGTAATTGCTACCGTATCTATGAGAGATTCTGTGGTATAGATGAGATAAAAAAACCTACAGGGTCTGTAGGTTTTGTGCATTATGGTGATATGTCTGTATGCTAGTATGCTACTATCTTATTTGTTTTTGGCTTCTGTCATTCCTGGATCAAATTCAAAGGTGGCGGTGCCTACTTTGAAGGGAACAGCTTTGGATTCTATAAAAGCATTTTTCCAAACCAGTAACATGTTGGCGAATTGCATGTCTGTCACTTTACCGGGTACATGAAATACAACTGTAAATTTAATATCTTCACCAGGTAACAATAATTCAACCTTTCCCTTTCGGTTATCATTGGCATATTCTTGTCCGTTTTCTAGTTTAAGCACTACTTTGGTAGGGTCTACAATTCCAATATCATTCCCTTCATAAATACATTTAAAATTTACGGCAGTTTCGTCAGTCTCTTTCTTTATTTTTTCTAAAGAAACTTTAAAGGCCCCCGCTTTAAATTCATTTACTGCTGCAGGTAATTTAAAATCAGGTGCTTCTTGCGTTTTGCCTTCTGATGATACACGATAGAATCCATCAAGCTGAAGTTTAAGCGTCTCAACGTGAAACTTTGTACTGCCTGTTACTTTTAATATTCGCGTGTCAGAGTCCTTCGGTAGTACCATCATATTTGAGCTTCTAAATATTCCACCCACTCCCGGATTATAATCACCAAAATCATATTTAAAAACTGCTTCCTTAGTTTTGAATACGATATAATCAGTAGTCTTATTAGTGACCTTGATTTTTGCATGCGTGAACGCTTGTTGCGAGTGCGTATCAGAAAATGAGATAGCAACTTCATCCGTTTCAATCGGCTTTACCTGATAATGATTTTCATGCTTAGGATCTGTTGTTTTGCGTTGCGCATAAACTTGGTCAGACACCAACATATAAAAGGAAAACATGCAAAGAATGGTTTTTAGAAAGTAATTGTGCATAATGATTTTGTTTAGTATATACAATATATAAAAAATCTGCAATGATGTCCACAGTCGACTGTCCACAGTCCACAGCATGTTTATTGCATGTCGGCATAACA
>CAXSCR010000041.1:0-8168 GCA_964235605.1 uncultured Cyclobacteriaceae bacterium | reverse complement strand
GTCCACAGTCGACTGTCCACAGTCCACAGCATGTTTATTGCATGTCGGCATAACACGTCTTAATATTTTGTTTTTTTAACCCCATCGTTCATCTTAAAGCGCTCGGCCGTGGTCCGTCAACTGTCGACCGTGGACGTAAGAAGAAGTCCACAGTCGACGGTCCACAGTCCACAGCATGTTTATTGCATGTCGGCATAACAACGTCTTATATTTTGTTTTTGAACCGCATCGTTCAACTTAAAGCGCCTCGACCGTGGTCCGTCGACTGTCGACCGTGGACTTATAACTCCAACTTCCTACACCAACACCTTCCGGAAACCCTAAAAAACTCCTACTTTTGTAGTCCACAATTTTATTGGACACAGAGGGAATGGAAAACATCCGCAATTTTTGCATTATCGCCCATATTGATCATGGTAAAAGCACTTTAGCCGATAGGTTATTGGAGTTTACCGGCACACTTACAAACCGTCAAATGCAGGCCCAGGTATTAGATAACATGGATTTGGAGCGAGAGAAGGGCATCACCATTAAATCTCACGCCATCCAAATGAATTATAAGCTAGATGGAAAAGAATATATTCTTAACCTCATTGATACGCCAGGTCACGTGGATTTTAGTTATGAGGTTTCGCGCTCAATTGCTGCTTGTGAAGGTGCTTTGCTAATTGTAGATGCGAGCCAAGGCATTGAAGCACAGACCATCTCAAACCTTTATTTAGCATTGGAGCATGATCTGGAGATAATTCCAGTAATGAATAAAATAGATCTACCACATGCCAACCCTGAAGGTGTTGCCGATGAGATTGTAGAGTTAATAGGGTGTAAAAGAGAAGATATCATTGCGGCAAGTGCAAAAGAAGGCCGCGGTATTGAAGAAATATTAAGAGCCGTAGTAAGCCGTATTAAAGCACCAAAAGGTGATCCTAATGGTCCGCTTCAGGCTATGATCTTCGATTCGGTTTTTAATTCCTTCCGTGGAATTGAAGTTATCTTCCGTGTATTCAATGGCACAATCAAGAAGAATGACAAAGTGAAATTTGTTAGCGTGGGCACCGAATATGGTGCTGACGAAATTGGTGTGTTGAAACTTGATAAATCACCGCGTAATGAAATCAGTGCTGGTAATGTGGGTTATATGATTTCAGGTATTAAGTTCGCCAAGCAGGTTAAAGTAGGAGATACCATTACGCTGGTAAGCAACCCAGGTGAAGGGATTCATGGCTTTGAGGATGTTAAGCCAATGGTTTTTGCAGGTATCTATCCTGTTGAGACGAGTGAATTTGAAGAGCTGCGTGCTTCTATGGAGAAGCTTCAGTTAAATGATGCATCGTTAGTGTGGGAACCTGAAACATCAGCCGCCCTTGGCTTTGGTTTTCGATGCGGATTTTTAGGTATGCTTCACATGGAAATTATCCAGGAGCGACTTGAGCGTGAATTTGATATGACTGTGATCACCACGGTTCCATCAGTTCAATTCAAAGCTTATCTAACCAATGGAGAAGTTGTAGATATCAACGCACCTTCAGAGATGCCTGACCCTACAGCTACGAGTTATATAGAAGAGCCTTATATAAAAGCACAAATCATTACTAAATCTGAATACATAGGAGCCATTATTGGTTTATGTATGGATAAGCGCGGTATGATCAAGAATCAAAATTACCTGACAACAGATCGCATCGAGATGACTTTTGAGATGCCGTTATCAGAAATCGTATTTGACTTCTTTGATAAATTGAAAACCATTTCACGTGGTTACGCTTCGTTAGATTATCATTTAATTGGCTTCCGCGAATCAGATCTTGTTAAGCTAGATATTCAATTGAATGGTGAAAAAGTAGATGCGCTTTCTGCCATCGTACACAGAACCAAAGCACAAGATTGGGGAAGGAAACTATGCGAAAAACTAAAAGAGTTACTACCAAGACAAATGTTTGAAATTGCAATCCAAGCATCCATCGGACAAAAAATCATAGCGCGCGAAACCGTAAAAGCCCTACGCAAAAACGTACTAGCAAAATGCTACGGTGGTGACATATCGCGTAAGCGTAAACTCCTAGAAAAACAGAAAAAAGGTAAAAAGAGAATGCGCCAAGTAGGCAACGTAGAAATTCCCCAAGAAGCATTCATGGCCGTATTGAAAATTGATTAGAGGTGAAGTTGAAAATTGAAATTGAAAGTGGAGGATAGAAGATTGATGCTTAATTACCTAATGCCCAATGCCTAATGCCTAATTAATGCCCGATGCCTAAATATTATGCCTAAATAGAAATGACCGAAACAACAACATACACCATAATTGACGGCCGTAAGGTTTCCGCAGACATAAAACTAGAGATTATCCAAAAGGTAGCTCAACGTAAACAACAAGGAAAAAAAATACCACACCTTGCTATCATTTTAGTAGGCGATGATGGCGCCAGTCAGACGTATGTTGATAACAAAGTAAAGTCGTGTAAAGAAGTTGGCTTTCATTATACCATGATGCGCTTTGCCGATACCATTAGTGAAGAAAAATTAATGAAGCATATTGATCATGTTAACAATGATGAAGATGTAGACGGATTTATCGTACAACTTCCATTGCCACCGCATATTTCGGTAGAGAAGATTACAGAAAAAATAAGAGCAGATAAAGATGTTGATGGTTTCACGAATCATAATTTCGGAAGCATCATTTCAAAGACACCGCTCTTAATGCCAGCTACCCCTTTTGGTGTAATGGAATTATTGCGCAGATACAATGTAGAGACAGAAGGAAAACATGCTGTTGTGGTAGGAGCGAGCCGCATAGCCGGTGCGCCACTAAGTATGATGCTAGTAGAGCAAGCACATGCCACCGTTACCATTTGTCATAAATACACCAAAGATTTATCAAGTTACACACGCTCTGCCGATATACTTTTAGTAGCCGTTGGCAAACCAGGTTTAATCACTGCCGACATGGTGAAAGAAGGCGCCGTAGTAATTGACATCGGAACCACCCGCGTTGAAGGTCCACAATTTGCCAAAGGTTGGGCCATAAAAGGCGACGTAGACTTCAAAGAAGTTGCGCCCAAATGTTCCTTCATCACCCCCGTACCCGGCGGCGTAGGCCCCATGACAATCGTATCCCTACTCCTAAACACCCTCAAAGCCACCCAACTCCGCGAACCCTAAATCCTCATCCCCAATCCCTAATCCTCAATGCCTAAATGAAATGGTACTCGATCAGTTAAATCCGTCCAAAGTGTCCTTACCTTTAATGGAAGACTTCTACACCATACAAGGTGAAGGATTCTACCAGGGGCACGCAGCGTATTTTATTCGGTTGGGTGGATGTGACGTGGGTTGTGTTTGGTGTGATGTGAAAGAGTCTTGGGATGTATCTGCCCATCCGTTAGTAAGCATAAAAGAAATGACCACGCGTGCCAAAACAAGTGGAACTGAAATAGTGGTTGTTACAGGTGGTGAGCCCTTGATGCATGATCTTACTGAACTAACAGATGAATTAAAGCAAGCCGGATTAAAAACCAACATTGAAACCTCAGGTGCTTATCCCATTACAGGCACCTGGGATTGGATTTGTCTTTCTCCTAAAAAATTTAAAGCGCCTCATCCCTCGGTATACGATCGCGCAGATGAATTAAAAATTATTGTATTTAATAAAAGCGATTTTACTTGGGCCGAAGAGTTGGCTGAAAAAGTACAGAAAGGGTGCGAGCTATTTCTTCAGCCTGAATGGGCTAAGCAAAATGAGATGCTCCCGCTTATAATTGACTATGTAAAAGCTAATCCACAATGGAAGGTCTCTTTGCAAATACATAAGTATATGAACATTCCTTAGTCCGTTGAAGTTTTAGTGCGTTGGCGTATTAAATTCTATAAGCAACATTAAGCCCTAACACTTAACACTTATTTTAGAGCCACTTCAGACTTAGAATAGATCACTTCACACGTAATGAACTCACTTCAACAATTCACAAACACCCTTAACACACTTGGTGCGGAACAAACCTCTTTTCTATTCATTATAGATTTTGAAATGGAAAAACCAAGGGTGTTTAAACTAGCTGAAGTAGATCCTGGCCTAATACTTTTTGACATAAATAATTTTACCAATGCGTCACAAACTCAGCGCGAAGGTCAAGAATCAATCTTGCCAGATTTGAAAAAGAAGCCTATAACTTTCGATGATTATAGTAAAAAATTTAATTCCGTCTTTACACATTTATCGCAAGGTGATTCTTATTTAACAAACCTCACCACCAAAACTGAAATTGAAATAAACGCCGGCCTGCCAGCGGTGTTTAAAAGCAGCAGCGCGAGATATAAGCTGTTGTATAAAGATGAGTTTCTGGTTTTCTCTCCTGAAACCTTTATCCAAATAAAAGATGGGATGATTTTTTCATTTCCCATGAAAGGAACAATAGATGCATCTGTTCCAGATGCGGAAGCAAAAATACTAAACGATAAAAAAGAATTGTCAGAACATGTTACCATTGTTGATTTAATACGCAACGATTTAAGCCGGGTAGCAAGCCATGTAAAAGTTGATAGGTTCAGATACATTGATAGAATTAAAACCAATAACAAAGATCTGTTGCAGGTGAGCTCTGAAATATCAGGCGTCCTTCCTGCACACTATTTATCACATTTAGGTGACATCTTAATGTCTCTATTACCTGCAGGGTCTGTAAGTGGCGCCCCTAAACAAAAAACTATTTCTATTATTAAGAAAGTAGAAGCTGAAAAACGTGGTTATTACACCGGTATTTTTGGTTATTTTGACGGCGCAAAACTAGATAGTGGTGTCATGATCCGTTACATTGAGAAACAGGGTGGGCATTATTTTTATCGGAGTGGTGGTGGCATCACAACACAAAGTTTAGCAACATCAGAATATCAGGAAATGATCGATAAAGTCTATGTCCCTCTTAATTGAATCAATTAAACTATTGGATGGCAAATATTGCAACCTGTTTCAGCACGAACAGCGCATGAATCGTTCATTAAAAATGTTGTGCGGTGTACATGACCATTTTGATTTGGAAGCATTCCTGAATGAGATAGAAAGACCAGCCGAAGGTCTTCACAAGTGCCGCATTGTTTACGATGATGAGATGATGGACGTGGAATTTTTACCTTACACACCCAAAGTAATTAACAACTTGCGCATTGTTGAACACGATAGAATTCATTATGAATTCAAATATGCCGACCGCAAGACAATAGATCGATTATATGAACTACGTAATGGCAGCGACGACATTTTAATTGTAAAACGCGGATTAGTAACAGACTCATCTTACTCAAATATCATTTTCAGAAAAGGCAAACGACTGTATACCCCCTGGTCAGCCCTGTTAAAAGGCACCGTCCGCCAAAGCCTGCTAGAAAGAGGATTAATAGAAGAAGAAGAGATCCACAAAAAAGACATCAAAACCTTCGAAACCTTCAAGCTAATTAATGCCATGCTAGAGTTTGAAGGCCCGGAGATAGATGTGGCGAATATTGTAGTGTAGGATTGCGCGGGGGTGGGCGGTCCACAGTCCACAGTCGACAGACCACGGTTCGTGCGGGGAAATAGTCAATGGTCCATAGTCCATAGTCGATAGTTTCGACTGGTTTAATTCAACAATATTAGGGTTCAAAATTAAGCATAGGACGACCGCTTATTATCCACATACGACCATTGACCGCCGACTAATGACTCAACCCACCCCACCGTGGTCCGTCGACCGTCGACTGTGGACCCCTTCCCCCCTTGACTCTTCCCCATTACCTCCTTAGCTTTCGGCATGACTCGTCTATATCTATTTATACTTTTAACAACTCACGCCCTTAACTTAAATGCTCAAGCTACGCTGAGTACTAAAAATAAAAAGGCAATAGAATTTTATACGCAAGCCGATAACTATCGGGTTCGGGGTCAGTATCAGCCTGCTATTGACTTATTGAATATGGCAATTGAAAAGGATAAAAATTTCCTTGAAGCGTATTATAGATTAGGATTGGTTTATATGAGTAAAAGAAATTTTCCTGAAGCCATTAAAAATTTTGATACAGGTTTAACACTTACCAAAGACCCAGCAAAGCAAAAAGTATTTTGGTATGATCTTGCCGATAGTTACTTCAGCACCGGTAACTATGAAAAGGCAGGCGGTTTATTTACAGATTTTCTACAAGTAGAAGTCTTCAATAAACAAAGAATAGAACATGCAAAACAAATGCTGCGAAACATCGAATTTGCAAAAGACAATGCAGCGCTAGCCGCGAAATATAAATTACATCCATTAAGCGATACAGTAAATCATTTTGCATTACAATACTTTCCCGTATTAACAGCCGATCAGCAGTCTATTATTTTTACACGCCGGTTAGGCAACGATATGAATAGAGACTACGAAGACATTGTTATTTCAAGAAAAGAAAATAATGGCAAATGGACCTTTCCCGTTTCTATTTCAAATAAAATTAACACACCATATAATGAAGGAACTTGTACCATTTCAGCAGATGGCAGAAAACTAATTTTTACATCTTGTATGGGAAGAGAAGGATTTGGTAGTTGTGATCTATTCCAAAGTATAAGAATTGGTAACGAATGGTCGGAGCCAGTTAACCTTGGTCCAAACGTTAACACATCACAATGGGAGTCCCAACCCTCGCTTTCTGCCGATGGAAGAACATTGTATTTTGTATCAGATAGAAGATCAGGACTTGGTAATCGTGATATATGGATATCCTCCTTGAATGAAAAAGGCGTATGGACCAAAGCACGAAATGCAGGTAAGCAAATCAATACAGAGAATGATGAAATTTCTCCCTTCATCCATGTAAACAATAGAGTACTTTATTTCGCTTCTAATGGATTAACAGGTTTCGGCGGTAACGATATTTTTTATGTAGAAAAAGATTCAGCCAATAACTGGACGAAGCCAAAAAACATTGGCGCACCAATTAACAACCATGAAGATCAATATTCTCTTTTCATAACTGCCGATGGCAAAAAAGGATATTACTCGCATGAAGAAACAGCTGCCACAGGTTTATCTACAAGTAAAATTTATGAAATTGAAATTCCTGAAGAAAGCCAAGTAAAATACAGAAGCAATTATGTAAAGGGCGTAGTGCGCGACAAAGAAACAAAACAGCCACTCTCTGCCACAGTAGAACTTATTAATATTGAAAAAAATGAAACCGAATCTCTTGTTAAGTCAGATTCCGTTAGCGGCGAATATTTAATTGTATTGACTCAAGGTGCAGAGTATGCACTTTACGTGAACAAAAAAGGATACCTATTTCAAAGTCAAAATTTTAATTACTCCGAAATAAAAAACTTCGATCCCATTACGCAAGACATCTTTCTAGAGAAATTGCATCGTGGCTCTGTGGCCGTTTTAAATAACATATTCTTCGATACCGATAAGTATGAACTAAAAGAAAAATCCAAGACAGAACTACAGCGTATTATTCAATTCTTAAATGAAAATCCATTAGTTAGAATTGAAGTTAGTGGGCACACCGACAATGTCGGCACACCTTCTTACAATAAACAGCTTTCTGAAAAAAGAGCGCAAGCTGTTTATACTTATCTTATACAAAATAACATCAATGCAAATCGCCTCATGGCAAAAGGATATGGACAAGATTCGCCTATAGCTCCTAATGATACCGACGAGAATCGTCAATTAAATCGGAGAATTCAATTCAAGCTTATACAGTAGAAATTATTAGGCATCATCTAGTCTCCTACTAACAGTATAGATATGTTAAATTAAAAATTACGAGTACCTTTTACTGATCAGTAAACGATTTCCTATATATCCAATTCAAAATTCTTATTTGCTTATGGTTAATGCCTGATTATTCGGGTATAAAATGTTTTATAATATAGATTATTTCATAAATTGATCAATTATTAACCTAAACCTACTTATGAAAAGAATCTTACAATTATGCTGCTTAACAGCAGCGTTTATGCTCGCGGGGGGCGAAGTATGGGCACAAGATCGCTCGGTCTCTGGCCGGGTAACTTCTGCCGAAGACGGTTCGGCCTTGCCCGGTGTTAATGTTGTATTAAAAGGTACAACGAACGGAACGGTGACAGACACTGACGGTAATTATAGAATATCAGTACCTGATGGCCCAGGTATACTGGTATTTACATTCATTGGATTAGC
>CAXSCR010000040.1:0-44412 GCA_964235605.1 uncultured Cyclobacteriaceae bacterium | reverse complement strand
AGTTTAATTGTGTTTTATCCTAAATTTACAAAATCTGCAATTTGTCGTACACCCTCTTAAAGAGGTCAAATAACAGAGAGTTAGATCTTATTAACTAAACGTAATACCATATACCTATTGTGCCTAATACCCGAATTTTACCCTAATTTTATGATTACTTGCCAACGAAAAGCCCACATCCATCGCAAGGTGTAATTTTTAATTTCTGCTTTTTTTAAAATAGTTATTAACTCTTTTTTTGTAAAAGCCCGCTGTACAGATAGTGGCGCATCGAATTTAACCATAGCTGACTTGGAGAATACTTTTGTTAATAATCTAATTGAATGATAAGCCAGCCAATGGCGATGGATATCATTAATAACAATACCCAAGCTCACTTGTTCCTTGGCTTTTGAAAAAAAAGATACTAGCTGTTCTTCATTGAAATGATGGAAGAAAAGGGTGCCTATGATTATATCAAATTTTTTTGATTTGAATTCATCAGAAAAGATATCAATCGCTTCGTAATGTATATCAGGAAAATTCAGTGAATTTCTTTTTGCAAAGGAAATGATGTTCGTATTGGCATCAATTCCTGTAAGATCAAAAAAGAAATTATTTTTACGACTCCAGGAACTTATTAATTTTAACATATCACCTCCGCCACATCCCAGATCGGCCAGCAACATTTTCTTTAAATTTTTTTTATGCTTGAGTAAGCGACTGAGCCCATTGATGGTAACGGAATTCCCGCCTAACAATCTATTGATCGTTTCTAATTCGCGTAGGGTTTGATCAACGACCTCTCCCGAACAATTAAGATCGTCCATGATTTCAATTTGCTGTGACCGGCTTGACAAATCGGGCATCTGATTATTGCATTTGAATTTTAAGAATCATGCTCTCTAATGTTAGTCCTGGCCCAAAAGCAAAACTTAAAATATGTTCATTGTGATCTGTTTCTTTAAGGTTTTTAAATATTTCATGTAAGACAAAAAGTACAGTAGGGGATGACATATTACCGTAATTCTTCAGCACATGATAGGCAGCGTTATTTTGTTCTTTGTTTATTTTAAGCTCTTGTTCGATAGCAGATAATATTTTTTTGCCACCTGGGTGGATAGCCAAGTAACGAATGTCAGATAGTTTCTTAGAAATTTTTCCTAACAGCGTATTAGTAAGTTTTTGTATTCCTTCTTTAATGATATCGGGAACATAAGTTGACAATTTCATTTCAAAGCCAACGTCTCCAACAGTCCACGCCATATCCTTATCACCATTGTGAAGCAGATCACTATGAAATACTTCAGGCTTGATCTTAATTTTGCTTTCTGTTTTGGTTTCGATTACAACAGCCGCAGCGCCATCTGCAAAAAGCGCATTCGCTAGAAGGTTATCATTAGTGGGTTGTTTCTGAAAGTGCAAACTGCAGAGTTCAACGCAAACGATTAGAACCTTAGCATTGCTATCAGATTTACAAAACGCATCTGCCACCTTTATCGCATTGAAAGCGGCGTAACATCCCATAAACGTTATGCATGTTCTTTGAACGGAAGATGAAAGCTCCATTGATTTAACAATATCAATATCTAAACCCGGCGCATACATACCCGTGCAGCAGACTACGATTAAATGCGTAACGTCTTTCTTATCAAGATTTGGAACATTGCGCAACGCATTTTCTATTGCATCAATACTTAGCTTAATAGCATGTTCTCTAAATATTTCTATTCTCTTCGACGTAGAGGGGAATGGTTCGAAGTCTGAAGTATTCGCGTAGAATGAAAAATTTTCTTTAAGTCCATAATCTTCAAGCACAGAATAGCGCGAATCTATACCACTAGATTTGAAAATTGTTTTGAGCTTACGGCTATCTTCATAATTTAATTGCATGGCTTTCACCATAAAATCGGCGAGCTGTGACTGACTAAATTTGTGTACTGGTGTAGCGGTGCCAATAGCGGTTATATAACTCATGCTGTAAATAAAAGTGCAAAAAACTATTACCTTGTTTTAAAACTATATATATGTTCTCGCGTTCAGCCTGGCTTCACTTACGTATTCCTTTTTCCTACTTTTTACTTCCCGTTTTTCTGTTTAGTTTATCAGTTTCGCCTAATCTCAATGAACCCAGCTTGTTTTGGGTTTTTTTCATTCTCCATTTTTTGCTCTACCCGGCAAGTAATGGCTATAATAGCTATTTCGATAAAGATGAAAAAAGTATTGGTGGTTTAAAAAATCCACCCCCTGTAAAGAAAGATCTTTATTATCTTTCATTGCTCTTTGACCTCACTGCAATTGTTTTAGGGTATTTGAAAATTAATCCATCATTTGCGTTCATGTTATTACTATACGGACTTGTATCTAAGGCCTATAGCCATCCAAGAATACGATTAAAAAAGTATGCCATTACAGGATGGATAATTACCGGACTATTTCAAGGCTTATTTACGTTTGCAATGTGTTACATCGGCCTCAATAAATTTGAATTTGGGCAAATATTGAAAACGCAAATATTAATTCCAGGCTTTCTTACCACTATTATGCTTTGGGCTAATTACCCCATGACACAAGTATACCAACATGATGAAGATGCCAAACGGGGTGATAGAACATTTAGTATTCTTCTCGGTATAAGGGGCACATTTTATTTTGTAGGTGGAGTTTTTATGCTTGTGACCTTGGGTTTCGTCTGGTATTTAAATGGTTTTTATTCAGCATGGTATGCGACGATATTTTTAATTGCCCTTGCTCCAGTTGTACTCTATTTCCTCTATTGGTTCATTCTAGTTTTTAGAGATGAGATCAAAGCAGATCATAGACATACTATGTGGCTTAATTTTATTTCCGCTACGTGTTTAAATATTTTCTTTATCTATCTCTTTCTAAATACAACACAGCTTATGCAAATCTTTGAGTAGACTATATCAAATTTATAGCATCTGGCTGCTAAGCTGTGAGCTGCTAGCTCGATTTTTTTAAAGTTTTATGTAGGTGACTCACATGTCGGGCTCGTGTTAATTAAGTTTGTATATCTTGACCGAGTGGCATAACGAATAAGTATAAGCTGCAGATGATAATCATCGTTTGAAAGCGCAACCGTCCAGGGAAATCGCTTGTAATCTTGGAAGTTGAGCCAATCCGGTTCATAAAGCATTATTAAACTGTTAGCGTTCAGTAAAAACAAACACTTCTAAAAAATCATGCGAAGGATTTTTTTTATTTCAATAGTTAGTTAAAATGACCCTTAACCAACTATCATTTTAAAAGCGATTACCTGGATTAACTTATAGATGCACCTACCTTTTCCAATAAGACTTTTGTAGCGCGGATGCCATCATCTTCTGAAAGTTTTTCACCTTCATACTCTATACCAACGTAACCTGTATATCCAGATCTTTTAACAATCGACATAATAGTCGTGTAATCGGTCTCTATACAATTACCATTTTTATCAAAATCATATGCTTTCGCGCTGACTCCTTTTGCATATGGCATCATTTCTTCGGTGCCTTTATAGCGATCATAATAGGCAACACAAGGGGAGTCCCACTGGTCGCCATTTTTTCTACGCAAACAGAAATTACCAAAATCAGGAAGGGTTCCGCAGTTCGTATTTCCGGTTTCCTTTATAACAGAAGCGAGCCATTGTCCATCAGAAGAATAGCCTCCGTGGTTTTCTACTATGATGCTGATATTAAAATCTTTCGAAAACTCAGAAAGTAAGTGCAACCCATCAGTAGCAGCCTTGGCAACCTCCTCACGTGTACCTTCACCGTGCGCATTAACCCTGATGGAATGACACCCTAAAAACTTAGCTGCTTCTACCCATTTTTTGTGATTTTCCACAGCTTCATTTCTCTTCTTTTCATCAAGGTCACCCAGGAAGCCTTCACTATCACACATGATGAGTAAACTTTTCACACCATTATCATCACAGCGTTTTTTAAGTTCGTTTAGATAAACTTGATCTTGCGCTTTATCCATAAAAAATTGATTCACATACTCCACGGCCGAAATATCAAAATTCTTTTTTGCCCTAACTGGAAAATCTAGATGAGAAAGTTTACCGCCGAATAATGATTTATGTAAGGACCACTCCGCTAAGGAAATTTTGAAGAAAAGCTCTTTTTCGTTTTTATCGGTATTGCTTTCGTCTTTAGCGGATTTGCTGCACGATGAAATTATTGCTGCACCTGCAGCCGCACTCACAGTGAATAGACCTAAAAATTGTTGTCGGTTCATTTATGTTTATGAATTAAGTGAAGGATCAATTCTGGCTTAAGATTACAATCATTTAAAATATTTCTCCATGGGTATTACGGATAATAATTTGTGCAATGAGATTGGACCTTATCGCAACACCTACAGCAAAATTAGATGCCGTTTCATTACCAAATAATCTTTGAATTTGTCTTCCTTTCCAAAGTCTACCTGCAAATGTTTTATTCCATTGTTGTTCATAGGTTTTTTCCATAAGTGCTCGCGTAAAATTTTTATCCCTGCAGAAACGAATTACCTGCGTACATGCTATTTTTCCCGAGTGTATCGCCATAGCCATACCATTTCCGCATAGTGGTGTTATCATACCGGCAGCATCGCCAGTCATTAACATATGGTTCTCTATGGGTTGCTTAGTTTCAAACGAGATCTCATTAATTACTTCGGGATTATTAAAAAGAAATTGAGAATTTTCAAAGATGCCCTTCAGCAACGGATTTTTGAATAAAACGTATTTCTCCAACTCATCTACACTTCCATATTTTTTAAGATTATCACGATGTGAGAGGTAGCATAAATTAGTTTTATCATCTTCTATGTTGCTAATGCCGCAATATCCACCTGTAAAATTGTGAAGGGCGATTAGATCTTTAGAATGGTTTGTACGGATGTGATATTTGACCCCAACAAAGGGTGACTTCTTTTGGATAAAAGTTCTTTCAAGTCTCACGTCTAGGCGTGAACGTTTGCCGAAAGAACCCATAACTACGTCAGCATCAAGTTTTAATCCCTTTGTATATACTTCGAATTTTTCTTTTATGAATTTAACATCTTCTACTTCTGTATTTAATCTAAAGACCACACCTAGATCAGTGGCTTTTTTGAAAAGATATTGATCAAATGTGTATCTACTTATCCCAAAACCTCCTAAATTCAATGGTAGAATGCTACTTCTTCCCGTTGTAGATGAAAGTTGAAAGCGTTTTATCACTGATGGACTAAATTCTTCAGGGTAGATATTAAGGGAGCTTAGAAAAGGTCTTGCTTCATTCGATATATACTCGCCACAGACACGATGAAATGGATAGGATTTTTTCTCAATAACAGTACAATGTAATCCTGCCATTGCTAATTGAATGCAACTTGTTAAGCCGGCAATGCCGCCGCCAATAATGATAATTTGTTTCAATATCCGAGAACTTGTATCGTTAAATTGGGAATTTCTGAAATGATATCATAAAAATTGAGCATTAATCCGTGTTGGAATAGATCTTGAGAGGGTTAGAAATCGATTAAACAGCTAAGAGGCGAAGGATATGAGAAAGATGGCGCAGAGAATTTCATCAGATGCATTACATGTTTTACTTATAGGCAACAATCCCATAGAAATGGGAATGGTTCTTGACAAACTTAACGCTGTGCGTAATAAGAAGATTATTACTGAAATAGCATTTAATTATAAAACCATTGCTGAGCGATTAGTTCACTTTAAGCCAGGGTATATTATTATAGATGATAACATTGGTACGGTTGAGATTGCGTTAGCATTGCAGATGCTAAGTAACCATAAGAAAACGAAAGAAATTCCGATTACCATATTGAAGAACTCTAATTACCGTGAATCTTTTGCTTATCGTGAATCTTTTGCGTCCTGTATTTTAGATTATGAACTGAAGCACGCGTGGTCTGTTAAGTCATTATTTATCGCTTTGAAAAATTTGCCAAAATTTTACAGGACTCAACAAAGTTTTCAACCTGCTTAATTAAATCTGATCACGAAGTTTAAATTTCTTCTTTATTTTCTTACCGCCGCGTTGAACGTCTACCATAATTAGTTTGCCGGATTTGTAATTAAAAAATCCAATTATATCTCGTAGTTTAAGATCGGCTGCAGAAATGTTGTTTAAGCTAAGTATAACATCACCTGGCAAGAATCCTGCTTTATCACCTACAGACTGACTTCTTACTTCTACAATCTCAAATCCATTAAGATGTGCACCAATAGCTTTTATAGTTAAGCCGCTTAAGTTAAAATGGAAGGGTCGTCTGAATAGATTGTTCTTTTTTAGATAAACGTATTCATTCGGATAGTCGAAAATTATAGTGAACCTACTTAGCATTTCACCCCCGACAGAACCATTGCGGAACACGCTACCCATCTTTAAACTGTCTATATAGCTGTTGGGATCTGGAAAACTTACTATCGGATATTCAGATTTAAACTTCCCTAGCGTAAGAGATTCTATTCTGCCAACCTTACCCATAATAATGCCACCCAATCCACGTCCTATGGTATTACTAATGTAATTAGTCGGCAATTTAATTCTGGCATCAGAAGTTGATTCGAGCATGAGCGCATGACTTGCACCTGTATCTATCAATAGCTTGGCTGTGATTCTTGTTTCTTCCATTTGAACAACTTCACCTGTTATATAAGGCTTGGTGTCTTCTATTCTAATCGGTATTTTTTGATATTTTGATTTAGGTTTAAATTCTTCAGGCGTCATTACCGTAAGAATTTTATGTACATAATCTATTTTGATTACGAAGCGACTAAATAATTCATAGCCTAATATACCATGCACCTCCGTTCCTAGATAACTAGGTAATTCCAAATAGTCTTCTGCTAGTACCAGCAAGGTATGCCCTAGCCCATGGATTCCGGGTAGATCGAGAGATACATTGTTTGTGATGAAAGCTTCAGCGGTTTTTCCTCCGCCCGCTCCAGCAATGGTATATTTTCTAGTGTAAGTTAAATTGAGAAGGTCTGATAACGTTTTATCCGTAAGGATGGTACTGCGTACACCCGTATCTAAAATGAATTTCAAGGGCAACATACCGTTGACTACTACAGGTATTACAATAAGATTATTATTTAACTCAAATGGAATACGCGCAACTTTTTGTCCTTGGGTTAAGGCAAAGCCTAAGTATTGGCACTCGCCTGAATAAGCAATTATTGAGAAAGCTAACACAAGCAAAAATTTGTTCATAGCAACGCATCACTATCTCAATATAAAAACAATTTGGATGTTGTCGCAATAATGACAAGACGTAATGCTGATATTTACTTATGTATGTGCTTCTTGTGCGAGTTGTTGAAGCAAAAGATCAGGTGTTGCAGCGACCTTTAAAAAGGAAAGATTCTGTTGTTTTAAAAAACCTTCGGTAACCATCTGCTTCATTTGATTAAGAAGGGAGTCAAAGAAGTGGTTTGTATTTAGGATTCCAATAGGCTGGTGAATAAGCCCAAGTTGTTTCCAGGTTAATATTTCGGCTAATTCATCAAGGGTTCCCCATCCGCCTGGCATGGCAATGAAGGCGTCAGAAAGATCTGCCATTCTTTTTTTACGTTCGTGCATGCTGTCAACTACCTCTAAGCGGGTAAGTCCATTGTGCGCAACTTCAAGCTTCACCAAAAAATCAGGAATAACGCCAATTACTTCACCTTTATTCTCAAGAACGGTATCGGCTATAATTCCCATTAGCCCGACTTTCCCGCCACCATAGACTAAGCTATGGTTTAATGAAGTAAGAGACTTTCCAAGTTCTCTTGCTGAATCCGCGTAACAAGGATTGCCCCCCGTACCCGAGCCGCAGAAAACACAAACATTCATGTTTGTAAGGTAAGATAGTTTAAAACTTGTTATCGTGCTTATTTTTGCTCACCATCTTGTTGGGGAACAACCAGGGAGAAACGATAGCTAGTACAAATAGAACTATCACAACAAAGAATGGAGACCATGCAACTAAATCCATAACTAATTTATTTAAACACCGTAAAATTAATTGGATTAGTTGATTTTTACTGAAAGAATGAAAAATAGTTTTTAGCTTAAACACCTGTTTATAACATAGATACAAATTCGATATGAAAAGGTTCTTAATTTTTAGTGGTGTCGCGTTGCTGTTGCTAATAATCCTTGGCGGTATTGTTATGTTTTTTATGCGAAAAGACACCAAATCTCACAGTCCTGAAGAAGCAATAACCTTTTCAAAGGATAGCCTCATGATCAATGTGCTCTATAACAGACCCTTTAAAAAAGAGAGAAAAGTCTTTGGTGGCTTGGTACCTTATGACAAAGTATGGAGAACAGGGGCAAACGAGGCAACTATATTTGAAACAAATAAGGATATTAATTTCGACGGAAACATTCTAAAAGCAGGCAAGTACTCGTTGTGGACAATTCCGGGTGAGGATACATGGTCAATAATTTTTAATTCAGAATACGGACAATGGGGAATTAATTCTGAAGGCGAACCAAATCGTGAATCGGCAAAAGATGCTTTAACAGTGCAGGCCAATGCCGTTCAGCAAGAGCGACTGTTTGAACAATTTACCATATCATTTCAAAAAACAGGCGAGGATGCTGAAATGGTTTTAATGTGGGATAAAACATTAGTTGTCGTTCCCTTCTCCTTCTAATCAACAATCATTACCTCATTAGCATTAGAAAGTTATTTTCTCTGCTTTGCAACAGCCTTTATTATCGTTTTCCTATTTTCCTCTAGTGGACTTTGAATAGCATTACCAAAATAAGTTAATCCCTTTCCGTCTACACCTTGACCTTCTAAATAGCTAATAATGGTCTTTGCTTGTTTCAAGGTTCTATCGTTATGGTATGTGGTTCTTACTTTGACTGTATCGTGTTGATGAACCTGCCCCAACGAATCTATAACCTCAACTTTCGTCTTAATTGAATCATATAATATTTCAGTCAAATCTGCATTAGATTGACTTACGTCTTCCATATAATTATTTAATAAAACCTGTATTTCAAATTTGACCTGAAGGCTACCCTTCACCAAGCGAGCAAGTTTTTTAAGTTCATCAAAAGAAACCGCATCTAGTTCATTTGAATTTGGTTTGAATCGAACTGCATTTAGTAAGAACTCATCGCCCGCTGCTACTGGCTTTAGAACAGCATTTACTTTTTCGCTTTGCGGAATTTTATCGGTAGTTAAGTCAAATAGTTTTGTGAAATAGCTTATGTTGGCTTGTTCAGGATCAATAGCGAGCTCATAACGGGTTCCCTCTTTCAAATACACCAGAAAGGAACCATTGGCATTTGGCCTGCCATTATAGACCCTTTTGTTTGTTTTAAGATCGATAATAGAAATATAAGCCGGTGTAGAAGCACCAGATGGATCGGACACTTTTCCGTCAATCTTCATCATGCTACGCGGTCTTATATCTTCGGGAATTAGGTACTCAGTAATCTCATTTTTTCTTGCACCCGGCGAGTCTCTAATTAGGTAACGACCGAGCGCATTGACACTTACATACTGGTCATCTTTTTCTGTATTTGCAAAATCGAGCGGAATAGGTTTACTCCAGGTGCCATTTTGAAATTTGGTAGCGAATATTTCCATGCCTTTGCCAACCTTAATTTTATCGGATGAAAAAATTAACGTTTCGTCATCGGCCATTATTCGTGGTGTTTGCGAATTGCCTGTGTTGATCGCTGCCGGAAGTTCGACTGGCTCTTCCCACTGACCGGTCGATTTTTTCTTCGCCATAAAAATTTTGCAACTCTCTGCTTTGTCCTGAGTCATCTTGTCACAACGCATAAAGTACACGGCATTGCCATCAGCAGTAAAAGAAGGACACGCTTCGTTTGATTTAGAATTTATAGGCGATCCTATATTTTGAGGTTCTGTCCATGATGTTTTAAACTCACTCATGAGTATGTCATAACCCCCAACACCGGGTGATTTCATCGAACTATAATACAGTTTTTTGCCATCGGCACTAAGCCCGTAACCGCGTAGAAAATTTAATCGCGTATTGATTTGCTTTGGTACTATAACGGGATCTTTCCAATCTGCATTCTCTTTAAAAGTATAAAACATGGTTGGCATGTTGTCCTCCGAGTTATCTGAAAGAAATACCAAGGCATTGGCATCGAAGCTCATAAAAGGAGCATATACATTGATAGATGGATGATTAATATTATTGGGAAGTTTTCGAATTTTAGCTTGCGCCAAAAGGGTTGTGTTTATGATGGTAAGAATAAGTAAGGTTATTATAGCGTGTTTCATAGAATGAAGGTTGTATCTAAAAATAACTATATTCAGTATTATATGAAAAAGGTAAACTTTATGAGTTGATTAATTCAATAGTTGAATTAAACTCAAAAGATGTTTAGTAATTTAGTCACGATAAGTTGTATTCAAAAATGATTCAGATAATACCTTCAATTGCAATTCGTAGAGGCCAAGTGGTTAAAATGAGAAAGGGAGATCCCTCTAGCGAGAAAGCGTATAATGAAAACCCGCTAGATTTAGCAAAACGCTTTGAAGATCATGGCATTGAAGTGCTTCATTTGGTTGATCTGGATGGTGCTGAGAAAGGAAGTCCTGTTAATTGGCACGTGCTTGAAGCGCTAACAGGCCATACGAATTTAAAAATTGATTTTACAGGCGGCATTTCAACGGATGGCGATATCGCCCAAGCGTATGAGTATGGGGCCTCTTATATCACGGCAGCTAGTGTTGCCGTAACTAATCCTGAATTGTTTGCCTCCTGGATAATATCATACGGTCGAGAAAAAATGACATTAGGGGCCGATGTGGTAAATCGGAGTAGTAAAGAACTTCTTTTTAGAGGATGGAAAAGCAAAGCTAAGTTAACTTTTTTTGATCATGTTGATTATTTCTATTCACGTGGATTAAAATATGTGAAAGCAACAGACGTTTCGCGCGATGGTACAATGGAAGGACCAGCGTTCGAATTCTATCAAGATGTGTTAGAACGATTTCCTGAAATGTGCATTTTAGCAAGTGGCGGCGTACGCGGCATTGATGATATTAAGCGACTAAATGATATGGGTATCTTCGCCGTTATTTTTGGCAAAGCTTACTATGAAGGACTTATCAATCTAAAAGACCTAGAGCAGTTTGTTGTAAGAAAAGTAAACTAGCTCCTTACGCAGGAAGATCACTTTTAAGTTTTTAATATCAAACTTAAAACTTCTGGCTGTTAGCTTTCAGCTGCTAGCTCGATTTTTTAAAGTTTATGCAGGTGACTCCCATGTCGGGCTCATGTTAAGGATTTGCATTTCTTGACCAGGGTGCATAACGAATAAGTAAAGCGTCAGATGACAATCATCGTTTGAGAGTGCAATCCCTCCAGGGAAATAGCTTGTAATATTGGAAGTTGCACCAATCCAGTTCACAAAGCATTATTAAACGGGTTAGCGTGCCAGAAAAACAAACGCCTTCTAAAACATCATGAGAAGGAATTCTTTTTTTATATCAATAGTTAGTAAAAATGACTCTTAATCACATCATCTTTTTAAAAACGACTTCCTTGGCTCCTTACGAGGTTGCTTTTGCTTTTTTAAGCGTAACAGGAATAACAATTTTAAAACTAACATTCCTACCCATATTAAATACACCCGTTCTGCCTGTTGCCAAGTTTTCAGCTGCGTACTTAAGCCGGCTTAAATGATTTTGGTAGGCTGTATCGAATAAATTATTGATGGTAAAATAAAATGATAACAATGTTTCTCCTTTTTTAGAAACGATATCAGTACCTAGTCCCGCATTCCACAAAGAATATGAAGGTGTTATTGATTCAGTACGGTTCTCGAGCAGCACCTTATTTTGTTGCCAGTAATGATTGTATTCTATTTTGAAAAAAGCATTGGCTAACCAAATATTTACTTTTTTAACATTTGCTCGGAGTTCACTCTGATACCTTGGTGCAGGCATGTATGGAAGGTATTTTGAGCTATCCGAGTGCTGGGTTTTATTCACTGCATTGACCATTGAAAAAGCATTTTCAAAATGCAACCAATCTAAAGGATGCGGATGAATATCAATTGAAACTTCACCTCCTCTTAGTTGTGCTTTACCCTGAACATACTGGTAGGCAGGCACGGGTTCCTGTGGGTCAGCAATACTATCTGTTCCATCAGCTGAAAGCAATTTCTTTGTGTAGATATAATGGTCAATGGTATTTTGAAAAGCAGATAGTTCTACCGAGGCGTGATCTGAATTAAAAACAATACCTACATCTAATTGTAAGGAAGTCTCTGCTTGTAGGTTATAACTTCCATACTCATAGCGAAGCGAACCTTCGTGTCTTCCATTTGACGCTAATTCAGATATGTTAGGCGCCCGATATCCGCGTGATGCGTTGACTTTTATATTCCATGCTTTCGTAAAAAGATAAGTAGCACCCGCACTGTATGAGTAATTCGAGAAAGATAAGTTGGCGGATTTGAACTTCTCTAACTGTTTTTCATCGTTAACGGGTTTGCCTTCCTCATTTAAGTAAAGACTGTTGACGGAGATAGTTCGTTGATCCAATCGGGCACCACCACTTAGATCGAGCTTGTTAAATGTTCTTTTGAAAAATCCAAAAACGCCCCAGTCGAAAGATCGATACGCTGGAATTAGAAATTCTTCCCCTTTGTTTTGGTTATGCTGCAACATACCGTTCGTTCCAAATGAAACTTGCCACTGCTTTATTTCGGGTAAAAAGAAGGTTAGGTTATAGTTAGCAGTATTCAAATCGAAATACAATTCTTCCATAAAGGGTGCCAAAACATCCCCATATTCTTTTCGCTGATTGCGTTGAAATCCAACATTTAACTGAAGTCTTGAAGCACCCAGATAAGCATTGGTGCTATTTGAAATGCGAATGTGATTGATTGTTTGCTTGGGAATTGATAAGGTATAACTGTTTAATTCTTTATCTGATATTGTCGCTTCAATTTCGTTTTCATTTATATTTTTAAATCCAATAAAATTGCCATTGGTATCACGTTCGCCCTCTACCAGCCCTACATATTGGTTGAAAGAGCTTATGTTAATTTGTGAATAACCCCACGACTTACTGATTCCAAAAAATCCATTTAGATTCTTCTCATTAAAGCCAGAATTAAAAACTCTTCCATCATTAGTATTCTTAAATGCCTTAGCGATTTTTTGACTTCCTCTTACCTGCCAGTAAAAACCATGCAGGTTTCCGGCGTTTACAAGGGAATTGGCTATTAGGCCATTATTACTCTGATAATTGCTGATCCATTTGCCTGTTACGGTACCTTCTGAAACAGGATTGGCAGCTAAAAAATTAATAACTCCACCGAGACCATCGCTTCCATACATTAAGCTTCCTGCACCTTTAATGATCTCCACGCGATCAACAGAGAATTCATCGATCTCTATTCCATGCTCGTCACCCCACTGTTGCCCTTCTTGCCGTATACCATCATAAAGTGTGATGATTCGATTAAATCCTAGCCCTCGAATAACGGGTTTAGAGATGGCAACACCGGTCGTAATCTGATTGACACCTTTTTTCTGTGCGATATTATCGATGAGGTTTGTAGCCGTATTTTCTGTTAATAGCTTATTGTTAAGTGTAGTAATGGGGATAGGGTTGCGCTTTAGTTCGGAAGAATGACTAATTCCGGTAACGACTACTTCATTTAATTCTGTAATGGTGCTGTTTAAAGAAACGTTCAACTCGGTTGCACCCGCTATCTGCACGGCTTGAACAACTGTTGAATAACCTAACGACTTAATTTCAACCAAAAAATTTCCTTTTGGTAGATTGTCAATAACGTATAAACCTTCGGAGTTTGTTGTTCCCCCACGCTTTGTATCTGGAATATAGATTGATGCACCAGAGATCGGTGCATTACCAGTCTGCTCCATTATTTTTCCTTTCAAAGAATGCTGAGCCAACGCAAGACTGCAGTAGGTTATCAAAAAAGAAGTAAAAATGAATTTAGGCATAACGTTTCTAACGCAACGCTCAAATATAAGGGTGTTTTTTATGTTTGCAACAATGTTGCAAACATAAAAACTAGATTTAATCGACAAGGTCAGCAGATTTGAACCTTCGGATGATGTAGTATATAAAATTAAATGCGAAGATAGAATTGTCCTCGTTCACTTCTTCTTTAGGATGTTGAATAATGGCTTTGTTACCGGAGCCTTTTGAATCGATAATTATTAAGTCTTGAGATGCTATCTCATCATTCAGAGATAGGAGGGCTTCTTCTAATAATTAAAGTTTAGGGTATCGTAAGGTAATAGTTCCGACTCTTGAGCGGATACGTTGAAAGATGCCAGTATACCAATAGCAATAAAGGCTGATGAAAGTATAGGAAGTAAAAAGTTAGACCTCATGGTATTTTGGACTATTAGCTAAACAAATGCAAATTCATTTTTGTTTCGATAAAAATAAAATTTCATCATGATTACATCTGAAGATTTAATAAAATAGATATACGAGCGGGCACTATAATTAAGGCCGAGGTTTTGCCGAAGCTAAAAAGCCGGCTATAAAGTTATGGATTGATTTGGGTGAACTTGGTGTAAAAAAGTCGAGCGCGCAAATTACGCATCATTACGCTCCCCATGAACTTGTTAATAAGCAGGTCATTTGCATAGTCAACTTTCTGCCAAAGCAAATTGGATCATTTATGTCAGAAGTTTTGGTTACCGGTTTTCCCGACGCGGAGAAACGTGTGGTTTTGTGTAACATTGACAAAAAAGTACCAAACGGTGCGAGGCTCTTTTAAGTATGCTTCAATTTTTAGAATTAGAAAGAATAACACAAGGAAAGGCCATCTCAGTTTTTCTAGATAGATCAATTACAGTGTTAGCCATTGATAGTCGCAAGGCAATTCTTCATGAGGAGACTTTATTTTTTGCAATAGCAGGTGAGCGAAACGACGGACATCAATATATCCAAAAGTTATATGACAACGGTATAAAACAGTTTGTAATTGAGCACGACATACCCACTAACACATTACACGAGGCCAATATTATAAGAGTTCACTCAACAGTTAATGCTTTACAATCCATAGCCGCTTATAATCGAAAAAATTACAACATTCCAGTTGTTGGTATTACGGGGAGTAACGGCAAAACAATAATTAAAGAGTGGTTATATCAGTTATTGTCTATTGATTACAATATTGTTAAGAATCCAGGGAGCTATAATTCTCAGGTTGGTGTACCCCTTTCCGTTTGGCAAATGCAAGCCCATCATCAACTGGCAATTTTTGAAGCAGGTATTTCCAAACCCAATGAAATGGAAAAGTTGCAGCAGGTAATACAACCTACAATAGGTTTGTTTACTAACATAGGCACCGCACATGATGAGGGATTTAGTACCCTTGAAGATAAAATTGCAGAAAAACTTAAGCTCTTTACAAATGTTGAAAAATTGGTTTACTGTAAAGATCATCATCTAGTCGCGCGTCAAATTAAGGTGCTAAATATTAATTCTCTTTCCTGGGGATTTTCTAGTGAAGCTGATATTATGATCAGCAAAAAAAATAATCAATACGATATCACTTACGGAGACGAGAAGTTTACACTGAATCTGATTTTCAGTGATCACGCGTCTATAGAAAATGTCTTTCATTGTATAGCCCTTATGATGCACCTTGGGTATCGTAAAGATCAACTGCAAGAGCGCATAAATAATTTACGTGCTGTATCAATGCGTCTTGAGTTAAAGGAGGGCATTAATCAATGCCAGGTAATTGACGATACCTATAACAATGATTTAGGGGGGCTGCAGATTAGTCTTGATTTCCTAACAAGTCAGCAGCAGAAAAAGAAAAAGCGTCTAATTCTATCAGACATATTACAGTCAGGATTATCAGAAGAAAAACTAATAAGTAAAATTGCTGAAATGGTAAATAAAAGTCAGGTGAATACTTTTGTTGGTATTGGCCCGGCTTTAACGCGACAACAAAAACTTATCTCAATACCTTCATTGTTCTTTGAAGATACAAATCAGTTTTTGCAGCAGTTCAAATGGGATGAAATTCATCAAGAGATTATCCTAATAAAAGGAGCTCGTACCTTTCAATTCGAAAAAATTGTATCTCAACTTCAAAAGAAAGTTCACGGCACAGTGATGGAAATTGATCTAAGTGCAATGGTTTACAACTTTAATTTTTTTAAGTCAAAGTTGAAGCAAACAACAAAGGTAATGGTGATGGTAAAAGCTTTTGCCTATGGAAGTGGAAGCAATGAGGTGGCAAGTTTACTACAATATCATAGAGCTAATTATTTGGGTGTGGCTTACGCCGATGAAGGTGTTGAATTAAGGAAGAATAATATCACATTGCCCATAATGGTAATGAATCCATCGGAAGAAAGTTTTCAGACTATATATTCTTTTAATCTAGAGCCAGAGATTTATAGTTTCAAAATTCTTTATGCCTTGCTTGATTTTCTTAGTGGAAGACCTTGCAACATCCACCTTAAGCTGGATACGGGCATGCATCGTCTTGGTTTTGAAAAGCATGATCTGGCGGAACTTATTAGCGTATTACGGACTCATCTCAATCTTCATGTCACGTCAATTTTCAGCCATTTAGCAGGAGCTGATGAAGCCCTGCATGATCAATTCTCTAAGCAACAAGCAAATGAATTTCTTACAGAAGCAAAAAAAATAAGTGAAGCCCTCGGCTATAAACCTTTATATCATATCCTTAATTCTCCCGGCATTTTACGCCTGCCTGAATTACAAATGGACATGGTAAGATTGGGAATTGGTTTATATGGCGTTGATCCAACTGCAAATGGCTCAGGCAATCAGCTTAAAACCGTAGCAACCTTAAAGACAATTGTTTCCCAAATAAAAAAAATACCTCCAGGTGAAAGTATCGGCTATGGTAGAAAGGGAAAAGCTGATAATGAAATGACACTTGCTACAATTGCCATTGGCTATGCCGATGGATTTAATCGTGCTTTTAGTCGAGGTGTAGGTAAGGTACTTATTAACAATAAACTTGCTAGTGTGGTTGGCAATGTTTGTATGGACATGACCATGGTAGATGTAACAGATTTCGACGCAAAAGAAGGAGATGAAGTAATCATATTTGGAAAAAGTCTACCCATTCAAACCGTAGCCTCCAAAATCAATACAATAGCATATGAAATTCTGACTAATACAAGTGAGCGTGTTAAAAGGATATTTGTAGCCGAAAGCATATAGCTTGTAAATAGCTGTGAGTTATGAGTCGCGAGCTGCGAGCAAAGGTGTCTACTTTCGAAGCTTCAGACTTTTGAGCGCGAAACCCTCGTAGCTCGTAACTCACAGCTCGAAACTTTTTAACTATCCACATCCCAAATTTTTTTTCAAATCCCGACTAGGTAGTCCACCAAAATCAAAAGGTTCATTTTCTTGGGGTGGTGCTGGTTTTGATTCTGGCTTGGTATCCTTTTGTTTGGTTTTTTTAGTCTTGGTCTTTTTCATACATGTTTCAAACAACTAATTTAAATCATTGCTTGGTTAGGGAACCCCATATATATTTGCCTTGTTTAAAATTAATCTAAATAATAATCATGGCAAAAACCGTTGCGCAGATGCGGCCAGGGGATATTGGGGTGATTGCAGGATTTTCGGATGAACATTTATCAGTTAAATTGATGGAGATGGGTTGTCTGCCAGGTGTGCCGATTCGATTTAATTTCACAGCTCCACTTGGTGATCCTATATGCATAAGCGTTTCTGGCTATGAACTTTCTCTTCGACTTGAGGAAGCAGATACAATCTCAATTGTGAATTAATGGGAAGTACACAGAAGCAGAAAATAGCTTTGGTCGGCAATCCAAATTCAGGGAAGTCATCTCTATTTAACTATATCACAGGATTAAATCAGAAAATTGGAAATTTTCCAGGTGTCACCGTAGACAAACGGTCGGGCTTTTGTCCTTTACCTAATGGAACGACCGCTGAGATAATAGACCTTCCCGGTATATATAGTATTTACCCACGTAGTTTAGACGAACGAATCGTTTCAGAAATATTATTAGATCACAATTCGCCTAATTGTCCTGATAAAATTGTTGTCATAGCCGATGCGACTAACCTGAAACGCAACCTTTTACTGCTCTCTCAAATTATTGATATTGGTTTGCCTACCGTGCTTGCATTAAATATGATGGATATGGCAGCGAAAGCCGGTATCAGTTATGATCTAGTTGCATTGTCAAAAAGGCTTGGCATACAAGTCGTTCCAATTAATGCACGTAAGGGAATTGGACTAGAGGAGCTTAAAAAAATCATAGCACAACCAACTCCGGTACCTACTCAAAAGATTTTTAGTATTTGGCCAGAAGCGGAGGAAGCGGTGAAAGATTTAAGAAGCCAGCTTGAGGTTGACAATGATTATGAAGCGTATCAATTTTTAGAGCAACCTCAAACATTAAACTTTCTTTCTCAACAGCAGCAGACAATAGTAAATAGAGTAAGAGAGATACATAAATTCTTTCCTGGTAAATTTCAAGGTGCAGAAACTATTCAACGATACACTTTCATACAAGATTTGCTAAATGATGTTACCATTACAGCCGCTAATCTTACTTGGAAGAATCAATCAAACAGACTTGATAGAATTCTTACGCATAAAATATGGGGATATGGTATCTTCCTTGGTGTGTTGTTTCTAATTTTTCAATCCATTTTTGCATGGGCTCAGTTACCCATGGATTTTATAGATGGTTTGTTCGCAAACCTGAGTGGCTTTCTTCACGACAAATTACCGAGTGGCCCGTTATCAAATTTACTTTCAGAAGGCATTGTGCCAGGCATTGGCGGTATCATGATTTTTATTCCGCAGATCGCAATTCTTTTTGCCTGTATTGCCATTCTTGAAGAAACCGGTTACATGGCAAGGGTTGTTTTTTTGATGGATAAGATCATGCGTAAGTTTGGACTTAACGGCAAAAGCGTCGTACCTCTTATGTCTGGTGTTGCCTGTGCCATTCCTGCTATCATGGCTACTCGCACCATCGATAACTGGAAGGAGCGCATCATAACCATCTTCGTAACACCACTCATGAGTTGTTCTGCGCGTTTGCCCGTGTTTACCATTCTTATAGCGCTGATTGTTCCTGATCAAAAAGTAATCGGATTTTTTAATCTTCAAGGTCTGGCCTTGATGGGTTTGTATCTATTGGGTTTTGTGGCAGCGCTTTTCTCAGCATGGGTAATGAAACTTCTAATCAATGTAAAAGAACGTAGCTATCTTATTATGGAATTGCCAACGTACCGATGGCCTAAATGGTCAAACGTTGGACTCACCATTATTGAAAAGACAAAGGCTTTTGTACTAGAGGCGGGTAAAGTAATTATGGCTATATCCGTTATACTTTGGGTGTTGGCTAGCTATGGCCCTGGCGATAACATCAGCAAAGCCCGCGAAAATGTTTTGGCAGAATCTGCAAATCTAAGACTTACAGAACAGGGATTAGAAGATAGGATAGCTTCTTATAAGTTAGAAAATTCTTATGCTGGTATTATAGGTAAGAGCATTGAGCCAATTATAAAACCATTAGGCTATGATTGGAAAATTGGAATAGCATTAATTACCTCTTTTGCGGCGCGAGAAGTTTTTGTAAGCACAATGGCTACCATCTATAGCATTGGCCAGGTAGATGAATCTGCCGAGGATGGACAAACAACAATTAAAAATCGGATGCGTGCAGAAATAAATCAGGAAACAGGCGGTCCGCGTTTTACACCGGCAGTCGGGTTTTCACTACTTGTATTTTACACATTCGCCATGCAGTGCATGAGTACGATTGCCATTGTTTATCGTGAAACGAAAGGATGGAAATGGCCTGTCATTCAACTGGTTTATATGACTGCATTAGCTTATATATCAGCTTTTATTGTTTTCCAAATACTTTCTTAACTTATTAGTAGTGCGTAAACACTTGTTTTAAGGAAGTCATAAGCTTATTGAAGTCGGTTGCCTTTTCTAAGAATTGGGCATTTAGACTTTTGAAAAATTGAATCTGTTCCATGTTCGAGGAAGTTGAGTACATGATAACCGGAATGTCTTGCAAATTTATATTCGCCCGAATTAATGTCAGACACTCCACACCACCCATGCGCGGCATGTTAATATCAAGAAAAATGTAATCAGGTAAGAGTATCAGCTCTTCATTAAGTAAAGACAATGCCTCTAGACCATCGGAAGCAATGATGCAACTAATGGAAGGATCTAAATTTTTAATTGCGAAGCGGAATAGCTCAATATCATCCGGATCATCATCAACTGCTAGTATCAACATAACCTGTGAAAGTGTAATGGGGGTTAGCAATACACATTACAAACTTACCTAAATGTTTTTGCATTCTGATTTTTAATGTAAAAGCTGGCAATTGCCATCTTTTATTGAATTTAACCTGAAAGCTGTACTTATGTAGGCGTAAAGTAGAATGCAATTTTTTTGATCATTCAACAGTAACTGACTTTGCTAGATTTCTAGGCTGGTCCACATGGCAACCACGTAGCACAGCAATGTGATACGAAAGCAATTGTAACGGGATAACCGAGATAAGTGGCATTAAAGATTCATGTACCGCAGGAACTTCAATTGTATATTTTGACATTTTACGAATTTCTTTATCACCTTCTGTAACAATAGAAATAACCTGGCCTTTACGGGCCTTCACTTCCTGGATATTTGAAACTACCTTTTCGTAAGAGCTATCGCGTGTAGCTATAAAAACCACAGGCATTTCTTCGTCGATTAAAGCGATAGGGCCGTGTTTCATTTCGGCAGCCGGATAGCCCTCTGCGTGGATATACGAAATCTCTTTTAATTTAAGGGCGCCTTCAAGGGCAACAGGAAAATTATAACCACGACCTAAGTAAATAAAGTTACGTGCATCTTTGAATATCTCTGCTATCTCTTTGATTTGATCATTAAGCTTCAGGGCTTGTTCAACCTTTGATGGCAAAGTCTCCATATCCACCAATAACTCATGAAGTTTTTGTTCTGTAATGGTTCCTTTCTTCTGAGCTATAATTAAAGCGATCATGCTGAGTACCGTAAGTTGGGCGGTAAAAGCTTTCGTGCTAGCAACGCCAATTTCAGGTCCGGCGTGCGTATATGCGCCTGCATGTGTGGCACGTGCAATTGAAGACCCAACTACATTACAAACACCAAATATGATTGCGCCCTTTGATTTGGCTAGTTCAATAGCAGCCAATGTATCGGCTGTCTCGCCAGATTGAGAAATAGCTATAACAACATCGCCTTCGCGGACTATGGGATTTCTATAACGAAACTCTGAAGCATATTCTACTTCAACTGGTATGCGGCAGAATTCTTCGAAAAAATATTCAGCAACCAAACCAGCATGCCATGATGTACCGCAGGCAACAATTAAAATACGATCTGCATTCGTTACTTTGGTTATATACTCGCTTAAGCCACCCAGCACCAATCTTCCAGTTTGCGAATCTAAACGGCCACGCATGCAGTCTCTTATCGACTTGGGCTGTTCAAAAATTTCTTTTAACATAAAATGCTCAAAACCACCTTTTTCAATTGCTTCAAGCTCAAGATCAATAGTCTGTATATATGGAGTAAGTGGAAGATTAGCTGTGTTTTTAATACTGAGCTTACCACCTTTTATAACAGCAATTTCTTGATCATTCAGATACACTACTTCATTTGTATACTCTACAATTGGCGTTGCATCTGAAGCTAGAAAAAATTCATTCTCCCCAACACCAACAACTAGTGGGCTACCTTTGCGTGCAGCAACCAGTAAATCAGGATCTTCTAAAGACATAATCACAATAGCATAAGCACCAACTACTTTAGTAAGCGCAAGTCTTACAGCATCATCAAGCGAACAATTTTCATGATCTTTAATGTCTTCAATGAAGTGAATAAAAACTTCCGTGTCAGTGTCGCTTAAAAAAATATGGCCTTTGCGAAGAAGCTCTTCTTTTAATGAATTATAATTTTCAATAATTCCGTTATGTATAATGGCAAGTTTGCCTGATGCTGAGTAATGTGGATGCGCATTTTTATCATTGGGTTCACCATGGGTTGCCCAACGTGTATGACCTATCCCTATAGTGCTGTTAAGATTTTTTCCTTTTAGGTAATCTTCAAGTTCAGCAACTTTTCCCTTCTTTTTATAAACATTAAGGCCGCCATTCAATAAGGCAATTCCGGAACTATCATAACCTCGATATTCTAATCTCTTTAATCCTTTAATGATCACCGTTTGAGCTTGACGATGACCTATGTATGCTACAATTCCGCACATATTTTTTTATGTTATTCCTTTGAATATCAATTTTACGGCACTTTTAATTAAAAACCATATCGCAATGTTATTGGTATGGGCATCAAAAAGGTACACGTTTATCGTACGAATGAGAAGCGCTTTTAGATAAATGATTATAGAGTCCGTGTTGCCGAACACAGTAGGCGTCATCAAAAAAAGGGGCAACACTTTTATGTGTTGCCCCTTCAAAAATTATTTAAAATTTTAATCGAATTAACTAACTAACTCATTGTAGAGGTTGAAATATGACTCAGTGCAATCTTCTTCACTGATGGTTTCCACTTTCTTCTCTTTAATAGTTTTAAAGAATCCTTCAAGCTTTTTAGTTTCACCTGCAGCAAGTACCGCATCAGCAAACTCAACACCCAACTTGATAAAGCCTTCGAAGTCAGCAGTTTTTAAATTGCCTAACATGTTGTCTTCAATGTCTATCATTTTTACTTTATCTAAGATGCTACTTTTAAATTTATGTTTAAAAGAGTTATCATATATGGTAAAAACAGTTTTGGTGTTTTTAAACAACGGATCGTTTTTGTACGTGGTTTTCAAATACAAAGGTATAAAGCTGGTAATCCAATCATTACAATGAACTATATCAGGAGCCCAGCCTAGTTTCCTTACTGTTTCAATTACGCCTTTACAAAAGAAGATAGCGCGTTCATCATTGTCTTCGTAGAATTTGTTCTCTTTATCATGAAAAACAGACTTACGGTGAAAGTAATCTTCGTTATCAATGAAATAAACCTGAAGTTTTGCATTTGGTATGGATGCAACTTTTATAATCAACGGCTTTTCTTCATCACCAACGGAAATGTTAATGCCAGAAAGCCTTACTACTTCATGTAACCTGTTTTTTCGTTCGTTAATAATTCCAAAACGAGGTACAAGAATTCTGATCTCCATACCTTTTTCTTGCATGGCCTGAGGCAGTTTCCGTACAAAATCAGCTACTTCAGATGTTTGAAGGAAAGGATTTATCTCACTGGCTACATAAAGGACACGGAGTTTTGACATATCTATAAATTTATAGTAGAACAGTAATTAGAACTACAAAAGTACAAAAAAATACCCCCCTTTTCAACTAATTTTCAGTTTTCCCTATATCTTTGCGACCTTTTGCCAAAACCGGGGCCTAGAATGGAGATTTTCAAGGAAATACACCCATTGAAAGCGTTTTTATCGCGTCAAAGGCTACAGGGCAGCTCCATAGGCTTAGTTCCTACTATGGGCGCACTGCATGCGGGACACATTTCTTTGGTCGAAGCGTCCAAAAAACAAAACCAGTTAACGGTTTGTTCCATCTACGTCAACCCTACGCAGTTCAACAATTCTGATGATTTATTAAAATATCCGCGCAGGCTTGAACGAGACTTGGATTTGTTAGAGAGAACGGGTTGTGATGCTGTCTTTTTTCCGACCAATGAAGAAATGTATACGGAAGAATCTATATTAAAATTTGACTTTGGTGATTTAGTAAAGGTAATGGAGGGTAAGTTTAGACCGGGTCATTTTAGTGGTGTAGCACTTGTTGTTGCTAAGTTCTTTAACATTGTTAAACCAGACAATGCCTATTTTGGACAAAAAGACTGGCAACAATATGCAGTAATACAAAAGTTAGTAGAGGAGTTAAAATTTGATTTAGTTGTTCATCGGGTGGATACGTTGCGTGAAAAAGATGGATTGGCTATGTCATCACGTAATTTACGCCTGAATGCGACGCAACTTGTAAAAGCCACAGTTTTTTACCAATCCTTAATTGCGGCTAAAAAGGCGTTGATCTCAGACAAATCAGTTGCAGAAGTTAAAATATTGGTCAATGAGAAGATGGAAACTGAGGGTATAGCCCTTGAGTACTTCGAAGTTGCGGATAGTAAAAACTTAAATCTTTTGAATAGCGTTAAAGAGAAAAAAAATCCAATCATTCTTTGTATTGCAGGCTACGTTGGTGAAGTACGGTTGATTGATAATATGTTTTTAGATTAGACTAAAACTTAATGAGAATAGAGGTACTGAAGTCAAAAATTCATAGGGCTAAGATAACGCAAGCTGAACTACATTATGTAGGAAGTATTACGATTGATGAGGATCTAATGAATGCAGCCAATTTTATAGAGGGAGAGAAGGTGACAGTTGTTAATATTAATAATGGTGAACGACTTGAAACATATATTATAAAAGGCCCCCGAGGCACAGGTATGGTTTGCATGAACGGCCCCGCAGCCCGAAAAGCGCAAGTAGGCGATATTGTCATCATTATATCATACGCATCAATGGAGTTTGAGGAAGCGAAAACCTTCAAACCCACCATTATTTTTCCAACTCTGGATAATCAATTACCTTGAGCTTGAAATGTGTTTTTAGTTGCGAATGCTTTTAGCATAGGCTGCAACAAACACATTATTGAGGGAGTAATTCCTACCATTGACCATTGACTATTGACATCGTCTATGGACATTTTTTAAATGTTTAAAATCTACAAATGTCTTCACGTTTTAAGTCTTTCATCCAATATGTCTTAATTTTTGGGGCTACCATTTTCTTAATCTGGTTTTCTTTGCGGGGTTTAGACGGCGAAAATGGTGAGGATAAGTGGAACTATCTTCTTAAAACTTGGGAAGGCGCGAACAAAGGCTGGCTATTTCTTATGGCCATTTTAGCAGCACTTAGTCATCTTGTGCGTGCTGAGCGTTGGCGAATGCTCATTGTACCAACCGGTTATAAAACGAAATTAAGCTACAGTTTTCTGTCATTAATGATCGGCTATTTGGTTAACCTCGTTGTGCCGCGTGGCGGTGAAGTCTCAAGATGTTATAACCTTTATAAGTTGGATAAAATACCAGTGGAGGTTTCTTTCGGTACTGTGGTAGTAGAACGAATTGTGGATTTGTTCTGCCTTATTATTCTTATTGCTTTGGCATTTATAGTAGAGTACAGCAAGCTACTTGCTTTCATAGACACATTGCCATGGAGTGCCTCGAGTCAAAACTCAAAAGTACTTATGTTGTTATATTTATTGGTCGGCGTACTCGTTATGGCAATTATAGGTTATATAATTATAAAAAGAAGTAAAAAAGTTGCTGCGTTTATTTCTAAAACGTGGTTGGGATTTAAAACCGGATTACTTTCTGTATTCAAGCTTGAGAATAAAGCCTTATTTATTTTTCATTCTATACTCATTTGGCTTTTATATTTTTTAATGAGTTATACCGTCATCCTAGCCTTTCCGCAAACTGAATCGCTTGGCTTTAAAGCAGTATTAAGTTTATTTGCCATTGGCTCAATCGCTATGGCGGCTCCACTACCTGGTGGCGCCGGCTCTTATCATGTGTTGGTTCCTAAAGGATTAGTATTTCTCTATCTAATACCCGAATCTGATGCTATTGCCTTCACGTTTATATTTCATGGATGGCAAACTGCCATTATAATTGTTATGGGTGCACTATCATTGGTTATTAGTTCAACGATTATTAAGCGTAAGGCAATTTCTTAGTTATTGATTAAAGTCATCACGAGTAATCTCATCTTGATTTTTTTGATTTGTATCCGTAGCGTTATATAAAGCGCAATTGAGATTCATACCACCTAAACCAGATGCTGGTGTTTTAAAATATCCCTTCGGATAATTTGTTTCTGGATGTGCATAAATCTTCATCATGAACTTATCCCAGATAGGCCGTGCTGACTTGGTACCCGCACCAAATTCCCATGAAGGAAAATGTATGCTACGCTCATCGCCACCAACCCAAACACCAGCTACTAAATTATGCGTGATACCTACATACCAACCATCTGATGCATTATTGGTAGTTCCAGTTTTTCCACCAATTTCATTATTAACTTTAAGATCATGACTTAAGCCGCGGGATGTTCCAAGTGCTTCTTCCACGCCACCTTTAAGCATGTAGACCATTTTATAGGCAGTCTGCTCATCTAATACTTGACGAGTTTTCGGAACAAAGCTCTGTATAATGTTGCCATGTTTGTCTTCGATGCGAGTAATGTAATAGGGATCGATATGTATACCGAGGTTTACGAAACCACAATAGGCCGCAACCATGTCATACAAAGTTACCGGGCTTGTACCAAGGCATAAAGAAGGCACCGGATCGAGTTCCGTACTAATGCCTAATCTTTTAGCAAACTCAACCACATTTTCTGGCTTCACCAACTCCATTACTTGCGCAGTAATTGAATTTAAAGATTCTGCCATTGCTTGACGTAAGTTTAGTTTTCTACCTGAACCCCGCGTGCCATCTGCATTTAATGGAGACCAAGTAGTTCCTGACACTTTAATCGTGGGCGATATATCATACAATTCTTTGCATGGTGAGTAACCCGCTTCAATAGCGGTACCATAAACAAAAGGTTTAAATGTCGAGCCTGGTTGATGCGTGGCTTGTTTAACAAGATCGTATTTAAAATGCTTATGATTAATACCGCCTACCCATGCTCTGATTGCGCCGCTAGACGGATCCATGGCCATCATACCTGTCTGAAGAAAATGATTATAATAATTAAGGGAGTCCATTGAACTGAACAAGGTATCACGTTCACCTTTCCAAGAGAAAACGGTCATCTGTTTTTTTCTATTCAACAGTATGTCAATTGAATCTGAACCAACGCCAAACTTATGAACTAAGTTACGATACGCTTCTGTACGTTTGATTTTACGTGGAAGAAAGTTTTTTACTTCCTCTCCTGTTTCATCATCAACCCATGGATTTCTCTTTTTATTCTTCCATTGCTTTATAAACTCTTTTTGCAGTTTCGTCATGTGCTCTTTAACACTTTCTTCTGCATACTTCTGCATTCTGCTATCTATGGTTGTATAGATCTTAAGACCAGACTCCCATAGGTCGTACCCGTTTTCTTTGCACCACGTCATAAGATCTTCACGTATTACCGTTCTGAAGTAGGTGGCAAGACCCTCATTTTGATTCTGAACTTGATATTTTAAGACAATAGGAAGTGCTTTAATTGAATCATAAGCCGCCTGCGTCTTGATGTAATTATGTTTGTAGTAAAGCTTAGCAAGAACTTCATTTCTTTTGCGTAATGAATTTTCAGGGTTACGCTGTGGGTTAAACATGGTAACAGACTGTAACATACCAACAAGAACCGCAGACTCTTGAATATTTAAACTATCGGGCTGTTTATTAAAATAAGTTTCAGCGGCCACTTTAATTCCATAAGCGTTGCTGCTAAAATTTGTGGTGTTTAAGTACATAGCAATGATCTCTTCCTTTGTAAAGTTTCTTTCTAACTCTACAGAGATAATCCACTCTTTGGTTTTTTGAATGACACGACTAGGAAGGTTACCCAATTTAGCGAGTGGGCCATCTAGGTTTAGTTCTTCATTTTTAGTGAATAGATTTTTTGCAAGCTGCTGTGTAATGGTACTCCCACCGCCTTCAGCATGAAATGTCATGAGGCCCCAGAGAACACGCACATAAGCCCAAAAGTCCATGCCTGAATGATCATAAAAGCGATGATCTTCAGAATATAAAAAAGTGTTTACTAGGTCTGGAGAGAGCTGGTCGTATGTTACCTGACTTCGATTATAACGAAAATAGCGACCAAGGGAAACGCCATCTGCCGACACGATCTCGGAAGAAAGATCATTCTCTGGATTTTCGATTTCCTTAAGGCTAGGTCTGCCGCCAAACAAACCGAATAAATTTATATTTACCGAAAATATATATAGCGGGAAACCAATAACCACACAGAAGAAAGCAATCCAGATGCCCTGGACAATTTTCTTTAACCATGGATGTTGATAAATAAGAACCTTATTGATTTTCTGTGTGATAGTTCTTTTCGAAGAATTTGAAGTACTCATGTAAGCCTTTGGTTCGGTAAAAAATATCGAAGTTATCTTTCGTAATCACAAAAGTAGAGATTTTATGATTTTGCAAAGCAGTCAATTCCGGCAGCTTGTCGATAAATGTTTTGTAATACTCTAAGGCAAAGCTGATCCGTGGTAATTCTGCAACCATATTAATAACATACTCGTCATTAAACACAAGGCTGCTTGTTTTAAGTTTCAGGTCGCCGAAGTTATCCTTATTAAAACCTTCTAACGCCACTGAAACAAGATTATCAATTTTTTCATCCGTGTTAGAGAGTACCACAAAGTAATGAGACTCCTCAAAAGAGCGTATATAAGCTATGCCATTTTGCTTCTCTTGTTTTTGTTGAAATTCCCTTGATGTATTAAGTAACGTCTTTGCATAAGAGGTCACTTCGGCATCGGGATTTAGTTTAATAAAAGAATCTAAGGCGTATTGATACTTGTTTATATCTTCAACCTCAGCCATTATTATAATTTTCAATAATTCTAAGTTAGGAATAAACAATGACTCTTCTGCCAATGCTTTTGCTTCATTAATAATTTGATTAGCCTGTGCATAATCGCCAGCCTGATATTTCTGGTAGGCAGTTTTGTATAGAACTTTTTGTCTCTCAATTGCTTCACCATTTTCTTTCAAATAATTTGGATTAAGCAGAATTTTAGCAAAAGTAGAATGTGGATGTTTTAGCTTTAAAAGTGTAGCGTACTCTTCCGCATGTTTAGTGTCTATTTCTTTTGCAATGAGATAAAGTTTATAAAGTACTTCGGGTGTATATTCTGATTCAGGAAAGCGTTGCATTAACTTTTTATACCACGTAACGGCATCGGGCTTTTCTAGTAGTTTGAAATAGTAGAGATCACCCAATGCATAGTAAGCATCTTCTATTTTACTTAAGGCTTGCTCCCTTTGTTCTTTCGTTCTTGGAAGCTCTTGATTAACACGGGCGTACTCCGCATCAACCGGATCAACTTTGGCCGTTGGCGCTACTTGTGCTACACTATCGCTTACGGCATCTGGGGTGGTAAGACTGGTTAATTCACTTGCATTCCCTCCTCTTTGTGAACGACGCCAGTTATCTTCTAATACAATATTACCCCATACCCTTGAAAATTCATTCTGGCCAAGGGCTATCACTGAAGTGTTTCCAAAATACCAATCGGATTGCGATTGTGTCTCTTGATTTTCATCTTCTGTATCACCAAAAAGATTGTTATTATTATTGGCATTTATTTGAATACGATTTGAGTTACGCTTATTTTGAAGTGCCATTTTTTCATCGGAAATTCTTTTAGCAGTTAATGAAGCGTCAATACGACTTCGCAGCGTAACAGAGTCAAGGCTCACTAATGTTAATAGGCTGTCTTGCCATTGTATTATCTTTAGATTTTTAACAAATTCATTGAGTATTGCTGTTCTTGATTTTATGGCCTCATAACCATCAAAGTCTTGCGGTAAGGAGCTGAGTGCACTATCATAATAGGCTTGCGCCAATTCGTAATTCTTTAGTGTATCATAATAGATCTCTCCTAACAACAAATAGGCTTCTCCATCAACACGACTGTTCTTGCCTGTGCGAACAGCAATCTTCAAGTTAGTTATTGCTGGCTTTAAATTTTTATGTTTCAGCTCAAACACACCCATCTCGTAGTATATCTTGTCTTTAAATTCTTTGTTTTTGCCATCGTTTAAAAGTTTTTTAAAGGATTTATAAGCCACGTTGATATTCTTTGTATGTGATATTTCTGTAACCTGAGCAAGATACAACCGAGCATAGAAATCAATTTCATACTCAGGATTGGTAGCGAGACATTTTCTATAATAGCTATATGCCTCTGACTCAAGACCTAGTTTCTGGTAGACTTGGCCAATGATAAAATAGATTCTTCCATTTCTATCTTTCTTCTTCAATAGGTTATCAACTTTGGTTAGGCTTTTAACCATGTTACTGTAATCATGTTGAGTCTGGTGGAAGTATGCCTTTTCTAGATAGAAATTTTTGAGATTGGGTTTGTTAAGTTTCTGCTTTAAGAGGAAGTCAATAGCTGATTGCGCGTTATCATATTCTTGATGCTCAACAAATGTTCTTATTAAATATATGATAGCCCGGTGGCGTGAATTAGGATCTTTACTTTTTGAATTTACATATTTAAAAGTCTGAATGGCATTGCCCCAGTCCATTGTGTAGAGTCTCGCCTTACCAACCAAAATGTAAGCATCATCAGTCCATTTACTATTGGGATGACGCTGTATTGAATGGGAGGCCATCTTGATGGCCTCTTGCGCTTCTTTATCATAACCTTTTGCCATGGCTGTATCCAAGGCTGGAAAAAGTTTAAGAACGCGATTATAATCATCGCTTTGACTCTTAAGAATGGTCTGTTCTATTTTGGTGATTTCGCCTAATGAATAGAAGTATCCATTATAATGGGAAGTTATATTATGATAACCCTTGCCAAGCCAGCTGTTATTTTCAGGAGCACAAGCAACCACCAGCATCAAGCTGCCGAAAATTAAAAAGGAATTTCTTCTAAGATAAAAACGATTCATGTTGTCAAAACGCAAAAATCATACATTCTATATTATAATCAGGGGGATTATCTAATTTTGTTTACATAAAGCGGAAAACATTTGAAACCAAAGAAGACGTTATCTAATTGGCTTACCACCCGGTATCAACTCATTATCCGCAATGAAGAGAATTTTGCTGAGAAGACAAGCGCGGGGTTTACCTACTCGAAAATAATCCTTTTTTCAGTTATATTTTTTGCTGTCATGTTTGTGGTCAGTTTATTTTTAGTGAAGACCATTCTTGCTAAGTGGTTTGACCCTAAGTATGCCCAGATGGAAAATAATAAGCGGCTTGATGAACTTGCTACACAAGTTGATTCCCTTGCTATTGAAGTGGAAAGAAAAGATATGTTCATTGCAAATTTTCAGCGCGTGCTTAGTGGCGATACCAGTAATGTTCAGAATAAGGCGAAAATGGTACAAGATGGCACAAGACAGAAGAACAAACCAACCAGCCTTAACGTTGCGCCAGCTGATTCTGCTTTCCGAAAAGAATTTGAACGTTCTGATTTATCCATTATTGCGGTTACTAACGTAAAATATCATGAGTTGCAGGAGACCTTTTTTTTCTCACCTATAACAGGTTTCATTTCTGATCATTATAATGTTAAGAAAGGCCATTTTGGTATTGATGTAGTTGCAAAAACGAATGAGCCGGTAAAATGTATTGCTGATGGAACTGTTATATTTTCATCTTGGACTCAAGACTCTGGTTATACTATTATGATACAACATCGTGGTAACCTAATATCTGTATATAAGCATAATGCTGAACTTCTGAAAAAAGTTGGTACTTTTGTTAACGCTGGGGAAATAATCTCTATAGTTGGCAACAGCGGAGAACTTACAAATGGGCCACATCTTCACCTTGAACTGTGGTACAATGGTAATTCTCTAAACCCCGAAGAATTTGTCACTTTTTAAACTGAACAATCATGTTTACCTCTAAAGAACAAAAGAGAGTTGCCGAAGAGATCAGCAATTCTAGCAACAACATTGGCAAAGGCACCTTTCTTGATGGTAACGTCGAAACATACGGTAACATCCGCATTGAAGGAAAGGTTACCGGTAATGTAAAATCAAAATCGAAAGTAGCACTTGGTAATGCATCACTTGTGCAGGGAGATATCATTGCACAGAATGCTGATATTGAAGGGGAGGTTAAAGGGCGGTTAGAGATTACCGAACTACTTGTGTTGAAAGCAACGGCAGTAATAGAGGGTGATATATCTACCGGCAAATTGGTAGTAGAGCCAGGCGCTATATTTAATGGTACCTGTAAAATGGGTGCCACTTTTAAAGAAATAAACATATCTGAAAACGGCGTTAATGAGCAGCGACCCACTCCAAAACAAGAAGAAGTTAAGTCAACCAAATAGTTACCTAAAATACAGCAGCCTAGCTTTCCAATTGCTTTTCGCGATTGGATTTTTTGGCTGGTTAGGATACATGCTTGATCAATATCTTCATCTCAAATTCCCAGCTTTTATGTTGACCTTCGGCTTTGTTGCCTTTGTCGGAATGATGTATCAACTTTATAAGTCAATAAACGCAGATAATTGATCCGTTTCATTCTTGTTCTTATTGCTGTAGTTTTAGCTTTAATAGGTTTGGCCCTTTTCGCTGTTCATAGATTGTGGATCTCCGCGCTACCTACCTTTTTTTATCAAACTTTGATTTTTGTCTCCTTTACAACTATAGTCATCTATGCTTATCTATATAAGGTAAGCAAACCAGAATATTTTGTTCAGTTGTACCTGCTCACCATGATGATTAAATTTATTGCATACGGTGTGTATGTGTACTTTATGGTTACGGGCGATCAAGCCGGCGCTCGGTTGAATGTTAGTTTTTTCCTTCCGGTTTACTTCACTTTCACCTTTCTTGAAATATTGTTTCTATACCGTAAAATCTCCTAAAACCTAGCGGAGAGACACTCAAAAATCTTTTAAACAGATTTTTTTCTGGCCGTTTAATTAATACATTTGCGGTCGGATCCAAAAACCACATAAAACGCCCAAATGCGATCGTTTTCCAAATCATTTAGCTTAATATCATTCGTTCTGACATTCCTATTAATAGGCGTATTTTCGAATGCCAGGGCCAACGAGGCTCCTTCAGAACCTGAAGCGTTTAATGCAAGTGAGGTCATTCTGCACCACGTAATGGATGATCATGTCTGGCATCTTTGGAATGGTCATTATGGCACAATTCATCTGCCTGTTATAGTATATTCTTCTGAAAAAGGGTTAGATATTTTCTCATCAAGCCACTTTTATGATGAACACCACAATATTGTTGCGTATAATGGCTACGAGCTTAAACATAATCACATTTACTTAGCAGGTACAGATAAAACGGTATGGGACTTTTCTATAACTAAAAATGTTGCCATGTTGTTTATCACGGCAGCATTGCTAATTATTATATTTACATCAGTAGCTGGGTCAGCAAAAAAAAATGCGGGCAAGGCACCAAAAGGTCTTCAATCATTTTTCGAGCCTATTATAATTTTTGTACGCGATGAAATTGTAAAACCAAACATCGGCCATTATTATGAAAAGTTCATGCCTTATCTGCTAACACTTTTCTTCTTTATCCTTTTCGGAAATCTTTTAGGTCTCCTTCCTGGTGCTGGTAACCTAACGGGCAACATTGCAGTAACATTAACACTTGCATTATTGACCTTTATCATTACCAATGTAAAAGGAAACAAAGCATACTGGTCGCATATTTTATGGACTCCTGGTGTTCCGCTTCCACTGCGTTTGGTTATACTTCCTGTGGAAATCCTTGGCATTTTCACGAAGCCATTCTCACTTACTGTTCGTCTTTTTGTGGCGATCACAGCAGGTCACATTGTATTGCTAAGCTTGATAAGCCTTGCATTTATATTTCAAAGCTATTATGTGGGTATTGCGTCAGCAGTCATTGTGCTCTTTATAAATCTGATTGAATTATTGGTTGCCGGTATTCAGGCGTACGTATTCACGCTTTTCTCAGCGCTTTACATAGGCATGGCTACTGCAGATCATGATCATCATTGATAGATATTAAAGAAATCCTTATCGGATATTCCGGTAAGGTGTGTTTCACTTAAATAAATAAAAATATGTTGTTCGCACTTTTATTGGACATCAGTTATGCAATTATGGGCGCTGGTATCGGTGCTGGTCTTGCTGCAATAGGCGCAGGTATCGGTATTGGTAAGATCGGTGGTTCTGCTATGGAAGGTATGGCTCGTCAGCCAGAAGCTTCAGGCAAAATCCAAGGTGCCATGTTGATCATTGCGGCCCTTATTGAGGTTGCTGCCTTGTTCGCACTAGTAATTTGCTTATTGATTTCATTCCTTAAGTAGGAAAAGCTTTAAGAACTTGTCTTGGCAATGGGCCGGACAAGTTCTTTTTTTTAATGACATTAAATAAAATATCAATATGGAACTTCTTACACCCGGCGTAGGGCTTATTGTTTGGCAGCTCATCATATTTTTAGGGCTGTTCTTTCTTCTTGCAAAACTTGCATGGAAACCCATTCTTGCTTCTTTGAGAGAAAGAGAGCAAACTATTCACGAGGCACTTTCAACTGCTGAAAATGCACGTCTTGAAATGTTGAAGCTTAAGTCTGACAATGAGAAATTATTGAAAGAAGCTCGTGAAGAGCGCGATAAGATTTTACGTGAAGCCCGTGAGGTTTCTAATAAATTGAAAGAAGAAGCACAACAAGACGCAAAAAAGAATGCAGATAAAATAATTGATGAAGCCCGTGCTGCCATCAACATAGAAAAGCAAGCTGCATTGAAAGAAGTCCGCACACAAGTTGCTCTTTTCTCTTTGGAAGTAGCTGAAAAAATAATGAAGAAGAATCTTTCTGACGATAAAGCACAGAAGGATTTAGTTGAAGGTTACCTCAAAGATTTAAAAGTCAACTAAGAGATGGCAGATTTACGTGTAGCATCTCGGTATGTAAAATCCCTTTTAGGTCTAGCTGTTGAACAAGGCGTACTTGAGGAGGTTCATCAAGACATGCAATTGTTTACCAAAGTATGTGATGAGAACAGAGCCTTTGCACTAATGTTGAAAAGCCCTGTTATCAAACACGATAAGAAGAGAGAGATTCTAGAACAGCTTTTCAAAGGCAAGGTGAATAAACTCACCATGGCCATATTTGATATTATTACGAGTAAGAATCGCGAACCTTTATTACCTACGCTCGCAAAAGAATTTCACAACGCTTACAATATTCACAAAGGCATAGGTAAGGCTTCAATTACCACAGCTACGCCACTTGATGCTAAACTAAGATCAGAACTTGAACAGTTGGTTAAAAAACTTAGTGATAGAACACAAGTGGAACTAACTGAAAAAATAGACGCTTCTTTAATAGGCGGGTTTGTGCTGAATGTTGGAGACAAACAGATTGACGCCTCAGTAAAAAGCAAGCTGCAAACATTGAAGGTGAAATTCAGTGAGAACCCTTACATCAAAGAATTTTGATGTCAAAATAGAATAAAGTAGTATAAATAACCATTAACGATTAACGATAAAATGGCAGAGATCAGACCAGAAGAAGTGTCAGCAATTTTGCGCGAACAACTTTCACAATCCCGCACCGACGCTCAATTAGAAGAAGTTGGTACTGTGCTAACAGTAGGTGATGGTGTTGCCCGTATCTACGGACTAACACAAGCACAAGCCGGTGAGTTGCTTGAGTTTGAAAACGGACTTAAAGCGATGGTTCTTAATTTAGAAGAAGATAACGTAGGTGCCGTATTATTCGGAGAAACCAAAGGCACACACGAAGGAGATACTGTAAAACGTACCGGTAAAATCGCTTCTGTAAAAGTTGGTGATGGTATGTTGGGCCGTGTAGTTGATACATTAGGAAATCCAATAGACGGGAAGGGACCAATTGCTGGCGAATTATATGAGATGCCCCTTGAGCGTAAAGCTCCAGGTGTAATTTTTCGTCAGCCGGTTAATGAGCCACTTCAAACTGGTATCATTGCTATTGACTCAATGATTCCTATTGGCCGCGGTCAACGTGAGTTGATTATTGGTGACCGCCAGACAGGTAAAACTGCCGTGGCTATTGATGCCATCATCAACCAAAGAGAATTTTATGAAGCGGGCAAGCCTGTATTCTGTATTTATGTAGCCATTGGTCAAAAGAATTCTACAGTAGCCGGTGTGGCTGCCGCTTTGGAAAAAGCAGGTGCTCTTCCCTATACTGTTATTGTTGCGGCATCAGCTTCTGATCCTGCTCCAATGCAATTCTTTGCTCCTTTCACAGGCGCGGCTATCGGAGAATTCTTTAGAGACACTGGTCGTCCTGCACTTGTTGTTTATGATGACTTATCAAAACAAGCTGTTTCTTACCGTGAAGTTTCTCTTCTATTGAGAAGACCTCCTGGACGTGAAGCTTATCCTGGTGATGTATTTTATCTTCACTCTCGTTTGCTTGAACGCGCGGCGAAAATCATCAACAATGATGAGATTGCTAAGAATATGAATGACCTTCCCGCTTCAATCAAACACTTGGTAAAGGGTGGTGGTTCGTTAACAGCGCTTCCAATCATTGAAACACAAGCTGGCGATGTATCGGCTTATATTCCGACTAACGTGATATCAATTACAGATGGTCAGATATTCCTTGAAACTAACTTATTCAACTCAGGTATACGTCCAGCAATTAACGTAGGTATTTCGGTATCACGTGTGGGTGGTTCAGCGCAGATTAAGTCAATGAAGAAAGTTGCCGGTACGTTGAAGCTTGACCAAGCTCAATTCCGTGAACTAGAAGCATTCGCAAAATTTGGTTCTGACTTAGATGCTGCGACTAAATTAACGATTGAGCGCGGTCGCAGAAATCTTGAGATCTTGAAACAACCACAGTTCTCTCCGGTACCCGTAGAAGAGCAGGTAGCCATTATCACAGCGTCTACTCGCGGTTTCATGGATAGAGTGCCTGTAGGTAAAGTAAAAGAATTTGAAAAAGATTATTTAGATATTTTAAATGGTTCTTATAAGTCAGTATTGGATAACCTCCGTGCTGGCAAGTTTGAAGATGCAGATGTAGCTACTATGAAGAAGATAGCCACAGATTTAGCTACCAAGTATTAATTAGTCGGTTGAAAATGTGCCGATGTGCAAATCGTATAATTTGTAAGGGCACATAAGATTGAAAAGCAAAAGCAATGTGCATTTGCACATTTGCACATTGACCAATTTGCACATTAATAAACTATGGCGAATTTAAAAGAAGTAAAGAACAGAATTACCTCAGTAATCTCAACGCAGCAGATTACCAAAGCCATGAAAATGGTGGCGGCTGCTAAGCTGCGTAAGTCGCAAGAAAGAATTACGCAGATGCGTCCTTTTGCTGTGAGACTTAATCACATCCTTAAGAATCTGTCAGCTGCGCAGAGTGAGGGCGATGGTGATAACTGGTACAGTCGCGTAGGCGCCGAAAAAAAGATCTTAATTGTTGCTGTTAGTTCAGACCGCGGACTTTGTGGGTCTTTCAACAGTAATGTATTTAAGGGAGTAGCGAAACTGATCCTGGAGAATTATCAGACGCAATACAATAAAGGAGATGTAACTATTCTTACCATCGGAAGAAAGGCTTCTGAGTATTTTAGCAAGCGTAAAGTTACGTGTATCAGTTCTTATACCAGCATATTCCAAGGGCTTACATTTGGAAGCGTATCAGAGGTTGCTGAGTTAATTATTAAGGATTTCAAAGAAGGAAAGTATGATAAGGTTGAAGTTGTCTACAATGAATTTAGAAATGTAGCAACACAAATTTTACGTACTGAACAAGTTTTACCAATTGTTCCTACAAAGGAACAAAGCGCTGCACCTGCTGTTGATTACATATTTGAACCTACACAAGACAATATCGTTACAGGATTAATTCCGAAGATGATTAAAGTTCAGTTGTTCAAAGCGTTGTTAGACTCCAACGCATCTGAAAATGGTGCGCGGATGACTGCTATGGATAAGGCAACGGAGAATGCAGGTGATTTATTAAAAGAACTTAAATTGAGTTACAACAGAACTCGTCAGGCCGCTATTACAAAAGAAATTCTTGAAATAGTTGCAGGTGCAGAAGCACTCAAATCAGCATAATCAGAATAAAGGATAAATTGAAGTCTCCGTGTCGTTAGATTCGGAGACTTTTTCATTATGAACAGGGTGCTTCATTTCTACCGTCTGCTCAATATTCTCAGCATTGATGTAGCTGCAGGAGCAGTTATCTGTGCTGTGTTTTTTGCTCATGTCTTGAAAGTGCATATAAGGCCTTACGGGCTAATTGCTCTAGGACTTACCGTCTGGATTATTTACACTTTGGATCATTTACTTGATGCAAGAAGAGTTAAAAGCCCAGCGGCTACAGAAAGGCATAGATTTCATCAGCACTATTTTAAGCGATTATCTTTCGTGGTAGTCGCAGCCATGTTAATAGATGTATTGCAAATTTTCTTTATCAGAATGCCCGTGCTCATGGGTGGTGTTTTATTAGCCATACTTGTTGTGTTATATTTTTTTGTTCAACGCCATGTAAATTATGTAAAGGAGGTATTTGGGGCACTGCTCTACTGTGGTGGCGTGTTGCTTGCTCCTTTATGCTTAATGGATAAACCTTTGACATTCATTAACAAAATTCAAATACTACAGTTTGGTATCATAGCGCTAATCAACTTACTTCTGTTTTCGCTATTTGATAATGAAAGAGATCTACAAGACAAACACCAATCGTTTACCACAAGCTTTGGCGTTAAGGCAACGCAGACTGTATTGGCAATCTTATTTATAGTTAATACAACCCTAATTGTAACACAAGTTAGAGCTGAAGGCTTTCAGGCATTCACCTTCACTATGGCATCTATGAATGCTATTTTATTAATCATACGCATTAATAAAAAGTATTTTGAAGTCAATGACAGATATCGGCTATTAGGCGATGCCATATTTTTATTGCCATTGTTTTATTTTTTGATTTAATATGGCAAGGTTACATGGTTTTGATAGGATCTCATTTGTTTACGATCGTCTTTCAAGAGTGGTCTTTGGCAATGCTATTGTAGACGCGCAGAAATATTTTATAGAACAAATACCAACACATGCAAAGGTTTTGATTCTTGGTGGAGGCACAGGTTGGTTTCTTGCTGAGGTGTTGAAGTCAAGGCCATCTTGTGAAGTTTGGTACATTGAGGCATCAGCTAAAATGATAAACATGTCGAAGAGGCGTACGCATATGCACCATGAGGTGCATTTCATACATGGTACAGAGCAGGATATTAATCAGGTAAATCATTTTGATTTAGTTATCACCAATTTTTATTTTGACCTTTTCACAAAAGAACATTTGCCTCAAGTTTTTGCAAAAATTAATTCCGCTTTGCGGGAAAATGCCTGTTGGATTGTTACAGATTTTATTGACAATGGAAAACTATGGCAGCGATTCATGCTGAAATTAATGTACGCATTCTTCAGGTGTGTTTGCGGCATTGCAGCTGATAAATTACCTCAATGGAAAAATGAGTTTATGAAGCACCGATATGTATGTATCGAATCAGCATTATATTATCATGGGTTTATTGAAACTAGTTTATACCAAACTCATGTTGCTCACGGGTAGTGATGGCTATTATTTGATTATACCATCACATTCCTAACTGATGTAACATCGTAAATTCTTATGATAAATTTTCTAGCATCATGTAATACGCTTAGAACTAGGGGTGCTATTTCTATTGAAAATGGCTGCACATAAAATGAAGGAAAACAAATAGATTGAGATTGCATTATTAATTGGGAACCTTGGATTATTAGGGGTAAAAACTATCTTGCATAGTCAAGCTGTCGTTACTCGTGGGTATACTTAAGGAGTTTAAAGCGTTTAATTCTATACATCGCCATGCAAGATTTGCTTGAGCATCTTCCGGCAGTAATCTACGAATACACCATTCATCCGAGTGGTGAACGATCCTTTAATTATATCAGTAAATCGTGCGAAGGTATTTTGGGTCTCAACCCTGAAGCTGTTATGAAAGATCCATTGCTAATGTATTCCATAATTCATGAAGAAGACATACGTGATTTACGAGAAAGCTCTTCTAGAAGTGAAGCGAAAGCAGGAGAGTGGAATTGGCATGGCCGTGTGCGTGTGCACGGTGAAATAAGATGGATTGAAATAAGATCAAATCATGAATTAAAAGATAATGGCGTTGTAGTACGTCGTGGAATTATTCAGGACATCACCCAAAGAAGAGGTTCGTTAATAGAAACCGAACAGCGTTACCAAGTCTTGGTAGATAAGTTACCCATGGGCATTGTAATTTATCGTGAGCGTAAATTGGTTTATGCCAACGATCATGCCCGTATTATTTTAGGCGCAGATAAATCAAAAGAGATAATCGGCACAGACGTGATGCTGTTTGTACCTACTGAGCATCACACAAGCATGGTTAGGCGCATACAAGAAGTGGCTGCAGGTGTACCAGCCCCAATGATTGAGCAAGAATACATTCGCATGGATGGAAAGTCTATTGATGTTGAAGTAATGGCATTGCCATTCGTTTATCGAGGGGAGCCATGCATTCAAGTTATTTTCAGAGACATATCTGAGAGGAAACGCACGGCCGAAAGCATAGAGAAAAATGAGATGATGCTCACGCAATTATTTCAAAACGTGCCCATTGCAACTGTTATGCTTGACGAGCTTGGTAAGGTTCAACAAATCAATAAAGGATTTCAAGACACATTTGGATACGATTTATCGGAATTGAAAGGAAGAATTCTTAATGATCTTATAGTGCCGGATGAACTTCGCAATGAAGGCATTAATCTAAATAATTTAATAACGTCAATAAAAACCATTAGCGTAGACACGGTACGCAAGCATAAAAATGGAAGATTAGTAAGTGTAATCATTTACGGTGTTCCCGTTATGCTGAACAATCAAACAATTGGTATCTACGGCGTATATGTTGACATAACAGAACGGATGCGTGTTGAAGAAGAACTCAAAATCAGAAACATTGAACTCGATAATTTTGTATATAAAGTATCACACGATTTAAGGGCGCCTCTTTCATCAATTCTAGGATTGGTTAATCTCGCGAAGCTTCCCGGTAACTCAGACGACCCTTTAGACTATATTGAAATCATTGGTGAAAAGGTGGAACACCTAGATCATTTTATAAGTGATGTACTGAGTCATTCCAAAAATTTAAAAATGGAAGTGAGCGTTAGCAAAGTTGATTTACGACAAATTGTGGAACGGACTTTTACTGATCTTAGTTATTTACAAGGCGCTCAAGAAATAGTAAGAAATATTAAAATTGAAGGGTTGGATTTTTATAGTGATCCTTGGCGTGTTTCTGAAATATTTCGGAACCTTATATCCAATGCCATTAAGTACCGCGTATTGAGCGATTTTGGTTCTGAAGTAACGATAAAAATACATATTGATAATATACGTGCAGATATTGTCTTTGCTGATAATGGAATTGGTATTGATGAGACTAACTTGGCAAGGATATTCGAAATGTTTTATCGCGCTACAGAACAATCAGATGGGTCTGGAATAGGCCTGTATATTGTGAAGAATGCGGTAGATAAATTAGGCGGCCAAATTTCTGTGGCAAGTAGACCCGGACAAGGCACTAGGTTCAATATTGTTTTACCAAATAAGATAAATAGTTTAATTAGCAGGCCCAAACCTGCATTTGAGAAACGATGAAAATTCAGGAAGTTCTGACTCCCCAACATGCGCGGGAATTTTTAATGTTACCCGTTAGCCTTTACAAAAATGAAAAGCATTGGATAAGGCCACTCGATAAAGACGTTGAGTCTGTATTTGATAAAGAGAAAAACAAAACCTTTCGGCATGGTGAATGCATTCGCTGGATTTTGTTGGATAATAATAATAAAACCATAGGGCGAGTTGCTGCTTTCATCAATCAAAAGACGGTTAGCAAAGGCAATGATCAGCCTACGGGCGGAATGGGTTTTTTTGAATGTATACAAGATAAGCAAGCTGCATTTATGCTTTTTGATCAATCCAAAAAATGGCTTCAATCAAAAGGTATGGAAGCTATGGATGGCCCTGTCAATTTTGGTTTAAGAGATCGCTGGTGGGGATTATTGATAGAAGGGTTTGATCGTGACCCTAATTATCAATGTCCTTATAACTTTCCGTATTATAAAGATTTTTTCGAAGCCTACGGGTTTCAGGTTTACTTCTATCAGCTTACATTCTGGCGCACGGTAATGGGGGCGCTCAATCCGAATGTGGAACGAAAGGCATTGACTATTTTTAATGAGCCTGGGTACAGCTTTCGTCACATAAGAAAAGATGAGCTGGAAAAACTTCCTGAGTATATTCACTCAGTTTATAACAGCGCTTGGTCTAATAGAAATGAAAATCCTGAAATGAATTTACAACAAGCCAAGCTTCTTGTAAAACAGATGAAGCCTATTATGGACGTTAGGCTTCTGTATTTTGGATTTTATAATGATGAGCCAATCGGTTTCTTTTTGTCGCTTCCGGAAATTAACCAGCTGTTTAAGTACGTTAATGGGAAAATGAATGTGATAGGAAAGCTTATTGCTTTATGGCATATGATGCGTAAAACAAATCGCAAGGCCTTTGGTATTTTGTTTGGAGTAGTGCCTGAGCATCAGGCCATGGGTGTTGATGGTGCAATGATACTTGCCGCGCGTGAGGTGCTTCAAAAGAAATACAAGCGTTATGATGAGTATGAAATTAATTGGATTGGTGATTTCAATCCGAAGATGATAAATGTGGTTCAACAGGTAGGAGGGACTATTTGTAAAAGGCATGCGACTTATAGAAAGTTGTTTGATGAGACGAAACCGTTTAAGAGATCGCCGATACTTAGATAGGTGGTAAGCATGTTGATGGTTTTTCATTCACGACGACGCTTTCGATAATGTTTAGTGCAGACGCCCAGATGGAAGAGTGAGCTATTATTAAAAGTGTAGGTGCGCGTTAGAGTGATGCAAGGAGAGCATTGCTTCAACGGAAGCAATGCGCTTCTTGCATGATGTAGCACTTTCAACCTAAACGGTTGAAAGAAATCTCATATTATAAACGTGAATTATTTTAGAATTCATCTTTAGAATTCATCTCCTAATGCAAATCACCAGTGAATTTGCACATAGCACATTGACTAATTGACAACTGAGTATTTCGACGTGATATAACGTCTCTCAGTAATTGATCCATCCTTCGATCGCGTTATATGCGTACGCGCAGATGTAAAATCGAACCATTATCAAAAGTGTAGGTGCGCGTCACGGGTATTGAAAGGGGAACATTGCTTCAACGGAAGCAATGTTCCCCTTTCAAATGATAACCCTTTCAACCTTAATTAAACGGTTGAAAGGCTAATTAATACTGCAATTGGTGCCTTACTTAGAGAAAATGAGCACCCATCCAATTTGCACATTTGCACATTGGTAATTGACAATTAACTTCTCGCATTGGTAATTGACAATTAATTAAACTTCCTTCCCCGCTCCGTGTTTATCAACTAACTTCGCGAAATCAATTAGTATGACAATGAAAAATAAAACCGGTGTTTTATTAATCAATTTGGGAACTCCTGATAGTCCTTCTGTAGGGGATGTGAGTTCTTACCTTTCACAATTCTTGAACGACCCAAGGGTCATTGATATTCCTTGGTTGTTGAGGAAGATGTTAGTTAATCTCATCATTGTTCCTTTTCGTGCGCCGAAGTCGGCTAAGATTTATCAGAAGCTGTGGACTGATAAAGGTTCGCCATTGCTTATCTATAGCAATCGTGCGAAGGAATTACTTCAAGCGTCTTTGGGGGAAGATTATGAGGTACACCTTGCTATGCGATATAAAAATCCATCCATACCAAATGTAATGGCGGCTATGCGCAAGCAGAATTATCAGAAGATAATTGTATTGACAATGTTCCCTCACTATGCATCAGCATCAACTGGCTCAGCACTTGAGGAAGTAATGCGCGTGCTGCGTACGTGGTGGGTTATACCAGAACTTAAGTTTGTGAGCCAGTATTATGATCACCCGTTGTTTATTGATGCCTGTGTAGCAAGAGGTAAGAAATACAATGTAAATGAATACGATCATGTTCTATTCTCTTATCACGGATTGCCTCAACGCCAAGTAGACAAGGTTTATAACGACGGACTTTGTGAAGATCATAACTGTGAAGACGAGGTTACAGAAGAAAATAAATACTGCTATAAAGCCACATGTTTTGCCACCACAAGACTTCTGGCTGAACGCCTGAATATTCCTAAGGAGAAATACACCGTTTGTTTTCAATCGCGTTTAGATAAAAAATGGCTTGAACCATTTTCTGACAAAGTGGTTGAAGACTGTGCAAAAAAAGGCATGAAGAAAATCCTGGTTTTCTCTCCGGCCTTTACAGCCGACTGCCTCGAAACGATCATTGAAATTGGCGACGAATACCAACACATCTTCAAAGAACACGGCGGAGAGAAAGTACAGCTCGTAGAAAGCCTAAACGATCACCCGGTGTGGATTAGTTGTTTGAAGGACCTGGTTGTTAATAGTTAATAGTTAATAGTTAATAGTTAATAGTTAATAGTTAATAGTTAATCGTTAACAGCGATTCAGCGATTAAATTTTTTTCAGATTGCTGACCTCTACTCTTTAGGA
>CAXSCR010000039.1:0-45306 GCA_964235605.1 uncultured Cyclobacteriaceae bacterium | reverse complement strand
ATGCAACAGGGTTTGTACACACCTGAACTCGAACATGATGCGTGCGGTATCGGGTTCATTGCTAACATCAATGGTAGTAAGAATAATCAAGTTTTAACCGATGCACTGTCCATGTTAGAAAACATGGAGCACCGTGGCGGCTGCGGAAGTAGTCCCAAGACCGGCGACGGTGCGGGAATTTTAATCCAATTACCACATGACTTCTTTGTTGAAGAGAGCTCACGCCTCGGCTTCACGCTTCCGCAAACTGGGAAATATGGTGTTGGAATGGTATTCTTTCCACGCGATAAAAAGGTGCTTAACGCCTGTCGCGAGGTATTGAAGAAAGCCATTAAGCAATTGGGCTTTGACGTTATAGGTTTCCGCGTTGTTCCTGTAGATCATAGCGTACCAGGGCCGGGCGCAGCTGAAGTAGAGCCTGTTATCGAACAGGTTTTTGTTAAGCCATTAGATGTAGCCATGACAGGTGTGGAGATGGAACGCAAACTTTTTGTATTGCGTAACTTTGCTTCACATACCATAGCACGCGAAATAAAGGGAAGCAACGAATTTTACATTACAAGCTTTTCTAGTCGCACTATCATATATAAAGGACAGCTTCGTACCGAACAGGTAAGACAGTATTATAATGATCTACAAGATGCAAGATTGAAAACCGCTATCGCATTAGTTCACTCTCGTTTTTCTACCAATACATTTCCTAACTGGAAGTTAGCTCAGCCGTTCCGTTACATCGCACACAATGGTGAAATCAATACCATTCGTGGTAACGTGAATAAAATGAAATCAAAAGAAGCATTATTCAAATCTGCTCATTTTACAGATGAAGAATTGAAGATGCTTCTACCAATAACAAACCCACAATTATCTGACTCAGCAAATCTTGATGCACTGGTAGAAATGCTAGTGTTGGCTGGCCGCCCAATATCTCATGTTATGATGATGTTGGTACCAGAAGCTTGGCAGGATAATAAATTGATGGATCCACACAGAAAAGCATTTTATAAATACCATGCTTCAATGATGGAACCATGGGATGGTCCTGCAGCACTCGTGTTTACCGATGGTGTAAGAATCGGTGCAACACTTGACAGAAATGGTCTTCGTCCACTTCGCTATTATATTACACGTTCAGGTAGGGTCATCGGTGCTTCAGAAGCAGGTGCATTACCAGTAGATCCAAAAGACATTCTTGAGAAAGGCCGTATCACACCAGGAAAAATGTTGATGATTGACCTTGAACAAGGTAAAGTTTTTGATGACGAGAAAGTAAAACGCTCTGTATACGAAGGCAAGCAATATTATAACTGGATCATTCAAAACCGTTTAAAACTCAGATTAGAACCTGAACAAGAATGGACTGAAAATGACTTCGATGAAAAAACATTAATCCAACGTCAACACGCATACGGTTATACCGCAGAAGATATTAAAATCATCCTCACGCCTATGGCGGAGAAAGGATATGAGGCAATTGGTTCAATGGGAGATGATACACCGCTTGCTGTATTATCTACAGAAAGCCGTCATCTTTCTAATTACTTCAAACAACATTTTGCTCAAGTTAGTAATCCGCCAATCGACCCAATTCGTGAACGCCTCGTGATGTCGTTATTTACACGTATTGGGGTAAGTTTAAATGTTTTAGAAGAATCACCTCAGCATACCAATCAGGTTCACATTTCACAACCTGTATTATTAAATTCTGATCTAGAAAAACTAAAGCACTTACCCGAGCATGGTTTTGAGCATGCCGTAATTCGCGCTGTATTTTTAGCAGATGGTAAAGCTGGGCGCCTTGAAGAAAGCTTGAATAGAATTTGTCAAGAAGCTGAGAAAGCGGTTCGTGCAGGTAAGAAAATATTAGTTATTTCTGATAAGAAAGTAAATGATGAGTATGCTCCTATACCATCGTTGCTTGCTACGGGTGCGGTACATCATCACCTTGTAGAAAAAAGAATACGCACCCAAGCTGGTTTGTTAGTTGAAGCAGGCGATGTGTGGGAAGTACATCACTATGCTACCATTATTGGTTACGGAGCAAGTGCAGTTAACCCATACATGGCACTTGAAACAATCCACTCACTTAACAAACAAGGCGCATTCTATAAACAACTTACTGATGACGAAGCTTTCGCGAATTACCAGAAAGCAATTGGTAATGGTTTACTCAAGGTAATGTCGAAGATGGGTATAAGTACGTTACAGTCATACCAATCAGCGCAGATCTTTGAAGCGCTTGGTCTAGGTAGTGAAGTAATGGAAAGATGTTTCAAGGGAACAATAAGCCGTATTGAAGGTTTGTCATTTGATGATCTAGCACAAGAAGTTTTAGTGCGTCATGATTTAGCTTACAATAAGCAAAGTAATGTGCTTCAAGTAGGTGGTGTTTATCAGTGGAAACGCAGAGGAGAGAAACACATGTTTAGTCCTGAGGTTATTCATAATCTTCAGTACGCTACTAAGTCAAATAATTTTAATCTGTATAAAAAATACGCACAGCTCATTAACGATCAGACAAATAATTCACTGACGTTACGCGGCTTAATGGAATTCAAAAAACGCAATCCAATACCAGTTAGTGAAGTTGAGCCTGTTGAAGAAATCTTCAAGCGTTTTGCTACAGGTGCCATGTCTTTTGGTTCTATTTCGCATGAAGCCCATTCAACACTTGCCATAGCGATGAATCGCATTGGTGGTAAGAGTAACAGTGGTGAAGGCGGAGAGGATGAAGCGCGTTTTGAGCGCAAACCAAATGGCGATTGGGAACGCTCTGCAATTAAGCAAGTAGCTTCTGGCCGGTTCGGTGTAACAAGCTATTATTTAGCAAACGCAGAAGAGCTTCAAATTAAAATGGCGCAAGGTGCTAAACCTGGTGAAGGCGGACAGCTACCAGGTGATAAAGTTGATGAATGGATTGGCCGTGTACGTCACTCAACACCGGGTGTTGGTTTGATTTCACCACCACCCCACCATGATATTTATTCTATTGAAGATCTTGCTCAGTTAATATTCGATTTAAAGAACGCTAACCGTCAGGCACGTATTAACGTGAAGCTTGTATCACAAGCAGGTGTTGGTACGGTTGCGGCGGGTGTTGCAAAAGCAAAAGCAGATGCTATATTAATTTCAGGTGCTGATGGAGGAACTGGCGCGTCGCCATTAAGTTCTGTTCGTCATGCGGGTTTGCCATGGGAACTTGGTTTGGCTGAAGCACATCAAACACTTGTAAAAAATAATTTAAGAAGCCGTATTACACTTCAAACCGATGGACAGATTCGTACAGGTCGTGATATCGCTATCGCAACTTTACTCGGTGCTGAAGAATGGGGTGTTGCAACAGCGGCACTTGTTGTTGAAGGTTGTATTATGATGCGCAAGTGTCATTTAAATACATGCCCTGTTGGTATCGCTACACAAGATCCTGACCTTCGTAAACTCTTTACAGGAAACCCTGATCACGTTGTAAATTTCTTCCGCTTCTTAGCAGAAGATTTACGTGAGGTGATGGCAGAACTAGGCTTCCGTACAATAAATGAAATGGTAGGGCGCGCAGATATGCTACGCCTTCGTCAAGATATTGATCATTGGAAGTTGAAGAAACTAGATCTATCTCCAATTTTACATCGTGAACCAACAAGAGAACATGTTGGTGTGTACAAACAAATAGAACAAGATTTCGAATTAGAACGTGTACTCGACTGGAAATTGGTAGAGGCTGCAAGACCTGCACTTGACGACCAAGAGAAAGTGGAAGGCAGCTTTAGCATCCGCAATACAAACCGGACGGTTGGTGCATTGCTTTCTAATGAAATCTCTAAAAAATATAAAGGCAAAGGATTACCAGAAGATACAATCAAATTCTCTTTCAAAGGATCTGCAGGCCAAAGCTTCGGCGCATTCGTTGCGCCTGGAGTAACTTTCAAATTAGAAGGAGAGGCTAACGATTATTTCGGGAAGGGTTTATCAGGTGGAAAATTAATTGTTCATCCTGATAAGGAAGCGACTTTAAAACCTGAAGACAATATCATTATTGGTAATGTAGCTTTTTACGGAGCAACAGCTGGTGAAGCCTTTATTAGAGGACAAGCTGGCGAGCGTTTCTGCGTTCGTAATTCAGGTGTTAGCGCGGTAGTAGAAGGTGTAGGCGATCACGCTTGTGAGTACATGACTGGTGGACATGTTGTTGTTCTTGGTAAAACAGGAAGAAACTTTGCGGCTGGTATGAGTGGTGGTATTGCTTATGTATTTGATCCAGAGAAATCATTAGATAAACTCTGCAACAAAGACATGGTAGAGCTTGAGTTAATGTCTGGAGAGGATAAACTTGAAGTTAAATCGATGATTAAGAAACATTTTGATTATACAGGAAGCGATCCGGCAGAATGGATTCTTGAAAACTGGGGGGTAGCATCTGAACTTTTTGTAAAAGTAATGCCTAAAGATTATAAAGCCGTTTTACAAAAACGCAAAGCTGCCTCTGGCAAGGCGCACACTTCTTTGCAAAATGCGGTGGTTGGTAAATAGTAGAAAGTTAAAAGAAGAAAAATTTATTTCGGTTTAAATCACAAAGTTTAGATATGGGACAAGTTGATGGATTTATGAAGTATGACCGCGAGATGCCGAAGTCTCGTGATACAAAAGAAAGAATAAATGATTATAAAGAAGTTTATACACCGCTGGATAAAGAGAAGTTACATCATCAAGCCGCCAGGTGCATGGATTGTGGCGTTCCTTTCTGTCATAATGGTTGTCCACTAGGTAATAATATCCCTGATTTTAATGATGCTGTTTATAATGGCAAGTGGGAAGAAGCTATCCGTATCTTAAGCAGCACCAATAACTTTCCTGAATTTACCGGCAGAATTTGTCCTGCACCTTGTGAAGCGAGTTGTGTGCTCAGCATCAACAACAAGCCAGTAACTATAGAATATATTGAAAAGACAATTGCTGAAACGGCTTGGGAAAAAGGATATATAAAACCTGTTCCACCAAAGACTAGAACAGGAAAACGTGTTGCTGTGATTGGTTCAGGACCGGCAGGTCTAGCTGCGGCAGCGCAGTTGAACAAAGCAGGTCACTGGGTAACTGTATTTGAACGCAGTGAGCGTGTAGGTGGACTATTACGTTTTGGAATTCCAGATTTTAAGTTAGAAAAAACTGTTGTTGAGCGCAGAGTAAGATTGATGGAGCAGGAAGGAATTGTATTTCGTACCAGTGCCCATGTTGGTGTGAACGTAAGCGCCAAACAATTAAAAGGTGAATTTGATGCGATTGTACTTTGTGGAGGTGCTTCTGCACCAAGAAACCTTCCAATACCTGGAAGAAATCTTAAAGGCGTACACTTCGCTATGGAATTTTTAACACAACAAAATCAGCGCGTATCTGGAGATAAAGTTCCAGCTGATGACATTCTTGCAACTACTAAAAATGTACTTGTAATTGGTGGTGGTGATACGGGTTCAGATTGTGTGGGTACATCAAACCGTCATGGTGCGAAGTCAGTAACGCAAATTGAATTGTTAGCAAAACCTCCATTAACCAGAACAGAAAATAATCCTTGGCCGCTTTGGCCAATGGTGTTGATGACTTCTTCATCACACGATGAAGGGGTTGAACGCCGTTGGGCTATTCTCACCAAAGAATTTGTTGGCGATAACAATGGACGCCTTACGGGAATGAAGTTAGTAGATATTACCTGGGGTGTAAATGCACAAGGTAAAATGGGCTTTGAAGAAATTGCTGGAACCGAACGAATCATACCATGTGAACTTGCTCTGTTAGCGATCGGATTTGTTGGTGCTGAAAAAGGCGGCATCGTAGATGAATTAAAAATCGATCTTGATGAACGCGGTAACATCAAAACAACGAACTATCACTCCACACAAAAAGGAATCTTTGCAGCCGGCGATATGCGCCGCGGTCAATCACTTGTTGTATGGGCCATCTCCGAAGGAAGAGAAGCCGCCCGTGCCGTTGATACTTGGCTCATGGGAAGCTCAAATCTAGAAGCCAAAGATGAATCTTTTGTTCATTTGACACAGGAAGCTTAACGCATACGATTTATTATATCATGACCTGGCAGATAACGTCTGCCAGGTTTTTTTATGTACTATTCCAAGCCAAATTATGCAAAGCTCAAACCGGTAAAAGCAGCATCTAACTATTAACTGATAACGATTAACTATTAACGGTTAAACGAACGTTTTTAAACCTTCCATTGTATTGATTCCGACTATAGAAAAAGTTACTAATTTTGCCATCTAAACAACAAGCCGTGTCAGCTAAAGCAGTAAAAATCGGGACCGTTCAAATGTCTTGCGTAAGCAAGCCAGAAGAAAATCTTACTAAGGCCATTGCTAAGATTCGTGAAGCTGCCGCAAAAGGCGCGCAAATTGTGTGTCTCCAGGAGTTGTTTACATCGCTGTATTTCTGTGATGTAGAAGATTATGAAAACTTTAAACTAGCAGAGGCTATTCCAGGCCCTTCAACAGATGCATTGTCTGCGTTGGCAAAAGAGTTAGGCGTTGTTATAATTGCTTCCTTATTTGAAAAGCGAACCCAAGGTATTTACCACAACACCACCGCTGTACTTGATGCTGACGGCGCTTATTTAGGTAAGTACCGAAAGATGCACATACCAGATGATCCAGCCTATTATGAAAAATTTTATTTCACACCAGGTGATTTAGGCTACAAAGTTTTTAAGACAAAGTTTGCGACCATCGGCGTGCTTATTTGCTGGGATCAATGGTACCCTGAAGCATCGCGCATAACGGCACTCATGGGTGCTGAGGTTTTATTTTATCCAACCGCCATTGGCTGGGCAACATCACAAGATGAACCGACAAACAATGAACAGTATGGAGCGTGGCAAACCATTCAACGTAGTCATGCCGTTGCCAATGGATTACATGTGGTAAGTGTAAATCGCGTTGGCTTTGAGCAGAATGGCGCTATGAAATTCTGGGGCGGCTCATTCATAGCTAACCCTTTTGGAAGAGTGCTTTATCAAGGGTCTCATGATCAAGAAGAAGTAAATGTACTTGAAGTTGACTTAAATAAAACAGACACCTACAGAACACACTGGCCATTTTTACGCGATAGAAGAATTGATTCTTACCAACCCATTACGAAACGGTTTATAGACGAATGATTTTTTGGTTTCAGGTTCAAAGTTCCAAGTTGGAATGCACTCTCTAACCTTGAACCTGAAACCTTGACCTGAACCTTGAACTTGAACCCTTGAACCCGAAATCTCACCCTTATCGCTTTGCATACCCAAACTCCAAAACAACTAGGTTATCATTTTCCAGCAGAATTCGCTAAACATTCTGCGACTTGGTTAAGCTGGCCACATAAAGAAGCTTCATGGCCAGGAAAGATTGAAACCATTTATCCTGTTTATGCGCGGTTCATTAAACTCGTAGCAGAAGGGGAGCTTGTTAATGTTAACGTTGTTGATGAAGCAATGAAAGCAAAAGCGATCACCTGCCTTAAGCAAGTTGGCTCCGATTTAAAGAATATTAATTTCTTTATTCATCCCACTAACGACGCTTGGTGCCGTGATCATGGACCTGCGTTTTTGATCAACCCCAAAGCGGATCAGAAAAAAATAATAGTAGACTGGGGATATAATGCTTGGGGAGATAAATATCCTCCTTATGATCTTGATGACAACATTCCCACGCTAATTGCAAATCATTATAAAATTCCTGTTGTCTATCCAGGCATTGTGATGGAAGGTGGCTCTGTTGATTTTAATGGAAAGGGAACCGTGTTAACAACAACATCATGTTTATTAAATGCCAATCGTAATTCACATCTAAGTCAAAAGCAGATAGAAGAATATCTTCATAACTATTATGGTGTTGATAATATTTTATGGCTAGGAGATGGTATTGTGGGTGATGATACCGATGGTCACATTGATGACATCACAAGATTTGTGAATCACAACACGGTTGTAACCGTTGTTGAGCATAACAAGCAAGATGAAAATTATGAATTGCTTCAAGAAAATTTAAGAACGTTAAAAACACTTCGCGTTGAAGATGGCAAGCAACTAAGCATTGTTGAATTACCAATGCCATCACCAATCGTATTTGAAGACATGCGCTTGCCTGCTTCGTACGCTAACTTTTATATAAGCAATAATTACGTCGTCGTTCCGACATTCAGAGATAAGAATGATGATAAAGCACTGGGCATTTTAGAAAAATGTTTTCCAGATAGAAAAGTAATTGGTTTAGATTCGGTAGATATAATCTGGGGCTTAGGTTCGTTTCACTGTCTCAGTCAGCAAGAACCTTTTGTGTAGTTGTTATAACGTTATAACGCCGCGTTAGCTTTAATGATTTTGTTATTATTCACATTAAAATTGCTAGCTCTGTAAAGCTTCTCTATCAAATTATTTCGCCCTTTAAGGCCTTTCAGGGCTATAACTAACCTATAAGACTTTATTTGCAGGGCTCTGCCTTGCGTTAATGATTTTGCCCTTTCAGGGCTGTTGCTTGAATTATAATATATATAATGACGCTGAATGAACTGCTGAAGTGACGCTGAAATTGGCTTCGATTAAAACTAAAATTTGTGCAATCTAGTACATCGTTCTTTAAATAACGTATCAAATAAGGGCCAATTTAGATTTACTGGTAGTGCGCACCTTTGATAGGTTTTATCAAAAAATATAATTTTTATTTGTAATGTTATTTTAAGAACGAAATACTAGTTTGCGCAAATTAGTGAAACTTCAGCCCTGAAAGGCCTGAAAGGGCTTTATCTATCAACACAGGGCAAAGCCCTGTGGGAGTGAAGCAGCTACTAGCAGCCCTGAAAGGGCGTAATATTAATCCCAAACATGGTGCTCATCATAAACCACCTTACACTTTAACAGATGTACTAATAGTCATCTGGTACCCATCTTGCCAATAAAAATTCATTAAGTTCTCATCTTTGGTTTTAACCAACTTGGAGGAGTGTTATTTAAGTTGTTCCATTAGTTTGTAAGCAAGTTTCTTAGAATACAAAGGATGTGAATATGATCACTATAGACACCTCTGATCGATAGCATTCAAGATTCTTACATACATATTCCACCTAGGTAGTAGCTATATAGTTCGACTTCGTATGAAAGACAAGATCAGCGCTTGACGTTTTCAATGCTGAATATAATGTGTAAGTAATTTTAAAGAGTGAGTCCTTAGGAGGTATGTCATATTCATATGTATTCCGCCCTTTCAGGGCTATAACTAAACTATAAGACTTTATTTGCAGGGCTTTGCCCTGCGTTAACGATTTTGCCCTTTCAGGGCTGTAATGTTGATCAATTTAATTAATATAATAATAAATATGATGCTGAATTGGCGTTTGATTAATCTGGCTAGTCCTTATGAGGTATGTCATGTTCATATGTATTCCGCCCTTTCAGGGCTGATCTTATACTTTAACACACAGGGCTTTGCCCTGCGTTAACGATTTTGCCCTTTCAGGGCTGTGATGTTGATCAATTTAATTAATAATAAATATGATGCTGAATTGGCGTTTGATTAATCTGGCTTCTGCAAATCTGCAAATTAAACGGTTAGCCCTGAAAGGGCCTTATCTATTAGCACAGGGCAAAAGCCCTGTGTGTTAAAGTATAAGATCAGCCCTGAAAGGGCGTAATATTTTCCAATTTAATCCCAAACATAACGTTCATCATATTCCACGTTATACTTTTTAAGAAAGGCCCTGTATTCATCTTGATAAGACCTCTGCTTATGATGTTCATGCTGGTTTTCTATATAACTTTTAACAGCATCAACATCCTTTGGATTCACGGAGAAAGCTCCATACCCATCTTGCCAGTAAAAATTCTTTAAGTTCTCATCTTTGGTTTTAACCCACTTCGATGAATGTGATTTGAGTTCCTCCATTAGTTTAACTAAAGCAAGTTTCTTAGATAGAATACAAAGTATGTGTATATGATCACTATAGCCACCTATCTGTATCGGATGGCATTCAAGATTCTTACATATTCCTCCGATGTAACTATATAGTTCGACTTCAATGGACGGAAGGATCAGCGCTTGGCGATTTTTGGTACTGAATACGATGTGTAAGTAATTTTTAACTAGTGATTGTCCCATTTGCTATGTGATATTTATTTCGCCCTTTCGGGGCTATAACTTACTTACTTATAAGATGCCCTATTATGCAGGGCTCTACCTGCGTTAGTGATTTTGCCTTGCAGTGCTATTGATATTGAATCAGCTAACGAAATTTTATTTAAAACTGATGAATTTTATATGGCGTAATTGCTAGATCAAGTTTTTGATCATGGTTATTCACATCATCGATTGAGTCGAGGGGAGGAAATAAAGAAAGTCCTACTTTTTTGCATTTATCATGGCAAGTCTGAAGAAACTTATCGTAAAAACCTTTTCCATATCCAACGCGATGGCCGGTTGCATCGAAGGCAAGGAGTGGTACAAAGATGAGATCAATGTCTTTTGATTCAGTTGGAATCCCTTGTTGTGGTTCAGGTATTCCCAAAATATTTTGTCTGAGTTGGTCATGGCTTTCAAAGTAAAAGTTTTCAAGCCCTCCTGTTTGATTGTTAATTCGTGGAATGGATATTTTTATTTGGGGGAATTCTTTCTTGATTCGATCAATAATCAACCATGTATTGGGCTCTCGATTTTTTTCGATAGTAAGAAAAGTATGAATGACTTTTATAGATGTTAAGTCAAGCAATGAAAATAAATTATCGCAAATCCGCCCACTTATATTTAAATATTCTGCTGCTGTTAATGCAGATCTTTTATGCAGATAAGTTTTACGAATTTCTTGCTTGGTCATTGAGAAGGTTCAGGGTTTCTGTATACAAGATATTGAATTGGAAATCAAAAGGATCGAAATTGGTTAATAATTTTTGTATGAAGGTTGGATCCTGATTATAAAAATTAAGAAAATTATCTGTTCGCTCCTGAAGATTTCCGCCAGGGAATAGCGCATCCTTCAATGATTCTATTTGACGTAGTTTGTCTTCTTGTAATCTTTTCTCTGCTCGAATAAGTTTCTGTTCAATCCTATCAATGCTTCTGGTAGCCCTTTTTCCTGATGCGGCAACAAAGGCAATCAAAGTCTGATCAATGGTTCCAGCTCGTTCTTTTAACTCTTTGAAAACCTCTTGAATCTTATTCATCTCATCCGTAACAGCAACATTATGTTGCGAATGCTTCTTGACCCAATGGGTAAATAATTTATTTTTTTCCTCAAAGATATACTTGATCTCAAGCTTGAGTTTTTCAAACTTTTCAACATCCTGATGTTCCATGACCATGGCGAAATTCCTTGGCATTAAAATAGGGAAAGCAGTTTTAAAGTGTTGGAAAACATCTTTAAGCTGTAGCCAATAGACAACTTCTGATGGACCTCCTATATATGCGAGATTAGGAAGTATCATCTCTTCATACAATGGACGAAGAATAACATTGGGACTGAATTTTTCAGGATGTGTTTCGATGAGATTGTTAATCTCGCCTTGCGTAAATGATAAGTCAGTATCTATTACTTTGTATTGGTCGCCTTGTCTTTCAATTCTACTTCTTAAATTATTATCGAGATAAAAGAAATTAATATCGCGACAATACACTTGTGTTTTTTGGCCGAGTGATTTTAGGGCTTCATCTGTTTGATCAACTATTTTTTTTGCTGAATGGCTCGTGAGATCATCTTTAATAACTTCTTTGAAAAGCGATTTGAATTCGTGCGTGTCTGCGTCAATTGCTATTAAGCCTTCACTGCCGAAAAGTTCGTTCACATAATATCGAACAGCATGGCTTAGTGTGTTATGATTAAGATAAGCTTTTTTAAATAGGCTGTTGTCGCCTGGTATTTCTTTAAGTAATGAATCAAAATCGTTGGTATTAAATCTGCCTACTGCACCAGTCTGTTGGGTATTCCAAATATATTTTTTTCCATATAGGCGAAAGTATTTTATTTCTTCATAGTCATGATCTTCGGTAGCCATCCAGTATACAGGAACGAAATTGTATTCGGGATAAGCAGTCTTTAATTGTTTACACGTGTTTATTACCGTGACAATCTTATAAATGAAATACAGCGGTCCTGTAAAAATATTAAGTTGATGGCCCGTTGTGACGGTAAAGGTTTTGTTATCTTTTAGTGAGGATATGTTTTGCGCTACGAGATCGGAAATTGTAAGAAGCTGATATTGTTTTTGTAACTCACTAACCAGAATCTTCCGATTGTTTCCCTGAAAGGATTTTGACTTTTCTACGATCTGCTCTTTAAAATTCTCAACCTTGGGGAAGCGATTGTAAAATTTTTGTAAAGATGGATCTTGTTGAATGTAATCTAAAAAGAACGTTGAGAATGCCTGCGTATCGGCTAATGCAATTTTTTGATTATGCATAATCAACAACAGATATTGGTGGAGAACTTTGTTGAAATCATAGATCGAATAACGTCAATTCATTGATAAAGTTTAGGAATAATTATCAATTGCCAATTTGAAAATGTGTCAATTTTTTTAACGTCCATGTGTTGGTAAACTTTGATTTCTCACTAAAATCCAATTTGCACATTAGTAATTTACACATTGACTAATTAACCACGTTTCCTGTTAAGTCAAACTCGGTAGCAGCATTGATTTTTACATTAACAAAATCACCTGTTCTCAAATAGTCTCCTAGCGAATCAATAATTACTTCGTTATCAACTTCAGGCGAGTCATATTCGGTTCGTCCTATAAAATTGCCGCCTTCTTTGCGGTCAATCAATACTTTGTATGTTTTACCTATTTTGGCCTGATTCAATTCGAGCGAAATGCCTTGTTGTAATTCCATAACAGCATCTAGCCTTTCCTGTTTCACTTCTTCAGGAACATCATTGGGCATTGAATAAGAGTGTGTATTTTCTTCATGAGAGTAGCTAAAAATTCCAAGTCTTTCAAAACGAGATCTTTCTATAAAGCCCATCATTTCTTCAAACTCTTGTTCGGTTTCTCCGGGATGGCCAGCAATCATGGTAGTGCGAATGGCAATATCGGGCACGCGTTGGCGCATGGTTTGTAAAAGTTCCTCTGTCTTTTCGCGTGTTGTTCCCCTGCGCATAAGTTGCAGCATGCGGCTGGACCCATGTTGAAGCGGAATATCTAAGTACTTGCAGATGTTTGGACGTTCGGCCATTACATCCAACACATCCATGGGAAAGCCAGCAGGGAAAGCGTAGTGCAGACGAATCCATTCTATGCCCTCTACGTCAGAAAGATTTTTAAGTAAGTCGGCTAAGTTTCTTTTTTTATAAATATCAAGGCCGTAATACGTTGAATCTTGGGCGATGATCAACAACTCCTTTGTGCCGGTCTTTGCTAAATTTTTGGCCTCTAATACCAGTTCTCCTATGGGGCGAGATATATGGCCTCCACGCATAAGCGGAATAGCGCAGAAAGAACATGGTCTATCACAGCCCTCAGCAATTTTTAAATAAGCAAAATGACTTGGGTTGGTAAGAATGCGTTCACCAACTAGCTCATGTTTATAATCTGCCTTAAAAACCTTTAATAACCGGGAAAGATCCCGTGTGCCGAACCAAGCATCTACTTCAGGAATTTCCCTTTCAAGATCGTCTTTGTATCGCTGAGAAAGGCAGCCCGTTACGTAAACCTTATCAACAATCCCTTCTTCTTTCGCGTCAACATAACGCAATATGGTGTCAATTGACTCTTGTTTGGCATTATCGATAAATCCGCAGGTGTTTATTACCACAACACTGGCGTCATCTTCCTTCGATTCATGAACGGCTTCAATACCATTACCGCGAAGTTGAGTCAACAAAACCTCCGAATCAACTAGATTTTTAGAGCAACCCAATGTTACAATGTTGACTTTCGTTTTCCTATTTCCCTTGGTTTTCAATGTCTCCCCGCTTTGAGCCTGCAAAAATACAAAAATAACTTGGCCTAACATTTGGGCTTTGACGCGTTAACTTATCTTTACAGCCATTAAAATTCAATGAAGAAAGTAGCTTGGTTCGTTTTATTCCTTCTAATGGGCGTTTCCTGCCTTAATGAGCCAGATTGTTTCCGGCAAAACATCAATTTGGTAGGAATTTCTTTTAGAAAAATGTTTGATGGAAAGACTGATACGGTTTCAATTTATCAAGCTTTAGCAGATGGGTATAGTGGTATACTGCCCGATACGTTCAACGCCACGTCACCTATCTCTCTACCGTTGAATTATCTTAAAGACGAGACTACCCTTATAATCAAAGGCTTGGATCGGACTTATACCCTCCTCTTAGGGCATAAATCAAAAACACAGTTTGTATCTGAAGATTGTGGACAACGTTTTATAGTTTCTGACCTCGCCATATTGAGTGGTAAAGAAGATTTTGATTCCATTCGATTGGTATCAAATACGCCGTCTAACCCGGCAAACGTTAATATTGAGATTTACCGTTGTCCCCGCAATAACATCATGCGGTTGAGTTTTAGACAATTGTTGATGGATAATATTACAGCGGGAAGGCTTGATTCAAGAAATATTGAAAGCGTAACAGCAGACTATCAAGCCACACCTCTTTATGAGAATATTGCTACCAGCTCACTTTTACTTCCGTTAGATTATGGGGCGTCATCAGCCACTTTTGATTTTAAACTTGATGATGATGCGCTAAGAAATATATCAATTGATTATAGGGTTCAGAATAAAGAGATACTTACGAAGTGCGGCGTTCAAAATTTGATTTCAGACATTAAGTTAACGGTAGACGGAAACAATCTTCCGGCAGGAGAAACAGTTATTGTGGCTAACGATTCAATACATGATCCCCCTTATACAAACATTACCGTTGTTCGATGCCCAACTACTAATACTATTAGATTGCTGTTTAGGCAACTCAGAGAGAGTTCAAACATTAGCGATACCATTCAATTAGAAACACTGAAAGCTGATTTTTTGACTACCCCTATTTATAGTGACACCGCCGTCACAAGGGTTGAACTTCCACTTAACGCAGCGGCAGATGAGGTGACTTATACATTTACGCATAAGGATGGCAAACTCAATACGCTTCAATTAGCGTATGTTAGAACACCTAAAACCTTTCATGCCGTATGCGGTCCTCAAACAGTTTTTAGAGCAATAAGCGTTGTTAGTCATGATTTTGTAACAGCGCCAACAGTAAAAGATCCAAAAGCAAAATTCCCAACCGTTGATAACATTGAAGTTATACAGTAGCATATTGATATTGCTTTTGCCTTTTGGTGCTTTCGCCCAAAAACCCGATGAGCAAAAGCAGAACGCCGATACGGTAAGAAATAAATTTTTACCTACTGGTATAAGAGTAGGCACCGATGTGATAAGTCTCATAAAAAGTAATTATGTAAAATCCTTTACGGGATGGGAAGTAAATGCAGATGTTGATTTCTACAGATACTATTTAACTGCAGATTTTGGCTCATGGGGCAGAACCTATTTCCCCGCTGGAGGTGCGTATAATAATGATGGTCGTTACTATCGTATTGGTGTAGATGTGAACTTTCTAAAAAAAGATCCTGACAGAAATATGTTTTTCATTGGTATGCGATATGGCAGATCCAAGTTCTCAGAAGATTTCGTGCTAGAGATAAATGACCCAGCCTGGGGGCAAGCCGGCACTCAGCATTATGTAAATACAGGTACTAAAGCGCGTTGGTTTGAATTGACTACGGGACTTCGTGTAAAAATTTGGAAAATTATATGGATGGGATACACTGCCCGCTTCAAATTTGGTTTAAAAACAAGCGATACAATAGAAATGATTCCTAGTGACGTCCCTGGTTTTGGACGTACGGATAGGCCAACAACATGGGGTTTTAATTATCAGGTGTTTGTACGACTACCTGTGGCTAAAAAGAAATAATTATTTTTTGAACAATGAATCAACAAATTCAACTTTGTTGAAAACCTGTAGGTCGTCAACCTTTTCGCCAACCCCAATGAATTTTACAGGAATTTTAAATTCATCTGAAATGCCAATTACAACACCGCCTTTAGCCGTGCCATCGAGTTTGGTGATAGCAAGCGCTGTTACCTCGGTGGCTTTTGTGAATTCTCTGGCTTGAATCATCGCATTTTGGCCTGTGCTACCATCAAGAACTAGCAATACTTCGTGGGGTGCATCAGGTATTACTTTTTGAACTACGCGTTTTATTTTAGAAAGCTCATTCATCAAATTTACTTTTGTATGAAGCCTTCCTGCAGTATCAATAATCACAACATCCATTTGTTGGTCTACGCCAGCCTGCACCGCATCATAAGCAACGGCGGAAGGATCAGTATTCATACCCTTAGCAACCACAGGTACGCCTACGCGTTCACCCCATAACCTTAATTGCTCAACAGCTGCAGCCCTAAAAGTATCAGCAGCACCAAGTAATACTTTTTTATTCCGCTTCTTTAACTGGGCTGCTAGTTTACCAATTGTTGTGGTCTTACCCACGCCGTTAACACCAACAACCATAATTACATAGGGCTTTTTACCAGTTGGAATATCAAAGTCATCTAAATCTTCGGTATTATTTTCTGAAAGTAGTGCGGCAATTTCTTCTCTTAATATTCTATCCAGTTCTGACGTGCCGAGGTATTTGTCTTTGGCAACGCGGTCTTGAATGCGTGAAATTATTTTAAGAGTAGTCTCTACGCCTACGTCAGAGGTAACAAGAATCTCCTCCAGATTGTCAAGAACCTCATCATCAACAGTTGATTTTCCGATAACTGCTTTCCCTAATTTGCTAAAGAAATTGTCCTTGGATTTTTCTAATCCTTTGTCCAGAGTTTCTTTCTTTTCTTTAGAGAACAGTTTGCCGAATATTGACATAATAGTGAGATGGTAAGTTACTTGGGGCAAGATGGGTGAAATAAAATAAAAAAAGTCCCTCGAGGGGACTTTTCAATTTTTTTTCAACCTGATTATTTCTTAGCTAATGTTTCTTTAACTAATTCAGCAGGAACGATTTCTTCTCTAAAGGTATAAGCACCAGTCTTTTCAGACTTTACAGCGCGAATTACCTTTGCAAAACTCTTTAAGTCAGTTTTCTTAAGGGATGCAACAACTTTCTTTGCCATGGTTTACTTTATTTCTTTGTGTAAAGTCATTTTCTTCATGATTGGATTGAATTTCTTCAATTCAATTCTTTCCGTAGTGTTTTTACGGTTTTTTGTTGTGATATAACGGCTCATGCCCGACATGCCGCTGGTTTTGTGTTCGGTGCATTCTAAAATCACCTGAACTCTATTGCCTTTCTTTGCCATGATTAATTCTTTTTATGGTCTATTATAAAACCAAGTTTCCCTTAGCCTTAGCGTCTTTTAAGACAGCTGTAATACCATTTTTATTAATGGTTTTAATTGCTTTAGTGCACACTTTTAAAGTGATCCACATGTTCTCTTCAGGAATGAAAAAACGTTTTTTCTGAAGATTTGGTAAAAATCTACGCTTGGTCTTATTATTAGCGTGTGATACGCTATTTCCGACTTGCGGTCTTTTTCCAGTTATTTGACAAACTCTCGCCATATTAAGCTCAATTTAAAGCCCTTTCGAAAAGGGATTGCAAATATCGCTAAAACCTAATGAATATTCCAAGTTTACTTGAAGAATCCTTAAAATTCATTAGATAATTCTCTGACATTGGATGCTCGAGATCTGATATTCGTCCTCAGCTCATTTTATTAAGGTGAAACCTGCCGTGACTTTACAAGGAATGGTTATATAACCTGGATTGTAATGGTAGTCGGTAAAGACGAGCTCTATAAGATTAGGAGTATACTTATCTATATACCAATTGTTAACTGGGATCTCAACTTCAGTAATGGCGTGAGCCTTACCAATTGATTGGTCAAGTCCTTCGGCATAGGTTATGGCTGCCAGCTTCGCGTTTGTAATGGTCAACTTTCTAGCCTTTGTTTTAGATTTTTCTAGTTTGGTGGTGCGATAGCTTATGGCGTAGATGTCACTAAAATCATGGCGTAAAAGATCAAGTATGACTTTTGGGAGCTCTTCGAGATTGTAACCGTCACTATAAACTCTTTAATAAATGTTACGGAGGTATTTCGAATTAAGACTTCGGGCTTTGTAACGATGATTTCTTTGTTTTCAGCGTCAATAAATCTTATGTCTGCGTTTTGTTTACTAAAAAGGAAGGCGTCTGTGGTTGCAATAATATTTGCAATGTCTGAAGCACGTTTAATGCGAACAGATAACACGGCATAATCTGGGTGCTACTTTAATATTAGCTTCACCAGTTGTAGTGACCAATGGAATATTCTCAACTAGCTGGCGCGCGAAATTAAGCTGAGAAAGAGGAAGCTAATAATAAGGGCTTGTGTTTGCATAGCGTTATATGTAAGCAGCGTTGTGCAAGATTTAAACCATTAAATTTAATAATCTTATAACTGTGGATCGCTATGTGTCATCGTAGCCCAAAAAGATTTTTGATATGGTCTTTAAACTGTCGAATATTGAATTCCCTTTTCATCTCTTTCATGCAGGCCGCACAAAGGCAATCAGTAAACTGGTCTCTTAAATAAGCGCGCTCAACGTCGTTCAATTTTACGGCACTACATTGGCATAAGCCGACTGACCCCACTTTGCATTCAAAAATAGCTTTACAATGAGGGCAATATTTCTCTTCATGCTTTATCATAGTATTCATAGGTAAAATAAGCCGGCAAGGTTAGGTTGCCGGCTTTTAGTCTTTAAACAACTACAGGTTGACGTAGCTCTTGTGCAACTGCAACCATTTCAATAAGTGCTTTTTTGGTTTCTTCCCAATGGCGTGTCTTTAAACCACAATCTGGATTTACCCAAAGCTGTTCTGCTGGAATTACAGATCTTGCTTTATTAAGCAAATAAATCATCTCTTCACGAGAAGGAACTCTTGGAGAATGAATATCGTAAACTCCTGGACCAATCTCATTTGGATAGTTAAAGTCGGCAAAGGCATCCAGTAGTTCCATTTGTGAGCGTGAACATTCAATTGTAATCACGTCAGCATCCATGTCAGCAATGTTTTGGATGATGTCATTAAACTCTGAATAACACATGTGCGTATGGATCTGTGTTTCATCTTTCACGCCACTAGCTGAAATACGAAACGCTTTAACAGCCCAATCCAAGTAAGTCTGCCAATCAGCCTTACGAAGTGGTAAGCCTTCTCGAATGGCAGGTTCATCTATTTGAATAATTTTGATGCCTGCATTTTCAAGGTCGCACACCTCATCTCGAATAGCAAGTGCTATTTGAAAGGCAGTTATGTAACGTGGCTGATCATCTCTTACAAAAGACCATTGTAAAATTGTTACTGGTCCCGTAAGCATACCCTTCATGTGTTTTTTGGTTAGCGATTGTGCAAAAGCAGACCATGATACCGTCATGGCGCTTGGTCTTGACACATCACCAAAAATGATTGGCGGTTTTACACACCGCGAGCCATAACTTTGTACCCATCCGTTTTTTGAGAATACATAACCTTGCAGTTGTTCGCCAAAGTATTCTACCATGTCATTTCGTTCAAATTCACCATGAACTAAAACATCAAGGCCAATTTCTTCTTGCCATTGAATAGCTTTTTGTGATTCTTCTTTTACAAGCGTATCATAATCATTTTTTGTGATCTCGCCTTTTTTAAACAAAGCTCGCCATGTACGCACATTATCAGTCTGTGGAAAAGAGCCGATGGTTGTGGTAGGGAACAGCGGAAGTTTTAACGCTTCTTGCTGCTTCTGCTTTCGAATAGCAAAAACATTACTGCGCTTATCATCATTAGCCGAGATGTTTGTAACCCGTTGTTTAACTTCTGCATGATGAATTAAGCTAGATGTGCTACGGCTCTCTATAGCTTGTTGATTCAGTAATAATAAATCATTGAATTCTGTTTTAGTTTCCAATGCTGTTAACAGACGTAATGCCTTTACCTCATTAAGTTTCTGCTTAGCGAATGACATCCAGTGTTTGACTTCTTGAGGTAGCGATTTTTCATCTGTTTCTAAATCAAGATCACAAGGTGTGTGCAGTAGCGAGCAAGATGGAGCTATCATAATACGCTTTTCACCAAGACGGGCTTTTGCCTTTTCTATAATAGCCAGCGATTTGTTAAAATCGTTTCGCCATACGTTGCGGCCATCCACCACACCTAATGATAAAGTTACCTTTTCTCCTATAGTATTTAACAAATCATCTAACTGCTCGGGCGCACGTACGAGGTCTACATGAAGCGCACAGACTGGCAATGAGGCAGCAAGTTTTGTGTTGTCTTTTAATTTTTCAAAATAAGTTGATACAATGATTTTAAGAGATGGAAATTCTTTTTTTATCTCTGTATAGACAAAAGTAAACGCCTTCTTTTCTTTTTCGGTTAGATCCATAACGAGAAAAGGTTCATCAAACTGAATCCAACTTACGTGGAGCGCATCAAGTTTTTTTAAGACCTCAAGGTAGACCGGCAATAGATTTTTAATCAAATCAATTCGATCAAGGCCTTCTTCTTTTTCTTTGCCTAAGAGTAGATAGGAAACTGGTCCGATTAGAACGGGCTTAGTTAGTATGCCCAATTGCTTGGCTTCATAAAATTCATCTATAATTTTTGTTGAGAAGAGCTTAAATGGTTGATCTTTAAAAAATTCAGGCACTATATAATGATAATTTGTATCGAACCACTTGGTCATCTCCATGGCTGTAATGTCAAGTCCATTTTTTTGATAACCTCTGGCCATTGAAAAGTAAAGATCAAGCTCAGTGTTGCCTTGATTGAACATGACTTCATGATACCGAGTAGGTATGGCGCTTACCGTTAATGACATGTCTAAGACTTGGTCATAAAATGAAAAGTCATTAGAAGGTATCAGGTCAATGCCGACACTCTTTTGCAATTGCCAGTTGTTATGTCTGATGTTCTTACCTACTTGAAGTAAGTTCTTGGAGGAGGTTTTGCCTGACCAATATTGCTCGCAGGCTTTTTTGAGTTCACGTTGACTACCAATACGCGGGTAGCCGAGATTGTTTGTAAGCATAGTGTTGCTTGTTTAGTTAAGAAATAATTAAACAGCATGACGATTGTCTGTTAAACGGATGCTTGCACGAAAATGGAGTTACAGGAGGCTAAATAGTATAGACACACTTCTTGTATGGAAAGTATAGTATGAATATCTCTAGGCCTGACTGGTGCTTCATATCGCGAAAGCAATGTCAATACGTTGTTAGGCAAGTCTCCTGGCTCTCCCGACTTTATTCACCTTCTCATTCCGGCCTAGCCGGAACAATGGTATTAAGAATAAAGCTGATCTTACTAAAAGCAAGACGAGATTACAGTTGCGCGACAGCCCGTGATTTACACACGGTTCCTTATTAATTTCCCTGAAAAGGAAAACCTACAACGGCTTTGATGTTTAAGAAGCAAAGAACATACTGAAAGCAAATGTACTAAAAATGAAATCAGTTTGCTTAATTATTTTTAATTCCTTAGAGCAAGACTATATATCTTTTACTTCCAGCTTAAATCCAACACCATGATAATTCAAAATCTTGACGGCAGGATCATCTTTAAGATATCTACGCAACTTTGAAATGAATACATCCATACTGCGGCCCATAAAATAATCATCATCACCCCATATATGCTTTAGAATTTCTTCGCGCCTCAAAACACTCCCTCTATGAAGATGAAGCATCTTGAGAATGTCAGCCTCTTTTTGCGTTAAGGTTTTTTCGAGTGAACTACTTTGTAATGTGAGATTTGGATAATCAAATGTAAATCTTCCAAGGGTAATAGGTTTTTCGGCATTGATGTTACTGACGGTGCTTCTTCGAAGGAATACCTCTATGCGGCACAGCAATTCCTTTATGTTAAAAGGCTTTGTTATATAATCATCTGCTCCTGTTTCAAACCCTTGCAGCTTGTCTTCACTCATTGACTTAGCAGTAAGAAAGAGTATTGGAACGTTTTTGTTAATAGCGCGAATAGTTCGTGCTAGAGAGAAACCATCCTTCTTCGGCAGCATTACATCGAGGAGGCAAAGATGAAATTGGTTGTCTGTGAAAGTTTGTTCGCCCTGTTCGCCATCGGTGCACAATGTTACTTCATATCCGTTTTGCTGAAGATTGTCTTTAATGACAAATCCCAGGCTAGCATCATCCTCAACGAGTAGGATTTTTGTTTTTGAAAAAGATGTAGGTTCGGTATTCATCTTAGAACTTATAAGGGCAGCCAAATTTTAAATAGACAGCCCCTTTCTATTTCGCTTTCTAATTTTATTATTCCACGATGCGCTTCAATGACAGTTTTGACATAGCTTAATCCCAAACCAAAACCTTTCACATCATGGATATTGCCGGTTGGCACCCGGTAGAATTTTTGAAACACTCGTTTATTATTTTCTTTACTAATCCCAATGCCATTGTCATGTATTTCTATTGATAATCCTTTCCCCTTGTTATAGGTTTTAATATTTATAACTGGATTGGTTTGGCTGTACTTTATCGCATTATCTAATAAATTATTAAACACATTAACCATGTGTAATCTGTCGGCCTTAAGTTGGGAAGTAGAAGCAGCTAACTCACTAGTCACTTTACCATATTTTTCTTGAAGAGAGTAAGTGTGATTTTTTATTGCTTCCGCGATAATGAGATGTATATCGATTACTTCTTTATTTAATTCCACATCTTCTTTATCTACACGTGCCATTTGTAATACACGCTCTACATGCTGCTTGAGTCTGTTGTTTTCTTTTTCTATAATGGCTGCATAATTATAAAGCCGCTCTGGCTGATTAATAATTTGTGGATCTTTTAATACTTGTGTTGATAGTGCAATGGTTGAAATGGGCGTTTTAAATTCATGCGTCATGTTGTTTATAAAATCTTTTTGAATTTCAGACAGACGCTTTTGTTTTAGAATGATGAACAAGGTATAGGCAAAAAAGATGACCACTAGTAGCAAGACAATGGACGAGAATGACCAAATGCCCATTTGGTTAATTATTTGTGCTTCCCTGTTCGGAAATTGTACACCGAAAAAATATCCACCGTTAGCCCAATTCGGCAAGTTTGTTTTTTTTATAATTTTTTCATTTGAAGTTTTTAGTGGAATGTAATTTCCATAAACCATCCGTTCGCTGGAACAATCATAGACACCATACTCGAAATCTGATTGAATGTTTCTTATTTCAAATTCAGTACGCAGAAGGAATTCAAGTAAGCTGGCATCAATCTCACTGTTGATAAGAACTACAAAGTAATTTGTTGAGAGTTGCTTTACAGGATTAGTGGCCGGCGATCGGATATGGTTAATCTGAAATATTTTTTGAGCTACGTTATACAGCGCGGTGTTCGCGCTACGGTCAAATTCTGCTTCTTTTAGGTTAAAGGCTCTTTTTACCCAATAAATTTGCGTGAAGGTAATTCCCACAATGCTGAGGGTTGCAAGAATAACAATAATGCGGATTGTTGAGCCTTTCACAAATTAAAGCTATGGTAAAGTATTGAGTGTTTTGTGCCATTAACAACTCCTTAACAATTATTATAAATTCATTAACACACTTGTTTCTATTTCTAAGGTTCATTTGTATTGTTCAAACTATATCATTAACTAATAACTAAAATTATGAAGAAGAAATCCCTTGTATTAGCATTCGCGGTTCTGATTATTTCAGGCGCTTTTGCGCAACGACTAGCAGGTAACGTAGACACTGTAAATTCTTTTGGCCATGGCAGTGCCATCTTTAAATGGACTGAGACAACATTTAATTTTGGTAAAATAAAATTAAACGTTCCTGCCACACATACCTTTACCTTTATCAACAAAGGCAGTGAACCGTTAATCATCACATCGGTACAGGCATCATGTGGATGCACAGTTGCAGAATACTCGAAAGAGGCTATTGCTCCAGGACAAGAAGGCTTTGTGAAGGCAACTTACAATGCTGCCAAACCTGGTGTTTTTACAAAGTCAGTTACTATAAATGCAAATACTGAAGATGCAGCAGTGCAATTATATATTAAAGGCGAAGTAGAGTAATTAATTGTGAGAGAAGCTATATCAAGAATAGTCATTGTTGTCCGGCTAAATTGAATAAAGTGGTAGCGCTCCTTACAGGCTTTTAGAATTTTGCATAATAACTGCGAGATGCACGAGAAGATAAGAGCCACTGCGCGGAATTAAATTAGGGCCAGACTAAAATTGCAGTCCTTGCAGAGAGAACATAATAAAGATCGTGGCGCTGATTGCGCCAGGATCATTACTATGTTTATAAACCAGGATTTGTCTGGCGCCAGAAGCGCCGGACAAATCCTGGTTTTTTTATGCGCGCCTGAGCGTTTGATTTGAAATCCTTACGGGCCTTCGCGCATCTTTAATGACCTAACCATGGAATACAATTTTATTGTTACGATTAATTTGCAAATGATAGCCATGAACTGAAATAAGACTTCATATCAAAAAGTATCTTTGAAACTTTAGTTCACTAAGGCTAACTGGCTACCTACTAAAGCAGACGCCGAATTCTTATTAATGCTCCAAATGAATAATATTATTTACCTTGTTTAGTCGTGCAATAATGTTAATAGTAATATCGTAGAGTTAGGGGTTAGGTACTGAGTTATAAACTCTATCGTAACACCTAACTTTTATTCATTTATGCTTACCATTAAAGTAGTGGCGATTCCAATTCGGAATCCATAGTCTGGATTAGTGCCATTACTGAATGCTGCTGCTGCTTCGAGTCTGAAGACCCTAAGAATGCCATCAATTGAATAGCCAAGTTCTGTATAATTGTTTGAAGTAGGAGTAGCCAAATAGTTGACAAAGATATTCTCCCTAATACCTGCCAAACGAACATAAGGAATGCGTGTTAGTAGAAATTTACGGAAGTGATAATGTACATTGCCCGTAAAGTATTGATCATTGGTGCTGTGGTTATAATATTCTAACAATCTAAAGCTACCCACAGGATCAGTTGTACTAAAAGGTGTTCTGTTTCCAAGAAAGTGTTTATAATCCATAAAGAACATTTTGTCTTTATTTAAGAATTGACCCGCTCGTAAATAAAAATCTAGATTGCCTCGCACGCCGATTTTAATTTCATGCTTAATGCCTATTTCAATTTGATCAAAGCTCACATCGCTTCCTAAAAGTTTATTAAATCCTTTTTTATAATCAATTATAAAGGATGGCGATGAATTTCTAATCTCTCGTTTCCGGCCATTATATATTCGATATTTTAACCACGGACGTGCTGTTAGATTAAGGTTGCCAATAAAAGCTTCGTGAGTTGGAAAGGAGGTGTCTACCAACTCTGCATTAACGGGCCTGTTTGATGTGTACTCAATATTTTTTCTGTCTACTAGCTTGTAATCCGTATTGTTATCTAATTCTCTTCGCCTTGCCCAGCTCCAGGATGTGCCGAGGTTTAGAAATTCATTTAGTTTTACACGATAATTAAGATCGACATAATCACGTTCATAGATTTTCATCAGATTTCTTTCAAGAAGCAGGGTAGTGAAAGTGTTGACGAGATGATGAATAGGATCATCTTGATTGTATTGCCTGATATATTGACCACCTTCTAATCGCAACCTGTAGTTGTTATTTCGTAGTGTAAAGCTCAGTAGGCCGTTCAGCTTTTCGCGCTCAAATGAATATCGAAATACGGGGCTTACTGTAAAACGCGTTTTGCTGGTGTCCTGTAATATTATTCCGTAGGATAGCTTGTAAATAATATTAAAACCTTCAACTGTGTTAAATCCGCCAAGCGGCGTATGTATTTTAAAATTGCTATGCTCAGAAATTTTGTAATTATCTCCTATTAAGATATCCCAAGGTTGAAAGCCTTTGTGTTTCGATTGTTTAAGGGTATCACCTGCGGCTTTCTTTTGAGTGATGATGGCAAGACTGTCAGATTTTCTATAGCCAACTACTTCTTCTTTTGTGAGTGGTATAGGCCTCATGAGTGACCAGTACGCTGTATCTTTTTTATAGGCACCACTATCAATTTTAAAATTCACATCCGAAATAACCTCGGGTTCTTTCTGCTCTTTTTGTTCTTGTTTTTCGTACTCTTTTACAATTGTCTTAAGTTCTTTCCGTGTTATCTCTTGTCCTGCAGCGAGACGTTCCTGAAGTTGTTTTGTTTGATCTGCTTTCTTTTTGGATTTCGGCTTCTCATCAAATTTTTTCTCAATTTCTTTGGCTTGTTCTTTCTCAACCTTCTCATCAATAACTTCCATCTTCTCCACTATCAACTTAGGGTTAAGTTTAATTTTATAATTACTCACGGTAGCCAGATAGTTGTATTCAAATTCAAACCCAAAAACTTTTCCGTCTACTCTAAAGCGATGTGAAATCGGTAGCCACGCTTTATCTTCAATGGGTTCATATGTGCCTTTAATAAAAACATTAATTCCCAGTCTGGTGGTATGTATATCCACACTATGAATGCTCCACCAATCTTCAACAATATAAATCATCCCATCAACAACGTTGTCACCTTTAGAGCGGGGCGTTACCTTGATGCGACTGATGGTGTAATCGCGGTCTGTAAATGTACCTTGATATTCAAACTTATAATATGAAAATGCCTTAGGTGATAATGGTGAAATAGTTTCTGCAATTTCAGGTTCATAGAAGCTTCCGAATATATATCCCGAAGGCGACGTATTATTGTCTTTGCCATCGCTACGTATGGAAATGACCTTTTCTTCAAATTTTTTTGGTCGGGTATATTTTATTTCACTAACAGACTCAGAGATATATACCCTGTCTTTTTCAATTCCTTCTTTTTGTAAAGTCTTTTTGGCAAGCCACGGATAGTCTTTTAATTTCCCGGCACCTTTTATATAAACGCGTGCTGAATAACTATCCAATTGTTGTGTATGATACTTCGCCTTTGCAATGGCTTTGCGCATGATGGTGTAGGCAGGGTCTTCTTTATTAGCGCCAACTATTACTTCTTTTAATAAAAGTGACTGCGGTTTAAGTGTAACATTCAACTCAAAAAAACCATCAGCTACATCAATTATTCTCACTACGGATTCATAACTTAAAAATTGAAATACCAATTCATATCTTCCAGGTTCTAGTGTTATCTCATAGAAGCCAGTTTCATTCGCTGTGGTGCCTGTACCAAGTTGTTTAACATAAATACTTGCATATGGTAGCATGCCTTCATCAGAGGCCGAGATAAAGCCACGAACTCCGCCTTTACTATAGGCCATGTTCAAAGAAGACACTAAGGTTAATAAGACAATAGAAAATTTAAGAAGGATGTTTGAAGAAAATTTATACATCCGGGTACGCAATCTTATTAAGCTCATTAAATGGATTTATTCCTGATAAAATTTTTTGCCGTGTATTATTTCGTAGACAGCATCTGGAACTAAATATCGAACTGATTGTCCTTTTTTAATGCAGTCCCTAATAAATGTTGCAGAAATGTCTAGCAACGGTGCGTCGACCATTTTAACGTGAGGATGTTGTTTTAGTTCTGAAGGTTGCGCGCCTGGCCGAGAATAAATATATAAACCATAATCTTCGAGAATGCGTTCATGATTTTTCCACTTGGTGAAGTTGGTTAGATTATCTTCACCCATAATCACCTTAAATTCTTTATTGGGATGTTTTTCACTTAAGTGCACGAGTGTGTGAATCGTATAACTAGGCTTTGGCAGGCTAAACTCCACATCAGATACCGCTAGTTTATAGTTGTCAAAAGCGGCAGCCCGAACCATGTCGTAACGATCGAATTCATGAAGTAATCCCTTCGCAGGTTTGAAAGGATTTTGAGGTGAAACAATAAACCAAACTTTGTCTAAATCGGTTGTCTCGGCCATGATGCTAGCAATAATCATATGGCCCATGTGAATGGGGTTAAAGGAACCAAAGAACAGACCGATTTTTTTTTTAGGTTCCATCGCGCAGAAGATAATGCTTACTGCTTATTCTTAAATTCGTCATAAAGACGTTGTGCTTCCGCTAATGAGTTTTCTAGAACATCATTGGCTAATACAACATCAAACTTGTCTTGAAACGACATTTCAAATTTTGCTTTAAATAGTCTTCGAGAAAGACTTTCTGGAGATTCAGTACCGCGATCATGAAGTCGGGCTTCTAATACTTCCATAGATGTTACTTTAACAAAAATAGAGAGCGCTTTATCACCGAAGTATTCCTTCAAATGTAAGCCCCCTTTTACATCAACATCAAAAATTACATTTTTTCCGACACGCCAGATTCTATCAATTTCTGATTTTAGTGTGCCATAGAAGTTTCCTTCATAGACTTCTTCCCATTCAATGAATTCATTGTTATCAATCTTATCCTTGAATTCATCAGGTGAAAGGAAATAGTAATCTTTTCCGTTTTGTTCTTTTCGGCCTCTTTTATCGCGAGTAGAGGCAGAAATTGAGAAACCAAGATCAGCGTTGGTCTGTAGAAGATGTTTAACGATGGTAGTTTTTCCGGAGCCGGAAGGCGCACAAAAAATAATTGCCTTGCCCGCCATTAAGACACCGTGTTTTCTCTGATTTTGTTTTTTATACTTTCTATTAGCTCTTTGGGCGCAGGGTTATTGCATTTTAATTTCAACAACTCTTTAATGGTTTGATCGAATTTGTAATGTTGGAAACAGGGCATGCATTCATCTATATGCAATTTAAAATCTGCTTTTTGTTCTGGAGAGGCTTGTCCATCTAATATAAGTTGGAGCGTTTCTAGGCAATTCCGTTTGTCACCACAATCGCCCATTTTGTTTTCGTCAATATTATTCATTTGCTTTACGCGTTTTTATAACCCATTTGCTTGGCGTACTCGCTAAGTTTTTCCTTCAGGAGATTGCGTGCGCGGTGTAGTCTGCTCCTTACAGTCCCTATTGGTATGTCAAGAATCTTGGCCATTTCATCGTACTTAAATCCCTCTAAATCACACAATATAATTACTGTTCTGAAGTCTACATCCAATGCGTTTAAGGCGTTGGAGATTTCATCACCAATCATATCCTTTAGCGCCTCCACGCGTAAGTCGGGCGTTATTTGCCGATCTACATCTTCGGAGTTATAAAAACTTTCTACTTCTTGATAATCGACCTTCGAAGGCTCCTTGCTCTTCTTGCGATAATCGTTAATAAAACTGTTTTTCAGAATTCGAAACAGCCATGCCTTGGCATTAGTTCCTTGCTGAAACGAATTTAAAAAACGATACGCCTTTAAATAAGTGTCCTGTAGGAGATCTTTGGAGTCATCTCCGTCTAAGGTTAGGCGATAGGCAAAGTTGTACATGGAGTTAATATGAGGCATAAACTCATTGTTGAAGATGTTCAACTTTTCCTTCTCGGAATAATTTTGCCTTGGTGCCGCTTCTTCTATTTCTTCCATTGTGCTCAAAAATAATAAAAAATGCTAAACAGAAAGATTTACAACTAAGGATTATGATTTACTTTAAGGATTAGGCGCGCTAGTAAAGGTCCAAGGTTCTGGCAAGGGGTACACTTAATACACCCCTAACATTAGCCCGACATGCGAGTCATCTGCATAAAATTTTAAAAAACGAGCTAGCAACTTAAAGCTAGCAGCCAGAAGCTATAAGTTTGATATACCAACTTAAAGCGATTTCCCTGAGTTATACGCTTAATTAAGCTACATCTCTCATTCATTTGCTTATTTTTGCGGCCATCATGGCCAAAGTTTACACTACCGAAATTACAAGCGAACAAATCACTTCTGACAATCCGATCCATCAGAGATTGTTTAAAGCGTATGTAATTGCTAAAGATTATGTTCAAGGCAATGTGCTAGAAGTAGGTTGTGGTGAAGGACGAGGGGTTAGTTTATTGTTGGAACATGCATCTAGTTTTACGGCTGTAGATAAAATAGAAGAGGTCATTGATGATCTTCAGAAGGAACATCCAACGGGAAGATTTATTAGTATGAACATTCCACCGTTAGGGGGTCTACAAGATAATAGCTATGATAGCATTGTAAGTTTTCAGGTTATAGAACACATAGAGAACGATTATTTGTATCTCAAGGAAATTCACCGGGTACTCAAGCCTGGCGGAATTGCTTTGCTAACTACGCCCAACCGTAAAATGTCTTTGTCTCGCAATCCATGGCACATACGTGAATATCTTGCCACGGAGCTTAAAACCCTGGCAGAAAAGATTTTTGCAAAAGTGGAGATGAAGGGCGTTACAGGAAATGAAAAAGTGATGGCTTATTATGAGCAAAATAAGAAATCAGTTGAACGTGTTACAAAATGGGATATTTTTAACCTTCAATACCGTTTGCCAGCTGCGCTGCTGAGATTGCCCTATGAAATTCTAAATCGCTGGAACCGGAATAAACTTCAAACCGGAGATGATAAGTTAGTTACCGACATACATCATAGCGATTATATCGTCGTAGATGACGCATCTAATGCATTGGATTTGTTATTAATTGTTAGAAAGTAGTCAAATACTAATTATATTATTCCCGAGATAGATAAATGTGGATATGCCACCCTGTCCATTTTGGTCTCTAGCCTCATTTTTATAACTCAAAGAATCCATCAACTTAAAACAGTAACAAAGAAGGTTAGGATTAACTAACTCGTTTCGCATAATATTGCCAAGTGTAAAGCACGTCACTATGCATTAATTTGAGGTCCATTAACGTGTATGTTTTGACCCCTTTTAGCTCTCAATCATCGCTAGAATCCCCCATAAAATTTAATAACTTTAGTATCGGTCAACCTTACTATTTCCATGAAATTCAAATTGCTTATTGGATTGCTATTTTGCTCATCCTTTTCTTTTGCTCAAAACACAGATTCCCTTATGCAAGTAAAATGGGGAGCGGCACAAAAAAAATTAAAGGCTGGCGATACGAACGATGCGGCAATTCAATTCACCCAACTCATCAATTCAAACTTTAGTAACAAAGAGGTTTTTGTTAAACGCGGTGTAGCCTACTATCAATTGAAAGACTATGCTAAAGCAAAAGCAGATTTTGATGAAGCAATAAAGGCCAGAATTAACACTACGGAATTATTTGAATTCAGAGGAAATACAAAATATAATCTTGAAGACTACCAGGGAGCGGTTATTGATCTGGAGAAAGCAATAAGCATGGGCGCTAATAATTTCGAGACTTTCTCAAATCTCGGAAATGTTAAGTTTCGAATGGAAAGCTATAAGGATGCAATAACCAACTATGACAAAGCAATCACGACAGGCAAAGCAGATGCGGTAACATACAACAACAGAGGCAAAGCCAAATTTAACATCCAGGATTTTAAAGGCTCACTTCCTGATTTCGATCAGGCTCTAGAATTAAAATCTACTTATGACAAGGCAACCGAAAATCGTGCAGAGGCACGATATAACGTACAAGATTGGAAAGGCAGTATTTCAGATTTTGAAAAGATATTAGCTGGGGGTAGGGCCGATGTAGAGATTTATCAGAAAATAGGCACAGCAAAATATAATCTCGCAGACTATAAAGGATCAAGTGATGCCTTAACGATTATTGTCAACAAAAGCGTTAAAGATAAAGACGTGTTTAAAATGCTTGGCTTAAGCCTTGCGCTTCAAGGTGACTGCGTTGGATCTGTAAAAAGTTTGATGGCGGCTGTGTCCATGGGAATAAGTGACAAAGATGTTTTCAATCAGCTAGGTACTTGCCAATATAAAAATAAAGATTACCCGTTAGCGATAGAATCTTTAAGCCGTGCTATTAATGCAGGTGTCAACACAAAAGAAGTATATATGTACAAGGGCAATGCAGAGTTGATGCAAAAAGATTATGATAATGCTTTAAAAGATTTAGATAAAGCTATAGCGCTTGGTGTTAACGATGTTGAGACACACAAGAGTATTGGTGACATCAAATTCATGAAGAATGATTTTGCAGGAGCTATCAAAAATTATGACCAGGCGATTTTACAATCGCCAACCGATGCTGTTGTTTTTAATAACCGTGGTAAATCAAAATTTAATCTACAAGATTTCAAAGGTTCAATACCAGACTTCGATAAGGCACTTGAATTGAAACCAGCATATGATAAAGCTTTGGAGAATCGCGCCGAAGCGAAATATAAAATTCAGGATTGGAAGGGAAGTGTGGCTGATTTTGAAAAATTACTTTCGAGTGGTAGAGCGGACGTTGAAATTTATCAAAAGGTAGGAACCGCGAAATATACAATCAATGATTTTAAAGGCGCAGCGACTGCCTTAACAGCAGTTGTTCAAAAGGGTGTAAAGGACAAGGATATTTTTAGAATGCTTGGCTTAAGTCTAGCCAGTGAAGGTAATTGTATAGAAGCGGTAAAAAGTTTGTCAGCCGCAGTTTCAATGGGTGTAAGCGACAAAGAGGTTTTTTATCAGCAAGGATCTTGTCAGTATAAAAACAAAGAATATGCAATGGCGATTGAATCTCTAAGTCGCGCTATCAATGCAGGTATACAAACCAAAGAAATTTATCTCTACAAAGGCAATGCTGAGTATATCCAAAAAGATTATGAAAATTCTCTTAAAGATTTAGAGAAAGCGGTATCACTTGGAGCAAGCGATGTGGATGCCTATAAAAATCTAGGAGACATTTATTTTACTAAAAATGATTTTAGTAATGCCATTAAATATTATGACAATGCTATTAAGCTATCAGCTAATGATGCTGTAATATTTAACAATCGCGGTAAGGCAAAGATGAGTCTTAACGATTTACCGGGTGCAGTAACTGATTTTAATCAAGCGATACAGATCAATCCATCGTACACAAAAGCAATTTCAAATCGAGGAAATGCGAAGTATACATTAAAAGATTATGCGGCCGCAGTCGATGACCTAGAGAAAGTTAAAACAGCTGAAGGTGAATCAGCAGAACTCGTGAAGATGCTGGGTATTGCGAATTATAATCTAGGTAAGAAAGAACCAGCTAAAGCGTATTTAGATAAGGCCTTAAAAGCAGGCGTTAAAGATGGCAATGTAGCTTTGTATGCTGGCTATCTACGCTATGAAACCGGAGATTTTAAGGGTGCCGTCGAAGCGCTAACGGCTGCTGAAACCGCAGGTGAAAAAGATGAAGAGATTTATGTTAAACGTGGTAAATCATCTTTTCAATTAAAAGATTACGGAGCAACAATTACTGATCTCGAAAAGGTAGTTCAAAAAGGAAAAGCAGATTTGGCGACATATGAAGGTCTTGGCTTATCGTACATCGGCGCCAAAAAAGAAAAAGAAGCTATTCCAACACTTGAAAAAGCCGCCGCATTAGGTACTAAGAATAAGGATATATACTATCAACTAGGTAATGCACGATTCAAACAAGATAATTTTAACGGTGCTATTGAAGCTTATGACAAGGCAATAACTTTAGGCGCCAATGACGAAGTGATTTACAACAACCGAGGCAAAGCCAAATTAAAGGCAGGGCTAACCAAAGAATCTATACCAGATTTTGATCGGGCTTTGGGATTAAGAAAAGATTATACACTAGCACTTGAAAATCGTGCGGCAGCAAAGTATATATTAAAGGATTATGCCGGTGTGATTTCAGATTTAGCTGTTGTTGTTGCAAGAGCCGAAGCTGACGGCGATGACTTCGCTGTACTTGGTATTTCTAAATTCTATACCAAAGATTATCAAGGTGCAGTAGCCGATTTGACGAAAGCGACTGATAATGGAACGAAGGAACTAAAAGTTTATTCAGCACGCGGAAGTTCTTTATTCGAATTGAAACAGTACGAAAAATCATTACCAGATTTTAATAAAGCTATCGAGAGTGGAGAAAAAGACACTCAGGTTTTTTTTCAGCGCGGTGCAGCCAAATTCTTTTTAAAAGATTATAAATCTGCTTTTACAGATCTCGATAAAGCCATAACCACTGGAACGCTTGAAGCCACGGCTTTTGATATGCGCGGTTATTGCTATTATGACAATAAAATTTACACAGAAGCAATAAGTGATTTTAATAGCGCTATCGCGAAAGATCCAAAACTTGCCCTTGCATTTTTCCATCGTGGTGATGCAAAATTCAGTGTAAACAATCTGCCTGAAGCAGTACTAGATTATACCCAGGCTATCACGCTGGGATTGACGGATCCAGTGTTGTTTAATAATCGAGGTAAAGCTTATTTTAAGCAAGAAAATTATCCGCTGGCCATTGCTGATTTTACAGAAGCAATTAATAAAAATCAAACCTATACCAAAGCGTTTGAAAATCGCGGTAACGCATATTTTAAGACCGATAGGTATGATGATGCTGTAAAAGATTTCCGCATGGTAGAAAAGCTCACCGAGAAGCCCGGTGTTGAATTATATCAAATGCTTGGCGATACATATTACAACATGAAGAAGTTTAGTCCCGCACTTGATTATTTTGATAAGCTAGTAGCAGCGGGTGTAAAGGACAAAGCTGTTTTCTATAAACGCGGGTTAATTCTGTTGGAGCATCAAGAATATCAACCCTCAATTGATGATTTTAACAATGCACAAAAAGCGGGTGAGAATACAGCGATACTATTTATTAATAAAGGCCGTGCGTACTTGGGTTTAGAAGATACCAAATCTGGTATTTTAGAACTTGGTAAAGCTATTGAAGTTGATCCAAAGAATATTGATGCGTACTTCAATCGAGCACTGATTAAAGAAGATATAAAAGATTTTGAGGGCGCTATTGGAGACTATAATCGTGTGCTTCAAATAAATTCAAATGATGCTATTGCTTATTACAACCGCGCTACATGCAAATCAGAAATGGAAGATTACGGTGCCGGTGTATCAGATATGGATGAAGCCATTCGGTTAGAGCCTAAGAATTCGTCATTTTATAAGCAGCGCGGAAACTTCTTTTATCAACTTAAAGACAACGACAAAGCTTGTTTTGATTGGCGCAAAGCAGTGGAATATGGAGACTCGAAAGCCCGTTTTCAGATTGATCAATACTGCAAGTAAGCTTCTCATGTAGCCGCCAAGTTCCCAAAACGGAACTATTAAAACTTTTGGCGTTTTACACCCCGCATTTTCAATGTAGAATTGCCTGGTTTCAATTGGTAACTTTTTTGCTTCATAAAGCAGGTGGTTGAAAGGTGAAATTGAGATCACAGTCTTTTCTTATATCTAAAAAAAAGGAGGAAAAAATGAAAAGCATTATGTTGATAGGAGTTACATGGATAATTGTCTGTATCAGTTTAACTGTAGCTCGTGGTGGAGACGAAATGAAGGGAACGGTGGTGTCTGTAGTAGATGGCAATACACTTGAAGTATTAGGAGAAGATAAACAAACACATAAAATTTTTCTAGCAGGTATTGATAGTCCGGAGTTAAATCAAGCCTATGGCGATAAGGCAAAGCGCCTACTTGAAAAATTAGCAATGAAAAAGAAAGTAACTGTTCGTTTTCAGGGTAAGGACCGTTGGGGTAATGAACTGGCAGAAGTTTTTGTTGAAGGTAAGATGGATCTTCGTATAGCGTTATTAAAAGAAGGCCTTGCATGGACTGCCGAAAAGAATCCAATTCCGGATCTAGAAACGTACAGAGCAAAAGCACAACAAAACGGCAAGGGATTGTGGGAGCAGCACGCACCAACGCCTCCATGGATCTTTAGAAGACAGCAAACTATGTTACAAGCTAAATCAAGCTATTAATTATTTATGTTAATGAAGGCCTGAAATATGCGGCTGATATTATCTTTAATCGTTTGAACGATCACTGATCAACGTTTTTACGCCGCTCATCGATTGGTTGAAGAGGCAGTAGCAATTTTTGATACAATCAGAGGTTATATAAAAGTTATGCAAACAAGATTTATTTTTATGCTTTTATTGATGGCTTTAGCGAGCGTTTCGCTTGCGCAGTCAAAGAAGAAGCAAAAACATGAAGAAACGGGTCAGCCCCAACCAAGTTCTTTAGATCCTACTTATCCGGAGAGGGAATATAAGCAACCAAAAAAGAGATCGAAAAAATCTTCCATTCAAGGTCCAACCTACGAGTCTGACAAGGAGTATGCTGAGCGCATGCAAGCAACAGCGAAGGCAAAAACTAAAAACGAACGCATGCTTGAGAAACCACAATACTCAGATCCCATGTACTTCGGCCATAAGAGACCACCGAAAAAACATCGGCCTAACAAGATGAAGTTTTGTAAAGTATGTGGCATAAGACATTAAGATCTTTTAGAATTTCTTATTTTCGTTTTACTTTTTACGAAATGGCTTGCCCTATTTTCTGTGATTTCAAATAAACTACCTTATACGTTAGCATTATGCCTGCTGGTAATCTTGTTTCTTTTTATTCTATCGGGCATTCCTGAATTCACCATCGGCAACTGGAAGTTTAAAAAAATCAACATGTTTGCTGATGTGCATGCAGTAGACGAAATTCCATCACCTGTTGCAGCAATAGAAAAGGAAATTGCTACAGATTCACTTCAAATAAAAATTGATTCCGTTGCACAAGTTGCTAAGTCAGGCTGCCCACCCGGTATTACCTGCATAGAAGATTACAGCAAGGACAGTACAGCCATGTTTGATTTTATAAATGCATTGCAAAATATTAAAAACAATAAACCATTACGCGTTGCCATGTATGGCGATTCTTTTATTGAAGGTGATGTTCTTTGCGGAAGTTTTAGGGATACGTTACAAAATTTGTTTGGCGGAAGCGGAGTTGGCTATGTGCCGATTACTTCGGTTGTGGCGGGATTCCGTAGAAACATCAAACATAAATTCGAAAATTGGAAAACATATTCCATCATCAATAAAAAGGACTCTGTTTCTATTGAGCTCGGCCCAGCTGGTTATACTTTTATCCCGCTTCAAGATAACTGGGTAGAATATAAGCCAACAAATCAAAAAAATGTTCGTGCGTTTAGCGTGATGAAGATCTACTATAAAAATTTAGGTCACGCAACAATGGATTATACAATTAATGATTCATCTTATTACGCTGAGGTGTTACCAAAATCGAATACAATTTCTGAATGGAAATACCATGACGAACCGGTAAGCACAGTACGATTTGAATTTTCAAATGCAGACAGTCTACAACTTTATGGGGCGAGCTTTGAAGATATAAATGGTATTTATGTTGATAATTTTTCAATGCGTGGAAACACGGGGTTAGGCTTAAGTGATGTGCCGGATCATATGTTTGTTAACTTTAATAAACATCGCGATTATAAATTAATCATACTTCAATATGGACTAAATGTTCAGCTGAATGATTCAATGAAATATGATTGGTATACATCACGCATGGTTAAAGTGGTAAATAAATTAAAGCACGATTTCCCTACGGCAAGTTTTTTAATGATCAGCGTAAGCGATAGAAGTTCAAATACAACAGGTGAATTTAGAACGATGCCAACCATTCCTGTTATGAGAAATGCTCAACGATATGTCGCGCAACAAACAGGCATTGCCTTCTGGGATATGTATGAAGCAATGGGTGGAGAAGACAGTATGGTAAAATTTGTTGAGGCTGACCCATCATTAGCGGCTAAAGATTATACCCATCTAACATTTAAAGGCGGTCGTAAGCTGGCGAGTTTGTTAGTCAAGAGCCTGTTGTACGAAAAAGAGAAAAGTGAAAAACCTACCAAATAACATGAGCGGATTTCGATTCTTCATCGCTATGGGTAGCATATTGATGTGTATACTATCAGCAACTAATTTTCTATATAGTCAATCACAGATTGTATTTGAATACAAAACAAAAAATATTGAAAGAGATAATTATAATGTAATTCAAAATGCTGCCCACTTAGATGACTTTTTCCATAAACTATATCAACTAAAAAAGACGGGAAAAAATAAATTAAACATTATACACATTGGCGACTCTCACATTCAAGCCGATTACTTAACGGAAGTAGTGCGTAAGAATTTTCACCACGATTTTGGTAATGCGGGCCGAGGTCTTATTGTTACCGGACGCGTAGCAGGCACAAACGAGCCTTCGAATATTCGTACTTCTTCTTCTATTCCATGGATTGCTAAACGATGTATCCACCCGAATCAACCTTTGCCCATCGGTATAGGTGGAATAACCATAACGACGACGCAGCCTGATGCCCGACTTGATATTAAGATGAGCGATCCGATGCATGACTATAGCTTTAATAAGGTCACGCTCTTTTTTCAAAAAAATAATAGGAGCTACAATTTTGCTATTAAAGATACATCAGGCTACCAGCTTGGCCTAATGGGAAGATATACCGAAGAACCATTTATGAATTATGCGACTCTTAATTTTCCGAAGCTTGTTAATCAAATCACCATTCAAACATTGAAATCGGCAGAGGAACAAAATCAGGCAACGTTGTTTGGTGTAGAATTAGAAAATGGAAATTCAGGTGTTCTCTATCATGCTATTGGTGTTAATGGCGCTAAGTATACGCATTACAATTCAGCACTTTACTTTGCACGCCAAACACAAGCTTTGCTGCCCGATGTATTTATTATATCCCTTGGTACCAATGAGTCGATGGACTATCCTTATATTGATAAATCGTTTTATAATCAGATTGAAAAAATGGTAACATCACTTCGAGAATTTAATCCAGGTGCGCAGTTTATATTGGTAACGCCACCTGATGCCTTTAGAAAGAAGAAATTTGAAAACCCTGGAATTGAATTAATTCGCGAACAAATTATTCGCTACGCTGTAGAAAATGGACTTGCATTTTGGGATATGCACAAAGCATTAGGTGGAAAGGGCTCAGCACAAACATGGAGAAATGAGGAATTGATTAGGCCAGATGGTGTTCACTTCTCAAAAGAAGGTTATCAATACCAAGGTGATTTATTTTATTATGCTATCATAAAGAGTTACAATGAATATATTGGGCGTAGACATCCATAAGCTTGCTCAGCAATTTGTATATAATCCACAAGAACCAATCTTGTTCAATACAGGGTTCTTTTTGTTTTTATTTACAGGATTTCTATGCGGTTATATTTATTTAAGTAAGACCTATAGACCTAAGCTAATTTTTGTTACACTCTTCTCACTTTACTTCTACTATAAGGCAAGTGGCGCTTATTTTGTATTGCTGCTTTTTGCAACTGTGGTTGATTTTAATTTAGCCAAATTTATTTACACAGCTGATTCAAATTGGAAGAAGAAACTCTTTATCATTATTACATTAATAGTAAATCTTGGACTACTCGGATATTTTAAATACACTAATTTTTTATATGAAACGTTCTTTTCAACATCAGATACATTTGAGCCACTGGACATTTTTCTACCAGTAGGCGTTTCGTTCTTTACATTTCAATCTTTAAGTTATACTTTGGATGTATACCGTGGTCATTTAAAGCCAGTAAAACATATTCTTGATTACGCGTTCTTTGTTTCTTTCTTCCCACAGCTTGTAGCTGGGCCGATTGTTAGGGCCGTAGATTTTATCCCGCAGATTTATAAGCCAACTGTAGTTTCAAAAGCAATGCTGGGTCGGGGCGTGTTTTTAATTTCGAGTGGCTTGTTTAAAAAAGCTGTCATATCAGATTACATAAGTCTCAATTTTATTGATCGTGTTTTTGACGCGCCTGCGTTATATACCGGTCTTGAAAATCTTTTTGCCGTGTATGGATATGCCCTACAAATCTATTGTGATTTTTCAGGATACTCAGACATGGCAATAGGCATTGCCTTACTCTTGGGATTTCATTTTAATATAAATTTCGATTCACCTTATCAATCTAAGAACATCACCGAGTTTTGGAGGCGATGGCATATTTCACTCTCAACTTGGCTTCGTGATTATTTATATATCTCACTAGGGGGGAATAGAAAAGGGAAATTAAGAACATACATAAATCTAATGATCACCATGCTGCTCGGTGGATTATGGCATGGCGCCTCATGGCGTTTTATTATTTGGGGCGGATTGCATGGCGCAGGGCTAGCCTTTCATAAATTTATTTCACCTTCTCCTCAACCACCACCCCCTCCAAATTCTAAGAAGCAGGTAAAAAAAGAGGATTCACAGCTGTGGAAGTTTTTAAGTGTACTCATCACTTTTCATTTTGTATGTTTCTGTTGGATTTTTTTCCGTGCACCAGATATGGAAACAGTTATGTTAATGGTGGATCAAATCTTTAATCACTTTAGTGGGAAGGTATTCTTTGAATTTGTTGCTGGTTATAAAATAGTGTTGATGTTGTTTGCCATTGGCTATGCGCTTCATTTTGTTCCAAACCGTATTCAGGTAGCAGCCGAGAAGAAAGTCATTAGTATGTCACTCGTCATGAAAGCCGCTTGTCTTGTTGCAGTTATTGCATTAGTGATACAAATGAAGTCAGCAGGGGTGCAGCCATTTATTTATTTTCAGTTTTAACTATGCCAGGATTAGCAGCCGCAGCCATATCTAAGTGCTTGCATTTCTGACTGAACATCTCTCACCTCGGTCAGTGTCGTCACTTAGCCGTGAATCTAAGATAGCTAAGTCCTGGAGGGACGATATATGGGTAGCATGAAAGTTACATTGAGATAAAAGTCCTGTAGGGACGGTATATTATATCGTACCTACGGCACTTGTTTTCGTTATAATAAACATATCTACCCATATATCATCCCTACGGGATTTTGTTAGATACGGCTATCGTGGGACGCAGGCCTTGGTGGTTTTAAGATTTAGACACCTCAACATGATATAACTTTTTTTTTCACACCTTTAACTTATTGACATTGCCATACGGGATTTAGTCATCTTAAGTTGACGGATATGGTGAGGACACAGACCTTGGATATGTAGAATTAAATCAGCCTAATATTATACGCAGTGTCATAAAAAGAAAAATAAAGTCTGCATCCAAATTGATTAAAAGTGAGGCTACCAAAATATACTGTGTGCGTACCATGCAAGCTGATCATCATTTGTAAAAAATGGTGATTGGCGCGCTGCGAATTTAGTTTGGATCTGTCAGCGAGCCGAAGCCGAACAGAACTGAATAGATGTTAGAAACAGGCGAGCCACCTCCGAGGTTGGCTCACTGCTGAGAAGTTAAATTAAATAGCTGCGAGCGCCGCCGCTGGCAGATATTGATTTAATGCTAACATACATGCCCTGCACTATGTCTATGAAATGCGCAAGCTCTCCTGCATGTACAGCATGACTTCAATCCGTGCAGGCCACCCGTAATGGGCTCAACAACACAATATTACTTTTTGAGCTAAACAGAATATAAAAATCATATCTGCATCTTCTTCATATAATTTCTGAATCTTTATTATCGGAGTGAGCAAATAGCTGTTTTGAATCTTATCGGAATTAAAAGTCCGACCTGTTATAAATGAAGAAGCCCGATCAATTGACCGGGCTTCTAAAATATTCAATATTGTTCTATACTAATTAACTTCCACAAGCTTCACAAGCATCAGGATTATCAAGTGAGCAGGTCATGTCAGAACGTTTCTGATCATAATCAGGCGTTTCGTACTGAAGTGTTTGTTGATGCGTATCAGATGCAGTTACTAAAGCGACCAGTGGTTCTGCTACAGTAGTTGGTGCTTCTTTAGCAGCCACGAATGTTGTTCCCATAGCTGTTTTATCAAGTGTAAACTTGATGGCGTCAGCGGCAGCCGTAGAACGTAAATAATACATACCTGTTTTCAAACCTTTTTTCCATGCGTAGAAGTGCATAGAAGTAAGCTTACCAAAATTAGGATTGGTAATATGTATGTTCAAGCTTTGTGATTGACAAATGAATGCACCACGATCAGCTGACATATCGATAATCGCTTTTTGCGAAATCTCCCAAACAGTTTTATAGATGTCTTTGATGTTTTGTGGAATCTCAGCAATAGGTTGAACCGATCCGTTTGTTGCAATGAGTTTTTGTCTCATGGTCTCACTCCACAAGCCAAGGTTCATCAGGTCTCTCATCAAATGCTTGTTGGCAATAATGAATTCGCCAGATAAAGTTCTGCGCGTGTAAATATTAGAAGTGTATGGCTCAAAGCATTCGTTGTTTCCAAGAATTTGCGACGTAGAAGCTGTTGGCATAGGAGCAAGGAGTAAAGAATTTCTCACACCATATTGCTTCACTTCTTTTTTCAAACTATCCCAATCCCAACGACCAGACTCAGGTGTTATGTTCCACATATCAAATTGAAAAATTCCTTTAGATACTGGTGAACCTTTAAATGTTTCGTAAGGGCCATTCAATTTCGATAGTTCCATAGAAGCTTCCATGGCTGCGAAATAGATGGTTTCGAATATATCTTTGTTAAGACCTTTAGCTTCTTCAGAATCAAAAGGCATGCGTAGTAAAATGAACGCATCAGCCAAACCTTGTACGCCAATCCCGATAGGACGATGACGCATGTTTGAAACACGAGCCTCTTCCACCGGATAAAAATTTACATCAATAACCTTGTTTAGGTTACGTGTAATTACTTTGGTGATATCATATAAACGTTGATGATCAAATTTACCATCATCAGTTACAAATTTTGGTAATGCAATTGACGCTAGATTACAAACTGCTACTTCGTCAGGAGAAGTGAATTCCATAATCTCCGTACATAAGTTGCTTGACTTAATGGTACCAAGATTTTTCTGATTTGATTTTTTATTAGCAGCGTCTTTATATAGAATGTAAGGCGTGCCAGTTTCGATTTGTGACTCTAGAATCTCAAACCAAAGATCTTGTGCTTTTATTTGTTTGCGTGCACGGCCTTCTTTTTCATATTTCTCATACAAACGTTCGAATTCATCGCCGTAGCAATCAGCCATTCCTGGCGCTTCATTAGGGCAGAAGAGTGACCACATTTCGTTACTCTCTACACGCTTCATGAAAAGATCAGGAAGCCACATGGCATAGAAAAGATCGCGAGCGCGCATTTCTTCTTTGCCGTGGTTTTTCTTTAGATCAAGAAATTCGAATATATCGGCATGCCATGGTTCAAGATAGATTGCAAAGCTTCCTTTGCGTTTTCCGCCACCTTGATCAACATAACGTGCCGTCATGTCGAAATTTCTTAGCATAGGAACAATACCATTGGAGGTTCCACCTGTTCCTTTAATATAAGATCCTTTTGCGCGTACGTTGTGAATGCTTAGACCAATACCACCCGCTGATTGTGAAATTTTAGCACAGTTCTTTAAGGTATCATAAATACCATCAATGCTATCGTCTTTCATAGTAAGAAGGAAGCATGAAGATAATTGTGGTCTTGGCGTGCCAGCGTTAAATAACGTTGGTGTGGCATGTGTAAACCACTTCTCCGACATTAAGTTATAAGTCTCAATAACTGCGGGGATGTCATCGCCATGAATACCAACCGCTACTCGCATTATGAGGTGTTGTGGCCGCTCAGTAGTTTTGCCATCAATTTTCATGAGGTAAGACCGCTCCAGTGTTTTGAAGCCAAAATAATCGTAACTAAAATCACGATCATAAATAATAGCTTCATCTAACTCAGCAGCGTTATCTTTTATTACTTTCCATGTCTCCTTTGAAATAAGGGGAGCATTCTGACCTGTCTTAGGATCAACATACGTGTATAATCTCTTCATTGTATTCGAGAAGGATTTACTCGTAACCTTATGCAGATTCGAAATAGCAAGGCGTGCTGCCAGTCTTGCGAAATCCGGATGACGTGTAGTCATGGTTGCCGCAATTTCAGCTGCCAGGTTATCTAATTCTACTGTCGTAACACCATCGTAAAGGCCATTGATAACCTTCATGGCAACTTCTACAGGATTAATGTGTTTTGGATCCAGACCGTAGCAAAGCTTTTCTATTCGAGCGGTGATCTTGTCGAACTTTACAGACTCTCTATGTCCATCACGTTTAATTACAAGCATTCTTGGTAGGGTTGGGGTTGGTATTTTTAAAAGGAATAGATTAAAATCAGGTGTTTGAATTTATTAAAAATCTTCGTTCAATGAAAACTTAGGACCAGTTTCTTTTTCCATACTTTTCATTACTCCAGCTTTTTGATATTCAGCTACACGTTTTTCAAAGAAATTAGTTTTTCCACGTAACGAAATCATATCCATGAAATCGAACGGGTTAAGTGTGTTATAAATTTTCTTGCCAACTAGTTCATTCAATAAGCGATCGGCAACGAACTCAATGTACTCACGCATTTGTAATGCATTCATACCAATAAGGTTGACTGGAAGCGCATCAGTTACAAATTCTTTTTCTATTTCTACTGCATCTTTAATAATGTCGATTACAGTTTGTTCGGGAAGTTTATTCGCCACATGATCTGTATATAAGTGACAAGCAAAGTCGCAATGCAAACCTTCGTCTCTTGAAATTAATTCATTTGAAAAAGTAAGTCCGGGCATCAATCCACGCTTCTTAAGCCAGAAAATTGAACAGAACGAGCCTGAAAAGAAGATGCCTTCCACAGCTGCAAAAGCAATTAATCTTTCTTGAAAGGTTCCTTTATTTATCCAACGAAGTGCCCATTCTGCTTTTTTCTTCACGCAATCCATTGTATCAACTGCGTGGAAAAGTTTATCTTTTTCTTTTGGATCTTTTACTAACGTATCAATCAACAAAGAATAAGTTTCTGAGTGAATGTTTTCAATCGTAATCTGGAAACCATAGAAGAACTTAGCTTCTGTGTACTGTACTTCTGATATAAAATGTTCAGCCAAATTTTCATTAACAATACCATCACTGGCAGCAAAGAAGGCTAGCACATGTGATATAAAATGCCTTTCTCCCTCCGTAAGATTATCCCAATCTTTTTGGTCTTGACTTAAATCAATTTCTTCAGCAGTCCAAAAGCTAGCCTCAGCCTGTTTATAGAACTTCCATATTTCGTGTTGTTGAATAGGGAAAAGCACAAAACGATCTTTGTTCTCTTTCAGGATAGGTTCTTCTTGTTGACTCATGTGCGGCTCTATTAGGTTACCAAAATATAAAAGAGGGTACTGACTTACTCAGCATCCTTACCATCCAAAAAAATCTTTTGCTTTTGAAGAGACAGGTTGTACATCTGTCCCGATCAGCTTAAGTCTACAAATATTTAAAACGAATCCACAAAAACAAAGGGGAGACTATCAGCGATACCTTAAATTTAAGGCTGTATTTGGATAATTTTAAACTCTATAAGTAGTTGTAGAATAACAGGTTATTTGCCTCTTCGGAGATCGAACTTTCACTTACGAGGGGCTGAAAAAATATTTAGTATTTTTTTTAATGGCCTCCAACAAGCTTTTTGGGTCTATGTGCTTTAGTGTGGAAAGATATTAGAGATCTGCTATTTTCGGTCATGAACAGTATAGAAATATTTCAAATGGCTCTTCAATTGTCGGAGC
>CAXSCR010000038.1:0-45519 GCA_964235605.1 uncultured Cyclobacteriaceae bacterium | reverse complement strand
GCGCGCCTGAGCGTTTGATTTGAAATGCGTACGGCCCTCCGCGCATCTTCGCTGAACTAACGCGGGAATGAATTTACTTCTACAATTAATTGCAAAACGGTACTGAACTGAAGTAAGACTTCATCTCAAAAGGTACGTTTGGAAATTTTACCTCCGCCCTTGTTGGTGTTCTTCACCAACAAGCACGCTGCACTTTGATTTGGGCACAGAAAGTGGTTAATTATAATTAATTGAATGTATTCAAAAGAACCACCATGAGTTTCACCGTAACATGTCTTGAATGGAAACATGTGTTAAAGCAGGACTTGTTTAAAGATATTATAATTAACAGCTTAATCTTTAAGCAAGCAACAACAAATAACCGTTTACGCATTTGTTATTCTAGACAATCACTTTCATTTAATATGGCAAATGATGGGTGATCATAAAAAACCAGGATTTTGTCTGTCGCTTTTCCTAGCGCAAAGTTTTATTTTAGTAATGGTAACGATTGGAAATTTTTAGTGCATCATGAAGGCTAAGCGTGTGCGCTTGTTGGTGAAGAACACCAACAAGGGCGTAGAAATGAACCGTGGGAATATCTGTATAGCAGTTCGAGGGATTTATGCTGATAAAAAAGTCAATTGACATTCAGTTTCTCGAGTAAGCTGAAAGCTTACATCATTACAACCACAAGCTGGAAGCTTGCGGTAGTGGTGGGTTTTGTCTGGCACTTTTCCTCTATTCTGCAACTAAGTCAATCATATCTTATCCTTCGTATATACTTTTTTGGATCGCTACTGCCAAATTAGAAGTAGATTAAGGTATCTTCATCACGGCTATTACGTAATTTCTTGATTGCGTATTTCTAACGATGCCTTCTCCAAATACTTCATTAAATCTTCCCATTTAACCGGTTTAGAAATAAAGTCATCCATTCCTGCTTGTATGCAAGCCTCCTTGTCTTCTTGAAGCACGTTCGCGGTCATTGCAATAATAATAGGTTGCCGCTGGTTTATTTTTCTGATCATTCGTGTTGCCTCTAAGCCATCCATTTCTGGCATTTGAATATCCATTAAAATAATTTCATAGCATTCCTGCGTAAATTTCTCTATCGCCTCAATACCGTTTTGTGCGATATGGATGTCTTTATAGCCAAGTTTATTTAAAACCCTTACGGCTAGAAGTTGATTGACCTGATTATCTTCAGCAAGTAAAATTCGCAATGGAAATTTAGTAGCAAAGTCAACATGCAGAATGCTTTTATTTTTAGTTTCTATAACCGTAGACACGGTACTATCTGGTTTAAGTGCTTTATGAATAAACCTTTGTAGATGTTGTTGCTTTACGGGTTTGTTGAGTATAAAACTAAACAAAGATGAATGTTTCTTTTTACTTTCATCACCAACGGAGCTAAGTAATCCTATTGGTGTATTAGGATACCTCAATTTAACTTCTTGCGCAAAGCCAATTCCATCTACATCCGGCATTTCCATGTCGGCTATTATTAAATCGAAACCAGACTGCTTTGTTAATAACGTGAGTGCTTCTTTGGCAGACGTTGCAACCGTAGGGATAAGCTTCCATTGCTCAAGTTGCGTTTTTAAAATAGAAAGGTTCGTTTGATTATCATCAACAATCAATACCTTCTTCCCTTCATTTACCGATATGTCAAAATGAGCATACTCTCGAACTGACTCCCGACTTATGGTGCATTTAATTGCGAAGGTAAAGGTAGTGCCTTTGTTTGGTGTACTATCTACTGATATATGTCCATTCATTAACTCAATGAGTCGTTGGCTAATTACCAAACCTAAGCCCGTACCCCCATATTTACGGGTTGTAGAAGAATCCACTTGTGAAAACGCTTTGAACAACCTTGATACCTTATCTTGTGGAATGCCTATACCCGTGTCTCTTACATTAAATGCAATCTCCAGATCGTCGCCATTTGATTCTATTAGATTTATCCCAACAAAAATTTCACCATACTGGGTAAACTTCATGGCATTGCTGAGCAGGTTGATAATGATCTGGCGAAGGCGATGGCTGTCACCTTTTATTTTTGAAGGTACCTGATAATTTATCTCATAAATTAAGTCAAGCTTCTTTTGTACGGCTTTAGAAGCGAACAAATCCATTATCTCTTCTATACACTGACGCAAGTCGAAATCATGGATATCAAGCTCTAAATTACCAGATTCAATTTTAGAAAAGTCTAAGATATCATTGATTACAGTGAGCAAAGCTTCGCCACTATTTCGTATTGTATTGGTATACTCAAGTTGCTCATCGTTGAGTGTGGTCTCAGAAAGTAAAGAAGCCATGCCCAACACACCATTCATGGGTGTTCTTATTTCATGACTCATTGTAGCTAAAAACGTGCTCTTCGCTCTATTTGCGCGCTCTGCTTCTAACATTGCCCTTTCAGCCTCTTCACTTTTTTTCTTTATTTCCTCCTGTTGTTTTGTCAAATTTTCATTTTGCTCCTGAAGTTGCTTCTGAAACAAATACATATCTTTTGCTTGGTCCAACAGTTCTCCATTCTTTTGAACAACTTCAGCAGTTTGTTGTCGTATAATTTCCTCTAATGCTAATCTTTTATTGTTATTAACATTACTCCTAACAACTATAAAAACAATGGTACTACTAATAAGCAATAAAGCTACTATTGTTCTAAACCACCACGTTTGCCATTTTGGTGGAACAATGATTATGCTTATATCAGCTCCTTGTTCATTCCATACACCATCACTATTAGAAGCTTTGACTTTAAAGGTGTATTTGCCCGGATTCAAATTGGTGTATGTGGCTGATCTTTTTTCACCCACATAATTCCAATCATAATCAAAGCCCTCCATCTTATAAGCGAATTGATTGTCATTTTTAAAAGTTAAAGCAGCGAACTCAAAAGAAAATACGGATTGCGTGTGTGAAAGTGTAATTTCTTTTGCCAGGTTAATATGTTGCTTTAAAGGAAAGTTGTCTCCTATTTGTACTGGTCTATTAAATAATTGGAAATCAGTAATAACAATAGGTGGAGCAGTAGCATTCGTTGTTAAAAGACTATCGGGGTGAAACACATTAAAACCATTTTTGCCTCCAAAATACATATACCCAAGTTTATCTCTAAGTATACCACGTGGATTAAACTCCGGTCCTTGAAGCCCATCTGATACGTCATAATTGGTGAATGTTTGATCTTCGGGATTATAATGGCTTAGGCCTAAAAATGTTCCTATCCAAAAATCGCCGTGTTCATCTTGCACTATACTTTGAACATCGTTACTTGGTAATCCGTCGCTTTGGTAATATCGTTTAAAAACTTTTGTATCGTAATTCAACTCATTTAAACCAGAGTTTGTTGTTACCCACAGGTGCCCCCGCTTATCTTCACAAACCATATTTACAACATTATCACTAATACTTTCGGTGTCGTTGGTGTCATGTAAATATTGAACGAATTGATTCTTCCTTTTATCATAACTTATCAATCCTCCTCCGTTACTACCTATCCAAATAAGGCCGCGGCTATCTTCAAAAAGACTAAACAGAAGATTGGAACCTATACTATTACTTTTTTTATCATCATGCGTGAAATACTTAAACTTATTGGTATGCTTATCTAAATAATTTAGTCCGCCTCCATACGTAGCAATCCAAATATCACCTTTACTATCTTCAAGAACATTAAATACTTCATTACAATTTAAACCTGAATTATTTGCTGTTTTTTTATAATGCTTAAATAAATTTCTCCTCCTATCATAGAAAGTTACACCTTGAGCCCAGGTAGAAGCCCACATATTTTCATTTTTATCTAATAAAAGAGAAGTGACATAGTTACCGCTTAGGCTATTTGGATTAGTCTTATCTTCTTTAAGATGTTTAAAAATTTGTGTAGCCGGATTAAACACATTAACTCCTCCCCCATCAGTAGATATCCATATATTACCATCACTATCTTCTCTAAACGAGGTCACTAGATTATTACTTAGACTTGTGCTGCTGCCGGATTTATATTTATGGTGAATAAATTTTTTTGGACTTAGGTCACAAAAGCTAATTCCCCCAGCATAAGTACCAATCCACATGTTATTTACTCTATCACGATAGATAGCGTAGATGGAGTTACCACTCAGACTTTCAGAATTTCCTTGTTCTTTAATGTAATTTTTAAAGGTATTAGTACTTCTCTCAAATATAAAGATGCCGCCATTCTCGGTACCCACCCAAATCCTACCATTCAAATCTTCACACAAAGATAAAACTGAGTTGTTACTAAGGCCCTTGGAATTTTTTGGGTTGTGGGTATACTGTATAAAATTGTTTGTTTTTTTATTGAATAGATTCAATCCACCCTTAGTACCAGCCCAAATATTTCCTTTGGAATCTTCCATGACAACGGAAATGTAGGGATCAGTTAAGCTGGTTCTATCATTCGGATTATATAAATAATGGACAAATTTCTGTGTTTTAGCATCAAACCTATCTAAGCCATTGGTAGTACCAATCCAAATATTTCCCCGGCTATCTTGGATTATTGAACAGATGCCATTATGAATTATGGTATTTGGATCGTTGCTAGCATGTAAATACTTAACAAAAGAATTTGTTTTCTTATCATACTTGTTTAAACCAGATTGGGTACCTACCCAAATATTGCCTGCATCGTCTTTGCATAAGCTAGTAGTATGTAAATCAGATAAACTTTTAGGGTCATGGTGATTAGATGTGAATCTAGTGAATGTATCATACTTGCGATTGTACAAATTCAGGCCGTTCGCTGTGGCTACCCAAAGGTTGCCATCATTATCTTCTTGTATAGCCCAAATGGCATCATTACTTATGCTCGTAGAGTCAGTTGCTGATGTTTTATAAATCTTAAATGTATATCCGTCATATTTATTTAGGCCAACACGAGTTCCAAACCACACAAAGCCTTGACTATCCTGAAATATGCACATTACATTTCCCTGTGATAATCCCTCATTTGTACTTATGGTTCTAAAATACAATTCCTGCTGTGCGCCAACAAGTTGGGCTAAAAAAACAAAAAGTACAATTCCACAAACGCGCCTCACTGTATATGAAAATAAGTCCGTGTGTGTTTAAAGATCATATAATTCATTTCAGACTAGTTGGATTTACCTTTTAGTAATTCAATTTAAGAGATTCCCCTAAAGCGAAATGTTAAATAATGTTCCTTTTATTACAAAGGAGATAGAGTCTAAGCTATTGTTATAGGCTTAAGCATATACATATGGGTTAGGTGGGGCCTGAATTTGAGATTCCATTGAGGCGTATTTTCAAGTGAACCACGTAGATTAAGAGTAAGGAATAATAAAGTACTGGCTCATCGGAGGTCCGGCTCCCCCTGCTCTGCAGCTAATTTAGTCTGCCAAGATAATTCATTAGACTTGTGGGTCTAAGTTTAAGAGACCTATCCAACTGTGGATTCGGCCATCTGCTATAAAGTATTCGCAGGCTTGCGAATACTTATAATAATTCAACTGCTGCACTTGCGCATCCCATCAGGTTAAATACTTTTCGCCGCAGAAAAAAAGAGATGCTTTTGACGGGCATTCTTCATAAATTCTATATCAGTTCTGTAAATCATTCGAACATTAACTGTGAAAGTAGGACTCGTAAGCTTGCTATTTAAACATTGGTTTAAAAAGAAAAAGGCTCTTGTTAGAGCCTCTTCTAATAGTGTAGATTTAAAATAATCATAAAGTAATACCGTTATGATTATTTAATCTTAATTTTTATATCGATATAAGTTAAAACTTTTTTCCCTACGGCTTCTCCTTGCTGAATACCCATTTCTATAGCCGGTCTAAAATGTATACCGCCATAAAGTCTAGACATAGCTGCCTCTTGACCAGCGGCCTTGAATGAAGTAAATGATCTAGGACTAAAAAGGTGATTATTGGTATTATCCGTGAAAGCTACGTCACCAAAAATTTCAGTTAAAATAAATGATGCAGCGCCAGAGCACACAGAATGCCCTGAAGTATATTCAGGGAAGCCAGGTGTCTTAATAAGTGGCTCCCATGTAGGATCACCTAAGTATTCTCTGATATACGTTTTTGGTCTTAAGAGATTCACTTTGTATTTAGAATCCCAACAAGAGATAAAAGCATCACCTAACGAAATACAAATGAGCGCATACATTTGTGCAGCTTCATCCATACTTAAATTTTTGGTTTTGGTAATTTGATTCATGATCGTAATCCAATGGCCTGGAGGTGTACCTGTAGCTCCTGGGTTATCTGCCCAAAATAATGCAATTGCTTTTTGCTCATCCGTAAGATTAGCTCTTGTAGTTTGTACTTCTAATCCTATGTTATAAAAATCAGATCCAGGTACTGTGCTAAAAGCCACAGGGTTTGCTATGAATGCCTCATCACTACGCTTTAACGCAAAAGGACGAAGTGTTCCCCAATACGGCTCAAGTGGATTTACTGAACCCGCATCTGTCGGAGCCCAAAATGAAGGATCAGTTGATCTAGCGGGCACCGCATACACCTTCCCTCTTGTAGCAGCAAAATTGTCACTTTGAGAATAGGTTATTATTGCTGCGCCTACCTGTTGGCCATATGCAACCGATTTATTTAATAAGTCTACATCGATTTTTGATTTCCTTTCGGTGAACTGAACGTTATATAAAGAATCAATAGCGTTATTCGTAGCAACGTTGGTTGTGTTAAATAATGTTTTTAACACATGTGCGAATGCCTTATTGTGAACTGAAGGCCAGTCAAGCTTCTTTGGATTTGGCTTAGGCATGGATGTCAATCCATTTAATTTACCCACCATAGAAACATTATTAGGCATACCATTGATTGTAGCTTCATAGGTAGTAATGCCAATGTAGGCATATAGTCGAGATGCAATGGGTGGTGCTAATTTCTCTTTAGATACAAGTCGGTAAGTTAAGTCCATCCAAGATATTATATAATTAGCAGTGAATTGCTTTGCCCAAGGCGCATTATTTGCAGCCAAAGCGCCAATATCATTTGGACTTTTTCCTAATGGTAATTTTGTATTTTCTTCTGATGAGACAGGTTTAAGCTCATCCTCTTGCATACAGCTCGATATAATTGCAATTGAAATTGCCATTATAATGCAATTAATGTAGTAAATTTTTTTCATGGTACAGATAGTGATTGGACTATAGGAGAATTATGTTGCAAATTTGCACATTTTTTACAAGGCTTTCAATCTTTTGAAATGAGATTTTTTTAATTTAAATCTACACACATTGTAAAGGCGAAATCACAACGACTTATTGTTTTTTGACAAAAAAATTACAACACGACAAATCTGGTTTAACATGAGTTAAAAAAAATTAGACATCGGCTTAAGCTTGATTGTTTTTTATACTACATGGTGTATTTATCTTGTTTTTGGGTTGAATAGGCATTTTTTAGCGCATATCGCTACGTATATCCAACTAGATAGTTTTAAGTTGCCATTTCGTATTTAATCAATTCATTACGCGAATGCTATTCTTCATAAAAAGAATAGACTTAGCATAAATACAATAATGAGATTTACTCGCCCGCAGAACACGGAAAAGCCTATGGAAACAAAACTACCAATCCACAAAAAAATATTTTACAACCGCTACGCCGCCACTCAATTGGGCCTGAGCGTAATGCTAATTGCATTGCTACTTTTAATCACTACGCACTCTTTCTCTCAAACCTGTGGCGCACCCACAAATTTCTGGCTAGAGGATTTTCAGGACTTATCAGATGGAACTACTGTTGACAATGGCTCAACACCATGGTCAAGAGATGTATCTAAAACAAACATTCGGAATAACAATGGATACTTTGAAGTAAGGACGAAGAAATATGCATCAAGAAATTTGGATGGTGAAGCTATCTGGTGCACGCCCGTTATTTCCGTATCGTCTTTGGCAAATTTTTCTGTTGCAACAGATCTAAGTTCTAATGGCCCTTTAGAAAGTGATGAAGATTATATTCGTGTTACCTATAAGTTAAATGGAGGCCCGGAAATTACGCTTGGGAATGGAAGTAAGGTCGGGCAATTTGACCCCATAACCGCTTTAACTTCTTCGTTAGCTGGCAGTACTGTCCAAATAATAGTCAGGACAAAAATGGATATGGATGATGAGTACTATTATTTTGATAATGTAAAGATATACTATACCACAAGTTCTTCTCTTTCGGTAACCGCCTCAGTAAGTGGCAAACTTACTTGTAGTGCAACACAAGCCACACTATCTACTAATACTACGGGCACAGGCATAACTTACAGTTGGTCTGGCCCAGGGGGTTTTACATCAACACTTGCAAGCCCAATTGTTACACAACCCGGAAATTATTCTGTAACTGTTAGCAATGCATCAGGCTGTACAGGTTCTGCATCCATCACCGTAATTCTAGATAGTGCAACACCTACAGTCACAGCTACAGGCGGTGCATTGGGGTGTTCAGGAACTGCTCTTACGTTAACCGCTACATCTGCAACAGCAGGCGTAACTTATAAATGGATGGGCCCAAGCAGTTTCTCATCTACACAACAAAATCCTGCTGTATCTACAGCTGGTAGTTATACCGTGGTTGCAACCAACCCCAGTAATGGGTGTACATCTTCCGCAACTGTGAATGTTACAAGTGCAGGATCACTTTCTGTTACTGCATCAGCTAGTGGTAAGATTACTTGTTCTGCAACTTCCGTAACACTCTCTACAAATGTTACAGGTACAGGCATAACTTACAGTTGGTCTGGTCCCGGTGGTTATAGTTCTAACCAAGCCAATCCTGTAGTTGCCTTAATCGGAAATTACACCGTTAGTGTATCAAATACCTCAGCCTGTAGTGGAACATCTACGGTTACCGTACAACAAGATATTAGTACACCCGGCGCAAATGCATCCGTTGCAGGTCAAATTTCTTGTAGCGTAACGACCGTAACACTAACAGGAACATCTACATCAACAGGCGTAACGTATCGATGGACTGGCCCAGAAGGTTTTACGTCAAGTGTGGCAAACCCCACAACATCAATATCTGGAACCTATACACTTACCGTAACAAATACTTTAGGATGTAGTTCTACGGCTACCGTTAGCGTAACACAGAGCGCAACCAAACCTGACGTATCAGTTTCAACATCAGGATTAATTACATGTACTTCGTCAGCCGCGCTGACTGCAAGTTCTTCAACTGCAGGCGTAACGTATAGATGGACGGGGCCCAATGGCTTTACGGCAACCACAGCAACTATTAGTGCTACAACAACAGGATCATATAGTGTGACGGCAACTAATCCTACAAATGGTTGTACTTCGAATTCAGCTTCTTCTAATGTAACTGAAAGTAAAACGTTGCCAGGCGCTTCTGCTTCTGTATCTGGCACACTTAGTTGTACAAGTGCGTCTGTTACCGTAACTGGAAGCTCACCCACATCTGATGTTACTTTTAGATGGTCAGGACCTGGTGGGTTTACATCTACAGCGACTAGTCCAGGGGTTTCAATTGCCGGATTATATACCTTGGTAGTAACTAATCCAAATAATGGATGTACCTCATCAACTACTGTCAATGTAGAGCAGGTTGGGTCTTCACCAGGTGCAGTAGCGACTTCATCTGACATGTTAAATTGTGATAATCTATCTGTAACATTATTTGGAAGCTCGCCTACAGCAGGCGTAACTTATAAATGGTCTGGGCCAAACGCATTTAATTCTACCGTACAAAATCCCGTTACTACGGTGCCTGGTTTATATACCTTAACGGTAACTAATCCTTTCACAGGTTGTTCATCTGCTGCTACAGTTAATATCCAGCAAAATATTGCACAGCCAAGTGCGACAGCTTCTGTATCCAGTATACTTACGTGTATAGCTACTTCAGTAAAAATTAGTGGCACTTCCACAACACCAGGTGTTACATACCGATGGACGGGTGCAGAAGGATTTGCATCAACTTTACAAAATCCAAATGTTACCTTGGGCGGTGGTTATACATTAACTGTAACCGATCCAACCAATGGATGTGCAACTTCCACCACCGTATATGTACCTGCTGATAATCTTCCACCACAAGCAACCGCTGCTGTATCCGGAATATTAAGCTGTAAGGCACCTACTGTAACATTAACCGGAACTTCCGCAATATCAGGCGTAACTTATAGATGGTCTGGCCCAGGCGGGTTCACTTCTACGCAACAAAACCCATCAACTACTGTGGGTGGCGTACATACACTAACGGTAACGAATCCAGTTAATGGATGTGTGTCTACAAGTACCATTGACGTTCAACAAGATAATGCAGCTCCAGGAGCGGTGGCTTTCGCTTCTGGGTCATTAGATTGTACAACAGGCGTAGTAACATTAAGAGGCAGTTCTCCTTCTACCGGAGTTAATTATAAATGGACAGGACCAGGTGGATTTACTTCGACAGTTCAAAATCCGTTGACAGTAACACCGGGACTTTATACACTTACCGTTATTAGAGCTAGCAATGGTTGTACATCTACCACTACTGTAGATGTACAAGATAATGGTGCGGCACCTGGCGCGATTGCAACTGTTTCTGGAACCTTAAATTGTAATACGTCTTCAGTAACCTTAACGGGTTCTTCAGCTACCGCTGGTGTTACTTTCACTTGGAACGGCCCTAGTGGTTTTTCAGCAACTACTGCTACTGCAACAACTACGCTACCTGGCAACTACACGTTAGCTGTAAGCAATCCAACTACAGGTTGTGAGTCGACTACAACAGTTAACGTACAACAAAGTACGTCAACTCCGGAGGTAGCGGCTTCTGTATCTGCTCCACTTACTTGTGTTACTACGTCAGTAACGATAACAGCAAATACACCCGTACAAGGCGCAACATTCAGGTGGACCGGGCCAGCGGGTTTTACAGCTACCACTGCTAACCCAACAACTACAACACCTGGAACCTATACGGTTACGATTACTGATCCAGCCAACGGATGTACCGCTAGTGCTTCAGTAAACGTAATTCAAAATATTACAGTGCCAGGAGCTACAGGTTCAGTATCTGGACCGATTACTTGCGCAATTACAAGTGTCACCTTAACTGGAGCGTCATCTACAACAGGTGCTACCTTTCGATGGACCGGTCCATCAGGTTTTGTAGCTACCACAGCAAGTGCTACTGCTACAGCAGCTGGAACCTATGTACTAACGGTAACTAATCCTGCGAATGGATGTTCTTCAACAACTACAGTGAACGTAATTCAAAATTCAGCATTGCCAGGTGTAACAGCTTCGGTATCAGGATCACTTACTTGTTCAGTTACTTCGGTAAACTTATTAGGATCTTCTCCAACAACAGGCGTAACCTTTAGGTGGACTGGCCCAGGAAGCTTTACAGCAACCACAGCAAACACAACGGCTACCACACCAGGAACCTATACGTTAACAGTAACAAATCCTGCTAATGGATGTATCTCAACAGCTACGGTGATTGTAATTCAAAATATGGCAACACCGGGTGCGACAGCTACCATATCGGGCGCACTTACTTGCACAGCCTCATCAGTAACTTTAAATGGTGGCTCTCCTACAACGGGTGCAACCTTTAAATGGGCTGGTCCGGGTGGATTCACAGCTACCACAGCAACGGCTACAACTTCTGTAGCGGGAACCTATACGTTAACTGTTACTAATCCTGCGAATGCATGTACTTCCACTGCTACTGTTAATGTAACGCAAAATGCTTCAGGCCCTGGCGCTACTGCATCTGTTTCTGGTGGACTTACCTGTACTACGACTACCGTAACTTTATTGGGAACTTCACCTGTAACGGGTGTCACCTATTCATGGACTGGTCCAGGCGGATTAACTTCAACGCAACAAAATCCGGTAACGTCAACACCCGGTACTTATACTTTGGTAGTAACCAATCCTGCTAATGGATGTTCTACTACAGCTACTGTGAATGTATTGCAAAATATAACTCCTCCAGGCGCAACAGCGTCGGTATCAGGACAACTTACGTGTACTGCATCAGTAGTAACGTTAACAGGTTATTCTCCAACCACAGGAGCTACTTATAGATGGACTGGCCCGAGTGGATTTACTTCTACTACTGCTTCAACTACGACCGCGGTACCGGGTAATTATATTCTTACTACAACGAGTCCTACAAATGGATGTACTTCTACTGCATCAGTAGCCGTGTTACAAAATACAACACCTCCAGGTGTGTCGGCTTCTGCATCAGGGGTGCTAACGTGTAATACAACCTCGGTTCAACTTAGCTGTACTTCACCAACACCAGGACTTACTTTCAGATGGGTAGGACCAGGTGGATTTGTTTCTACTGACCCTGCACCTTTTGTAAGCGCACCCGGAACTTATACTTTAACGGTAACAAGTCCAGCCAATGGATGTACTTCTAGTGCCAGTGTAACTGTAGAGCAAGATATTACAACACCAGGCGCGACAGCATCTGTATCTGGGCCACTTACGTGTACAACTACTTCGGCTACCTTAACAGGATCTTCTCCTTCAACTGGCGTTAGCTTTAGATGGGCAGGACCAGGAGGGTTCACAGCAACAACGGCAACAGCTACAACTACCGTAACTGGTACGTATACATTGACTGTCACTAATCCACTTAATGGATGTACATCTACTGCAAGTGTAAATGTAACACAGAGTGCAGGCGGACCAGGAGCAACAGCTTCTGTATCTGGATCACTTACTTGTGCTAATACAACTGTAACTTTATCCGGAACTTCACCTGTGACAGGTGCTACATTTAAATGGGCAGGACCAGGTGGGTTCACGGCAACTACCGCCAATGCCACTACAACCGTTGCAGGAACTTATACTTTAACAGCAACTAATCCTGCTAATGGTTGTACTTCTACTGCTTCTGTAGCGGTACTACAAAACATAACGCCTCCAGGAGCGACGGGTTCAGTATCAGGAACTCTTACCTGTGCAGTTACGAGTGTTACCTTAACAGGAACTTCACCTACAACCGGCGCCACGTTAAGATGGACAGGCCCTAGTGGATTTACAGCGGCAACAGCTAGTACGACTACTACCTTACCCGGTACCTACACGTTAACGGTAACTAATCCTGCGAATGGATGTACTTCAACAACTACAGTGAACGTAATTCAAAATTCAGCATTGCCAGGTGTAACAGCTTCGGTATCAGGATCACTTACTTGTTCAGTTACTTCGGTAAACTTATTAGGATCTTCTCCAACAACAGGCGTAACCTTTAGGTGGACTGGCCCAGGAAGCTTTACAGCAACCACAGCAAACACAACGGCTACCACACCAGGAACCTATACGTTAACAGTAACAAATCCTGCTAATGGATGTATCTCAACAGCTACGGTGATTGTAATTCAAAATATGGCAACACCGGGTGCGACAGCTACCATATCGGGCGCACTTACTTGCACAGCCTCATCAGTAACTTTAAATGGTGGCTCTCCTACAACGGGTGCAACCTTTAAATGGGCTGGTCCGGGTGGATTCACAGCTACCACAGCAACGGCTACAACTTCTGTAGCGGGAACCTATACGTTAACTGTTACTAATCCTGCGAATGCATGTACTTCCACTGCTACTGTTAATGTAACGCAAAATGCTTCAGGCCCTGGCGCTACTGCATCTGTTTCTGGTGGACTTACCTGTACTACGACTACCGTAACTTTATTGGGAACTTCACCTGTAACGGGTGTCACCTATTCATGGACTGGTCCAGGCGGATTAACTTCAACGCAACAAAATCCGGTAACGTCAACACCCGGTACTTATACTTTGGTAGTAACCAATCCTGCTAATGGATGTTCTACTACAGCTACTGTGAATGTATTGCAAAATATAACTCCTCCAGGCGCAACAGCGTCGGTATCAGGACAACTTACGTGTACTGCATCAGTAGTAACGTTAACAGGTTATTCTCCAACCACAGGAGCTACTTATAGATGGACTGGCCCGAGTGGATTTACTTCTACTACTGCTTCAACTACGACCGCGGTACCGGGTAATTATATTCTTACTACAACGAGTCCTACAAATGGATGTACTTCTACTGCATCAGTAGCCGTGTTACAAAATACAACACCTCCAGGTGTGTCGGCTTCTGCATCAGGGGTGCTAACGTGTAATACAACCTCGGTTCAACTTAGCTGTACTTCACCAACACCAGGACTTACTTTCAGATGGGTAGGACCAGGTGGATTTGTTTCTACTGACCCTGCACCTTTTGTAAGCGCACCCGGAACTTATACTTTAACGGTAACAAGTCCAGCCAATGGATGTACTTCTAGTGCCAGTGTAACTGTAGAGCAAGATATTACAACACCAGGCGCGACAGCATCTGTATCTGGGCCACTTACGTGTACAACTACTTCGGCTACCTTAACAGGATCTTCTCCTTCAACTGGCGTTAGCTTTAGATGGGCAGGACCAGGAGGGTTCACAGCAACAACGGCAACAGCTACAACTACCGTAACTGGTACGTATACATTGACTGTCACTAATCCACTTAATGGATGTACATCTACTGCAAGTGTAAATGTAACACAGAGCGCAGGCGGACCAGGAGCAACAGCTTCTGTATCTGAACCGCTTACGTGTGCTACACCTACCGTAACTTTAACAGGAACTTCACCTGTGACAGGTGCTACATTTAAATGGGCAGGGCCAGGTGGGTTCACGGCAACAACCGCTAGTACAACCACTACTAACCCGGGTACGTATAATTTAACAGTAACCAATCTAGCCAATGGATGTACTTCTACCGCTAGTGTTAGCGTGGTGCAAAACATTACAACACCAGGCGCAGGAGCTTCCGTATCTGGACCAATTACTTGTACGAATGCCACAGTAAGTTTAACAGGAACAACACCTTCATCAGGAGTAACTTTTAGATGGACAGGCCCAGGCAGTTTCCTAGCAACAACTACAAATACGACTACTACCGTTCCCGGATTATATACTGTAACAGTAACCAACCGTTCTAATGGATGTAGTTCAACTGCTACAGTGAACGTAATTCAGGATATCGATTTGCCTGGAGCAACTGCTTCTGCATCAGGAACACTTACTTGTACTGCAACCTCAGTAACGGTAACCGCATCTTCACCAACATCAGGTGCCACATTTAAGTGGGCTGGCCCAAGTGGCTTTACTGCTACAACTACTGCAGCAACGGTAACTGCACCTGGAACCTATACAGCCACAGTAACAAATCCAGCTAATGGATGTATTTCTACGGCTTCGGTTAATGTGACGCAAAATATTGCCGGACCAGGAGCTACTGCTACTGTCTCAGGGGCGCTTACATGTACCGTTTCGTCAGTGACCTTAACAGGAACTTCACCCGTTTCCGGGTCGTCATTCCGATGGGCTGGTCCTAATGGCTTCACTGCCACAACACCAAATGCCACGACATCCACATCAGGCGCCTATACAGTGACCGTGACCAATCCTGCGAATGGTTGTACTTCTACCGCTTCGGTGAACGTAACACAGAGTAGCGGAGGCCCAGGAGCAACCGCTTCTGTATCCGGTGTAATAACATGTTCTACCACAACGGTAACCTTGTTAGGAAGCTCGCCTGTATCGGGTGTCACCTATGCTTGGTCTGGCCCAGGAGGATTAACTTCAACACAGCAAAATCCGACAACCTCTACAGCGGGAACTTATACCTTAGTTGTAAGTAACCCTGCCAATGGTTGTACCTCTACGGCTACGGTTAATGTATCGCAAAATAACACAACTCCAGGCGCTAGTGCTTCTGTTTCCGGACAACTCACTTGTACTGCCAAGTCAGTAACACTAACGGGTACTTCAACTACAACTGGAGCAACATTTAGGTGGACGGGCCCAGGTAGTTTCACGGCGACAGGTGCGACAACAACTACTACCCTACCTGGCAATTATATTCTTACAGCAACAAATCCAGCGAATGGATGTACCGCTACGGCTACTGTGGCGGTATTGCAAAACACCACACCTCCTCCGGTATCAGTTTCCGCATCAGGTGTGCTTACTTGTACTACCACTTCCGTGATTTTAAGTTGTGCTGCCCCAGTTGGCGGCCGTACTTTCGCATGGACTGGGCCAGGCGGATTCGTATCTTCAAACCCAACACCTAGTGTAAGTGTACCAGGCAGATATAATCTCACTGTAACCAGTCCTGATAACGGATGTACCGCTTCGGATTTTGTGGATGTTGAACAAAACATAAGCCCTCCACAGGCATCCGCTACAGCATCTGGAACGCTTTCTTGCAGTGCTTCATCAGTTACATTAACGGGGTCTTCATCAACTGCAGGGGTAACCTATAAATGGGCAGGTCCGGGAAGCTTCACTGCTACAACAGCCACTGCTACAGTTACAGTAGCAGGCATATATACACTAACCGTTACCAGTCAACTTAATGGATGTTCTTCAACGGCAACTGTAAATGTCATTCAAAATAGTACGCCTCCAGGAGCATCTGCTTCAGTGTCGGGCCCTATTACTTGTACTGCTACTTCAGTTACTTTAACTGGAACTTCGTCAACCGCAGGGGTGGGTTACAAATGGACTGGCCCTAGTGGATTTACAGCAATAACTGCAAGTGCCAGTATTTCGGCAACCGGTACGTACACCTTAACGGTAACGAATACTGCGAGTGGATGTACTTCAACTGCAAGTGTGAATGTTATTCAAAACACAACTGCGCCAGGAGCAACTGCAGCTGTATCTGGACCACTTACTTGTGCTACCACACGCGTGAATTTAACAGGTACTTCTACAACATCGGGAGCTACATTTAAATGGACTGGACCAAATGGATTCACTGCTACAACTGCCAACACAACAACAACGGCACTCGGCGCTTATACCTTTACAGCAACAAATCCAGCCAATGGTTGTACGTCAACTTCAACGGTGAATGTGACGCAGAATGTTGCCATCCCAGATTTAGTGGCGCAGGGTGGTGAGAACACTTGTAGCACCGAGAACGCTGGTGGTTTGGTAATTACTTCTAACTCTACCGTTGCAGGCGCACAATATGTATGGACCGTTCCGGCGGAACATGCGGAGTACTTTACGAACACAAATGTTAAAAACCTGACTATACCGTACGGATTTATATCAGGTAACTTTAGTGTTACTGTTACCAACCCTGCAAATGGATGTACCAATACGAAGACCGTTGTAGTAACGGAAAATTCAACGCCTCCTGTTTGCTCAATAAGCTTTACAAATGGAACGACTACAATTTCTTCCGTCGCAACGGCAGGAGCAACTTATCTATGGACGGTAAATAACACAACATGGAAAATTGCTTCGGGGCAGGGAACAAATAAAATTACATTTACGCCTGGTGCTGTCGGTACTACAGCTTTATTTACTGTAAACATTACCACATCTTCCAATGGATGTTCTGAAGATTGTAGCATTCAATTAAATAACACCGCTAGTGGCGTAGTTGAAGCGGCGACCACACCAGACGGCCGCCTAAGTGCAGTGATTAGCGAAGATGCAACATCTGTAGCCGATTATGGAATAGATGTAAAAACTCATCCTAATCCATTTACCGACAAAACCACCATTGAATTCAACTCAACTGAAAGTGGCAGGGCTAAGGTGGAGGTTTATGACTTTACAGGAAGAAAACCAGTGGTACTGTTTGAAGGAAATACAGAATCAGGCAAAACCTATGAAGTTGTATTCAACGCTTCTCATGTATCTTCTGGAATATACTACTATAGAATAACCTCAAATAAAATGGTGAGAATGGGCAAACTTATTTACCAACCCTAGTTAACAACATATTATAACAATTAGGTAATGGGAATTTAAATTGGATTAGCAGAGATAAGTTATCACTGCTAATCCAACCCATTACTAAATTAAATGTCGGCATTTCGCCGTTATCTCTTCCACTGACCACATCTAGGTCAGGCATTCTTCTTAAAGTTTTTTAATTTACCCGAGAGAACCGGCATCATTTCTATCTGCCACATGTTAAATCCCGTTAGGGATGATATATGGGTGACTTATAACCGTACGTCATTCTAGAAGGAAAGCTTAAAGGAAGGTTTAACAATAAACTTGTAAACTCCTGGGGCATCAGTGTCAGTTAAGCGCCAGGTAAAATCGACTCGGGCTATCTTAAAAATATTTTCGATGCCAAAACCTACTTCGTAGTAGCCGTTGTTAGGTGCACGAAGATTTTCTGGAAATAAATAAACTTGCTGATTGTTCTTGTCTGTTAGCTGACCCCAATACGCACGGGCAAAAATAAAATTGCGCCACTTGAGTTTGTTGATTAAAGGAATGTGATCTAAAATAAGTCCACCGAAATGATGTTGCACATGAGCAGCAATAAATTGATCGGAGGCATATTCTAGAAAGTTCATCAAGTTGAAAGCATATTCATCATTAAAGACCAATTGGTTTCCGAAAGGTATATTGAGATAAGGATACGGAACTGTACCTATCGTTTTACCGGCTTCAATATAATATTGCAGATAACCGAGTTTCTGAAGCCTGACATTTTGTTTAAATAGTATGTTACACTTTGTAAAGTTTAATCCAGAACCAAAAGTATTTTTGTCAGCCCATCGCCCCTCTAAAGACACATCTGGAAACTTCCTGAAAATAACTTTTTGCTCATCGCGTGTGTAGAACTTACCGTCTAGTTGTGTATTTAAATAACTAAACTTAAATGTGAGCGCTACTCCATTGGCATTATACTGTGAGACATCACTAATAACGCCGCCTTCTGAAATCTGTTGAAAATTTGTATTTGATGTTGGTGATATCGAGTTATTAAAATAACTAAATCGCGTTAGCAAACCGGTAATCCAGTTATTCTCTGCGTAAGCTGTAAAATCTGTCACATAATTTCTTGAAGCAGTGCCGCCATATTGAACTAGTGAAGTTAGTATGTTATCAATTTCTAGTTGGTTGAAGCTGCGCCCTAGTTGTTCAATGTCATATTTATAAGAAGCCCCAATGCGTTTTTGTCTTCTTTTTTCTTTACCAAAACCCCAATCAGCAGAAATTGAATACTTCCATTTTTCATCAAAAGTTCCATAAGCACCATAAGTTGAAAACTGGATGGGCCATCCACTTTCTTTATTTGATCTAAGTCCGAATTTTATTCGTGAGTGCTCAATGACGTTGTAACTATAAAATGTATATACATCACCAATCTCAATATTACTTTTGGGTATATAGCCCGTAGCGATTGCTAGCGCTACGTTCTTTCGCAAGATAAAAGCTGGATCTTTTTCAATCTTCTTTACCATATCAAATATGCCGCTTTCTTTTGCCGTAAGATCGCTGTGTCTTTTCTCTTGCCAGTAGTTTTCCTTCCGTTCTACTGCGCTATCAACTTGTATAATTGTTTCAATGCCTTTAAAAATATCCTTTGGTATAGCAATGTCGATTTGATAATTTTTATAAGTAGAGTTTTTTCTTCCAAAGAAACCGGTAAGGTCTGCTGAATTCTCAAGAACTGTAAAATCTCCGATAACTTGTAATTCAATTGGCATCCAAAATGTATTATCTATTTTTTCATATTTCTGGCTTACCCAATAACTACGAACAAAATTTACATTGGCCATTATATCAAAACGAAGTTCGACCTGTGTTACAGCAAAAGTGGCAGCATCAATGAGCATCTCTCCCGTAAACGCGAGCTCTCGTTTGTACTTGGGATAAAAAGAGATCTTATAAAATTTAGAACCCTCAACTTGAATACTATCTAATAAATAATGATTGTAATGGTTTTTAAAATTATCATGAATCGGACTAGGAAAGCTCTTGTCTAAAATGACGACGAAATTATCGTAAAGATTAGGTGTTAGATATAAGTCCTCTACAAAATTCATAATCTTCGGGCCTTTCAAACCTGTGGCGTTAAGACCCTGAACAACGTCGCGTATTTGTTTGGGTGATCTTTGATAATAATGATCGATCATTTTTTCTACCAACAGAATTGGTAAATAGGTTACACCCTCCGATGTTGTATCAACGCCATCCCAAATAAAATCAAAAGGTCTAACCATAATATTTCGTTTGATCTTTTCGGTAAAATGATTTAAGTCAAACCTGATCTTTGAATACTCTTCACACGAATAGCTTTTTCGCGATTCTGGATTATTGATTTTTTTTTGTTGGATTACTTTTTCTAGAATTGCCCATGCAGGATTCACATCTGCTTCAAGCGCAAATTCTTGCAGTTGTGTAAACTGCGGTGTCAGTATTATCTCAATGCTTTTGGACTCAGTTGTAATGGCAATCTTTTGGGAGGTGTATCCCAGATGAGAAACAATAAGTGTATCGGGCTTTGCTTCCTTAATTATTTGCACTTTGAAGTGCCCTGTTGTATCTGTTGTTGTACCTGTCTGTAAGCGTTTAAAAAATACATGGGCATAAACAATGGGATCTCCCGAGCCTGCTTCTTTAACATAGCCCTCAAGGGTAGTGGTTTGTGCGAATGTAAAGAAGTAAAATAAAAGCAGTAGAAAAGTAAGATAAAGCTTCTTAAAATGCTTCATGTGTATCAGTAAGATATAAAGATAACAATTAGAATATAGCAATTAGGCGTGTTCGGCCTGAATTGAAGGGAATGTACCAGCGTGGTATCACTTATCTACCGTGTCAGAGAGTCTAGAAATATAAATCCCCTGGCATCTGCGCTCTCGTGAAAATCCACCTGCTTACCCATTACATACATGGTATGTTTCTTTTCGATATAGACAGGAATGCCACCAATTGAGTAAGTAAGATCAGAATCTTTTTTCTTATCAAAGCCAATGATTAGCGTAACACCACAACCACCACCACGCACACCTACACGCAACCCGTAGTCAGACGGAATGTTTTTAGTTTCCATGATCTTCCTAATTTCCTCAGCAGCCCTAGCCGAAATGGTGACTGGCTCAATTTCTTTAAACATTGTATCTACGAATAGAATAGTCCTTCAAAAATATCTAAATTTCAAACATCTTTATTTTAAATAATTCTTTATGGAAGCTCTTGTTGAGTTTGGAAAAATTTTATTGCCTGCATCTATTGTTCTTTACGCCGCCTATTTATTGGTACGCTCATTTATTCAAAAAGAAATTGAATTGAAAAAATTAGAAGTACGCGGGCGAAGTTTAGAAACCGTTTTACCTAATAGATTACAAGCTTACGAACGCATAACCTTATTTTTAGAACGTGTAGCCCCACAAAATCTTTTGGTACGATTAAATACGTCTCACATGCCTGCCAAAGAGTTCCACCAGCTATTGCTTAGTGAGATTAGAAATGAATATAACCATAATGTATCGCAGCAGGTGTATATGAGTGAAGATGTATGGAATATGGTTAAAAATGCAAAGGAAGATTTGATAGTGACTATTAATGATGCTGCCTCAGAAATGACGATGGAATCAACTAGCTTAGACTTAGCAAAAAAGATATTTGAGCGTTCTGTAAATAAGAATCTAGACCCACTTGGTCATGCCTTATCTGAGCTTAAACGGGAAATTCAACGAACCTTTTAGTACAACCCTTGTTATAGACTTTATGAAAAATGAATTTCTGCAATTAGCCTTAACAAGAGCAGCCAAAATGCTTGGTAAACCTGGTCGTCTTTTTTTGTTATTAGGCCAGCTCGGTAATAAGCTTATCCGAACTGATTTGAAGGCATTTGATGGCTCAGCAGCCAAAGAAAAATTCCTTACCTTAGGTCGTTTAGTTAAAGCTTATGCCAAAGGCGAGTATAGAGCAATACCTTGGAAGTCTATGCTTACCATAGTGGCTGCCATTTTATATTTTATAAGTCCTTTTGACTTGATCTCTGACTTTATTCCAGTAATAGGTTTATCAGATGATCTTAGTGTTCTGCTTTGGACCTACAATTCTATAAAATCTGACATCAACAACTTCTTAGATTGGGAGGAATCTGATCAGTTTCATCGTATAATCAAGATATGAAGACAGCGCTTGTTATTGGTGCCACAGGACTAATAGGAAAACAATTGCTTGAAACTCTTTTGACTGATGACTATTATCATTCTGTAAAAACACTCAGTCGAAAACCGATTAACATCGTTCATCCCAGGCATCAAAATAATATCATTGATTTTGATAATGTGGGGCAGTACCGTGAAAGCATGAGTGCAGATGATGTGTTCTGTTGCCTTGGCACCACCATGAACCAAGCTAAAACCAAAGAAGCATTTCGTAAAGTAGACTTAACGTATCCTTATGAAATTGCTGAGATAACAAAAGACTTAGGCGCCCATCAATATTTGCTAGTTTCAGCATTAGGTGCTGATAAAACTTCTTCGATTTATTACAATAAAATAAAAGGAGAAACAGAAGCGTTGATTACCAGTGTGGGCTTTGAGACCCTTCATATTTTTAGACCATCGTTACTTCTAGGAGAAAGAGCTGAAAGTCGACCTGGTGAAGACTCCGCAAAATTACTATATAAAGCTTTTAGCTGGCTCATACCAGCACGCTATAAAGGAATTGATGCAGGCCGGGTTGCGCGAGCCATGAATGCCTGTGCTAAAGAACATAAGCCAGGCGTATCCATTCATGAATCGCTATCGCTGCAAAAATTCTAATTCTTTTTCAGGACTCTAAAATTCTACAAGCATCTAAATTGGAAGTAATAATTACAATTACTGAGACTATTTGCTATTTTCGGAAGGCAAAAAGATTTATATGAACTATTGGTTGATGAAGACTGAGCCCGGCACCTATTCATGGGAAGATTTGAAAAGAGATAGAAAAACTGGTTGGGATGGCGTGCGCAATTTCCAAGCCCGGAATAACTTAAAGGCAATGAAGAAGGGAGACTTGGCGTTTATTTACCATAGTATGGTTGATAAGGCCATTGTTGGTATTGCACGCATTACAAAAGAGTTTTATCCTGACCCTACAGATAAGGAGTGGGTATCGGTGGAAATTGCGCCGGAAAAAAATTTGAAAACTCCGGTAACACTGGCACAAATAAAAGCAGATAAGCGTTTCAATAATATGGTCCTGGTAAATTCATCGAGACTCTCTGTTCAGCCTGTTAAGCTGGAGGAATTTGACATGATATTAGCACTTAGCGAAGAGAAATAATATGGTTATAAGAATTGAAAAGTATATGGCACGCCTATGTAATTTGACCTACGTATGCTTTACGCTTTTTATTTTTATTTTTTCTTCTTCGGCCTTAGGCCAAAATCAAGTTGTACAGACGCATCGGTTTGAAAAAAAACAACGAGGGGCTGATAATTATTTTACTGTTATATCTCTAAAGAATGAAGGACTTGCTCTTCTTCGCCAAAAAGATGAATTCAATAATGGTAAGCAGGTGAGCGAATTAATATTTCTAGATACTGCCCTACAAGAAAAAAGGACAATAAACTTTGAGATAGAAAATCGCAATCATCTTGTAGGGCATGAATATGCACCTGGCCATCTTTATCTTTTATATAGAACGGGAGAAACAAACAAGAACAGCGTTGAACTTATTGATTTCAATATTAAAGATGGAGACTCTAAGCGCTATGAAATCAAGCCTGAGTTAGATTTCAAATTAACGCACTTCGTAAAAGCTGGCAATAGCATGATCTTAGGCGGATATGTGAGTAAAGATCCAGTGATTCTAGTTTATGGAATGACAACCAATCTTATTAAGGTTGTGCCTGGATTTTTTCAAAATGAAAACGAACTAGTTGATCTCCGAACAAATCAAAATCAAACATTTAACACCGTATTGATTGACCGAAGTGCTAAGACAGAAAAGAAATTCATCTTTAAAACCTTTGATGAAACGGGAGAGTTGCTAATCGAAGATGTAGTGCCTATTGATCACAACAAGTCACTGCAAACTTGTATCACCTCAACATTAATAAGGGAAGAGCTCATGGTAATGGGTACATGGAGTGATCGGCAATCCAAACAATCATCAGGTTTTTTCACGTTGGCTGTAGATCCTTTTAATGAACAAAAAATTAATTACATCGACTTTGCAAAACTTAATCATTACTTGGATTATATAAAACCCTCGAGGGCACATCGCATTAAAGAGAGTTCGGAAAAAGATATTCAAGCTGGCCGCAATCCTGCCTTTGCGAATTATGTAATGCCCTTTAAAATTGAAGAGCGTAAAAATGGTTTTATTATGCTTGCAGAAGTATACACACCCATGAGTTCCAATCCGTATAACAATGCATACAATAATCCAATGGCTGCATATGGCCCTAATCCATATTTTTATAATCCCTACATGCTAGGCTATTACTACCCGGGGCGCATGTATAGACCTTATAATTTTAATAATAATATCAAGAATGCTGATGAAATACGTACCACGCAAGCTGTATTACTAGTTACAGATGGTAATGGAAATCCTGTTATGGATAGGAGTATGAAGATTGAGGATATTAGACGATCAGCATTAGAGCAGGTGTCAGAATTTCATTACGCCAATGGCAATGTTATATTCTTCTATAAGAATAAAGAAAATGAATTGATAATAAAAACTATCCCAGAGCAGGGCGATGTTATCGAGACTAAACAACAAATAAAATTATTAGATCCGTTAGATGAGTTTCGGTCAGAAAAAGAAGATAGCGCTTTACAACAATGGCATGAAAATTCCTTTTACGTTTGGGGATATCAAACTATTAGAAACATTAATAAAGCAGAGCGAATCAGGGATGTGTTCTACATCAACAAAATTATAGTTCAATAAGAACTTACTAGACCAAGTATTCAAACAGGTTTTCATTTTGATTCACTAGTGTATAATTCAACTTACGATCATCCATACGTTGAATAAGCGCATGAAAATCTTCTTTTGATTTCAATTCAATACCAATTAAAGCGGGGCCAGTTTCTTTATTATTTTTCTGGATGAATTCAAAACGCACAATATCATCGGTGGGTCCTAGAATATCATTAACAAATTCTTTAAGTGCACCTGGGCGTTGCGCGAAACGAACAATAAAGTAATGTTTAAGACCTTCATATAATAATGAACGCTCTTTAATTTCCTGCATTCTGTCAATATCGTTGTTGCCTCCACTTAATATACACACAACTCTTTTGCCTTTCAACTTATCACCATACTGATCAAGTGCAGCAATAGAAAGTGAGCCTGCTGGCTCAGCAACAATGGCATCTTCATTATATAATTGAAGAATAGTAGAACTGACCTTTCCTTCTGGAACGAGAAGCATATCAGCTAATACATCTTTACAAAGGGGAAAAGTAATATCACCAACTTTCTTTACGGAAGCACCATCCACAAAACGTTGAATTTTATCAAGCACTACGGGCTTGCCTGCGTTTAAAGCCTCCACCATCGAAGGCGCGCCTTGTGGTTCTACGCCAATGATTTTAGTATTCGGTGAATGTTCTTTAAAGTATTGTCCCACACCAGCGCAAAGTCCACCACCTCCTACAGGAAGAAACACCATATCGATGTTAGTGAGCTCATTGAGAATTTCTTTAGCTACAGTGCCTTGTCCTTCAATCACTTTAAGGTGATCGAACGGCGGAATAAAAACCATATTCCGCTGCTTAACAAGTTCAATGGCATGCGTCTGACACTCGTCAAATGTATCGCCGATTAAAACAATTTCAGTATTGCTACCGCCAAACATTTTAACCTGCGTTATTTTCTGTTTCGGCGTAATAGCAGGCATGTAGATTATGCCTTTAATGTCGAGATACTTACAAGCAAAGGCCACACCTTGCGCATGGTTGCCAGCGCTTGCACAAACCACACCACGTATACGTTGCTCTTCTGATAAACTCTGTATAAGATTAAAAGCACCACGTAACTTATATGAACGTACTACTTGTAAATCTTCACGCTTTAAATAGATCTCAGCACCAAATTTTTCAGATAGCTTACGATGAAATTGAAGTGGTGTCTTTAGCACTACCTGCTTTAGCGTTTCATAGGCCGTGTCTATATTGAGATTTAACCTTTGCGTTTCCGTAGTCATATGAGGATCTCTATTTTTTAACTGCAACAATTATTCCGGTTGCCCAAACTTGTTTAGTTAACGATAAATCTTTACGGGCCTCTAATTGACTAACAAGATTGATTGCCTTCTCTTGGTGACCGTCGGGCCAGTTTGATTGAGGAAGCATATCGTCTATAATATAAAGACCACCTTTATTTAACATAGCAAGTACTTCATTTAACATAAGATACTTTCCGTGCCATGTGTCAGCAAAGATGTAGTCATATTTTTCTTTTCTATTTGCTTCAACCCATGCAGCACCATCTATACAGACAAGTTTTAAACGGTCATCATTTCCAAGCGAGGATTGCGCTATCTCCAAAAACTTAGCTTCGTTATCAATTGACGTGAGTATAGAATTCTCATCCATTCCGTCAAGTATCCACGAGGTGGACAACCCAGTTCCAGTACCTAATTCTAGAAATTTACCTGCTGGCTTTGAACTTGCTAGCGTACGCAACAAAGAACACGTAAGCACATCAGATGCCATAGTAAAACCAGATGCCTTTGTAGCTTCATCAATAGCACTATATGATTTAGGAAAAGGCTGGTTAATTGCTTCTATCATTTAACGTTTGTTAGCGAATGGTATAAAAAACAAAATGTGCCGATCACATAATCGGCACATTTGCATATTGATAATTAGTAATTGATTAGTTTATCATGCTTGCTTCAGCAGTAACCTTCTCCGGTCTAAGCTTACGCACGGCAGCACCAGCTTGCCAAAGTTCGCTTTCGCGAAGCTCTTTTAATTCTTCAGCTAGTTTCTCACGATAGTCCGGTTTGCTACACGTATCGATGGTACGTTTTGCTTCAGCACCAGTCTCAACACTTTCATAAAGTTCTTTGAACACTGGAAGAGTAGCAGCCTTGAATTTCTTTTTCCAATCTAGCGCACCACGTTGTGCTGTAGTTGAGCAGTTAGCATACATCCAGTCCATGCCGTTCTCAGCAACCAATGGCATTAAGCTTTGTGTTAATTCTTCAACTGTTTCATTGAAAGCTTCAGAAGGTGTATGACCTTTAGAACGTAACACTTCGTATTGTGCTTCGAAGATACCGGCAATAGCACCCATTAAAGTACCACGCTCACCAGTAAGATCTGAATAAACTTCTTTTCTGAAATCAGTTTCAAACAAATAACCAGCGCCAACGCCTATACCTAAAGCAATGGCTTTATTTTTAGCTTGGCCTGTCGCATCTTGGAATACGGCATAGCTTGCGTTGATACCTTTTCCTTGTAAGAATAATCTACGAACAGAAGTTCCTGATCCTTTAGGAGCAGCTAAGATTACATCAATATCAGATGAAGGAACGATGCCTGTTTGATCTTTGAATGTTATACCAAATCCGTGAGAGAAATATAATGTTTTGCCTTTTGTTATGTGTGGCTTAATGGTTGGCCACAATTCAATCTGACCAGCGTCAGAAAGTAAGAACTGGATTACAGTACCTTTCTTTGCAGCTTCTTCAATATCAAATAATGTTTCACCAGGAACCCATCCATGTTCTACTGCTTTGGTCCATGTTTTAGAACCTTTACGTTGCCCTACGATAACATTAAATCCATTGTCGCGCAGGTTAAGGGCTTGTGCAGGACCTTGAACGCCATATCCGATGATTGCAATAGTTTCTTTCTTCATAACCTCCAAAGCTTTTTCCATCGGAAATTCTTCGCGTGTTACAACTTCTTCAACTACGCCTCCAAAATTGATCTTTGCCATTTTTTCTATCTGTTTAAGTTTACTAAGTGTTTACGTTTGTTTTTATTCTGTTTGTTATATGTAGACCATGTTAATTAAAACCCAGTCCCTAATGCCTAATGCCCAGTGCCTAATTAAATTGCAATCTGTTTGTTATTTCGTTCACTAAGTTGAAAGTACAATTCACTTCCAGCCGTATAATCGGCCTGCTCTACTTCTATCAGTTTTTCAATCTGATGTTTTACTTTTTCCATCATATCATTTGTGGTATACAATAAAAGTATGGCGATACCCTTACGAAAATCCTCTTCGTGTTCAAGTGCCACCAAACGCTTTATGCGTACACGTCTGCGATTCAATACATTTACAATTCGGTTCAGAATTGAAAAGCTGTTGTCTGCGCCTATTACTAAAGTGAAGTCTTCCTTCATAAGTTTTATATTCAGTTCTTTATGCTTGTGCTCTAACTCGGAATGATTCTTTCTTTACTCCTTCGTACTTTACTCCTTCGTACCTCGTACCTCCTACTTCGTACCTACCACGGGAGGTTCCAACAAAACATCAGCAACCCCCGCGCCTGCTGGCACCATAGGGAATACATTGTCTTCTTTGCCTACAACAACTTCTAAGAAGTAAGGGCCATTGGTATCAAGCATTTCTTTTAATGCACTTTGCAATTCTTCACGCTTCTCTACTTTTCTTGCAGGGATACTGTAAGCTTCTGCAATCTTTACAAAATTTGGGTTAGTCATTTCGGTGAACGAATAACGTTTCTCGTGGAAGAGTTGCTGCCACTGGCGCACCATGCCAAGGAAATTATTATTCAATACCAATATCTTAACCGGAATTTTGTATTGCATTATTGTTCCTAGCTCCTGGATGGTCATTTGAAATCCACCATCGCCAATTACAGCTACTACTTGTTTACCTGTTTCGCCCAACGCTGCGCCCATTGCTGCAGGTAGAGAAAAACCCATAGTACCCGCACCACCAGAAGTGATACTTGTGCGTGGATCTTTATATCGATAGTATCGTGATGTAACCATCTGATGTTGTCCTACATCTGTTACAACCACAGCTTTACCATTTGTGATTTTTGAAAGACGATTGATCACCTCGCCCATTTTTAACTCACTTGTGCAGTTGAATTCATGGTGTGTAACCTTTTCGTGCTCTATGGCATTGAGTGTTTTAAAACTCTCAATCCATGTTGCATGCTGATTTGAATTGCATTTTTCAATTAATGCCTTCAGTCCTTCCTTAGCATCTGCGTGAACAGGCGCATCTGCTTTAATTATTTTATTGATTTCAGCTCTGTCAATCTCAACGTGAACAACCTTGGCTTGCTTAGCATACTTGCTTACGTTACCGGTTACGCGGTCATCGAAACGCATGCCTATGCCAATTAATACATCACATTCATTGGTGTTTACATTAGGGCCATAGTTTCCATGCATGCCAAGATAACCAACATAGTTAGGATGATCATTTGGGAAAGCACCTAATCCTAGTAAGGTACAAGCCACTGGTATTCCTGTCTTTTCAGAGAAAGCAATTAATTCTTGCGTGGCCCCTGATAATAATATTCCTTGTCCTGCAAGGATATAAGGTCTTTTAGCACCATTGATTAATTTAGCAGCAACTTCTATTTCTGTATTTTTTAATACAGGTTTGGGTTTGTACGTTCTAATTTCCTCACACTTTGCATATTCTGATTCTTCTATCAATTCATTTTGTGCATTCTTCGTGATATCAATAAGAACAGGACCTTGACGACCTGTGCTTGCTATATAAAAAGCACGCGCTACTGCAGGTGCAATATCTTTTGCTTCTGTCACTTGTACATTCCACTTGGTTACAGGAAGTGTCGTGTTGATCACGTCTATTTCCTGAAAAGCATCTGTACCTAACAAATGCGCAAACACTTGTCCTGTGATACACACAATTGGTGTTGAGTCAATCATTGCATCTGCTAGACCAGTCACTAAGTTAGTAGCGCCCGGCCCTGAGGTGGCAAGCGCAACACCTACTTTACCCGATACACGTGCATAACCTTGTGCTGCATGTACAGCACCTTGCTCATGACGAACAAGAATATGGCAGAGTTGATCTGCATATCCGTACAAGGCATCATACACTGGCATGATTGCACCTCCTGGATATCCAAACATTGTTTTTACACCCTCAGCAATTAGGCACCGAAGTAAAACTTCTGACCCTGTAATCTTTTGCTTGGCTTGTGTAGTAGCAGCTACCTCTTGCATGTCTTTAGTTTTCGTCAGTAACGCATCCATCAGCAGCAGTTTTTACTTGTTTGGCATACTTAAATAATATTCCACTTGTAACACGAAGTGCAGGTTGTTTCCAAGCGGCCTTACGTTTTATAAGTGTTTCGTCATCAACTAACAAATTGATTTTATGATTTTGTATATCAATCTCTATTGGATCATTGTCTTCAACTAATCCAATTAGTCCGCCATCGAATGCCTCGGGTGTTATGTGACCTACAACGAAACCATGTGTTCCGCCAGAGAATCTTCCATCGGTAATAAGAGCAACACTCTTACCTAAACCAGTTCCCATGATTGCTGAAGTTGGCTTTAACATCTCAGGCATACCCGGGGCGCCTCTCGGACCAACATATCTTATCACTACAACGTCACCTGATTTTACTTTGCCGCTTGTTATACCATCAGTAAGTTCAAACTCACCATTGAATACGCGCGCAGGCCCGCTAAATTTTTCACCTTCTTTACCAGTGATCTTTGCAACTGAACCCTTCTCAGCCAAATTACCATACAAAATTTGTAAGTGACCTGTTGCTTTAATAGGTCTCTCTAGTGGTACAATAACATCTTGTTTGTTAAAATCAAGCGCCGGAATGTTTACTAGGTTTTCACGAATGGTTTTACCAGTAACTGTAATGCAATCACCATCAATAAATCCATTCTCTAATAAATATTTCATTACAGCTGGCACGCCGCCAATCTTATGCAGATCTTCCATTAAATATTTACCACTTGGTTTCAAGTCGGCTATTAATGGTGTTTTATCTGATATGCGTTGAAAATCTTCTTGTGTAACTGAAACCTGAACAGCTTTTGCCATCGCGATAAGGTGAAGCACTGCGTTCGTTGAACCCCCTAATGCCATGATCACCGTGATTGCGTTTTCAAAAGCGCGCTTGGTCATGATGTCACGCGGCTTTAAATCAAGTGCCAATAATTCTTTTATTGCTTTTCCTGCTGTTTCACATTCTTCTTGCTTCTCTTTGCTCTTTGCAGGATTAGATGATGAAAATGGTAACGACATACCCAATGCCTCGATAGCAGACGACATGGTATTGGCTGTATACATACCGCCACAAGCTCCTGCTCCGGGACAAGCGTTTTGTACTACACCTTTAAAATCTTCAGGTGTAATTGTACCAGCCATTTTCTGACCTAGTGCTTCAAATGCTGATATAATATTTAGTTGTTGTCCCTTCCAGTGACCACCTGCAATTGTTCCCCCGTAGACCATAATAGCAGGACGATTTAATCTTCCCATTGCTATTAAAGAGCCAGGCATATTTTTATCGCAGCCTACTACTGCAATTAGTCCATCATAATATTGTGCACCACATACGGCTTCAATAGAATCAGCAATTATCTCGCGACTAACTAGTGAATAGCGCATACCCTCTGTTCCATTACTCATGCCATCACTAACACCAATTGTGTGGAAGACAAGGCCTACTAAATCATTTTTCCAAACTGCTTTCTTAACATCAACGGCTAGGGCATTCAAGTGCATGTTACACGTGTTGCCATCATAGCCGGTACTCACAATTCCAATCTGCGCTTTCTTCATGTCAGCCTCAGTCAAACCAATTCCATAAAGCATGGCTTGAGCTGCTGGTAGTGTTGGGTCTTGCGTAAGCGTTTTACTATACTTGTTTAATTCCATTTTTATTTGATATCGTATTCGTTTAAAAAATACCCTTTTAAAAAGCTGCTGGCTACTAGCTGCTGGCCGTTAGAAGAGTGAGTGTTTATTCTATTCTATTCTTTATTTAAAACTTTCATTCATCTACAAACTCTTCTGTGGTCTGTGGACCGTCGACAGTGGACCATATTTACCATCGACTAAATAATCACATAACTAAAGGACTTATCTAAAACCTGACTCTTATATGCTTCTTGTATAAGTAAACCAATACTATCCTTCCATTCTTTTTTAAATGGCTTGGCATCAATCGATTCAACACCTGCTATTTCTGTAGCTGTGCCACATAGAAAGGCGCTGTCTGCATTTTCAAGTTCTGCGGGCTTGAATGATTTTTCTATAACTGGTATATCTAATTCACGGCAAATACTAATCACCGAAGTACGTGTAATACCTGGAAGAATGTGACCAGCTGGAGCGGTGTATAAAACGCCATCTTTTTCTAAGAAGAAGTTTGCACCTGGCGTTTGTGAAACATTGCCATTCATGTCAAGTAACAACGCTTCATCATAACCCCGAACTTTTGCTTCGCTCGATGCTAATATGGAATTGAAATAATTGCCACAAAATTTTGCTTCAAGTTTTACTGAGTTTGGATTAGGACGTTGATAAGAAGATATACAAAGTTTAACTGGATTATCGCCTAGGTACTTTCCCCACTTCCAAGCACACATCATCATGTATACTTCTTGCGGGCTACCTAAATTCATATTCGGACCACAATAAACTAAAGGTCGGATGTACGCGTCGGTAAGATTATTTTTTGCCAACAGTTGATAGCTGCTTTGTGTTAGTTCTTCAATGTCATAATCAAAAGGAATGTTAACTTGTTTACATCCCATTCTTAAACGCTCGAAGTGCTCGTATGCTTTAAAAATTTTTACCCCATTCACCGTTTGGTATGAACGGATGCCATCAAACACACCGTAACCATAATGCAACGTTTGGCTATACAGATCAGTATGCGCTTCTGCGGCCTTGACAAACTTGCCGTTAAGAAAAAGTACCGTTTCCTGATTGTAATACATATTTTTTTAAACAACTGTTAGTTTGTGCTCAACCCTATAAAACAAAACCGTCCCGAGAGTATCGGGACGGTTTCTTATGTAGTGCTTTTTATATTTTAAATCACTGCCGTGCCCTCATATTTACCAAGGAGTACGACCAGAAGCACAGAAATACGGTTTACTAACAACGTGTTAGTAAATGTAGGTTCTGATATTGTAATTTTATTCAACATTCTATTCTGTGTGAATACAATTTTCAAAAATTATTGACTGCAATTCAAGTAAAACGAAGAAAAAATTTTACAATTCTCTTATAACGAATGTTAGGTTGATACGAGCTATTGGTTGTTAGGGTATATTAATGTTATAACAATTGTATATAATTAGCATTACATCGTAAATATTTTAACACTATAAATCCATATTAGAATCAGAATTCTATAGGTAAAATGCGATTGCTTTTTACATAAGCAATTTCATCGTTCCATTTTACTTTTAGCCAAACATCTTTCTCACCAAGAACTTCAACCCGATGACCTTCATTAACTACTTTGGTAACGGGTGCTCCAGCTGAAGGACCTTCCATAATAAACGTATCAGACTCTGCGATAACTCCTGTGGTAATACGGTCGCCAAAATTTAAGTGAACAAAAAAACCGATGATGACAATCACCATAAAAACTACAGATACAATAGGACGTTTTTTTCGTTTAAATCTCGTGTAAAAAATGATACTGATAAATAAGCATAACAATGCCGCTAAAAAAATAGAGATGTAAAAATTATAATCGTGATAAAATGATAAAAATTGATCTTTATCAGATGTCTCGTAGCCTTCTAGATTAAACTTCGTTGCCATCGTCTCCATTTTGCTTAACACAGACTTGTCGTTCGATGCAAGAAAATACAAGTTGAGATAATACATTGCTTGGCCAATATGATTCAATCCTTCTTGTATGTAGGCCATTTTCAATAACATGGCTGTACTATACTGTTTGCTTTCAAGTATATTTTGATATTGTTCATAAGATTCAACATATCTTTTTGCCCTAAAGAGTGAATCTGCCACATCTAATCGGTGCGACGACGTTTGTGCCATCGTACTAAATGAACAAACTGAAAGTATTATCATCAATTTCAGAAATTTTAAATTTGGGCATTGCATTTTTTTCATATGTTGTTACCTTTGCGTCCTCAATTACGGAAAACGTCGCAATTGAGACAAATTTAGTAGATTCTGTAGCTCAGTTGGTAGAGCAATACACTTTTAATGTATGGGTCCTGGGTTCGAGTCCCAGCAGGATCACGGTTGTGCCTTAAATTAGGCCAAAAACAAAGAAGTCGGACTTTTAGGTGTTGTACTGGGTGTGGTTTACTTAAGGATGTCGAAGATCCTATAAACAAAAAACCCCTCGAAAGGGGTCTCTGTTAATTCAGTCTTTCTGAAATGGTGGGAAAACTATCTCCCCTTATTTATTGACAATACTCTTTTAATCTCATCTTCATGAATAAGAACCTTACCATTTCTTGTAGATGGTCTAATCTTATCATCCTTCACCCACTCATGATAAGTAGACTTACTAATCCTCAACGTAGCACACGCTTCTTCTCTGGTGTACAGCTTAGCCTCCTTAGTCTTTAAGGCTTCTCTTATTTCCTCTTTCATTATTATCCGAAACTCTTGAAGTAATTGTTCTGTAGTTAATATCATATGAATACGGCGAATAGTCTTTTCTGTAATTCTTGGTTAAAGCAATACTCCACTCTTCTGGTGTCTCATTTAATACAGGGCTGGTATTAAATCATTTCGATCTCTATCATACCTTAGATTACAGCTTTTCATTTCACCAAAATGAAATAAGGGTACTGTCCTTCAACTTTTTCTGCAATAATTTCTTCAATGTTCATACTTACTCTTTTCGAATACTACTACGGATCACTGTCACCCGACAATGACTTTTTTTTGCTTGAACTATAATATGTTATTGGTTTCTGTTGTTTCAGAATGATCAACGTCCTGTACGTATCTTGAATTACACTCCAAAGCTTTGCATGCTTTGCATTCCATTTCTGATGGCATTGCTTCGTAATTCAATCTCTTGAATAGATTAAGTTTATACTTAGTCTCGTTGGTACGTTCGATAAGTTTATCACGCTCTGTCTGAGAGAACTTCACTTCAATGATTTTGTACTCAGGATTCTTTTTGTAATCAAACACAGCGTAAAGAAATCCCCATTTTCTTTTAGTCAATAATTCGATGTCGTGCATGTACGCATGGGCCTGTATAAGATCCATTTCTTTGCCTCCATTGTCATCTTGTTTATCGGTATAAAGATTAGGAATATTAGGATCTTGCAAAGTTGTAAAGTTACCCCAAGCAAAATCACCAAACGTGCTTGTGACATTGACGGTAAGTTTAAGATCCATGATGTATGGCAAGCCTTTGTATTCTACCAAAGCATCTAAAGTCCCAAATGCGACTGTATCAGAATCAAGTTTGACTTCTATCTTAAAATCTGTCTTAATAACTTTAATTCCGTGACGTTTCATGATCCCATCAAACTTTGCAACCCATTCATCGATACGTTTATGATCTGTTGATTTGCCACCCCTTTTAAGTAAAGGTATTTCAGGGATACCCCCCTCTTTTGGTGGTGTACCCCAGTTCTTGTACTCAAAGTATTGTCCTTTGACCATCGCTTCAGTGGCCTTTCTTTTTAATTCACCACTGATCTCTTCCATGAAGTATCTTTTGGCGCATACAAGAGTTCTGGATAGCCTCTTTATTTTAGACTGGTTTATTCTCCGAACATCATTGTGTATTTTTCTTTTAATCTCATCAGTCATTGTTTGGGGTTTTTAAAATTGAATTGCTTTCTTCAAAAAGCTTGAATGGATATAATCGATAGAAATCCTTTTTTGACATTAGCTTCTTTTTAAGTCGAATGAATTTCTTTGCTTTATTTAATTCATCAAGTTGCCTCCGTGAAAAGGCAGGTGTGAATCCTTCCAAGTACATAGTATAATTTAGTTGAAGATGTCTGTTGAATTAATGAGTCTATTACAAGAAACCTTGTGATTAAGAATCATATCTGTGGGGCATTGGCCGTCTCTGTTTTTCTCATTGAGAATAATCATCTTACCTGTTGTGTCCCACTCTTCATTCCCACCATATGCGATCGTTGAAAATCTTGTTTCTGGCCTCCAAATCAAACCTATAAAATCTGAATCTTGCCGAATTCTACCGGACTCCATAATGTATCCCATGTGAGGCTTATGATAGTTCTTTTTGTTCTCGTTGCTATCGATCTCTTTGGTGAATTGAGTCAATACGAAAACTGATCCATTGTAGTCACGACAAAACGATTTCATCGTCGTTGATGCCTGAATTGTATTAACCCGCTGATCATTGGTGGCTCCAACTACAAGACCGATATGATCAAGAAATACGATAAGTTTCTTGCCTTGATTTTCAAGTGCAAATTTCCTCATGCGTAAATTCATTTGTGCACAATCCAAGGATTGATACACGATCTCTAATGGATAAGCTTTGATCTTTTTGCCAGCAGCGTTAACCATTGCTTTCTGTTCAGCTGTGAGATGTTTTAATCTTCCTTCAAGCTGCTGATCGGTTAAGTTTGTTTGCCTTGAGATTAATCTTTTAACAACTCTACGTTCACTCATCTCAAGAGAGAAGAATAACATAGCAATGTCATCGGGATACCTCTCGCAAAGTCTATCAATAAGATCAATAATAACAGCAGTCTTCCCTCCCCCACTTTCTCCGCCAATAGTATAGTAGCGATCTTCCTTTACTCCCCCTGTCAATAGATCGAACTCATCGATGCCCGTTAAAAGACCTTTCTCTTGATCACCTGGATCGAGTATAGAATTAACCACATAGTCAGTAATTATGTTAACTGGTGTCTCCGTTTTTCCGGTATCAATGGATACAAGAATCTTTGACATATGCGCGATGACTTGTTCGATAGGTTCATTGTTCTGAAACATGATATGTCCACGCACCAGAATCTCATTATATATTTTCCTGTTTTTGGTAAGCTCCCTTAATAGAGATATCGAATTAAATAATGAATCACTTAGCTTTTGATCTCGAATGTTAGTTAATGTGTTTTCATTTGACCTTGCTCATAAGCGCTAGCAGTCTTTAATTCTATGGAAGAATTAATTGCTTCAAACGTTAAATCATAACCAGTATGAAACAGGTTTTGCATTAATTCAAAAATTCCCCTGTTCGTATTATCTGAAAAGTTTTCACCTTTCAACTCCGTCATAACTTCAGTTTGATCTTCGGAGACATTTAATACATGCCCAAGAATTTCAAGCTCGATTTCGATCCTTGATAACCGATTGCCTATTTTTTCTGTTTTGTCTACTACATTCATCTTTTTTCCATATTGAATTTATGTGATTTGATTTGCAACTAACGTATTATCCCATTACCCTCCGTGTCTCACCACACAAAGCTAAAATCTCCATCTCCCTTCTTGATCGGTTTTATTAACCAGCTGTTCATCTTTTTATTATTTGTATCAGTTGAATACGTATCCGTTTCGACCGGCACCTTGAAGCAAGTCAATTGCTTGCCGCGCTTTCCGCTTGACATTTGTTATGATCAGATGAGTAAACCAATAGATCGTCATAAGCCTTTAGCCATTACATCGCCCGAAATAATATCTTTTTATTATTATTTATACGTTTTATTTATATTATAACTCAAAAAAATATGAAGGGTAGAATCTACATTTTATTTTACCATCCCGCAGAAACCGAGACTTTACTTTTACACAAACTTCCTTACTCCTAATGATGTTTCTAATTCATAATAACATTCAAATACCATCATGCCTCTATCTAGCATGAGGTCCAGCTCTTGGAGCGTGTATTTCATAAAGTAAAGTGTGCGAAAAAATATTAATTGAGGTGAAAATGACTTACAAGTTGTAAATTTTCTGGTAAGAATTCTATGTAACGTCTAAGCTCTTTTACGTAGACCTCAACTTTAAATCCTTCTGGATTAATACGCTTCTTGGTTACGGTAAACATCTTTTTAGGGCATATTGTACCCTCGATCATAAAGTAAATGGCAAAAGGACTCGTGGGCAGTCGATCATAATCATACTGGGAGACATTTGGGTTGTGTGGCATAAATTATAATTATTAGTTTATTCCTTGAGTATGAGCGGCTTATGAAGATCATGAACCAAGTACAAAATACAAATGCTTTAAAATATTAAACGTATGAGCACTAAATATGTATATGTTTTGTTTATTTTTTTATACCAAGTCATAATATAAATATTTGATATACATTATAAATATTATAACTTCGCACTATTGTTAACGTTAAAAGGATTTCTATTAAAATTCCCCACATAAACCCATTCAACCATGCCAAAGAAAAAATCTGAAACTTCAAGTACTATCGGAAAGCGCCTAAAAGAACTAAGGTCTCAAGTGCTTGGATTAACTCAAAAGGAACTTTCTGATGCGCTTAAAACTACCCAAGCAGGATTATCCATCATTGAAAATGATGGTGCAATCCCATCAGCAGACTTCATGCAGCGTATAGCTGATAGATATCCTGATGTTAATTTCAACTGGCTCTTCTACAATGAGGGCAAACCAACGAAATCAGACGATGTTAAGAACGCATTTGCCCAGGCTAAATTGGAGGCTGAAAAAGCACTCGAAAAGAAGTGGGATAAGAAATTTCAGAACCTAAATGCTGAAATGGAACGGATCAGGTCTGATAACAGCAAGTTAATTGACCTGGCAATAAAGAAGAAATAACTTTCTCCTTTATAAAGCCGGTCATTGGGGGGTTAAATTATTAATCCTTTACCTATTTTTAATAGTTCTGAAATCCAAAATTATATTAACTCAGCGACATGTTGTGTCAATGATCGATATCCTCTTAAATTAAGAGTAGATGCTACACCAAAAACTCCGCCAAATATTTTTTCGCGTGAAGTTTTTATATGTGTAGTGTAATGTGTTAAACCATTAAATAATCCATAAGCATTCTTGCCCATTTCTAACATCTCCCTATTTATAGATTGAAATAAATCGTCCCGCTGATTCTCCTTCACAGTGCTAATTTTGTTTTTATCCTCAATTTCAAGGACATCATCAACAAATAAATCTATTAGCTCATCCGATACGCTAATGCCATTCCAAACCTCGAATCTCTTCTTTAGTTCAGATTCCTGGTCGGTATAATCATGATAAAACTTTACTAAGTGATCTAAATTGACCATTAATTTCGAGTTATGCCTGATGTTAGTTTTAACGTTAATCCGACTAAATTGGTTGGTACATCTCAATACAATATTTGATATGCCCGTGAAAAATCCAGTAGAGCAATCAAATGAATTCCCAACGATCATGTAATTTTCAGTGGTGAAATCCCCGATTTTCATCGGCTCTTGATTTTTAAGATAGGCAAGTACTTTTTTGCCTCCGCCAAATTCCGAATACCCACAAATAGTAAATGATGTCATCTCATGTATCTTATGAACGATCTCCAAAAACTTGTCATTCGTAGCTGGATAGTAGCTCTTCTTTGAAATATTTAGCAATTGACCATTATCATTTCTATGGATAGCCTTGTAGTTTGACGCTTCTATATTATTAGAAGTAACATTATGAATATTAACATCCCAGTCAAGGGTTGGAGATAATGGTGTAGCGAGTTGATGTGGTCTTATTCTGGGCATATTTCGTTTCGTTTAATTAAGTCTTCTGTATAGAACCAGCATGCTGATGTTTTAGGTAGGGAATTATAATATGCTAAAGACTTTTGAAGAATAGTTCTGTCATTCATTCCAAAGTACTCCGCATTATTGGTTCCGAATCTTTTAATCATCAGTATACCCTTTTTGTGTTCGTGCTTATTGAGTAGATGAAGTGTTAGTAGCTCAGACATATCTGTCAGATGCTCCGGCTTATAATATTCCCTAAGGGTTAGCATAATTTATTTTTTAATAAAAAGGGAGAGAAATTCCCTCCCTTATGGATTTTAGAATGGAAGGTCATCATCATCAGCCGCTGCAGCTTCGCTGCCAGCCGTAGCGTGACCGTTACCGTTTGATTGTGATGTTACGAATGCTGCGGTAGCCAAAGCTCCTACAGAGCCTGTCCATGGCTTTAAAATGAATTGTGATGGTACGTAGACTGCGAAATCAATACCTCCAAGATCTTCCTTAATATAATCTTTGTTCTCAACCAGGGATTTGTGTAGGTATGAGTAGTCTGTTGACCAGCTTCTGGCTGTTCTCTTAGAATAAACCCTCTGATACTTGCCGTCTTGTACAACTGCAAGCGCCTTGAAGATGTTATCTTTTCTTGCCAATAAAATTTGGCTAATTTCTGATACGTCACCCGTTGTTGCAATCCTGTCAATTGAATCGAGGTAAAGTTCCTCCTCCTTCTTCTGGTTAACATTAGCCCAGTCAGCAATGAAGTTTAACAATTCAATTTCTCCCTCATAAGGATTTCGTGCTTCTCCTAAAACCTTTGTCTGATCTTTGCTGAACTTACCAATCTTATTGATGAAAATATCTGTGCGCCTTTTGTCTTTAATGAAGAAAGCGATATTGGTTTTTATCTTATCACCACCGGGTGCTATTGCTTCAATATGAAAGACAACACGTGAACCGTGTTTCTCATCTTTATAAACAGGTTCTTTTTCAGCCTTGTATCCAAGTGCCTTCAACTGTTCCTGAGTTGGATTTACTGCCACTACACGGAATGATCCTATCCCTGTGTATAATTTAACTTGTGAACCTCCCTCGGACGCTTCGTTTCCTTTAATCGCCATAAATTGTTTTGTGTTTTTTAAAAATGAATTGATTAGTTTAGAAATACTTTAGTACGCATCGAATGATCGTATGATCTCAGAGAAATCATTGTCAATGAATAACTCTTTGTGTTGTTCTTCCATTGTCCGGCCATTATTCCGACCGTTGTTTTGGGTTCTTAATTTGTAATCTGCCCCAATACCATTTGGTGTAACTTCAGTGTAGTAACACATGGTAAGCATATCCTCGATTTCCATCTTAGATATCTTGCCAATAGTCTTGAGCCTTTGACGGGTTGTGTCTCCTGATTTGTATTCTTCAGTGTGCCCAATTAGGAAAGCTATCGGTCTTGGAGCGAATCTGCCTTTTCCTTTGATCTTCTCTACAGTTTTGATAACGTCATCGTAAGACTTAGCTTTAATTTGGAACGGCGTTGGTTCTTCACGGGTACCATATTCGGCTTTACCACCTTTATATGTACACTCTTTGTCATCTGCATTGAACCAGATATTAGTTTTTGACGGTAGCTTCTTCATTCCATAGCTCTTGCCAGTGCCAATACCGCCAACGACTCCAACACATGTAAATCCCATAGAGATAAGTGCGCGAACGAAGTTCACCATCTCTACACCAAAATCTTTCCATTCATCAAGCTTTACTTTACCATCCTCCCATTTATCAAAAACTTGATTTTTCTGAAAGGCCGTAAATGTGTCAACGACAATAGATCTTATTTGTATTTTAGGTTTTGGTACTTCGACGATTTCAGTTTCTTGTTTTAATATTTGCATATAAATATTTTGGTTAAATCTTTAAAAAAATATAAAGGGGAAAAATCCTATGGTTTTAATGATCAACTGTCATAGGTCTCTATCAAGCATCACCGGCATTAGTAATAGATCATTATTCATGACCATAGCTCTATTAGGCGCTGACATTGCCATAGTAACCTTATCTCCTTCAATCGATTTTAAAATGAATTGCAGGAACTTAAGGTTGAAACCTATTTCAAATACGGTCTCACCAGGTACAAGCATCTCGATATGCTTTACATCAATAAGTTGATCCGTTTGATTGACTACCTCGGTCCACTCTTTGGGTATCCATTTAAGATCATCAATTGCAATCTTACCAGAGTATCTTTCACCAAAGTCATTATCTTCAGCCCTTAGATTAATTTCCCTGCTATTATGTGTAATTGTAAATGCACCTTGATGATTAAATTTATTGCTTGCAAGTAATGCCAGGTTAACTGCACGCTCAAGGTTCTTTTTGCTGATGGTCACAAAAACGTTGTTAGTTTCAGGAATAACTCTTTTGAAATCCGGATACTTCTCATCGATATTATTGAATACAACAGCCCTGTTGGTTTCCTTAACCATTACATACCGGTTATTGGTGTTTCGCTTTACTGTCGCATGCTTAAATGTGGATATTAAATCAATCGCCTTCTGTGAAAACAGAACTTGAAAGTTATCCTCATTGAAAATCGTACTAAGGCACTTCTTGTAAGAAAGCCAATGTCCATTAGTGCCAACAATATTGTTATTGTCCATAAATACTGCGCATTGTGCTGGACGTAGCTGATCGTTACTTGTATAGTCCTTAACTACTACTAACTGCGCTATATCTTGGGCGTCAGGAAACTCTGCAATGACAATATCACATTTATCGACCTTTGGAAAATCAGTCGGATCTTCAGTATCAAACCCGAAAATGGATTCACCATTCACAACAACTTCAATTTCATTTTCGCTAACAAGGTTGAAGGATACAACATCAGACTTATCAAGGGTCTTAAGAATAGTTAATAGCTTTTTAGCTGGAAAACAGAAAAACCCTTTTATGGAAGTTAAGTACATTGCTGACGTAGCAAGGGTAGTTGAAAATATTGCCCCATTGAAGAATAATATATTCTCCAAAATAGGAACTACTGGTTTTGATTCGATACATTTAATTAACCAATTTACTTTAACAAGCAGATCCTTTACCGTCTCTTTGGTTTTGGAATCAACAACTCGGTTATTTTTATAGGCAATATCTTCCCTTGCCACTGCTGTGGCTTCTAATATTTCTGGCATAATGAGATTAATTTTTTTTAAGTGATTTAACTTTTCCGTCTAACGGAATTCCATTCACACCCGCTTGTGTGTAATTTATGATTGCTGTCTTACCTACAATGACAGTTGGCTTTGCGAGCGCCTTGCTTACTTTTTCTGGAGAACTTGTAACGGTTATACCAAACATGTCTTTTCCATGCTTGAATATGAACTCCATTTGATCCATTTTATCTTTGATAGCCAAGAGATTGATTACTACAGCTTCAAAAGTTTTAACACTATAGTCCTTCACTACTTCAGCAGGTTTGAATTCATTTTCTATAGATTCATCGCCTTCTTTGCCCCATTCCGCAATTGAATAGCACGATTCGCACCTGGTGCCTACAAGGTCACTCCCTTTTACCGATTGTAATCTAAAGGGTACCATGATTTCATGCTTACAATCTTCCTTTAAAGCACGTGTTTTTGGCGATACTGTAACTAGATCTTTCATGATAAATATTTTAAAATGCTGGATGAAATGAATCTCTCACTGCAAGTATGGCGGTTGCCCTTTGCGTTAATGAGTCCATATATTTTTTTATTTTACTATGATCATTTTCGACATAATAACCAGAGCTAGTAGCAATAAGATTTTTAACGAGCTTCTTTCTTCTGATATAGTTAATCATTTTTCTCAGTAGGATATCATCTATTGGTATACCTAATGATTTTAATTTTGTCACCATTTCACAAGACTTGATTGCACTCTCGCTACCAACTCTTTCCATTAAATCAAATGCAATCAGCTCTGCAATTGTAATCTGTTCTATAGTAAGCTTTTCCGTTTGACCTTCAAATGCATTAATCATTCATTTTTATATGCGAATCTTACTGTTTATATGTTTGTATTATTTGTATACAGAGTTTTTATTCCGGTATTAAATCGACCTCAACTTTCTCCATTGTTCTTTTGTCGAAAACATCAAATACAGTTGCAAGCGATTCAGTATTTCTCTGAATATTAAGTGCTTTTTCTGCGGCTTCTTCATGACTGTTAGCATACATATCAATAGTCCATGTAACTAAATATTCATTTTCATCCATAGTGTCTATTCTCTTTGTTTCGTCCAATAACATTATCATTCATTGTTTGCGCTGGTTCGAACAGAACCATCAGCAATACTTTCTCGGCTTCCTCTTCGGGGCTATATTCAGCCTCTACTTGACCACCATTTATCTCATTCCAAGGGGCACAATCTAAATGATCTGTCCCAGGCGCTAAGCTTCCTACCATCGTTTAAATTGTTTAATTAATGCTGTAAATACTGAACTTGACCTTCTCCGGATCCATTCCCTTGATAACAAGTGATTCAATCGCTGAACGCAATGAATTCTTAGCGCTCATCATAGTTTGATTTGACTTGCTTAAATAATTTTTAAACCTTACGCCTATTGTTTGTACGTACCATTTGGATTCATCTTCTGACATAAAAGACAGTGAACCCATAATCATCTTCTTTGCGTTTTTAGGAGTTGTACCATCTAAACTGATGTACAAGTTGTCCTTTAAATTGATAGTTACTGTTTTGGGAGTCATTATATTATTAAGGTTGAAAAGTTAGCGACAGTGCTTGGATTCAAACCACATTTATGCTTCGTCGCTATTGTGTAGTACTCTACATGGCTCCACATTGTCTTATACAATTAGACCACCACTGCCATAATTAGTCTTAAAACCAGCAATTGGCATTAAGACATATTTATTGGGGTACAAATCAAATCATAGTGTCTGTGTTTCGAAAATCTTGTGTAGGATGTAATTGATGGTACACAAAGATATATAACGTAATAATCAAAACAAATGTTTTATATGTTTTGATTATATTTGAAAATAATTCAATTATTTATTCAATGTCAGAATTTTGCCAATGGTTTGGTAACAGGCTTTCAGTTTTGTCAGGCTGAAAATTGCCAAATTCAAAGGTATTGGAGGATGGACCTATTTTTCTATAATTCGAGCGTATTTGTAATACTCCCTGGTGTAGTTATAGCTACAATAGTATTCTTGATTTTCAAATTCAGCAACAGAAATGCGGCCTCTTAAGTTTTATTATTTCTATACTATAACTATCTAAAACGAATTTTCTACTTAAAAAAAATAATAAGGGAAAAAGTAGAATTACTACAGCCATTCTAATGCTTAGCTAATCGCTAGTTTTAAATTACACAGTAATGATCATGTCTACCTTTCTTTGGCTGGTGTATTCAATGCAACAAAGTGCTCTAAACAACAATAATTCGTAATATTGTGCCGCCTGGCCTGTACCAATGTTTACATAGTGCCTGCGAATATTTGAACAACAAATTGAAGGTTACCAAAAATAATTATGAGGATACTGTTATTAACTTGCGCATTAACTTTTTTTGCGTTCATTTCTAAGGTCAATGCGCAACGCAAATACGCTTATTGCCGCCATGTGTATTGCCATGCACTACATATTTACGATGTTGATTATAACGGTTACGCACCCCTTCTTATAAAGCTCGTGTTAGATGAAACCCAAGCTAACCCATACCGCAGATTGACTTGTGAACCATCTAACACAAAGGCAAAAAAACATTACTCAGTTGGCTTTGATAGCCTTAATCATTATTTAGACGGCCAATCACTTACATCTCAGCAAGGTCTACAAAAGAATCGGATGAAAATGGCTTTAATCTATTTTCATGGGGCAATTAAGGCTGATAGTTCTTTCTGTGATGCTTATGATAATCTTGTTAATTGTTATTTCTTAACAAAACAATATGATAGTGCCTTGAGTATTATCGAGAGACAGAATAATCCTTCTTTTCATAGTAAGCTGGCCAAAGGAATCATTTATTACGAGATCAACAAAGATTATGTAGCAGCGGAAAAATATTTTGACATGTTAAGCCAAAAAACTCCTACATCTA
>CAXSCR010000037.1:10391-48371 GCA_964235605.1 uncultured Cyclobacteriaceae bacterium | reverse complement strand
AAATCAGAAGCCCATTCATCCCTTGATTCTCCAATGAGATTAATCATATATACCCATTTTAGTCGGACAAGAATGATAGTTTTTACAAAAGTGCTGTGTCCTCCCAGGACAACGTTTTAGGACATTTAAGTTCCGGTCTGAGAGGACTCAGGCCGGGGTATAAGCAGTTTCCCTGGAGGGATTGCGCTTTCAAACGATGATTGCCATCTACAGCTTTTACTTATTCGTTATGCCACCTGGTTAAGAAATACAAATCCTTACATGAGCCCGACATGTGAGTCACTGCATAAAACTTTAAAAAATCGAGCTAGCAGCTCAAATCGAGCAGCCAGAAGCTATGAGTGTGATATTAAAAATTTAAAAACGATTTCTCTACCATTAAGCGGGTCGCTTTTAAGTGTAAAATTATTCTTAATTCGATACTTCGTTTATAACATTACCATGTATATCTAACTGTGTTATCTTACCCTTTAATTGAAGTACTTCCTCCCACTGCGTTGCTTTATCCCCTACAACAAGGTAAATCATATCCTGCTCTTTCATATAAGTATCGATAGCTGATTTAAAATCAGACAAGGTCATGTTCATGAGTTCTTGTAAATCGTCCTCTATATATTTTTGCGATTTCCCATACTTTGATATATAGCGTAGTAATCCAACTTTAGCATTCAGATCTTCATAAAGCAATGTATAGTTCTTCAGGATCTTGTTTTTTGTGATTGACACCTCCGTGTCTGAAAAATTCTTGCCATAATCACTTAGTAGCGATTGTATGATTTGTAATGACGGGAGGGTAGCATTACTGCGAACGCTGGTGGTAATCATAAAAGCACCTTTCTCTTTAGATGCACTAATTAATGAATACGCTCCATATGTATATCCTTTTTCAATTCTCAAGGTCTGGAATAACTTACCACTTGAGCCTGCACCGAGAATCTCATTGGCAAAATGGAGATTGTTACTATTGGCATCTGATGCAGACAACGCTATTCGTCCGGCGTAGATAACCGATTGTTTTGCATCTGGGAAATCTATGAAGTACACATTTCCGGAAGCCGAAGATCGAGGCGCGCCATAGGTGGGAGGAGTAACAACTTTTGGAAACCAATTTTTCTCAAGCGAAACTACTGAACTAAGAACCCGTTGCTTAGGAATTGCGCCAGCAATATGGAAAGCTGCCTGACTAGGAGCCAAATATGCTTTATAATAATTTTTGAGATCGTCTAATGTGATGTTGCTTGCAGTTGTAAGCGTTCCATTTGCAGGTAGGCTAAATATGTGATTTGGTCCGTAAAGCAATTTTGAGAAGTTTAGATGTGCAATAGCAGGAGCGTTAGCTTCAATACCCTTGAGATTCGTTTCCATTGCCTTTTTCAATCTTTCATATTCTGTAACATCCAGCGTGGCTGTAGCAGTATTTCTTGCGCTAATGCAAAAGTGGGTTCAAAATTTCTCGCCAGGCAACTTCCGATCAATCGTATTTCTTCATTCGTACACTGAATGGTGATGGAAGATCCTAACAAACCAATTGCTTCTTCAAGTTCTATGGGTGTCCTGTTGGCTGTTCCTTGCATCATCAACTGTGCCATGAGATGCGCAACGCCAGCTTTATCCATTTGATCATAAGAATGACCACCAGGAATTGTCATGTCAAACGATACTAAAGGAATTTCATAATTCTCAATTCCCGATACGATTATGCCATTTGAAAGCTTGCCGTTCCATATGTCGGGCATTTTAAAAAGTGGTGCTTCTCCAAACTTCGGTTCAGAGCGATCACTCTTCGTTATCGTTTTAGTGATTTCAGATTCAGCGCCCCTTGACACATTTTCGTTTTGTACGCCGGCTACAATTTGTTCTTTCCACACAGTGGCCTGTATACTACCACTGACTGCAAGAGCAGATTGTCCATGCGGTATAACACTTACCATGATGTAATTCTTTCCTTTGATGTACTGATTGTACACACGAATAATATCTTCTTTGGTAACAGCTTGTGTTAGCGCTGCAGAATTCAATACATAGTCAGGCCGGCCAATAAATTCATTGTCTTGTGCCAATGTAAATGCCTTGTTTAAGATGGTGGCAATACCTTGGTAAAGATTTGTTTCTTGTTCAGCCTTTATGCGCTGAAGCTCAGTATCAGTGAAGCCTTCTTTTTCGAAGCGCGCAAGCCCTTCATCAATACTTGTTTTTACATCCGTGAGATTTACACCTGCATTGGCGCGAACTCGAAACACAAATTCACCAGCTAATTCATCGCTGCTTTGAAGCGTACTTACAGCTGGGGCTAGTTTTTTCTCTTCTACAATTATTTTGTAAAGCGGAGATTTCTTGCTGCCACTTAATAGAGCTCCTAAAATATCCAGCGCATACATGTCGCGATGATAATTTTCAACCGTTGGAAAAACGAGTTGTAATTCTGGCAGTTTGGCAAAGTTGTCTTCAAAGTACAAGGATTTTGAGTGGGCTAAAGTTACAGGCATGGGTTTCATTTTCGCCACCTCTGCGCCTTTGCGTATTTCACCAAACCATTGTTGAACTTTCTCTTTGGTTTCTTGAACATTAATATCGCCAGCAATTACCAGTGTTGCATTGCTAGCACCATAATACATGTCATAGAATTCTTTTACATCCTCAAGCGTTGCAGCCTGAAGATCGGGTAATGAACCTATCACTGTCCAATTATATGGATGTTCTTTTGGATATAGATTAGTTCGAATAATTTCATCGGTATAGCCATAAGGGGCGTTGTCAACACGCTCACGTTTTTCGTTCTTTACAACTTGCTTCTCCGCTTCAAGCGCTTCTTTGGTCACCGTATTGATCATGAAACCAAGTCGGTCTGAATCAATCCATAATATTTTATCAAATGCATCTTTGGGAACAACTTCATAATAGATAGTCCCATCTGTCCATGTTCCACCATTGCGTTGACCACCCCATTCAGGAATGAGTTTACGATTTGCACCCTGGGGTGTATTTTCTGAGTCATTAAAAGACATGTGTTCAAAAAAATGCGCAAATCCGGTTTTACCTGGTTTCTCGCGGTTGGATCCAATATGCATTACGGTAGCAACTGCTACAATTGGATCGGAGTGATCTTCATGTAGAATTACTTCAAGTCCATTATTCAATATAAACTTCTCATAAGGGAGCGCAAAGGTTGTCTTCGTATTGGCGATGGTAGTATCCTTTCCTGGCTTACAAGAAATGGTGATGAGCAAAGCTAGTAGGCAACCTAAAGTAAGTGGCGGTTTGAACATAAATAAATTGTTTCCATAAATGTAAAACTTTGTCGGAATAGTAAAGTGAATAAAGGCTCTAGTGGCATGGCATATTTAAAAATTAAATGTGATGTACCCAATTGCAAACACATTTAGTGATTTATGAAAACCATTTTATCGTAATTAGATGAAGCAAGGTAAACGCTTACAGCACCCGCGAATACAATGCGTATGAGTATTGCTTCATAAAAAAATACATCCTTGAGCAGTTGAAATTGATCAAATCAATAGGAGATAACAGAAAAGAAATAGATTTTTAAGTCAATACAAATAAATGCCTAATAAAATGATCGCAACCAAAGGATACGCTGCACACAGCGCAACAGATACACTTGGCCCATTTAGTTTTGAAAGAAGAGAGGTTGGTGCATATGATGTACAATTTGAAATTATGTATTGTGGTGTGTGCCATTCTGACTTACATCAGGTACGCAATGAATGGAAGGGCACCAATTATCCCATTGTGCCAGGTCATGAAATTGTAGGCAGAGTAATAAAAGTTGGTGATCATGTAAAGAAATTTAAGAAAGGAGATTTAGCTGGCGTTGGTTGCCTGGTTGATTCCTGTAGAGCTTGTGATAACTGCCAAAAGGGTCTTGAACAATTTTGTCGCAATGGGTTGATAGCCACTTATAATTCGAAGGATAAAAAGAATGGTGGTATAACCTATGGGGGCTATTCCAATCAAATTATAGTTGATGAAAGCTTTGTACTTAAAGTATCAGATAAATTACCCCTTGAAAATGTAGCGCCTTTGTTATGCGCAGGTATCACAACCTATTCGCCACTCCGTCATTGGAAGGTTGGCAAAGGGCATCAAGTTGCTGTTGTTGGCTTAGGTGGACTAGGACATATGGCCGTTAAGTTTGCCGCTTCATTTGGTTCAGAAGTAACTATGTTAAGTACATCACCAGATAAAGAGCAGGATGCACGCAGGCTTGGGGCGCATCACTTTGCACTGACCAAAAATCCTGAACAACTAAAAGGTCTGAACGCGAAATTTGACTTCATAATTAATACCGTGTCTGCACCACATGACTACAATCAATACATCAATATGCTCAACACCGAGGGCGTCATGATTTGTGTTGGCGCACCGCCTACACCTATGGAAATCATGGGCTTCAATTTAATTGGCAACCGCCGCAGCATTGCTGGCTCGCTCATTGGTGGCTTACCAGAAACCCAAGAAATGCTAGACTATTGCGCCCTGCATAACATTACTTCCGATGTTGAAGTTATTGATATGGCATACATTAATGAAGCTTACGAGCGCATGCTGAAAGCCGATGTTAAATATCGTTTTGTGATTGATATGAAGACACTTTGATTACGTCAATCGTGCTAAACTAAATAGGCAAATGGTAATTATGTAATTGATTTTGGAGTGTTATGATCGATACAGAACGATGGCGCCAGTTGTTAAGAGGTACAGTAGTCTCAACGTAAGATGTTTAAATGGTATGCGGTTAAAAATCGGCCTAAATAGCGCACAAATTCTTTAAAATATCAAAACATCTGACATGTAATTTGAATCTTGCTTGCGAATGCTTAATATGACTTACAAATAAGCAATCAAATTATGCAGTTTCTTGACTGGTTTAGGAAGAAAGGATTATCGTGGGCTCTCTATGTTCTGACTGCACTCATGCTAATCAGTGCTATTCTTATTTTCATTTATAGAAGCCAAATCCGTAATACGCATGATAAGATGGTACGCTCAGCGCAGATCTTGTTAAGTACTGAAATAGTAAAGAGCAAAGGTGTAAAAGTTGATCTTGCAATAAGAAATTATAAGATATCTGGCCAACATACAGATTTGCAAGAATATAAATTTCGGTTGCAAGAATTGCGAAAAGAGTATGACTCTTTGCAGTACAAACTTCAATATCAAAATAGCGGTGTAAATACGGCAGGTATTGGTGATGCCGTTCAAAGAAACGAAAGCTATTTATCGCTGTTACAATCGGATGGTGACATTAAGCTATCCAAAGAATTTCAAAATCTCCCATTTATTTCGTCGGCTGTTGAAGATTTTGAAAAAGAACTTAAACTTGAGCAGATTAATCTAGCGGGTGGTAACGACTCTTTTTATTTAAACGCTTTAATTGTTCTATTACTAATAATTCTAACCGGTACGCCATTTCTTATAACAACGGATCTTAGAATGAACAAGCTGCAAACTAAATTAAGCTTGCTCAACCACCAAATTGCTGAGAGCAACTGTAAATATGTTTTTAATCCAGATGATAAAACCACTTATAATACTGTGGATGAAAGCATGAATAGCCTCATCGCCAACCTTGAAAAGGCGACTAATTTTATTCAAAATATATCAAAAGGCAATTATGAAATTCAATGGGATGGCATGAACGAAAAAAATGCCAAGATGAATCAGACTAATATTGCTGGGGAGCTTATTCGGATGCGTGAGCAAATGAAACAAGTGAAAGAAAAAGACAGACAAAGAATTTGGATCACGGAAGGCTTATCTAGGTTCGGCGACATAATCAGGAAGCGACAGGATAACATTGAGATGCTTCTAGATAACTTAATTTCAAGTCTTGTTAAGTATGTAAATGTAAATGTTGGCGGTCTCTTCATTCTTGAAGAGCAAGATGAGAATCAAGTGTTGCAATTGCGGGCTTGTTATGCGTATGACCGTAAGAAATACATCAACAAAACAGTTGAACTAGGCGAAGGATTAATTGGCCAAGCCTATATGGAAGGGCGAACTATTTATCTGAAGAAGGTTCCTGAAGATTACATCAAAATTTCGTCAGGTTTAGGTGACACAAAGCCAAAATGTTTGTTGGTGGTGCCTTTAAGATCTAATGATAAAATTGAAGGCGTGTTAGAGCTTGCCGCCTTCAAAGAGTTTGAAGCGCATGAAATAGAATTTTTAGAGCAACTTACCGGAACACTCGCCTCTGCTATCCTAACTACTAAGACGGCAGGAAGAACACAATCATTATTAAATACATCACAACAACGGGCTGAAGAACTGCGCGCGCAAGATGAAGAAATGCGTCAAAATATGGAGGAAATCCAAGCCACTCAAGAACAAATGGGGCGTCAGATGCTCGAGGCAAATGAATTGAAGGGAAGCTTAGAGCAGGAGCGATATCTCTTTGCATCGTTAATGGATAACTTGCCGGATAACATATATTTTAAAGATCGTCAATCCAAGTTAATACGTGTAAGTAAATTTATGTGTGATGCCTTTGGTTTGCCTGAAAAGAAATTGATAGGTAAGTCTGACTTTGACTTTCAAGATGATGCATATGCACGTCTTGCGTATGATGACGAACAAAATATTATGGCTACGGGAAAACCAAAAATCAACTTCCTTGAGAAAGAGACACGTGAAGATGGTACTGAAATATGGGTATCAACCACAAAGATGCCACTCATCAATTCGTATGGAGAAGTAGTAGGTACCTTCGGTATATCCAGAGATGTTTCTAAACTTAAAAATTTAGAAAAAGACGTATTAGCAAAGACAAAATTGCTGAAAGATGAGGAAGAAGAATGTGCAGCAAAGATCCGCACATTGGAAGAGGCACTTAAAGTCTTGGGGGGTAGCATTAAATAGAATCCAAATTAAACGCGAACAGTCAACGTACATTCCTAAAACAGAATCTTTTCATGGATTCTTTTGACTCCGCTAGGAGTTTGAAATATTTCTAATCTTTGGTATTTGATTAGATAAGACAAAAAATGATTAAAATTTTCTGAAAACAATTATGGAAATAGCCACACTTCTGAATCATCACCTAAAAGTGAATGAATTCTTTACAATTAATGATGGCTATGAAAAAAATATTACTTGCGTTTTTGGCTATAAATATATCCTTGCTTTTTTCCTGGTATTCTTTTGCACAAGATATACTATGGAATACGACGCCAACAAAAGGATTTGTATTTCAAATCACAAATAAGGAAGCACAAAAACTGCTTACCATATCATCACCTGATACTATTTTCAATGGCCTGCTACATACCTTGATTGATACTTTTAACGTTGAGAAAGGATGGATCAGTCGCCCCACAAAAGGACATTTTATTCTAGCCAAAATTATTGGGAATAAACTTCATTGTGAATACACAAGCGTATTTCCCTACCAGGTATTTTTATTAAAGGAATACGATGCGCTAGCACTTCAGGTATTGGATCTGAACGGAAATGTACGGGCAGACGCTAAAGTTAAATTCAAATTGAAAAGATTGCGTATTGATTCGGAGAGTAAAACCTATCGCGTCGAAAATGACTGGTTTCATGGTGATAACCGAATAGTAACAATAGAACTAGATGGTTTCAGATCGGTTTTTAATATTCAGAAACATGATGTGCCTTCATGGTATAATAACGGGTATGATGAGGACAAAGGCCCCTCTTTTTATAGTTATATGGTAACGGATAAGAATAAGTACAAACCCAATGAAAGGGTTCGTTTTAAATCCTATGCCTTATCACAAACGAGATCACCCTTACACAAGGATTTGGAGGTTTGGCTAATTGCTGAACGAAAGTCAATGAAGGTAGGAGAAGTAAAACCGCATCGGCCAGGGAGCTATGCTGGTGAAGTCCACTTACATGATTCATTGAAACTTACACTGGATGAAAGTTTCAATCTCCAACTGCGCGAGAGAAGCGGACGCATGGTATCGAGTTGTAATTTTAAATACGAAGATTATGAATTGAATGGAAATAAACTCGAAGTACAACTAGCTACGGATACTCAGTTTCACCCCGCCAATAATGAATTGACAATAACAGCCACTGATATTAACGGCTTGGTACTCAAAGATGCTAAAGCAAGTATACTAGTTAGAACACAAATGATAAGGGAAACTTTTCAACCGCTGGTTATTCTACCGGATACCTTACTGTTTACTGAAATAGATTTGGACCCCAACGGTGTTACCATGTTTGATATACCTTCTGCTATGTTTCAAAAGACAAATACCGCTTATGAAGTAAATGTAACGGTTCGTAACAGTCAGAATCAACTTATGGAACGTACTTTAAACGCAACACATTATTACTCGCAATATGAACTAACAACACAATTTTCAAACGACAGCATTATTTATAAAATGTTGTATAACAATGTGCCGATGAAGGAGGTGCCCATGAAGTTGATGTACAATGGAGAAGTAAGTCAGAAGGAAGTTTGTTTGCCTTATAAAGAGATACTTAACCCTGTGATTTCCACAATACGTCTTCAAGGGGATCTCCTATCAAGAGAGATTTTCTTGTCCAATCTCATTCCTCACTTAGAATTGAATGGCGGAATAAAAAGTGACAGTTTCAATATCGTATTAGACAATCCGCAAAAGTTAGCAGTGTCTTGGTATGTGTACCAGGGAAGTATGTTGATAAAAAAAGGATTTGGAAATGAGCTTGAATATAAATCGGATATAGTAGATAGAACAGCAACATTTTATGTTGAGTTGCTTTATTCTTTTGGCGGGGAAGAACACATCAAACGTAAGGAGTATGAATTCAAAGAAGATTTCTTAAATGTGTCGCTAGATGTTCCGAAACGTGTTTATCCCGGACAACAGGTGGAGGCTACTATACAGGTTACTGATCAGCATGGCAATCCAGTTAATGGGGTAGATCTTACCGCCATGGCAGTTACGGCTAAACTCAATTATACCCTTCCTGATTTGCCGTATTACGGAAGTAGCTCGACACCGCGATGGGATAAAGCTCATTATAATAAAAAAGATATAAATAAGCGTTCAGCGATATTAGATCTTGATTATAAAAAATGGGAAAAGATTGCTGGCCTTGATACCCTGAAATACTATCAATTTACCTATCCTGGGCCAACACACTTTAGGTACTCGTTTAATGTTGATGATAGTACGCAGTTTGCTCCCTATGTAATGCAAGGTGGTAGCGCGAAAGAGATATATGTAATCGAGGTTGACCGTAAACCAGTTTATTATTCGTGGGCTGATCAACCAAAGAAATATTCTTTTTATGTGTCACCCGTTGAGAGTCACGAGGTCAGTTTAAGACTTTTTGATAGAGTTCTAATTTTGGATTCAGTTTCATTTGAAGTAGGTAAGAAAACTATTTTAAGTATCGACCTAGATCATTTAACGGAAGATATTACTGTTCTTAAATTTTTCACTCCTGTTGCAAAGAAAAGACGAAACAAGGAAAGCCTATACCCCACATTTACGCAGACGGAAATTAACAGACACACGCAGTATCTTTCTTCATTTAAAAATGCCAAAGGAAATGCATATCTAGAGTTCGGCAAGGAATTCACGCCTTTGTTTAGTGTGCAATTTCCTACGCACAGCGAAGCGATTATTGTAGGTCCCATTAACCCTGGCAAACAAACCTATACGAACTATTATGGTTCAAAGACTACCTATCATCATACCGGTGGTTATACGTATGCTTTTGAAGACAACATTGTATATAAGTTGAATGCTACAAAGCTGCTACCTGAGCGCCTCTACAATAATAAATTTAATCCTATGGGTAACATCAATGACAAGGTTATGACTAATAGAATATTCCTTACACAACTACCTACACCAGAATTAAAATGGCACACTCGTGTAATTGATGTTGTAGACCATGCTTCACGAATTAGGGTGCTACTTCCTTCTGAAAAAGAAGCGTCAGGCATTGCAGCATTTTTATTTGAAAATTTTAATTCAAAGATTATAGTATCGCCATGTCAATACATGAGCCAATCTAAATTCTATACAATGCCAAGAGGATGTTACAATGCGATTGTTATTTACAATAGTGGTAAATATCTAAAAATGGATAGTGTTTTATTGAAGTCCTATAGTAATTTGGTTATCGATCTGAATCATTTTGAATTACATCCTGCGGACTCACTTTCGGCAACTTGGTTACAAGCATCTACTAACAACTGCTATAACTCGAACTCCACCTCCATTACATCAAAAAGTATTGAACTTAAAAATTCACGAGCTGTCATTGGCAATGTAAGAGGAACAATTTACGATGATGCAAATATGCCGTTGCCTGGTGCTACTGTTGTTGTTAAAGGAACGGCCAACGGAGCAGTAACGGATATGGATGGTCACTTCGCTTTAGACATTACGACGGGCATTACTACATTAGTTGTTAGCTTTATAGGGTATATGCCTAAAGAAATTGAAATACAACCAAGCTCAAATATCTTGATATACATGGTGCCCGATCTCCAACGGCTCACTGAAATTGTAGTTATAGGTTATGGAACTGCTACAAAACAGAGTGTGTGTAGTTCAGTTTCAATGTTAAGTGGAAGAACAGCTGGTGTAACTATTACTAATCTTAATAATGAAAAGGTAGACGTGAGTGAAAGTAAACAACAAGAGGAAATTACCCGCGAAGCAGAACAGCAACTCTATCAAGAGCTCCTTACATTGAACAGCATACGTTCCAATTTTTCTGACGTTGGATTTTGGGAACCTCGGTTATATACCGATAAACATGGCCAATCGAAATTTAAGATCACTTTCCCCGATGACATTACCCGTTGGGATGCAACTGTGTATGCCATGAACAGACATCTGCAGACAGGTACCATAAGAAAAAGCATAAAGTCCTACAAACCGCTTATGGCTGAACTACATGTTCCTCAGTTTCTAACAAGGGGTGACTCCGCTTTCTTCCTGGGAAAAGTATTAAATTATACCCAGGATAAAAATATTGCGGGTAAAGTTAAATGGACCGGTGCGCAAACTGATTTCGAGAAAGATATCACGTTTACTAATTTCAGTTTAGACAAACTTCCTGTTAATGCGATGAGTGCCGATTCAATAACAACACGTTATCTTTTTACTAGAGACGATGGATACGTGGATGGCGAAGAACGTACTGTGCCTGTAGTAGAGCAGGGTATTATACGTGCCGATGGCACCCTATCCTTTTTAAAAAATAAAGATTCCGTACATGTGATAGCAGCAGATAGGGAGCAAGTAACAATAGAGATCCTCAATAGCCAACTTGATATTTATAGCGGGGAAGTGAAGTACCTGGTAGATTACAAATATGCTTGTAATGAACAGCTTGCATCCAAACTTATAGGTTTTGTAAATCACAGAATGTTAATGAAGTATGAGGGCAAGCCTTTTACGTACGATAAGGATATTAATAAGATTATTGCACGTCTCTTAAAAAATCAGAATCAGGAATTTCTATGGTCTTGGTGGGATGTTTCATCCAGTACTTCTTATTGGATGTCTGCTCATATACTTCGCGCTTTGAAATTAGCTCAGGAGGCAGGATATAAGGTTGATCTTAATATTGAAAACATGGCGCGCAAGGCTGAATATAAATTTGATTTTCTGCATCATTACGATTTATCAGATGCGGACGTGTTGCACGCATTAGCCGTTTGGGACGCCAAACTCGATTATCGTAAGCATGTTCATAAACTTGACTCTATCATCATGAAAATACAAAGTGCACGTAATGCGCGGACTAGGAAGTACTACTACGATTACTCATTATTGAATGAAAAGTTAATTCTGCAAGAGATCAGACAGATCAAAAAATTATCCTATCATCGTGACTCTGTACTTCAGTATAAAAAAGAAGGCATCATGGGCGATATCCACTTCTCTGATAACCACGCAAGTCAATATTGGTATACCGATAACCTAGCTACGAATGCCATAGCTTACCGCATTGTGAAAAGAGATTCTCTTCTAAAGAATTTATTAGTGCCGATGCAAATGTATTTTCTATCTTCTCGAGAAAAAGGTGGTTGGAATACCTATCATTCATCAAATGTATTGATGAGCGTACTTCCTGACTTGCTTGCTGAAGGTGCATCGAAAGAACATAATGCGGCTATAAAAGTGAGTGGGCAAGTAAATGCTACCATTGACAAATTTCCATATCATTTAGAGTTGCAACCAAAACAGGAATTACATATCTATAAAGAATCTGGGTTGCCATTGTATTACATGCGGTATGTTAAGGAGCGGGTGACAAAAGCAAAAACTGGTGTTAAAGGATTTTCGGTTAAGACTTCAATTGGCAATGATGCTACAATATTAGAAGCGAGCAAGCCTGTTGCCCTTACCGTGGAAGTCGATATAGAAAAGGAAGCATCATCAGAATATGTAATGATTGAAATTCCCATACCTGGCGCTTGTAGCTTCGCAGATAAGCGCCAAAATTATAATGGAATAGAAACCCATCGTGAATACTTCAAAGATCGAGTGGTAATATTTTGTGAAAATATGAAAACAGGAAAATACATTTTTGTAGTCCATTTACTTCCCCGTTTCACTGGTAAATATCTTATGAATCCCGCACAGATTTCACTTATGTATGTACCTGTTGTAAATGCAAATACGGATATGAAAGTTGTAGAGGTTAAATAGGTGAGTGGATGCTGCGGAAGTCAACTTGTGCCTCTTAGTCCTCTTATAGGCCTGGTTATGCGAACAAGAGTAGGACCCTAAAGTGCGGTTCTAACAATAATGATTTGGTCAAGTGATTACAGTTGCGTTTTAATTTGATATTAATATTAATTAGTTTCATGCGGATTTAAACAAAATTTAAACCTAAAAAGAATACATGCCTTGCAGGTCTGACTTCAAAATATACAACAAATATGATGCTTGTTATACGACCAGTAACTTCAATCCATTTGTAATAACTTTCTCAAGATGAGGCGCATCATCTTTCTTCTTCTCAAGATACTTTCTTATTTCATTGCAGTATTCTTGATAAGAAGAATCAGGCTGTAATATTTCAAGTGTCTCTAGTGATAACAACCAGTCATTCGGAAAATCACTGACAACTGTTTCCCAGATGGAAGGAAGCTTTGATATCAGTTTTTCATCACTTCGTGCCTCGCGTACTTGTCGATACATTTCGTGAAGCTTGCGTGCTTTCTCACTATAATAAATTTTATGCATCTTCTCGTGAGGTACTACTGCTATGGGTTGAAACGCTTCTACATCGGCAGTGCCAGCAAATGCAGAAACAATCCTTTCACCTACAGCCATGGTGTAAGAAGGCGCTGACACAAGAACTTCTTCATCATACTGTACCATTACATCATTGAGTTCGATGAGAATTATCTTGCCTCCCTTACTTCGTATAATTTGTTGAACGGTCCCTTCTACAACAATGCCATGTTCTAAATTTAGTGTAGCCCGTTTAGCTATTTCAATACCATTTCTCTTTAACTCTTCAACAGACATGTTTTCAAGAGCGATAGAAGAGGTAGCTAGTTTTCCAACAGGGGAGGAGAAGCCCACAGCAAAACGTTCTTTATGATAATTGGGTAGTTGAACGTTGCTTAAAGAAAGCGCAGTAGGTCCTTTGGTTTGTATGAAGATAGGTAGGCCTACAGATTCAATTACTTGGGTAAATGTACCTGTCACTTGTAGTCCCGAACTGTATTCTATTGTTCCAGTTTGTTGTGATGTTATGGCCTTTCGGATACCATCGAGGCCACCCTTTCTCCAAGCCATGATCTCTTTAAATTCTTCAAGTACAGTAGTTAGGTGAGCAAAATTAGGCGTAACGAAAAGTTGTGGTTGAGGTTTGGTAATATCATAATTGCAATGCATGGCTTCTCGTGTGTAAGGTAGTTTCTTCACGGCAGCTTTCAAGCAACTCATACCTTCACCGATAGATGAAAGTAGCCCTGCACCATATAGCTTATAGTTATCCAATGTTCCAATCAATCCATACTCTACTGTCCACCAATGCAAGTTTCTTATAAGCGCCATTTCAGAAGGAGCGCCCATGTTACCCTGTATTTTTTCTATGGCAAGTTCTGCTTCTACTATCTCCTCTTGCTTTGTGTTGGGGTCTTCTTTAATAATGGACAAATGACGGATGGCTTCGTAGAGCTCTACATCTTTTTTAGAAGAAAAAGCTTTGCTTCCAGCCTCTCCAATATGCTTAAGGTATGCAGCAAACTCAGGTACAGCTAGAATGGGAGCATGCCCTGCCGATTCATGAATTATATCAGGGGCAGGTGTATATTCAATGTGCTCAATTGTTCGTATGTCTGCTGCGATTACGAGTACATTGTATTTGGTGAATTCCATAAAGGCGCCAGGTGGGATGAATCCATCTACTGCCACAGCTGCCCAGCCTATGCTTTTTAATATTCTGTTCATGCCGTACATGGTAGGTATCTGTTCTAATTCTACCCCTGTACGTTGCAGCCCATCCACGTATGACTCATGGGCAACCTTTTGAAGGTGATGGTAGTTTTGGCGCATAACGTAACGCCACACGGCCTGGTCTACAGGCGTGTAGTTGTTGTACGGTTGGTCTACAACAAATTGCAATAAATGTTTAGGAAGCTTTTTGGTTACTTCGTTTAACTCCATGATTAAGTTTGTTTATTAACGCTCAATAAAAGAAGCCACGCCTTTTTCACCTCACCATGGGTAAGTAAAAACTGGGCATGTTTATGAATGGCAGTAACGCGATCATCTCCTTTTTTTCCAATGATTTTATAATTAAAATTTTCTGAAAAAGCTTTTACTTCATTAGGCGGTGGAATCTTATCAATGTTGGCAAGACGCCCAAGGTTGTTACCTGTCAACACCATGCTGTTCCTAATATCTTGCGGAAGAAGGTCGATACCTATTCCTACAGGTACACTTGGTTTGGGAAGTTCAAATATGCAATCACCATTTACGCGGCAATAGTAATCTCCACCCATACGTGCAACGCTATCAATTTTTCGCGGATCTATTTTTCCAAATTCATTAAGAATAAAATCCTGCGCATGGATAAGAATAATTTCACAGATTACAAGATTGCCCGCACCACCTTCCGTCCCCATGGCTTTCACTTCCAGCACACGACATTCAAAGGAAACGGGTGATTCTTTTACACGTGGCGGTCTTACATAAGTAGATTTTATTTCAGTTAGTCCGGCTTTTACAAACTCATTAATACCTTTTGCATACTCAGAACTTGCCAAAGAAATCTGTTCTACTATAGCGTGATTTACCGTATTGACAACAACTTCATTAGTCTCAAGAATATTTTCTAGTGTGTGCTTCGTCGTATTATCACGCACACGCCTGGAGGGAGAGAAGACAAGTATACCAGGATTTGTACCGAAGATATTAAAAAAACTAAATGGGCTCAAGTTCACCTTACCGTCACCATCCACCGTACTAGCCAACGCTATAGGCCGTGGTGATACCGCACCAAGAAGAAGATCATGAATCACTTTCTTATTTGATGATATCGTTGGGTCTATTGTCATTGGTAGGAGTTTATAGTTAATAGTTTATCGTTAATAGTTAATGGAAATCCGGATTTGTCGAGTTATAAAATATTGGGCTGGGTAAATTAAACAACACGGATCTAGCTCATGAATAAGAACATTTAATTCCTATCCGCCATGGGGATAGGAATAATAATTTATCTGCGGCACTGCACATTTGATCAGGCTAAATGTTTATTGTCGTAGAAGGAGATGCTTTTGATCAGGCATTCTAGCAGATTCTAACCAGTAAAGGTATTAATCAGTAACACTATTTATTTAACACAATACATTATCAATACTATCATTAGAAGAGGCTTTACTAAAACGTTCAGCGATAACGAGATCTTTAAAGCCAGCTTGGTACTTGTAGAATCCACTTCCGGTCTTAATTCCTTTATGCCCTGCTTGAACCATGTTTACAAGTAATGGGCATGGTGCGTATTTCGAATTTCCAAAGCCATCATGCAAGACATGTAGAATGGCTAGGCATACATCAAGTCCTATGAAGTCTGCAAGTTGTAATGGTCCCATAGGATGGGCCATTCCTAATTTCATCACGGTATCTATTTCATTTACACCAGCTACACCTTCATATAGGGAGTAGATAGCTTCATTAATCATGGGCATCAAAATTCGGTTGGCGACAAAGCCAGGATAATCATTTACTTCGACAGGAACCTTATTAAGTTTTGTTGCCATATCCATAATCGCTGCAGTAACATTATCTGATGTGTTATAGCCTCTTATAACCTCGACCAGTTTCATTACAGGAACAGGATTCATAAAATGCATGCCTATAATTTTATCAGCGCGATTGGTTGCAGAAGCAATTTTGGTAATGGAGATTGACGATGTGTTTGTTGCCAGGATAGCTTCTTTTGGTGCATACCCGTCAATCTCTTTAAAGATCTTTAATTTAAGATCTGAATTTTCTGTTGCCGCTTCAATTACCAAATCACTTTTACTTACACCGATTTTAACATCTGTGTAAGTAGTAATATTCTTAAGTGCATTTTTTTTTACGTCTTCGGTAATAAGTTGCTTTTCAACTTGACGACCAAGATTCTTTGTAATGGTTGCTATGCCTTTCAGAAGGGAATCTTCAGTTATATCAATGAGTGATACGCTATAACCAAACTGAGCAAATACTTGAGCAATGCCATTACCCATCGTTCCTGAACCTATAACTGAAATATTTTTCATGCAGTAACGTGTTAGCTAACAAAGATATAATTTCAAACGAGGTAGTGAAATTCTCGGCAGGTTCAGCTATCCTATTTTTAAGGTTCGATGCTAACTTCTTTAGCAATTCCCATCGCATTAAACCGTATGGTAAGTTTCAAGGGTGAAGACAACCCGTTTTGTTTACAGTCTTTGGCTGGTTGTAATAAATAGTAATAGAATTTCTGATTTCTCTTATACAATTCGTTATCATCTGGCCTTCCTAATAACTCCATGATCTGCATTTCACTTAAGCCAAGAAAAGATTCTTTTTGAGCAGTGATTGCATCTAGCATACTCACGCGTTGTCCCCCACAAGCATTCTTATCTTCCGTCCATTGTTTAAAATCAATGTTTTGTAATGAAGGCAATGACTTGCCACAGGAAAAGAAAATAATAAGGATTAGTGTGTAACTGTATGGAGATACTTTTTTCATTTTTTAGTGGCCCGTAAAAACCAAGTTAAACTGAGGATGAGATAAACGGACGCTGACGCTATCATAATAATATTTAAGTCCGATGTAAAAAACCACAGAAAGAGAATAGGATAAAGAATTATTCTTGCCAGCTCAGACCATTTTACCCAAGGTCTTTTCTCAAACAATACACCACAATTTACAACCGTAACAGAAATTAAGACTGCAACGAAAGCCTTTTCAGAAAATATAAATTTATTTGCGTTAAAGAGAAACAAAGCTGTGCCCGCAAGGCATAGTACATATTGAAAGAGCACATACAGATTTAACGCCATTGCAGAAACGGTTTCATATTTCTTATAGGCAGTCATATCTATTTCTGGAGCTGACCTATAGCCACCAAGTGATGCTGGTAGCCAACCGGGTTTCTTAACGAGATAAAGGAACCGGTCCTTCCATGAAGGAATTTGTTTTATTTCCGAACTCATTTCCACGTAATGATTCGCATTGGCCCAGATTGCATTCCAACTGTTAATAGGTTTCGTAATGCCGTACACGGGTCTTTCTTCTTCAACTTGAAATGTTCCAAACATCTTGTCCCAAATGATCAATACACCGGCATGGTTCTTATCAATGTATTTGGGATTTCTACCATGATGTACACGATGGTGTGAAGGTGTATTAAAGATATATTCGAACCATCCCATTTTTTTGATGGTCTCCGTATGAATCCAAAATTGATATAGGGTGTTCAATGCAGAGACTAAAACAAAATCCATTGTTCTAAATCCCACTAAAGCCATTGGTAGATTAAATGCAAAGGTCCATATTATTTGTATAGAACTTTGTCTTAGGGCAACCGAAAAATTGTATTCTTCACTTTGGTGGTGCACCACATGGCCGCCCCAAAAAAGATTCACTTCATGGCTCATTCTATGTGCCCAATAGTAAGCGAGATCCACTAGTAAAAAGAGAACTACCCAATAAAGCCAGTTACGTTCTAAGGTGAACAGCGCAGCGTTTTCAAAAATAACTTGGTAGACACCAACACCTATTATGGTAAGAAACAGTCCGGATAATTGTGACGTTATACCGCAACTTAAATTAGCAATAGCGTCAGGAAGGTTGTACAATTTCTTGTTTGTAAAACGCTCGATTATAAGTTCAATACCGATCAGGATAAAGAAGATGGGAATAGATAATACAATTGGATTTATATCCATGGGATTGCTGTATTCAGTATGTAAAGTTAATGGAAATAAGCCGTGTTTTTAATTATTTTTGGTAACCGTACAACCCTTTTTAATAGTAATTATTGCATAAAAGGGCGGAATACATTACCAACACAGCAGACTACAATGCCCGCATAAAGCTTTTCTCAAAGTATAGTGTAGGCAATGAGTTATAACTCGAGTAGCAGTTCGACTTTTAGGCTACTGGTAGCTTTAATACCAGGCTTTAAACTGTATTTTTAGATAAAGCCTTTACAGTATTCTTCTTATAACCTAGAACATCCTGCAAGGCAATGTCACTAAGTTAAGGAGATCAATATGGGGCTTTAAAGTTGGGTAAAAGTTTAAGCTAATTTTTTTACTGAACATTCTCTCTCCTGGATCAATGTCATCACCATGCTTTACACATAACGAAATTCTGTAGGATGAAATATGGGCTGATATTATTATACGAGGACAAGTGCCATAGTTACGTTATTATATCTTATCCTTTTTATTATTTGAACGAACAATCTCTTTTGTTAATCAACACATTAAAAAGCAGACCCTAATTGGCGTGTTGTGTGGCGTGGTTATTATTTCACTTTTACATTATCTATCGGGTAAGCACTACGTAATCATTCAATATAGTTTGGAGAAAGAGTTTATCATTCGCTTGTACGCTTTCTATGCATAGAACACTTTTTATCTTCTCAGCCATTAGATGAAGCGCGTCAACATGAGCTTTGTTTTTAAACTGTTGATAGCGATCTAAAGTAGTTTTGATAAGTAGGGCATCTTCTTCCATAAGTTGTTTAGCTTGTAAGTAAACTGGCTTGTAAGAATTCTGCGAATGAATGGTGAGCAAATCATTTAAATCAATATTAAGTCTAGGAATGAGCTTAACAACAACTGTATTAGCAACGATATCACCAATGCGTTGTGCCTTAGCGGATGATGCGATCATGATGGAGGCAATTCCACCAACAGAAAAATAGATGTCTATCATACGAAAAACCCATCGTGCCACATAGTCAGAGAAAGAAGCCTTGCCACCAGCGGTTTTAATAACTTGTATACGCAAAGCCATTTTGCCAATACTTTGCCCTTTATTATATACTTCCATTACAAGAGAATAAAATAGAAATAGGCAAGTCATGCATGCACCAAAAATAGTTTTCGCCACCCCATTCAATATAGCCAAACTCATAGATAGTATTAATAGACCAATACTCAGGCATGCCATATCTATTATAAAAGCAACCGCCCTATCGCGCAGGTTCGCAAGTTCATATTGAAGTACTACGTTTTGTGTAGTTTTAATTTCGATGTTCTTCATTTTATCACATTAAAACAATATTTTCACTAACCGATGAAAGAAACTCGTTTCATAGCTCAAAATAAGGAAAAGTGGCTCGAATCAGAAATGCTTCTTAAAGATCCTGAAAAAGATCCTGAAAAACTGAATAATCTTTTTACACAAGTGGTTGATGACCTATCGTATTCACGAACTTATTATCCAAACCGTACAGTACGCGTTTACTTAAATAAAATTGCGCGAGAGTACTTTTCACTTATATACAGTCATCAAAACGAAAAGAAAAATAGATTTAAATCATTCTGGCTTGATGAGCTGCCACAGATTGTTTTCTCTTCAAGAAAGCAAATATTAATTTCCTTTCTAGTTTTTATTCTGTCTGCATGCATCGGTATATTTTCTTCCTATAAAGACCCGCAGTTTACTAGTACGATACTGGGTAAAAGCTATGTAGACATGACAAAGGAGAATATAAAAAATGGAGACCCGATGGCTGTTTATAAGAAAGGACATCAGGTGGATATGTTTTTGGGGATCACCATGAACAATCTTTTTGTAGCCTTTCGCACTTATGTGTTTGGTATTTTTCTTTCTATTGGTACACTAGCTATTTTACTATATAACGGTATTATGATTGGCTGCTTTCAATATTTTTTTATTGAGCGTGGACTTTTCACTGAGTCGGCGTTGACAATTTGGCTGCATGGTACACTTGAGATATCCTCTATTATTCTGTCAGGTGGTGCTGGGTTAATCTTGGGTAGTGGTTTAATTTTTCCTGGCAGTTATTCCAGGCTTCAAGCATTTCAGATTTCTGCCATGCGGTCTTTGAAGCTTATGCTGGGCATTGCGCCCATACTGGTGATTGCAGGTATTATTGAAAGTTTCCTCACAAGATATACAGACGTTCCTGACGCGCTTAGGCTTTTTCTTATCTTATTATCTGCAAGCTTCATCATTGGATATTTTGTTATTTACCCTTGGCTAAAACATAAAACTGGTTTTGATTCACCGCTGGTTGAAGTGCGACTTCAGCCTAGTGTAGTTGAACCTGTTAATTATGCACGTATAAAAAATAATGCAGAAATTATAAAGGATACGTTTCAATTTTATAAAAGAAATGGAAATGAATTGTTACGCTGGGTGGCACCGGTTACGCTATTCATGACCTTAAGTAATATTTTCCTAAATTACCAAGCAGGCCCTATGCGTTTGGAAATAGGGTGGTACTCTATCATAAATGAATTGTTTTTTGCACTACAAACGCCGATGCCGGGTTTTATTTTAATCAATACCATTGGCAGTGGATTAATTATATACGCTGTGCTTCAGATCATGGAAGTGGAATTTAGTAAGTCAAGAATTAAATCTTTTAATTTAAAATCATGTATTCAAACTTTAGTAATTATATCAATTATATATTCTTTACTTTATAGTATAGAAGGGGTTGGTGCATTTTTAATTGGTCTCAGTTTCGTTATTATTTTGCTGGCTATTTTTACCCAACATCTTCATAAGCTAAATTTCTTATCTGCTATTGTCAAATCCGTGGCCTTGTCAGTAGCTAACTTTAGTCAGGTTATCAGCTTACAATTCATTTTACTGATAATTAGTTTATCGGTTCTCATTATTCTTACGGCGCCGATCATGTATATTCATACTTCCGTGATTCAATGGAATTTCGCAAAAACTGATGCGTGGGCGATAGATATTATTACTTTTATTCAAGTATACCTTAAGATTTTTGGTTTTAATATGATTTTACCTCTTTTTGTAAGTAGCAGCGCGTTTCTATACTTTACACTTGAGGAAATCGTCAATGCAGATCACCTCAAAAAGTCAATAGAACAAGTTGGCAGCAAACTTTCAATGAATAGCAGAAGATGAAAAAAATCATACTTACGTTCTTCCTGGTGTTTGTTTTCATGCTACTTAAAGCACAAGAAGATAGTACGAGAATTTTAACCGATACAACTTATTCAGATACAGGCGAGCCTGGTAATAACAGTACAGAAGAAAGTGAAGAGGTAACACATGCTGCAATAGATCCAGACGTATTAGGTAACACTGAAGCTTATAAAGAAGAACAAATTAAAGTTAGAAAATTTGATCAGGCTAAATGGAAAAAAGTAGTTGGTACAGCTAATTATGAGGAAAAGCCTGAACGGAAATTTGATGGAATTAACGCAAGTCCTTGGGTTAGTGAATTGCTACAGATAGTGGTCTATGCGGTTATTATTGGATTTGTTGTTTTTCTAATTTATTACATAATCAAAAGTATTGCGACTAGCAATAAAATAGCTAAAAAGGATGTAGTGCGTTCTGTAAGTAATACTGTATCGGTAGAAAATATTGAAGACTTAGATATTAAGCAGTTACTCGAACGCGCCTTAGCAAATAGTGACCTACGTCTAGCGGTACGCTTGTACTATTTGGGATTATTAAAAAACCTAAACGAAAATGGTATGATCATTTGGAAGAAGGATAAGACTAACCGTGATTATTTAACAGAGCTTTTTTCACGAAATCACCACTTTGAGGAAGTTAGAAAACTTACCCTAGCCTATGAACAGGTTTGGTATGGTGAGCACGCGCTGACTCAAGCGTCTTTCGAAAGTGTTGTTGCCGACTTTGACCTGTTAAATCAAAATCTTAATTCCCAAAAAGAACAGTAATGAAAGGGCGTGCCACCACCATAATACTTTTCGCGTTGCTTGCCATTGGTCTTTTGCTATTTTTTATTTTTAGCGGCGATGAAAAGCGTTATCAGTGGTTTGCGAATTATGACGCTGATAGTAAGCAACCGTATGGTACGCTATTCATAAAGCAGATGCTTGAAGGCTACAGGCCCCAAGGCCTTTTTATATATAACGATAAAAAGACTTTAAATGAGGTGCTTAAAGATGAGAATACAAGGCACCAAACCGATTATGTGTTGATCGGTCCAAGTTTATATCTCGACAATCAAGATACAGATGCATTATTAAAATTCATCAGTGAAGGAAACGACGCTTTTATATCTACGCTTGAACTGCCTACAAGTATAATTTATAGATTTTATTCCAACGAATGTAATGTTGATCTCGCCTATAAATACAATTTGCTTGATAGCGCTACCCTTAATTTCTTCCATGAAACCTTAAGAATTGAAAAGGGATACAGTTATGCTTATCGTGTCGGTAGTGAAGATGTTCCTTATTCATGGGATAGTTTTAAAAGCAGTATATTCTGTGACTCTACCGAATTAATAACACCATTAGGTTATATAAGCGCTAATGATTCAAGCCTTGTTAATTTCATCAGGCTAGGTTATGGTAAGGGTAACTTATATATCCATAGCAATCCCCTTTTATTTACCAATTACTTTTTGACCAAAGCCGACAAAGTTGAATATGCCGCTGCTATATTTTCACATCTCCATGGTAGAAATATGATTTGGGATGAATACAGTAAAGTACCTTTTCTAGGTAGCAATGCTTATGACAGTCCATTGTATTATATACTTCAACAACCAAGTCTTAAGTACGCGTGGTGGCTGCTTATATTGTGCGTGTTGCTGTATGTATTATTTGCCGCGAAGCGAACACAACGCGTTATTCCAGTTCTTGATACCAAGACGAATACATCTCTTGAATATATCAATATGATTTCGTCCTTACATTTTAAAAATGCCAATCACTTGGACATGGCACAAAAGAAGATGAAGTATTTCATGTATTTTATACGTTCTAAATATAGCATACATATCCAGACCTTTAAAGAAGCGCAAATTGCAATTCTAGCAGAAAAATCTAAAGTATCGCAAGCAGATGTAGCCCGAATCTTTGACGTGAATAGCAATATTGAGCGTAATTCATATTATGGAATTGCATCTGGTGATCTAGCAGACTTGTATCATGCAATTGATAGTTTTTATAAACAATGTAAGTAGTATACCTTATGGAAGATCAGACCCTTGAAAGTGAAAACGTCCTTCAACCCGAAATCAATCTCCTTAACGAGCGGGTGATGCGTATCAAGCAAGAAATTGCGAAAGTTGTGGTTGGCCAGGAGAACACCATCGATCTTATTCTTGCAGGCATTTTTGTCGGCGGGCATATTCTTCTTGAAGGTGTGCCAGGTATTGCCAAAACATTAACTGCCAAACTTGTTGCCAAATCATTGTCTGTAAGTTTTTCTAGAATTCAATTTACGCCAGACTTAATGCCTACTGATGTTACGGGTACAACGGTGTTTAATGTGAAGACATCTGAATTTACTTTTAACAAAGGTCCTGCATTTGCAAACCTCGTTCTCATTGATGAGATTAATCGTGCACCAGCGAAAACACAAAGCTCTTTATTCGAGGTGATGGAAGAAAGACAAATTACCATTGATGGTACAACCTACCAGATGGATTTTCCATTTCTTGTTATAGCTACACAAAATCCCATAGAGCAGGAGGGTACCTATCGTTTGCCTGAGGCACAGCTTGATCGATTTCTATTCCGGATTAAACTAAAATATCCTACGTTAGCTCAAGAAGTAGATATACTTAAAAGATTTAAGAATGATTTTAGTTTAAAAATCCTTGATAACGTGCAAGCGGTAATTAGCAAAGCAGAGTTGAAGCATTGCCAGGAGTTAATTGAGAAGATTCATATCAAAGATGAGATACTTGTATACATCGCTACGTTGGTAGACAATACGCGCAACAATGGTGACCTTACCTTAGGTGCATCGCCACGCGCTTCAATTGCTATTATGCGGGCTTCGAAGGCAATCGCCGCTATGAATGGTCGTGATTTTGTTACACCAGACGATGTTAGGTACGTAGCTTATCCTGTTTTAAATCATCGGATTATGTTAACTGCAGAACGCGAGATGGAAGGTGTGGAAGCAGAGGATGTCATCAGAGAGATTGCTGAAAAAATAGAAGTTCCACGTTGATGCGTTTTATAAACAACCTTTTTCTAGCTAATCGTTTTTTCTACATCATGGGTGGATTGATAGTCACCATGATGCTCTCATATGGTTTTCCTTTTTTATTTCCCGTTGCAAAGACAGGTTGTGTACTATTTCTTATTCTGTGTGTTATCGATGGTATTTTACTTTACAGTAAACGAATAGGTGTACAGGCAAAGCGCGATGCGCCGCCCGTTTTGTCGCTGGGCGATGAGAACCCTATAAAAATAGCACTCAGCAATACGTCTCGAATCAGGTTGCATATTGAATTGGTGGATGAACTACCTGAACAATTTCAAATACGGAACCTAAAACATTATCTAACTTTATCTTCAGGCGAAACACAAGAAATACAATATACTTTGAGACCAGTAACACGTGGATTGTATGCCTTTGGAAAAATACACACTTACCTTAAAACAAAATTAGGTATCGTTAAAAGGAGAGCGAGTACGGCACAAGAGATGAACATTCCTGTTTATCCTTCTATTGTGCAGATGAAGAAATATGAATTGAAAACTTTTGCGCATACCGCGACCGAATATGGCGTTAAGAAGGTGAGACGGATTGGTCACAGCTATGAATTCGAACATATCAAACAGTACACCCGTGGCGATGATTACAGAAGTATTAACTGGAAAGCGACAGGCCGTAGGGGATATTTAATGGTGAATCAATATGAGGATGAGAAATCACAACAGGTATATTGTATTATTGATAAGAGTAGGGTAATGCACATGCCCTTTAATGGTCTCAGCCTGTTTGATTATGCTGTGAACGCATCACTCGTTATTTCAAATATTGTATTGGGTAAGCAGGACAAAGCGGGTTTAATAACTTTTGCCGAAAAACCCAAAGCACTTATCAAGGCAGAGCGGAGTAAAACACAACTGAAAAAAATATTAGAAACACTTTATAAGGAAAAGGAAGGATCAGTTGAGGCCAATTACGAAAGCCTCTACATGTCTGTAAGGAAACTATTAAGCGGAAGAAGTTTGATGTTTCTATATACCAATTTTGAAAGCACTTACGCACTACAACGTGTATTACCACAATTGCGCAGATTAAATGATCAACATCTGCTCGTGGTAGTCTTTTTTGAAAATACTGAAATCACCACCAATACATCGAAGGATGTTGATACACTTGAAGATATTTATACACAAATAACAGCAGAGCACTTTTCGTTAACAAAAGTTCAAATTGCGCAGCAACTTAGACAGTTTGGTATTCTTACAATATTATGTAGACCTGAAAACTTAACCGTTTCAAGTATCAATAAATATCTAGAGTTAAAATCCAGAGGTATGATATAATTAATTTGTAAATCTATTTGTTAGCTTCTTGAACCAGAAGGCATTGGTACTAGCAACTTATCATGCCATGCTTGTTTTTTTTGGATCGAAGCCCGCTATCATACATTCAATGTAGAAATGTAAATACAAAAATATTTTGCTATAAAAGGCCTATCACATTTAAAAATTTACGTTCACCTTTCACATCGCCTACTTTAATACACATGGCTATTTTGCCATATGTTTCCTGTGAATGAAAATTTTCATAGCGCAAAATTAACTATGCCAATCATATCTTGCCCTCTTTAGCGGATTACCATGAAAATTATAAGTAGATACGTACATTCCAACTTAATTTTTCAGAAGGTTTAAAATTAGTTAAGCCAATTAAGGGTATCTTATAACTTTAGAAATAGTGTGGTAAATAAAAAGGCGCCAGTCGCGCCTATTTATTAATGATTAGATGGGAAGAATCAATAATTAAAAACTCTCAAGCTGAAATGTAATAGGAACGCTGAACCTAGTACTAACTGCACTTCCTTTATGGCGACCGGGTGTCCATACTGGCATAGCTGAAACAACACGCAAAGCTTCTGTTTTAAGTGTTTCATCAACCTCATCATCACCTACAACATCGGTGGCTAGAACATCTGTCACCATGCCTTTTTCATCTATAACAAAATCAACAAAGACGGTTCCTTCCATGCCTTTGTCGCGTGCCTCCTTAGGATACACTAGATTATCATTTAAGTATTTATTCATGGCATCTTCACCACCTATGAATGTTGGATCGACTTCTGCTTTATTATAAATAATCCTTCCAGAGGCGTCTGTGTAAGAAGGATTGGTTTTAGCTATTTCAATAGCGGCTAGTTTTCTTTCTTCTTCTTTATCAGCCTTTGCCTTTATAATACGGGCACGTTTGGTAGCTGCATCTTCTGTAGCTTTGGTTTCATTAGCAATCTCTTCGACAGTTTGAGTGGCTTCGGTGGTTGTTTCATCTTTCGTTTTTGAGCCGCAGTTTAGCAACATAGAAACAGAGAATAACAATGCGAAAAGCTGAAAGCTTTTTTTCATAATTTTTGGTTTTAGTAAATAAACTTTTTTGATATTTGAGTTGGAGTACTATGCCGTATACTAAAAACCTCTTAGGTATTGTTGCTTACATGACATAGCGATTCTCCTGAATATACAGAATCGCCACGCCTTTTCCTCTTTACAGGAAATTAAATTGTGTTCATTTTAGTAATCTACGTTACTAAGGCCGTTAGTGTGTTTTATGGGATAGAAAAAATAGTGGAGTGTAACGGCAAGCAGGTGTAACCGTGTAGTAACTTGCTTTTCTTGTCCTCGAAAATCAATCATATTGAAAGTGAAACTTCGTGAGTACTGATATTCTAACCCATACTCAAATTTTCCGACCCTCTGTTTAGCGCTTCCGACCCTCATACCGATAACCAGGTTTTTGAGCCAAGGAAGAGACCCCCATTCAGAAGGTGTTGCGTAACTACTATTCCAATCCACTGTAGTACCAGCTATAAATTTAAAATGTTTATAAGGATTGGTGGGGTGATCTTTTTTTAAAACGAATAATAAGGGCACTTGGAGATTGAGCAAGTATGCTGTGCCTTCAAGGCCGAGAAAGTGAGATATACTGTAAACTTCATTTTTGCTTGAAAATGCATAAGAATTTATATGAGCACCGGTTTCTAAGCCAAACAAACCGCCTACTAAATATCGAATAGCTACGCCATGTGATACACTCATTTGATTGCGAACATCAGAAGTAGTACCTGCTGAAAGAAGTTTTGAATGATTAGAAAAAGGTGTAAAACCAATGGCGCTTCTAATTCCCAGACTAAATTCTCCTTGTGCATAAACACTTGAGTAATTTAGCCCAATCAAAGTTGCTACGATAATACGATATAGGTTCATGCTACCAGAACGCAGCGCATCTTTTATTATTGCCACTTACCTTAAATTTGATTTCTACTTTTTTCAAAGCTTCTCTACTTTCATTTTAGGATGTTCCTTTCTTTCTTCATCACGACATCATCGCCGTTGTGAGTTAGGAATTGCCAAGTTCGCCTGTATAAATTCTATCAGATAGGTATGGAATCATGATGATCAACCCTCCGGATCATGTGGCATAATTTTGTTAATGGTAAAGAAAACATGAGATGGAAAAAGGCAGCACAGTAAAAGTTATAGTTGAAACTCCCAAAGGCAGCACAGAGAAATATGATTATGATCCTGAATCCGGATTCTTTAAGATGAACAAGGTATTACCAGCTGGTATGGCTTTCCCCTATGATTTCGGTTTCATTACTCACACCAAAGGTGAAGACGGAGATCCACTTGATATAGTTATCATCTCTGAATTCAAAACTTTTCCTGGGTGCCTCATGGAATGTAAAGTAATAGGCGCAATTAAAGCAACCCAAACAGAAAGGAATAGAATTAAAGTGAGGAACGATCGTTTCATTGGTATTCCAGAAAAATCCCAAGTGTTTGCGAGCGTAAATAGCTGGCAAGACATAGAAAGAAGGGTCATTCTTGATATACAAGATTTTTTTGTTCATTATAATGCGCTTGCAGGAAAAATATTTAAGCCTCTTGGAATGATGAGTGTATCGGCATCTATGAAAACGATCAACCAGCAAGTCCATAAGTAAGGCGGTGTGACTTCATTCCTCGTGTTGCATTCAACGCCAACCAATCAAGTATTAAATGTAACATTTTCTCGTAAAGAAAGTCTAGTAAGATAAAATGAAGTTTATGAAGAATACTAAAGCCCATACTGGTTCACAATTAGGACAGTTCGCTAATACTGATAAATATTTTGCTTTATAATAATAAATTACTCAATGAAATACATAATTCATTCTCTTTTAATATTGACTTTATCAAACGCAGAATAGAGAATGTTGAAATATTGGACAACGCTCAAAAATTTATTTAGTACTTATAATGAATTGTAGTTTGGTGTTGTACACCGTCCATCATTAGGATTATCTTGCAACAGATTAGATTAAAAATTTAATTAAAAAAACGGTCAACCCGATTCAGGCATCTTCAATATCCCAACCCTTAATTCCTATTTCCCAATGCCCAATTCCCAACTCCTAACTATCCTACGGACCTATGTGTCGTTGGTTGTATTTGTTCTCATCGTTGTACAATTGGGCATAGCGCTTTTTTTCGTTTTCACACCTTCTGGACCGACAATTCAAGATCGAGGCTTAACAGCAATTTATAAAAGGTATTTTTTGCCTGGTCCTTACTTTCGTGATGATTTGATTGTTTCTTCTCCTCATTTTTATGTAACTGCTAAAACAAATAATAAATGGCAGACTTGGCGAAATCCGGAAGAGGAAAATTTCAACCTGTTCAATAGCAATTATTTACGCTACGATAAATTGAAACAAAGTACGCTTGAGCGTAACATAGCGCGTCAATTTTGCAGGAAGGTTATCAAGAGCGGTGAAAGCGGTTTTACCGGTTACAAAGAATTTAAAGCGCTGCATAACTACTTTTTGAAGGAATATATTAAGGAAGCTACAGACTCGATTCGTATTTGTTATACACTGAGCAGGTATAAGCCCAGAGAGCGCAAGACAAAAACTGACACCTTGTTTTTATTAACTTATAAAACATGGTGAAGTTTAACTACCTTCTTAATCGCTTGACTGATAGGCTTACGGCTACCTTTCATCAGGAAGAACCAGTAAATGTATTTTGTAAAGCGCTCTATGTTTTCTTGGTGCTTAAAATAGTTTTCGGGTGGGGCGCTTCTGTGCGCGTGCTAGCGTATTTCCCTGTTAAAATTTCGACTTCATGGATTGGGCAGGTACTTTATTTTCCTGCATCATTAGCCAATGTTAGTTTCAGTTTATTTGCTATACTATTCTTAACCCTGCTTATTACGAGTCTTGCCATAAAAAGAAATTATTTTACTGCGATACTTATATTCTGGTTTAATTGGAATTATTATAAAATAGATTTCCTATCCAGCAACGGATCAGATTACATTTTATTGATGCTGGTTTTCTTATCTATTCCCATGAGTAGTTATCCACGTGCTAACGATGGTAAACATTTCTTTTTTCAAAAAGTAGGACACAATGCGGCATTAGCCTTATGTCAAATTCAAGTTGCATTAATTTATTTGGTGTCTGGTATAGACAAAATTAGAAGCGAAATATGGACAAGCGGCGATGCTATTCAATATGTAGATAGACTTAGTTTTATGGCAAACCCAAATTTATCACATCTACTTCCTCCTGGAGAATTATTGCCTTTTATTCTAGCTTGGCTTACCATACTATACGAGTTAGGTTTTTCGCTATTGGTTTGGTTTAAAGAGTTTAGATTGTTTGTATTAATATCCGGCGTTATATTCCACCTTATTATTGCTGTCTTTCTTAGTCTTCCTGATTTCGGATTGATTATGATCATTGCCTACATTCCGTTTCTAACCACCATGGCAACTGTAAGAAAAAAAAAGCAACCACCGGTTGCATTGGATTCATCCTGGATAAAGGAGTAAAAAAAACTGATGCCTCTTTCAGAGACATCAGTTAATTAAGTTTTGTTCACTCAACCTGGTTTAATTTTTAATAACCCGCTCTGTTAAGCTTCCTTCTTTTGTATTAATCTTAATCAAATAGACACCAGCAGGTGCATTGCTAAAATCTAGAGATAGATCATCTCCATTTTTGAAAGTCTTACTTAACACGGCGCCTGTTACTCCGTAAATAGTTACTGTTGCTGGGAAAGATTTTATGTTGGAAAAATTAAGTGTTTGATTAGTTGGGTTAGGATACAGCTTCATGGCCGCATCATATGGCGTTTCACTTGTTTCAATAACCGCTTGTCTGGCACTCGCCAATGTTCCATACACTTCAAATTCCCATAGTGAAAATCCATAACCTGTGCCTCTTAATCTTCCATTCATTTTTACATATCTGCCAGTCCCGGAAAGTGTAATGTTATCTATTCCACCGTCGCCTGTTGCAGTACTGAAGATATTGGCCCAGGTGGTAGCATTATCAGATACTTGAATGTCATAACTTTTCCCATAAGCAGCTTCCCATTTCAATACCACACTGCTTAAGTTATATTTTGCTTGTAGATCTACATATATCCACTCTGTGTTTGTGAAATTGCTGCTCCATCTTGTGCTAGTTGCATTTCCATCATTGGCATCAGCCGCCTTACCAAATTCAAGACTCGATGCTACAATTGGTTTATTTAATGCAAGATTGATTGTGGGTGCGGCACCTACAGTAACCGTTGCAGTTCCAGAAATGCTTCCAGAAGTGGCCTTCACCGTGAATGGACCGCCTGCTGTAGTTGCTGTAAATAGTCCACTGCTGTTGATGCTTCCACCACCCGTGGTTGTCCAGGTGTATGTACCTGCAAAATTATTTCCGAATTGATCTTTTCCTTGTGCCGTGAATTGCTGTGTTGCACCTGTTGCCAATGTTGATGTTGCCGGTGTAAGACCTATCGTTGTAAGTACTGTCGTGGTGGTTGCTGGTGTTCCATATACTTCAAACTCCCACAATGAATAACCCCATCCTGTGTTTCTACTTGTTCCATACATTCTCACATATCTTCCTGTTCCTGTAACTGCAATGTCATCTGTTGCACCATCGCCTGTTGTTGTTGTAAAAATATTACTCCAGTTTATGGCATCATTTGAAATCTGAATGTTATAGATTTTACCTGATGCAGTTTCCCATTTCAAAATTACTTTACTAAGGTTATAACTAGCCTGAAGATCAATATACATCCACTGCGGATCTGCAAACGCACTTTCCCATCGGGTATTCATATTACCATCATTACCTGCAGAAGCTGTGCCTGTAGAAGCGAATGAAGGTTTGTTTAAAGCAATATTTGTTGCGACTGCAGTAACGGTAACAGTAGCGGTTCCAGAAATACTTCCAGAAGTTGCTCTTACCGTGAAAGGTCCACCGGTGGTTGATGCCGTAAATAATCCAGTTGAGTTTATATTTCCCCCTCCAGTTACAGTCCAGGTAGGTGTGATGCCTACATTATTGCTGCTAGCATCTTTTCCTTGCGCTGTAAATTGAATAGTTTGTGCTACAGAAACATTTGAAGTAGCGGGAGACACAATGATAGAAGCAAGAGGTTGTTGATCTTTTACAACATCCAATGTTCTGATGTTGTCAATGTAGTAAGTATGTCCGGTTAAATGTCCAGGATCAAACAATACTGAAATAAGATCAATCAGGTTATCAGGCGTGCCAGCATCTGGAGCGGCTGCAAATGGAAGATAGATGGTTTGCCATGCATTTTGTACACGGGTTATGCCTTGGTAATTGCTATGTCTTCCTGTAGGATAATTATCAGCGGTAGCAATGCTACTGGCGTCTAATCCAATGGTAATTGCAGTTCCAGCAGGTGCATCTGTATACACATCTATAGCTAGTTTTTGTTTTCTTTCCTTTAGCGCTTTTCCATTTACAACAGATGCACCTCTATTGAAAATAAGAAGATCCCATTGTTGAGCCGTGCTTCTTACATATTTAGCAACTTTTGTTGTGTTTCCATTTGAAGGAAATGGATTAGCAATGGAAGGTGTGTAAGTACCCGTTACACTGGCAACACTTGATAAATTATGATTGGCATCATAATCTTCCCATACGTTGGCAAGTACAATAGTTTCGCGCGGTGTAGTAGAAGCCAGGCGTATGTTATCAATGTAATATGTATTTGAAGTGGTGGTAACGGGATTAAACAAGAATACCATTTTATCAACGGCGCCATCTGAAGCACCTTTATCTGGTGTTGATGAGATGGTAAATGTAACTGTTTCCCATTGGTTCTGTTTGGTTGTTACCGCTTCATAGTTACTATGTCTTCCGGCAGGCCAGTTATCAGGAAGCGATGTACTACTGACCTCAAAGTTTAATGAGAGTCTTGTACCAACTGGTGCATCTGTATAGACATCCATTAAGATTTTTTGAGTACTTTTTTTGAAACCATAAGCATCTTGTATGGCCGTTGTTTTAAAAACAAGCGCATCATAAGAAGTTGCTGCATCACGTACATACTTGGCTACGTTGGCCGATGTGTTAGGCGCAGCCGGCGCTGGATTAGCTACTAGCGTATAAGGGCCATTAGAGAAATCTTTTGTTAGCAGATTAGTTCCATCATAGTTTTGAAGTACCTCGGTGTAAAGAATGGGAGGGGTGCCGCCGGATTGTCCCGTTCTGATATTATCCATATAGAATGTTGTGCCCAAATTTGTTACGGGCGCAAATAGCAATATCCATTGATCTACTTCTGTAGCACTGCCATAAATATCCGGAGAACTAGTGTATGTAAACTCAAGTGTCTCCCATTGATTTTGTTTGGTGGTAACGGCATCAAAGATGGCGTATCTTCCTGAAGGATAATTTGTGCCGGTTGCCACCTTACTATTCTCAAAGTTCAAAGAGACTTTAGTACCAATTGGCGCATTAGAATAAATATCGATTAAAACTTTTCTTTTTCCATAAATAAACTCGCCAGCAGGCTGCACCTTTACATTTTGTATAGTGATATAATCATATTGCTCTGCACTATTACGAATGTATCTACCAACGTTAGGTGTGCTGTTTATAACATTGCTTGCCGGGTTGGCAATTTGTCTTGTTAGTGCGCCAGACATGGCTGCATAAGTAAATGCAGGTGTTGCTGTTTCAAAATCATCATACATTTTATCTGTAACAAAAGGCGCTTGCGCTTTTACATTTAATGTGTAGGTATTGGTGCCACAAGTTCCTGAAGCAACAGCAACTTTTACATCACCACCCACTGAGGCACTACTCCAATTCACCGTAATTTTATTAGTGCCTTGACCCGAAATAATTGTTTCGCCTGCAGGTACTGTCCAGTTAAAAGTATAGCCCGCTGGCAAAACGTTAACTGAATATTCTTTAGCCTGATCACCTTGGTATATGGTATTAGGACCAGTCACAAACGTACTATAGATTCCTTCATAAACGCGTACATATTCAATCTCAGCTTTCATTGGATTAACTGTAGTAGCATCTGGTGGGCCAGAATAACTTCCGCCCATACCTACGCTCAATATGATAAAGAAAGGTCGGTTAAAGGGTTTATAGCCGTTGATGGGCTGTGTGAGATCAAGGGTATGATATAAATTACCATCCATGTACCACTTTACATAAGTCGGACTCCATTCAATAGCTGTGGTGTGGAAGGCATCTGCATATCTTTCGTTGTTAGGGAGCGTGTAAGAACCCTGACTAAAAGCATGACCATACGATTCTTCAAAGTGAGCCGTACCAATATTCTTCGAGGGTACATTGCCTGTGTTTTCAAAAATATCAATCTCACCACATTTCGGCCACGATATCGTTTCATAGTCCGAACCAAGTAACCAAAAAGCAAATCCGTTGCCCTGGCTGTATACGCCTTTCACTCTTGCTTCGATACGACCATATAGAATGTCTGCCTTTTTATAGGTACGCAATCTTCCGCTGGTATATTGACTTCCCAAATAGTCCTCTTTTCGGATTTCCAGAACGAGTTTTCCGTTTTCAATCCGTACATTTTCAGGACGCGCGGTAGCATAATCTAGCTGGCCAGTTCCCCAGCCACCCCCGCCAACTTCAAATTCCCATTTGGACTGATCTACGTTAGGTCCATCAAATTCATCTTGCCATTTTATTTTCTCACACTGGCCATACAGTTTGGTTGATCCAAACGCGCTAATAATTAGTAAAAGATATAGATATGATTTCATGTTGGATAGGTTAAGGTTAATAGTCGCTTTTTATGAACTTTATATAAAGCTGCAATCGTTTGTAATGATGACAAAAGGAAGGACTACGGTACAAGTACGGTATAAAAATAAATCCATAACGGGCTTATTAAAAGATGCTTTCAAGGTTTGTATTTCTCAGGAAGTCAAATCTCTTGAAAAAACAATGAGCGGTATACCCACCGCTCAATGTTTTCCAAGAAGAATAATAAAATGGTGATGAATTGGCGCAACTTCCAATACTACAAGCTATTCCTAGAGAAATTGCGTTTTCAAACGATGAGTGTCATCTGCAGCTTTTAAGTATTCGTTATTCCACCTGGTCAAGAAATACAAATCCTTAGCATGACCAACATGTGAGTCACCTGCATAAAACTTTAAAAACTCGAGCTAGCAGCTAGCAGCTCAAAGCTAGCAGCTCAACTCCAGCAGCCAGTTACATTAAACTTAAAAGCGTTTCCTGCAGATGAATGCTTAAAAAGTATAATTAAGGCTTAAGCCGTAGGCAAACTTTGATAAACCATCCGTAAGGTAAAATTGGGGGACTATATTGATTTTCGAACTTCCAATATCAGTACTTAAAAAGAACTTCATAGTGGTGCCTTGAAAATTACTTGATTGATCATTATAGAGTAAAAGGCCAGCACCAATGGTAGTCCATTGATCACGATCACTATGGCCGAAGTTTTTACCATAGGCCAATGAAAGAAAGGGACTTATATTAAGGTCCATTTCGTTTTCACTTATTTTTGTAAAATACATGGCACTGTAGATTAGCTCCACCTTATGATTTCTTCTATTAAAATGATCCTTAAAAAGAATCCCTAATGAAACAGAAAGCTCAGGATAAACTTTCTCGCGGAATAGACCAACCCCTGCGCTACCGGCAATATAAATAAGATCCAGAGGGTGAATATAGTTAATCTTGCTTTTATCGATCTTCCCTTCTTTCATAATTAATCTTGCTTGTACACTATTTCTCTTAGCCATTTTTAATTTTGGATCAGCTTTTAAAGCTGATACGATTTGCGCATAATCTTTTTGAGCGAGGCTTTCCATTCCTTCAAAATCCTGAGCGTAGATGGTAACTTTTACATCGTTTGTATTTATGTAAACTTCCCAACCTGGCGGAAGTAATTGTTCAATTGTATTTTGCCGTATAATCATATGTGTTTGGGGTATCAAATCAGTAACGGTTATCTCCATTTTTTCATTTTGAGATTCATACTTGTTACCTGTACTATTGGTTATAGCCTGCTTTTCACTTTTTGATTTAACATTTACGTCAACCCGCTTGGGTTGTGGTGCATTGGTTATGGAACCACGCTTTACATATGCTACCAAATCTGTTAACAGGCTCGAAAAATTCTCAATAAACTGAAAGTTGTCTTGCAGTCTCTTTGTTTCAAAGATCACGATGGCATTTTGCTCAGGAAAATCAACCTGGATGGAATCAGGAAAATAATCAACGCGCCGATATTGGGCTTGTGCGGAGAATACAGAGCATAGAATAATAAGCGCAGCAGTAGATGCGAGGTACTTCATAATAATATGGTTTAGGTTTAATGGACTCTTGCAAGAATGATTTTGCTCTCTTTATAACGCTTAGCAAACTCACTTTCAGACGATCTTAACACGCGAAACTTAACTTTCTTTTGTTTTACGATGGCAAGATTTGGTTTCTCAGGTATCACCACCCCAATGATAGGTTCAACTTGATAGGGTTTCTCTACAAATGCTTCATTGGATGTTAATTCAGTTACTTGGAGTTTTTCTTCCTTCAAAACTAAAGGAGCCTCTTCCTGTTTAAGAGGAACATAAGCAAGTTGTATCACGCCCTTACTTTTAATTTTTGGCAATACAATTTTTTCAGCTTCCTTAAAACAAGTATTATCACTTTCACATGTCTCTTGAGGCTCAGCTTGCTGTGGTGTGCTTACTTTTATATTTGGTCTATTTGTTACAATAGATAATTGATCAGTCTTAGGGTTGGATTTATTTTGGTTTAATAACTGCAAAGAATAGAGGCAAAGCCCAATAGCCACTAGAAATGATGCAGCAGCATAATACCAAAAGTAACTTTTACGAATTGGTGTTAACTCGCCATTTATTTTCGACCACACATCTGCTTTTTGCCATCGCATATTTTTATGCTCAGCAGCATGTACTTTATCACGAATTAGTTTTTCTACATCATGTTCCATACTGAAACCCCTCTTGTGTTAATGACTTTCTTAATAGCGTCTTCGCTTTGAATAGTTGCGAGCGTGATGAGCTTTCATTTATTACAAGCATTGTTGCTATCTCCTGATGGCTATAACCTTCAATTACATACAGATTGAACACAGTTCTATAACCTGTGGGTAACTGCGTGATGAATTTGTAAATGTCTTCTTCATCAAGTTTACTAAATTGTTTAAGGTCAGGCTCCTCGATTGCATCGAGTGTTTCTGTTAAATTGAAATTGTGCCTTCTTCTTAACCACATTAACGATTCGTTAACCACAATCTTTCTCATCCATCCCTCGAGACTTCCATCACCCTGATATACAAAACTTTTAAGGCCTTCAAAAATTTTAGCAAATGCAATAATCAAAACATCTTCCGCATCGACTTGACTTTTAATATACCTGAACGTCAGCCTGTAAAGCCTATTAGCGAACGAGGCATATAAGTGCTCCTGCGCCTTTCGCTCGCCCCGCTGGCATTGTTTTACAAGTTCAGATTCTTTCAAAAGCTTAATAAAGGTTACAATTATAGAAATGCAGATAGCTCATAAAACGCTGCCTGCGTCTTAAAATATTTAGATGGGCCAAAATAATTCGAAAAAAACCTTCTATCTCCAACAAATCAATTCTTAAGAACTTGTTTGCGAACAGATCGCGGTATCATTAGGGAAGAATTTGCAAATAGGAGGATACGAGATTGGAATGACACACTCCATGACAACATGGTTCACCTGACTAGTAATCAGAATCATCGTAATATTAAAACCTTAAGCTCGCAGCTCGCAGCTCATAACTAGCAGCTTTTTTCATACCCAGCAGTTCTTTTCTCAAAGCGAGATGGACCAACAAATATTAAGGAATCCTGATTATTTCATTAACAAACCAATTTTAAGCACCAATGCCAGTGAAAGACCCTTTCGGAGTTTATAAAAAAGATTTACTGATACAATATTAGATGGAGGTGAGACACTCTATGAAAGGCAGGATTCAACCCTGTCTATTGA
>CAXSCR010000037.1:0-10291 GCA_964235605.1 uncultured Cyclobacteriaceae bacterium | reverse complement strand
AATATTAAAATATCGAGCTCGCAGCTCGCAGCTCATAACTAGCAGCTTTTTTTCATACCCAGCAGCTTTTTTTCAAAGCGAGATGGACCAACAAATATTAAGGAATCCTGATTATTTCATTAACAAACCAATTTTAAGCACCAATGCCAGTGAAAGACCCTTTCGGAGTTTATAAAAAAGATTTATTAGATGGAGGTGAGACACTCTATGAAAGGCAGGATTCAACCCTGTCTATTGAACTAAATCATCTTAATATTAAAATATCGAGCTCGCAGCTCGCAGCTCATAACTAGCAGCTTTTTTTCAAAGCGCTACGTTAAGCTTAGTAAAATCATCCTTAGGCTCTTCAATATTTGCAGCCTGATGCTCCCACATACTTTGGAAAATTAAACTGTAACGTTTCAATTCTTCGAAGGTGCCTTCTTCTACAACGGAACCATCTCGTAAAATGTAAATATAATCGAACGATGTTAAGAGATGCATGCGGTGAAGCGATGATATGACAGCCTTGTTTTGAAAAGTCTGAAATAAATTTTCATAAATCATTTTTTCAGTTCGCGGATCAATACTACTGGTTGGCTCATCCAACAGCACTATGCTACTATGCCGAGCGGCTAGAATTCCCCTCGCTAAAGCAAGACGTTGCTTTTGTCCGCCAGAAAGGTTGACACCTTTTTCATGCATATGAGTTAGAAGCCCGGCAGGCAATTGTTTAATAACATCAGTAAACTGTGCAACCTCACAAACATCCATTACATCTCTTTCGGTAAATGGCATACCTAAAGTAATGTTGTATAATATCGTATTCTCAAAAATTTCTGGCTCTTGTGGAAAAAGCGTTACCGTGGATGAAATGTTTTCAAATTCAGTTTCAAAATTTCCGTCAACCATAACAGAACTACCCGATTTCGCGTCGTGTAAACCTCTTAACAATGAGAGCAAAGTGCTTTTACCACTACCGCTTTCACCAATCAGGGCAATGCGTTGGCCCTTGTTAATTCGTATACTTAAATCATGCAAACCAGTCGGCTTTACAGATGAATTCGCTTCATTACGAAGGAAATTCAAGTTATCAATAGCAATGTTGCTCCACTTTTCCGGAAAGTGTTTTTTGACTAAGTTGCTTGTTAACCGGTCGTAGTCGACTTCAATTTCTTTTGCATTTTGAATGTTAGCATCAAATTTAGTTATCTGTGTATAGTGCGATGCTATATCGTTGAATACACTGGTAAATTGATTTACATATCCTAAAAGTATAATTAGACCCCCAATTAAGAATGTTTCGTTTGTATGCCAGTGCTGATAGATATAGCCAATAGTCGTAACGGCATAGATCAAACCCACCATCATCTGCGCAGTAAACCATTTCCACTCGTTTATAGAGACATTCTTTGCAAAAGGAGGGAACACCGCTTTTACTTTATCCATAAAGCCATGCTGAATTCTTTTTTCAAGTCGAAGGGTAACAACCGTGAGAATATTTGAAAGGCTATCAAATAAAGTAGAAGAAACTTCATGCTCACGTGCATTTACCTCCTTCAATGTTTTAATATAAGGTTTATCAAACTTTATAATCATCCAAACCGTGGTGGCACCTAGCAATATACCAATGGCTCCGAAGAGTGGTGAGAAATACAGCATGGCTGTAAAAGAGAAAAAGAACTTACCAAAGGAGTAAAGATAAACAAAGCCTTGCTGGAAGAAATCGCGAAGTGCTTCATGTGCTTTTCGTATTTTGCTAATGGTCAAACCACTATGATGTTCTTGATGCCAGCTTATAGGCATATGCACAACTTTATGGTATAGCTCTTCCAAAAAGTTGCTTCCCACCGTAAATGCAAGTTTACGCTCCATGATACGTGCAGGGCCATGAAATAGCCATTCTAATAAACGCAATCCTAAAAATCCGCCAACATATATCCAAGCGGTTTTTAACACTGCCGTACTATCTTTTTGAAGCTCATTTACAAACCAACCATAAAACAGTGGATTTAAAGCTACAATGACATTGGCTACGAAAAACATACTATAGATTAGTACAAAGCGCTTTTTTTCAAGACGGGCATATTTCCAGGCTGTACGAAGCAAGGAGAAATAGGAATTACGCATTATGTTGGTTGAGATTATATTAGTATGAATATGGTAGCAGCAATTTGTGTATAAGGACCCAATAATGATGTACAATTTGAAAACGATTCTTACATGGTGTAGAAAAATGTTATGACCTTCACATTTTGTTATTCCATTTACATTGACGTAGGACAAAGATAGATAAGGGAACCCTTATGCTTTGCTGTAAAACTTATTTGGACTTCATAGTTGAAAAAAAATAACGTACCTAAGAGATCTCCATTTGGTCAAAAGACCTATTTATTATAGCATATTGTAAACACATCATGGAATAAGGCGATTATACCAAGTGAGCATTTAATGTTTAGCACCAGACAGTCGGCGAAAAATCATTCCATTTACAGTTTGGGGATGATAATTTTTTAAAACTTTAAAACTATAATTCTATAGATTGAGTATTTGGATTATTATTTTTAGTGGGTATGCCTACGGGCAGATTAGAATAGTAACTTTGCATTAAATCCTCTAGATTATGATAACCCTAAAAATAAAAGATAGCTGGATAGAAACATTGCGAAACAGCTTCAGTGATTTAACCGATAATAGAAATGAGAATAACCAGAATGACCTGACTGATTTGAAAACGAATTTCAGACATAAGATTCTTTCATTAACTGACGATGATTTAGGTAGTTGGAGTCTAATTAAAACAAAATTAAAGCAAAATTTTTCCACTTTAACAGACGATGATCTTTACCTCGTAGAAGGCCGTGAGGATGATCTAATTGATAAGTTGCAAAGAAAAATTGGCGACAAACAGCGAGAATTACAAAGCTTTATACAGAATCTTTAGCAAAGATGGCAAGCAAATCGATGTGTTAAACATTTTCATAGTTTGATGTCGACAGGCATAGGTTAACATGAAAGATCATCGGAACACAATTAGTGATCTGATTTCGGGCATTTCTACGGAATCTTGGAAATCACAACTTGATGAACATGCTTCAAAATACCACATAACTGTATTATGGGTCGCCGTTATTTTGGATCCGATGTTTGGTATAGTTGATTATTTTAACATCCAGGATAATTGGCAAAGTTTATTGGCGATTAGGGTAGCTGCTTCATGCATTATTTTAGTCTTGCTAGCAATTCGTTACCGATTTAAATTGCCTTCGTATTTGCTTGTAGCAATAGGCTTCCTGTTAATTTCACTTCAGAATTCTTTTACCTATAGCGTTATTAAGCCCGAACACTTGCTGGGCCATAATTTAGGGTACATGGCTTTAATTATTGGCACCTCCATGTTTGTTCTATGGCATTTTACATTCTCGATGGTTATGATTTTTATATCTGCGCTTGCTACATTGTTTTTTATAAGTATAAACCCAAACATTGAAATAGTCGAGTTTTTTGTAAGTGGTGGGTTCTTACTGATAACAAGTGGAATATTTATGATTGTTTTAGTACAGACAAGATATGAGCTTACTTTAAGAGAAATCAAATTAAGGGTTGCACTGAAAGAAAGCAACGACGAAATTATCGCACAAGCCGAAGAGATTAAGGGAATTAATGAGAACCTTGAAGTGACGGTGAAGCAACGTACTAAAGATTTAGAAATGAAAAATAAAGATTTAGAGGAATACGCATTCGTCAATGCACATAAGCTACGTAGTCCTGTGGCAAGTATTTTGGGTCTTCTTAATCTCATGAAAAGTGCAGAACTAAATTTGGAATCTAAAAACGTAATGTCACAACTAACCGATACCACAGCACAACTCGACCAAATAGTAAGTTCTATTACAAAAGCAATAGAGCGTGGAGATTAATAAAGTCATGAAAGCTAAAAACCAAAGTAGATTAGCTAACTTAGATTAAAGATTGTTCTAACAAATTAAAAAAAAAGAATACTACTTAGCTAATTGTCATGCTGCTATCACATAACAAGTATTTAATGCATACTAGTCAATCACCACGAGTGGACAAAAACGTGATTTCAATATCATGCCCAAAACACGATCATAAACATTATCGTATATTGATAGTTTATATTTAGGTAGCGTATCGGTTTAACATGAAAGATCATCGAAAAATGATTAGTGATCTAATATCAGGCATTCCGTCAGCATCATGGAGGGCAGAATTAGATAAGGTAGCATCTAAATACCATGTAACGGTATTGTGGATAACTGTAGTTTTAGATCCGTCATTTGCTATTGCAGATTACTTCAATGTTCACAATCATTGGCTAAATTTGCTTGCTGTGCGTTTAGGTGTGGCATCCATTATAATATTCATGTTGGTCCTTCGAAAAAAATTTAGAATGCCATCCTACTTTATTGTAGGATTAACTTTTATTTTACTTTCTATTCAGATTTCCTTTTCGTATGCACTTATTGAACCTGAAGCCATACTCGGCCAAAATCTAACTTACATGGCTTTGTTTATAGGCACGTCGATGTTTGTTCTTTGGCAGTTTAACTTCTCAATAATAGTGGTACTTATTTCTACCGTTGCTACAGCCATTTTTATACGGATTAACCCAAACATCGAGACCAGTCAATTTTTTGTTAAGGGCGGCTTCTTATTGGGAACAAGTGCCATCTTTATGATTGCGTTGATAAAAACAAGGTATGATCTTACCGTGAAAGAAATAAAATTAAGGTTTGCCTTACTCGTTAGTAATGAAGAGATCTTATCTCAAGCGCAGGAGATCAAAGTTATTAATGAGAGCCTTGAGAGTAAGGTAAAAGATCGAATGGTAGAATTGAAGAAAAAGAATAAGGCGTTAGAAGAATATGCATTTATCAATGCACATAAACTCCGTAGTCCGGTGGCCAGCATATTGGGTCTTATTAATCTATTGAAAGATGCACACGTAGATCCTGAAATCATGGCACATCTCCATGACTCAGCAGCTAAACTCGACGAAATAGTAAGCTCAATTACAAAGGCGATTGAGCAAGGAGAGTAGTTTAGTTTAAGGTATTTTTGTAGTTATCGTTAACGAAATTAAAACAATGAAACTAGAACAATACAGTCGCTACCCAATAACGTAATATATAGTCCTTTTCTAGTCATTACGACTACTTGTGCTTGTACGCACTCAAAAAATTAAAACCTTAGTTATAAGGCCTTTCTACTCCTAGCTAGGGTCTGCTGAAAAAGTAAATATTGATATTTTTTTGGGTGCTGCTTTGAAGCCGAAACCCATTTGCAATTAGTGTAAATGATTTCAAATTATTTGGAAAAGGGTGTTACAAATTCACCGTGCAAAGGCTGACCTTGACTGAGGTAGCTTTGTTTCGATGCACGGTTTTTTTACGGCTTTTGGCATTTTTCCTAGCACTTGATTTTTAAAGATCAGCAAAAAATCCATGCCCTATTAAAAATTTACTATGTTCTAAAGAATTTTAACTTTTTCAGCAGACCCTTTTAGATGTGATTTAAATCCACCTTTTCTCAGTGGTTTGGGTAATTTTTGAAATTCCTCCATAGAATTCATGAAATTAGTGCAAATTTGCTCTACTACATCGATTGCGGGTTCTTACATGGATTTTGATCTAAACTATAACCTAATGAAAATTTTTATCTGTTTTGATAACCAACCCCCACTGCAGCAGCGCCACACTTTATCGGGTATGACTTCGGACAATAATATTGTTGTTGCTAGGAAAAGCAATGAAAAAAGTGATTCAAACGCTTTATTAAAGTTAAATTCATATTCACATCTATTATGCCTCTGTAATTATAAAGAGCACAGTATTCTTAACACTAACCTAAATAAATTTTTATGAAGACAATTTTACATTGCGCGCTAGAGATAGCAAGTGCCATCATTCTCTCCTTAATTGTTAATTCATCATTTGCACAGTCTGCCATTTATGGTGGCGGGCCCATCTATCAAAACAGAAGTTATGCAATCAATGAATTGAAAAATTCCGGCTTTACGCACATCGTAGTTTGGACGATACACATTGATGCATCAGGTAATTTTAACTTTAATGGAGAATTTCCACTTTGTACCAATGGTGCCTACGTTGGCAATTCAATGTATCCGAATTTTGCTGGTGACATGTCAGCATTAAAAACGGGCACTACATCTATTAAAAGAATTGAATTTTGTTTGAGTGCATGGGGATCTAGCACATTTGATAATATTAAGAATTTGATCGCTTCACAAGGCACGGGCTCAGGGTCCATGTTGTACAAAAATTTTCAGGCTTTAAAAAATGCAATCCCTGTAGTTGACGCCATTGGCTTTGATGATGAAAGTACCTATGATGTTAATTCCTCAACTTCATTAGCTGTTATGCTCGGGGGCCTTGGCTTCAAAGTAACATTGGTTCCTTACACAGCGGCATCCTATTGGACAGGCGTTGCTACGAATACAAACAATCAACGCCCAGGTACAGTTGACCGCATAGATCTTCAATGTTACGCAGGTGGCGCAGGCAACGATCCATGCAACTGGAACTTTGGTGGTATACCTGTGTATGCTGGTTTATGGGATCAGGAAAAAACAACTGCCCAGGTACAAAGTCAATTAACTACATGGAAGAATAGTTGTGCTATTAAAGGTGGGTTTATTTGGTTGTACGATGACATTGACAATTCAGCAGCAACGGCTCAATACGCAACGGCAATAAAAAATGTTTTTGGTGGCGTTGTTGAAACAGGTGTAGCTACTGTTTATAAAGATTGTGTCTTTGGAGGAACTTCAGTTGATTTACCAGTAGGAAGTTATACGTTAGCACAATTACAGGCAAAAGGAGTTATAAATGATGACATCTCATCATTACGCGTATCAGCTGGATATGAACTTGTTACTTATTTGGATGATAATTTTACAGGAGCTACCGCCACTTTTACAGCAGACGATGACTGCCTTGTTGACAATGGTATTAATGACCTGGTATCATCTCTGAAAGTTAGAGCCAAATCAGGATCATTCACCATTACTGTACAGGCTGAAAGTTACCTCACCAATTTTGGTGTACAATTAGAAAATACAACCGATGCAGGCGCAGGCCAAAATGTTGGCTGGATCGATAATGGTGACTGGATGGCTTATAATCCAATAGCATTTCCAACAACAGGAGCCTATCTGTTTGAATACAGAGTTGCAAGTCCAAATGGTACAGGTGTTCTATCACTTGATTTGAATGGGGGACAAGTACAATTGGGTACACTGGGCGTTCCTAATACAGGTGGCTGGCAAAATTGGACGACTATATCACACACTGTTAATATCACAGCAGGAACTTATAATGTTGGCATTTTTGCATCAACAGGTGGATGGAACATTAACTGGTGGCGTGCCACCAAAACTGTTACTGGCAAACTTGCTGGTGAGAATGGTACTGAATTCCAAATCCTTAAATCATTAACTGTGCAGGGTACACCTAATCCATTCGATGCTAATACAAAACTAAGTGTTAATATACCAGCGGCGGGTCATACCGAGGTTAATATACTTAGTGGCTTAGGAAAGGAAATAACTAGACTACACAGTGGACACCTGGAAGAAGGTCGTCATGACTTTGACTTCAATGCAGAGAATATGCCTTCAGGTTTATATATCTACCATGTTATTCACAATGGAAAACAGATAACAGGAAAACTCATTAAGAGATAATTATCCATATATAGATATTACTGGGGCTGACCAAAAAGGTCAGAATCGAAAAAATGCAAAAATTGGTTTACAGTGTAAGCCAATTTTTTTTGTTTGATATGGAGTCAGTTTTCAAAAGTGCAATTCTATTGGGCCCCATGCATTACTTCTATGCCGCCTTTTTATGTAGGCAACCTTTCTTAGGTTATGTGCAATTGCTGTCTCTCATCAGATTAAGGAGAGTCTTAGATGCAATTATTATCTACATCTCTTGCAAGGTAATATCCACTGATTAGAATAACTCGGAATTGGAAAACTGCCAAAAAGAGAGCAGTTCATAAACAAGTTTCTATATATACCATTTGCTTATGCTAATACATTTATTGACAGTGCAATTATTAAGGTCGATTCCTAAAGATATCATCGGACAGAAGTTTACTTTAAGATATTAACTTGATTTTAACCTTATGAAAGCACTTCGTCATGCATGATGTATTTTTGATGTAATCATTTTACCCTTTTTAAGCGCTTCTGTAGTATTATTTTAAGCCACCAATTTCACATTTAAATAATTCATTCCTACTTTGCTATCGTTTGCACTAACGAATGAAATCGAAATAATTTAACAATAGATATAAACATTAAACCCTAATCCTATCCATTCCTTTATTTAACCTTTCCTTTATTTAACTAAAACCTATCCTTATGAAGAAAGTATCCTTAAACATTTTGAAAAGCATTTGCATATTGCTTTTGCTAAACCTTAGTGCCCAGGCACAGACCTACCAACTGGTATGGGCCGATGAATTTAACGGATCTATCGGTCCTGATTGGGTATTTGAGACTGGTACCGGCTCTGGTGGCTGGGGTAACAACGAACTTGAATATTACCGTAGGGAAAATGCTTCTATCGTTAATAATGCCCTTCAAATACAGGCAAAAAATGAATCTTTTGGTGGTATGAACTATACCTCTGCGAGAATGAAAACCCAAGGCAAAAAATCTTGGACGTATGGTAAAATTGAAGCTCGCTTATCAATGCCATCCTTTCAAGGTATTTGGCCAGCGTTTTGGGCATTAGGTGATAATATTGCATCTGTTGGCTGGCCAGCTTGTGGTGAAATAGACATCATGGAACATGTTAACGGTGGTAATACCACGTACGGTACTATCCACTGGGCAGATCAAAATAACGTGTATGCTCAATATGGTGGCAATACCACAACAACCGTTACCTCCATGCATACCTACGCTATCGAATGGACTCCTTCTAGTATCAAGTGGACAGTTGACGGCGTACAATTTCTTGAAGCTAACATTGCAAATAGTATTAATGGTACTAACGAGTTCCATAATAACTTTTTCATTCTGTTTAATTTAGCGGTTGGCGGTAACTGGCCTGGTTTTGTAATTGACAACAACGGATTTCCTGCGAATTTAACCGTGGATTATGTAAGGGTTTATCAATTAGGTACTACTCAACCACCAACAACAGGCGTAGCAACTTTTTATAAGGATTGTAACTTCGGAGGCACAGCGGTTGGTTTAAATGTTGGTACTTATACCTTGAGCCAATTGACAGCCGCTGGTATACTAAATGACGATATTTCGTCTGTTAAAGTTTCAGCTGGTTATAAGGTAACACTTTATATGGATGATAACTTTACGGGTACTTCTAAAGTATTAACTGCAGACCTTGCCTGCGATGGTACCTTTAATGATAAAACTTCGTCACTTAAAATTGAAACCAATACCGCAGCATTTTCGCTGACCGTTCAGGCAGAATCTTATAGCAGTATGCTTGGTGTTCAATTAGAAAATACAACAGATGCTGGTGGTGGACAAAATGTAGGCTGGATTGATAACAGTGACTGGATGGCTTATAATAGCATCGCGATTCCTACTACAGGAACTTACCTTGTAGAGTACCGGGTTGCAAGTCCAAATAGTACAGGTGTTGTTTCTATGGATCTTAATGCTGGTGCAACACAACTTGGAACGCTCGCTGTACCAAACACTGGCGGATGGCAAACCTGGACGACCATATCACGCACGGTAACTATCAATGCTGGTACTTACAATTTTGGAATTTTCGCATCAACAGGTGGTTGGAATCTTAATTGGTGGCGCATCTCTAAAACTGCCGGAGCAAGAATGGTATCTAACGAATTGATTGCATCAAGCGAGTTATTCAGTGCTGCTTCGTATCCTAATCCAACTGTAAATAATACCAAGATAAAAGTTAACCTACCTGTTGCTGGTCATACTAACGTAAGCGTGTATAATGCAACAGGAAATAAAACAAGCGAATTACATAATGGTAATTTGAGTGCAGGTTTACATGAATTTGATTTTAATACTGAGAACTTACCTACAGGTGTTTACATATATTCAGTAACCCAAAAAGGAAAGAAGATTACAGGTAAAATATTGAAGAAGTAAAATATATACAATACTATTAAACTCGTAATAGATGCCGCGGTGAAGATATCTTTGCCGTGGCATTTTTTTATTTGAGATTACTATTAAGCAGTATATCATGGGTGATGATGGGTGTACGACAAAATGCAGTATTAATTTAAATTGATCAATTGGATGATTTTA
>CAXSCR010000036.1:0-48509 GCA_964235605.1 uncultured Cyclobacteriaceae bacterium | reverse complement strand
ATCCTAAAGAGAAGAGGTCAGCAATCTGAAAAAAATTTAATCGCTGAATCGCTGTCATACTTACTAGACCAGGCCATGATTTGTTTGGAATTTGTATCTTGCATATCCAAAGATTTAGGTTATAAGAAATCAACGCGTCCATATGTTTAGTATAATCAGCCTCTGGTTGATTATACACCTAATTCTATTTAAGTATTTTGGCATACGTAATTTGCTTGATGCAGCTGAGTATTTAAAAAGGGCTGAGTATATTATAAAATTTCAGCAGATTGAGGATTTACGACACATTTTCTATGCTACTTCTCTTAGTATAATAACTTTATTTAAATGGATCTCTCCGAATAGCGTATTGCCATTTATTATTTTTCAATGTGTATTATCTGGATTTGCGACAGTTGCTTTATACTTTACAGCATCTAAAATATTCGATAGCCCAATAGCCGGTCTTTTTTCATGTATTATTTTTTTGGTATGGTTTGATAATATTCATTGGAACGTGACGCTAATGACTGATCAATGCTTATTAAGGCCAACAGGTGCGATTATTTTGATAGGAGCTATTGTGTTTATCTTAAGATTTCATTGGAGTGAAATTAATAAACGCCATGTTTTAAAGTTTTCATTAGTGCTCTGTTTGATAACTGTGGGATGTATTGGTACCTATATAATTTTTACATATTGGGACTTCACGTCTCAATATGCCAAAGGTAATATTATAACTTTTGCTGATAGTATAGACGAGAGTAATTCACTGTATCGTGATGGGTTAAGAATCAAATCAGAAAATCTCAATTTTTCTGATAGTAAAGAACATCCAATATCCAAGATGTTTTATTTTGTTTGGCATAACCCTATCTATTTTATTAGGCTAGGTTGTATGAAGATTTGGTTTTTGGTGTCAACCGTTAGACCGTACTATTCTTTTTTGCATAATCTTTTTGCAGCCACTTGGATTATATCTATCTATTCCATGTTTTATATTGGTTGGAAGGAACTTAAAAATATACCTTTTAAATGGTTTGTTTTTACAACTATAGGTATGAATTGCTTTCTTATTGGGATTGCTACCGTCGATTGGGATAATCGATTTTATATTCCAATGGAACCTGGAATTGTGGTTGTTGCGGGTGGTGGGGCTGCTTATTTATACCATAAAATCATAAATAAGTTGAGATTACATAGTTTTTATTGAAATTTTATTTTCTTTAGTAAACATTTGTTACCCTCTTAAATGCACACAAAATTATTTTCGCTGATTTCATCAATACAGCCACCTTCAGTAGACCTTTCCGAAGCGCTTCATTTATGTATTCATGAAGAAGCGTTACCTAAAAGGAGTGTTATTCTAAAGGAAGGTGAAACTTGCAATCGTATGTTCTTTATAGAGAAGGGGTTTGTTCGGGCATTCTATTATAAACAAGAGCAGGAAGTAACATCTTGGTTTATGCAGGAGGATGAATTTATTATTTCTGTTTATAGTTTCTTTAATCAGAAACCAAGTAAAGAAAATATCGAGTTACTTGAAGATTCTGTTCTTATTTCTATAAAATTTTCGGACCTACAACAGATTTACAAGAAATTTCCAGAGTTCAATTATGTCGGAAGGGTTTTAACTGAAAGATACTATTGCTTAAGTGAGGAACGCCTCATTACGATGAGAATGCAGTCTACCCGTGAAAAATATGATATGATGATGCAAACTTATCCTGAAATATTCAACCGCGCTCCACTTAAATACATAGCATCTTATTTGGGAATGAAACCTGAAACTATTAGCCGGCTACGCGCAAGTAAATAACATTTTATAGCTTTTATAGCTTTAAAAGCTACTTAGGATTTAGATTTATTGATAATTATCAATTGTTTTTATACTCTGTTCTTTACAGTTTTGAGAAGGATTAGATCAAAAAAAATAAAAATAACGCAAAATTTATCCATGTATATTCTGGATAACATCAATAGTATTGTGTCTTAATGAAATCTCTGATTTTATATGAAAATGTTTATCTGCTTTCTAAGAATTAGCTTGTTTTTGCAATTCTTATTAATGTCAATGTTTTAGTTTTTGGTCAAATTAACTTTAAGTATTCATCTAAAAAAATGTACGAATCGTGTCAACCGATTCTATTAAACCTTGAGGATGCTAAAGACAATGTACCTTAATGCGAAGGTCTTATAAAAACCAATGAAAATCGGTGTAAGGCCAGGTACTATAAGCGCTGTAGGGAAGGAAAAATAGTAACGTATAATGAAATATTTAAACAAACTTATGAACACTATCAAGGATAATCAAATAGTCTCAAATACAGCTGTTCAAGTGCTGCTGCTTGACTTATTTGAGGAGTTTAGCACTTCAGCTTCTCAAAGGGATTCTGCATTAGCTATCGAATTACAATTTCCAGAGTTGTTTAAAAGAAAAAAATAATCCTATGACATTTACCAATGTTCCTCATATTATTGAACTAGAGCCGCAACGGATTGCGGAAGAGATGCACTATAAATTTGAAGCAAGAACAAGTTCGCTTTATATAGAATTGGAAAACGATAGTATGAGGTCAAATTTACTCTGCGAACTTTACTGGGTGCATAAAAGATTTGATGAATTAACTGAAGTTATTTAAAATAGTGTTAGATTATCAAGGGACTATCAGCGTTATTGGATAGACGAAACTGCGGAGGTATTTACGTTCGGATCTCTGTATTCAGGTAGTATTAGTCCTACCCCTGAAACTGCATTTGATGCGTATGACCTTCTCGATACTGAACTTGACTTAATAGAACATTATAATCCTGAAAAAGTATTAGGAGGTAGTTTTTCAGATGTAGACTACTATAACGTTATGGGTCAGGGTATTTCTGGTAATATAAGGCCAACATCTTTCCAACAAAATCTATATCGACAAGATAAAATGGGTGACTCTGAAGAAGGCGGCTCTGAACCAGACATTATACACTTAGCAAAGAGTGTTTCATTATCAACGTCCTTTAATGCTAAGCCTGCGGAATTTAGATTTGTAAATGATTTTTCAAATAGGTTAACATACACACCAGCTGATTTTAATGTTAGTGCAGATAAAATTTCTTTTGATTTTTCAGGCAAAATAACAACAGGAAAAGACGGAACGGATGGATATAATCCAGCAACCAACCACTTAGCAGGGTCTAAACACGTTGAATGGTATTCTAATCAAGAAATCTTAAAAGATAACCCCAAAGTTAATCCTTATAAGGAAGGATTTATTAATTGTATTGCTGAAGGCTTTGTCAGGGAAAGTGATACGCAGATTGGTAGGTATTCAATAACTAATTCCAGTGGGGTTACCTATCACTATGCACTGCCAGCATACAGTTATGATGAATATATGAAATCTGTCAATTCATCAACCAAGCAAGCCGAGGATGGTGAGCGCTGGAATGAATTAAAAAAACCGAAGAGATATGCATACACCTGGTTTTTAACTTCAATAACGGGACCAGATTTTGTAGACATAAATGAAAATGGTTTTACCGATCATGGCGACTGGGGATATTGGGTAAACTTTGAATCAAAAAATGGTTGGATGACTATAAAGGGAGAAACCCGGGAGAAGGTACACATAAGGATTTAGATGGTGAGTTTGAAAACTTTGCTGCTGGCAAGAAGGAAATTTATTATTTAGATAAGATTGAGACACAAACGCATGTCGCACTATTTAAAAAATCTCCGCGGTTAGATGGACGTGAGGTCATAGACTTAAAAGAGGGCGGATTTCAACCCAAGCAGTATTTAATACCCGGTAAACAGGAATGCCTCAAAACTTGTTGCTACCAAGACATAGGGTGCGATTGTGAACCATGCGAAGGCCTACCTGACGATGCAATGAAATATGATATTCCAAGGCCCAGTTTAAGACTTGATGCAATTAACCTTTTCAATTATACCGATTACATAGCTGAGCACACGAGTGATGACTATATTATAAAAGCAATTACTTTTGATTACGATTATATTTTAGCAAGTGGAACCCCCAATAGTTACAGTGATGATAACTCAGCTAACACAAGAGGTAAGCTGACACTACTGTCATTAAATTTTCTAGGAAAGAAAGGTATTGGTTTAATCCCTCCTATAGATTTTAAATACAAAAATATACCCTATGAGAAGAATAATGGAGAGGTAAAGGTAGATACATGGGGCTATTATAAAAGTGATTTTGAAACGGAATACATAAAAAATACCAATAATACCATAGGAAGGTTCACCACACCGGTATCAGCATTAGACGTTGACGCGTGGTCTTTAAACGAGATTGTTACTGCTTTAGGTAGCGCCATAAACATTACGTATGAAAGTGACGAGTTTAATACTGTTGTACATGAGAATCAACAAATACTAAGAACGAAAAATATTACTGACTTTGGTCAGGGAAAACTGAAAATAACCTTTTGGGAGAATGTTGATCTTTCTATTTTTTTAAAAGAGGGACTTGAAATCGGTTTGGATTTAGTGGGAACTTATCTCGCGGAGAATGCCAGTGATTATACAATTAAAGGAAGTAGCGCAAATCAGGAAGGCTGTCAGTACATACCCCCCGTAGGTGCTCGAATTGATCAGGATATCTGTTTTACTGCGAAGGGTATTATAGAAAATGTTTTTGCGAGCGACGGTTATATCATTGTCAATGCCCCGGACTATTATAATAAGCTCAAATATGAGACAAAAACAATAATTACAGGTGCTAGTAAGCGTACAAAAGACGGTCAAGGATGTAATTTTTATACAACTCAGAAATGGATGGATGCAAGGGCCTATCCGGAATATTTTCCAGCGGGTATAATTTCGTTCCCTAGGATTAGCTCTGCTTTTGGTGGTGGTATCCGGGTAAAATCTATTTCAATAGGTGATCGCACTCGTACAACCCACTATGAATACGAAAACGGAACTACCACTTACGAACCCTATGAAATTACAGAACCTGCTATTGATCCCATCTATAAGAAAAAATATGGTGAGTGTCGTTCCGCAAAATTAGCGTATAAGCAAGGGGTAATGAAACATTTCTCAGCACAACTAAATATTTCCAGACATCTTCCTGGCCCAGGTGTATTATACCAAAAAGTGAGAGTAAAGGAAAGTATTTTAAGCTCAGATGATCCTTTGCACGCTCTTCCACTTCCAAACTACACTGAGTATGAGTTTGAAACTTATAAGCATGGTATGGTAAATGTTAAATATGGTCCCGTGTCAAAATCAATATTACGGGAAAAATTGATGGTTTGAGTTATAACGATGCATATTATAGAAATATTGAGCTTAAAGACTATTCAACACGTGTAGGCAATCTAAAAAGTATAACCTTATTTGATAATAATAAACAGATTATTTCAAAATCCACAAATCACTATTTACATGATAATAATCCACATTATGAAGACGACCTAGCTACCAAGTTTAAGAATCAAGGTGTAACTGATGAAACTTTCGCCAGCGCAAGATTAATATTTTATAAGTTTAAAGAGAGAAAGCCATATGCTGATGATCCGATATATTTTACACCATCTAGAAGAAATCTAATAGCAACGATTAGTCAGTTGCAGACATATCCAGTTGTGCAAACTAGCCAAGACAACTACAATCGTTTAACCGGCATGAAAAATCAAACTGAAAACATAGCCTTTGATTTTTACTCTGGGGAAGTTTCACAGGTCTTAACTACAGATAGTTATGGTAATCGATATTTATCTGTTAGTGTGCCGGCATATGAGAACTACAGTGGTATGGGAATAAAGGTTGATAACATAGGCAATAAAAATATGCTTACTCAGCAGTCTGAGCAATATACCTATGTTGTTAATGGAGCAAATCAACGTACTGGTTTGCTATCAGCTTCGATTAACGCATGGAGTGACCAAATTCCCGTTTTGAATTTAAGTAAACCCCAAGTCAATATTTGGCGTTCGCATGCGGGTTATCAATGGAATGGGCAGCAAGCGTTACTCTCAGATGGCTCCTATCCTTATGATAATGGTACTGACCGCGTCCAAAATTTTAAAGGCCATCCTTTTACCAATTGGAATAATGCCAATAAAGTTGATGAGTTCTGGCAAAAAACAAGTGAGGTTACATTGTGTGACATTTACTCTCACGTACTTGAAGCGAAGGACATCAACGAAAATTTTGCCGCGACGAGGCTAAATCTAGATCAAAATAAAGTTGTTGCCAGTGTCTCAAATGCTAGATATAATGAAATTGCCGTTTCGAATGCTGAGTACTTTATAGGTAGTTCAGAGAAAGATGGAGGGGTAGCACGTGGCGAAGGGAATCCATCACCTGCCTATGCTCATACTGGTAAATATAGCAAAGGTCTCCTTATGGAAATTAAAGAGAAGACCGCAGGAGGTAATGCTGAGAATGGAATAAGCCGCTCAGAGTATATCTATCGAAAAGATGGAAGAATTCGGTTTTCTCAAAATGAAGAGCAACGTAACGCTTTACCCCAGCGTTATTCATATACCAATTATGATAAATCGGGCCGGCCAATTGAATCAGGTGAGTATACTATGAATATCCTTAGTATAGCATTTAATTCAAGTGCGATGAAAGCGATACTTGAAGTTACAAATGCAAATGGAGGGCTTACTGAAGTGGGTGATGAAAGTGCAAATCCTGAAAGGATTGGTATTAAAAAAGAAAGATTGTATACCTACTACGATGAACTTGATGCCGCCATTCCTCATTTTTAAATTGAAAGAAATCAACGCTTCGTAAACGGTGCTATATCATATACAAAAAAGGTGAATTACAATCCTAATCCGCTTCAAGATGAAGATCATGTAATATCATGGTATAGCTATGATGAACAAGGGCGCGTAGAGTGGATGGTTCAAGAGATAACGGGTTTAGGCGTAAAAACCCTTGATTATCGCTATGGCCCTACTGGCCAAATCCAGGACATAACATATCAAAAAGGTGAAGATATTGAAAATGTAAATGGGACTAAAGATCAGTTTATTCATTTTTATGAATATGATGCTGATAGTAGGTTGAAGAAAGTTTATACATCTCGCGAACAGCTTGTTTATAATAAATCCGGGAAGTTAATTAATGAAGGTATCAGCTATAATAAAACTACGGGCGAAATAGAAAATTCTGGTTTACTTGAACTGCAGGCTACCTATTATTATTACATACACGGTCCATTGAAACGTATAGAACTCGCTAAGAAACTGCAAGGAATTGATTTTGTTTATACAGCTGATGGTACCTTGAAAGGCATTAACAATGCAGATCCATCCATCATAAAAGATCCTGGTCGAGATGGCAATAACCGTTTCAGGAGGGATGTGTTCGGGATATCAATTGATTATTATAAAGATGATTATGTAAGTGCAGATGGTAAAGCCGGAGCTTCTGTAACTATACCTGGGGATGATCTATATACTGGTCTAATAAAAGCGACACGCTGGCATAGCCCTATTGAACCCAATGAACAGTTCGCTTATGCCTATCAGTATGATCAGCGTAATCAATTTAAAAAAGCTGACTGGGGTTTGATTCATAACAACGTATTTACAGGCGGCGGATTAAATTATCATGAAGAAGTGATTAACTATAGTGCGAATGGTGGGCAGTTAGAGGGTTACGATGCTAATGGCAATATTGCCAGATTAAAACGTAATGCGAGTGACGGAAAACCTATTGCCGATTTTTCATATAAGTATAGAACTAATACCAATATGCTCGAAAGCATAAATCAGGGAGGTGAAACTTTTAGGAGCTATACTTATGACAATCTAGGCCGCATGACCCAGGAAACTGAAAAAGATAAATCAAAATTTGTAGTATATAATTTAAGCGGAAAAGTCACAGGCGTATATGCTGATAAGGATCATAATCAAGCCATAACCACATTTGTCTATGACGACCGAGGTTTTCGATTAAATAAGACGACTTATAATGAATATTACGAACCATTACTACGTACATGGTATGTTCGTGATGCTGCTGGCAATGTTGTAAGCAGCTATGAGGAGTTTGTGAGTGGACTGCAAGGACTTAAGCTTACAGAAGTCCCTGTATATGGGAATAGTAGAATCGGCATGTATAACAGGGCCGGCGTTATGAACTATGAGTTAAGTGATCATTTAGGAAATGTTCGGGCTGTAATAGGGGACAGTATAAGCGCAGAATATCTGGCTACGATGGAAAGCGAAATGGCCATTAAAGAATCAGATGAATATGGCTTCAAAATCAAACGCTCTACTGCTCCTGCTTTTATCAATCATACCCCAACGGATTTTACAGTCGATGGTAAGGACTACCATGTCGATGAACCGACGAAAGTAAACAGGATAAACAATAAGCCCGGAGGAGTTTCACAACCTGATCCAATAGGTACGGGCATTATGGTACCAGTTCACCCAGGTGATGTTATCAGTACGGAAGTTTTTGCGAAATACACAAATTTTGATGCGAAGAACAGTGACATTATAGAAAACCTCGCTGGTTTTCTTACTAATACCTTCAAGAGTCCAGTAATCGATGGAGCGATTTTTAGTGTTGTAAATACATCCGCGTTCGGAGCCCTACCAGTATGGTCAAAATTGGACGATGATCAGCCACGTGCCTTTTTAAATTATCTTCTGTTTGATAACGATGGAAGGCTTCAGAAATTTGATTTTGACCAGTTATCGGATAAAGCGAAAATACCAGTTACAAATCCTGATATTCATACGCATGAAAAGTTAATGTTAGAAAATATCATCATCGAGAAGGAAGGCTTCATTTATATTTATGTCTCCAATGAGAGCGACCAGAATATAGACGTTTATTTTGATGATTTAAAAGTTACGCACAGTTATTCAGATATTGTCGCCGGCGGTGATTTTTATCCCTATGGTTTGGCCATAAAAGACAGGCAAATTAATAGAGACTTATATCGCTATGGTTACCAGGGTCAGTTTGCTGAGAAGGATGAAGAGACTGGGTGGAATCACTTTGAAGCCAGAGAGTATGATGCTGTTATAGGACGGTGGACTCGAGTAGATCCAATAAGAAGAAAAGTATCTCCATATGTAGCTATGCGTAATAATCCTATAATATATGGAGATCCTGATGGAAGGGATGTAATTCTTTTGAACGACAGAAATGGTGCTAATGGCTTAGGCCATGCAGCTATTCTTGTTAGCAAAGCTGGTGTATGGTATCTATATTCAAAAAATGGAACCGAAACACATGGGATGTTGGGCGAGTCTTATGGCTATCAAGATGGTGTAAGGGTCGGCTCTCTTGATGATTTTTTTAATGGAGAGTATAACAAAGATGCGGAACGAAATACATTATTCGATCGGGCCCTTTTAATTCACACTGACGCAAAAACAGATGCAGCCATAATGGAAGCCGCTAGTAAAGAAGTAAAAAGGTATTATAAAGTAATTGGCGCTAGCTGCGAGGGTACATGGGATTGTGCATTGGATAAAACCGGACTAGGTTTTTATCGAGGCTATTGGCCAAATGATGATTTTTGGTTTATGAAAAACTTTATGACAATAGGTGGAAAAGTTGAAAGGTTACCAGTTCCGACTTTTGAATTTATTGAGCCAATTGAAATAAAGGAGGGTCAGAGATTTGATATTGAAACTGAAACCGTGATAAATGAATAAATGAATTTAAAATGAATATGAGAATTTCATTCCTACATTTTACTTGGCTTTGCGTCTTTTGTATAAGTTGTAATACGGAAGGTCATTTAGGTGTAAGTAAAAACATAGCTGATTCAAAAAATAGAAAAACATATCTGTATTCCTTTGCTGTTTTTACTTCTAATACTAAGGCTGATGAATACTTGTTACCAGAGATTAAAGAAGTTTTTTTGGAAAAGTCTTGGTTTGTTGGTAAACCCAAAAGCACGTATGACTCTAAATTTCTTACTCTTGTAATCATAATAAACAATGACTTAAATTTTAATAAGTGCTCTATAGGTGATTTTACTTTTACTTATAAGAACACTTTAGTACTTAGAATGGACAAAACAATATTAACAGATACACTTAAGTTTCCCTGTTATATGCTTGATGATGGAGAAAAGCTAGCTGATGTTTACATGGTGGCTAAACATTAGTAGATGTCGAGACCGACTGAGTAATTTTAAAGGAAGAGAGTATAATTCTATCATTGGTAGATGACATCAGATTGTTAATGGTTTGGCCTCCTATCCTTGGTAGTGTAAAGAATTATTGAACTAATTATGATAACATACATCCAATCAGATTGACTTGGAGAGTATTGATGCCTGGAAGCTGGATGCCATTGTTGAGTTCTCTCGGAGTCTTCGGCTTTTGGGCTCTGTTGGGAAGCAGAACTAAGAGGTGAGGAAATTAGCTAATACATAAACTAACAATAGATATAGATAGTGATGAAAGTATTTTTAATAATAAGCTTAATGCTGACTTCCATAAGTTCCTTTGGCCAATTTAATTTTGGAGTTAAAGGAGGTCCTAGCTATGTTAATGTAAGAGTGATAGACACCAAAGGTACGTTGAGCCCTTATGATGTTATTAATTCTAACTGTATACAAAACTGTACCCAGCCATTAGCTGAACAAGGGATATTACCAGGACGCTTTGGCGCAATGGTAAGGCCTAATGTTACCTTTGATGCAATGATTAATCACTTTACAAACAATCGACCATTTGATTTTCAATCTTATCAAGGTTATCATCATTGGTAGACATTTTACCTCATAAAGGAACAACTTCCCAAGGGAACGATTGAAATTGGAGAGCTTCAGTATAAAGGAGTTGTTGAAGATTGATAACGGGCTAGATGATATGAAAAAAATTATAATTGTAATCGTGATTTTGTCAACGGTGTTAATCTTACCAATTTTTTTTAAATCATTACAGTATGATTTTATTAATCATGGTGGATATGGTCCTTCAAGTTCGATCTCCAAAGAAGAATCAATTGAACGGGGTGTCTATATATGCGATCTTGAACTTGTTTCTTTTCATTCCATGAGGGACTCAATAAACTTTAGAATAAAAGAGGCTTGGGTTGAGAAAATTTGGAGACGAGGTTCTTGGTATTGGGCTACGATACCAGAAGACAATACCGGCTGTAGCATACAAATACTTACCTCGTTGACTGAAGATCAAGAAAATAAATTGCATCTGATCAATAACAGAATATCAGCATTGGGTAATTATGAAGGTCTGGGATGTGCTGGTGGTGGATGTTCTGGTACTATTAAAGAATTACCGAAATCAGATACGATCACGTATAATGTACTTAGGAAAAGTAATTTAGATTTTACTGATAGCAATATTATTGGAGAACTTGTATTGGTGGTAAAGTGGAAATAAAATTTTAGACCTTCCACTTAAGTACAAAGGGGTTGTTAAAGATTAATATGAAAAAGATTGCACTATTATTATCGATTCTAATTTTGATTTTCATCCTACCGAAATTCGTTAAGTCATTGCGGTTTGACTTCATCAATCACGGTGGCCGTGGTCTTTCATTCTCTGAATCAAAAGAAGAGGCAATTGAACGAGGCGTTTATACAGGTGACCTTGAACTTATTTCTTTCCATTCAGCAGACAGCTCAATAAATTTTAAAATAAAAGAAGCTTAGGTCGAGGAGCTTTGGAAACAATGGACCTGGTACTGGACTACAAAACCGCAGGGCATCGGGTATCGAATAATGATGAACACTTCATTGACCGAGGATGAGGAGAATAAATTGCATATCATCAGAGTTTCAGAAAAATTAGGGGATGTTTATATAGTAAAGGAAAGTACCAAATAGTGCGGCCAATTCCCAGGTCTGTGTCTACACAGCCCTGATAAAGAATGTACAGATGAAAGTGAATAGAAATATTAGTTGGTAAAAAATGCAAATAACGGCGGTACGACAGTATAAATAAATAAACTAGATATAGATGAAAATATTTTTAATAAAACCTTTCCTCCCGATCAGAGTTACTCGCAGAGAACTCTGACGCTTGGAACCAGAAAGTTCAATTAGTTTAGTTCTCTGTTGATCTGCTTACGCTGGCATATCAGAAAATGTCAAGAATGAGGAGTAGTTGTTGCTTCACCAGATACGTAGTTCAGAGATCATTGATAAAGTAAAAGACAAATAAATTTAATTAACACAGGTATAGATAATAATGAAAACATTTTTAATACTGGCATTAATACTAACTTCCATAAGTTCCTTTGGTCCATTTAATTTTGGAATTAAAGGAGGGCAGAGCTTTGATATTGAAACTGAAACCGTGATAAATGAATAAATGAATTTAAAATGAATATGAGAATTTCATTCCTACATTTTACTTGGCTTTGCGTCTTTTGTATAAGTTGTAATACGGAAGGTCATTTAGGTGTAAGTAAAAACATAGCTGATTCAAAAAATAGAAAAACATATCTGTATTCCTTTGCTGTTTTTACTTCTAATACTAAGGCTGATGAATACTTGTTACCAGAGATTAAAGAAGTTTTTTTGGAAAAGTCTTGGTTTGTTGGTAAACCCAAAAGCACGTATGACTCTAAATTTCTTACTCTTGTAATCATAATAAACAATGACTTAAATTTTAATAAGTGCTCTATAGGTGATTTTACTTTTACTTATAAGAACACTTTAGTACTTAGAATGGACAAAACAATATTAACAGATACACTTAAGTTTCCCTGTTATATGCTTGATGATGGAGAAAAGCTAGCTGATGTTTACATGGTGGCTAAACATTAGTAGATGTCGAGACCGACTGAGTAATTTTAAAGGAAGAGAGTATAATTCTATCATTGGTAGATGACATCAGATTGTTAATGGTTTGGCCTCCTATCCTTGGTAGTGTAAAGAATTATTGAACTAATTATGATAACATACATCCAATCAGATTGACTTGGAGAGTATTGATGCCTGGAAGCTGGATGCCATTGTTGAGTTCTCTCGGAGTCTTCGGCTTTTGGGCTCTGTTGGGAAGCAGAACTAAGAGGTGAGGAAATTAGCTAATACATAAACTAACAATAGATATAGATAGTGATGAAAGTATTTTTAATAATAAGCTTAATGCTAACTTCCATAAGTTCCTTTGGACAATTTAATTTTGGAATTAAAGGAGGTCCTAGCTATGTTAATGTAAGAGTGATAGACACCAAAGGTAGGTTTGGTAAACAACCTGACTATAAATGGAGGCCATCTTACCATTTGGGTATTTTTAATAAATACAAATTCCCAAACAGGAGTGCAGTATTGATTGAGGTTATTTTTTCTGATAAGGGATTTAAGGGCGCCGCCTCTACAATCCATATTGGATACCTGAATGTTTCAGTATCATTTCGTTATCCGATTTTTAAAAAAATATCCATCGAGGCAGGTGGTGATTACGGGAATTTAGTATTTGCTAATGCAAACTATCACGGCAAAACGTCAGATGTAAAAGATTATTTTGGAAACGAATCTGATCTTGGAATTTTAGGAGGCTTTATTTATGATTTCAATGATCGGTTAAGCTTAAATATTCGATACATGCATGGTCTTTCCAATGTTCTCAACAAGGATGCTACTGTGCATTTTAGCCAAGGTGATAGTCAAACCTTTTATGATATGGGCTTAAAATACACGAATCAATCATTATATCTTTCAGTAGCATATATAATTAAACGTTCAAAAAAAGATTAGCGCTTTCTTAATTAATTAGAAAATACAAGCCAAAAATAAAACATAAGTTAATAGCCTTCCCATTATTATCTCCATATGAAAATTAGAAAATTCTTTCTCACCGTCCTCTTGCTAACATTTATAACCTCTGTAAATGCCCAGGTCGGATTATGGCAGTTAAACAATAATGCCACTGATGCTTCAGGTAAATCTTATCATGGTACAATTATTAATGGAGCAACCTTTACTACAGTTAGTAAAGAAGGAAGCCATGCGTTAACGATAAATGGTACAAACCAATGTATAGATTTAGGAAATCCTTCAGGCCTTCCTTCCGGGAATAAAACCAGAAGTATTAGCGCATGGGCAAAAACAAATATAACAACAGCTTCCCATGTCATTGCTAGTTTTGGTACAGCAACAAATGGTCAGTCTATGTTCATTGGTCAAAATGGAACTTCATTGATTGGAGGCGCATTTGGAAACAATTTAACGGCTGCTAATTTCTGGGCTGTAGGGGTTTGGCATCACATCTGTTTAACCTACAATGGCACTACGGCTAAATTGTATGCTGACGGTGTTGAGGTCGTTTCATCTCCAAGAGCATGGAATTTAGTACTCTCTAAAGCCTTTATAGGTCGTAACGTCAGTAATAATGATTATTGGAATGGTACAATTGATGATGTGCGCATTTATGATACAGCGCTAACACCTGCGCAAGTCCTAGCCCTTATTAAGTCACCACACTTCCGCCTACAAATCTAAAAGCTATCGCTGCTTCATCTACTTCTATCAACCTTAGCTGGAGTGATGGATCGACTGATGAAACTGGATTTCAAGTTGAAAGATCATTGTCATCAGGTAATAGTTTTGCTATTATTAAAACGTTGGGGCCCGATTTAAACTCGTATACAGACACGGGTCTATTAGTTGATACAAGGTACTTTTATCGCATAAGAGCAATAAATAACAGCGGAAATTCACCCTACACAACTGAAGCTACTGCACTTACCAGTGCAACTGCACCTGCCGCTCCAACTGGACTCAGTGCTGCTCCCAAATCATCAACCGCAATCATTTTAAATTGGACTGATGGTTCAAGTACTGAGACGGGATTTCAAATTGAGCGATCACAAACCGCAGGTAGTTCTTTTACCTTAATCTTTACTACGCCTGCGAATGCACTTTCTTTTATGGATGATGGTCTGTTGCCTAAGACCAAGTACTATTACCGCATGAGAGCAATTAATGCTGGTGGTAATTCAAACTATACCACAGAAATATTTGCGACCACTGCTGATGCTCCTCCAACAGCACCTACTGGGTTAAGAGCAGTTGCTACCTCAGGAACTTCGATTGATTTATCTTGGATAGATAAATCTAACAACGAAACGGGATTTGTGATTGAGCGCTCATTAACGCCCGGTACTGGTTTTAATTTAATAGCGACGACAGAAGCCAATGCGGGAACTTATTCAAATGATGGGCTAGCTAAAGGTACTACTTACTATTACCGCATAAAGGCGAAAAATGAAGGTGGCAGCAGTACAACCTATACAAAGGAGGTTGCTGTAACATTATTTATTGAGGGAGTTACGCAATTGTGTGCTAATCTTTTCTGTGATAACAATGGGAGTGTAGGTATTGGTACACAAGCTATTCCTACCGGTTATAAACTAGCTGTTAAAGGTAAGGTTATGGCCGAAGGTGTAAAAGTTGCTTTACAATCAGCTTGGCCCGACTATGTTTTTGATAAAGATCACGTACTTACTGATATACCTAGCTTAAAGAAATATATAGCCACAAACGGTCATCTTCCAAATATACCCTCTGCAGAGACTGTACAAAAAGACGGCATCGATATGGCTCAGATCAATGTTTTACTCTTAGAAAAGATAGAAGAATTGTCGTTGTATCTCATTGAGATGGATGAGCGCATGAAAATATTAGAAGCAGAAAACAATCGCCTTAAAGAAACTAAAACAAAACCTTAAACATTTTCAAAGGCCTTATTGAAAATGAATGATCAGTTTTTATTGTGAAATATATTTTAATCATAGCAGCATTAACCTTTTCAGCTTTCCAGCTTGAAGCCCAAGTGATTGCTCAAGAAGTAGATTCCTTAAATAGATCTATAATCATGGGAGGTGAGAAGCAAGGGGCAGACAGTAATTCTATCAAATCTGTAAAACAAAGAGTTAAAGATATAGTGCTAATACATCGCTTAGATAGTCTCAAAGGAAATAAACTAATTATTGTCGATTCTATGGCTCAGAACTTCAATAACGCCACGGGTATAATTAATCAAAAATCACATGTAATTGAGAGTATAAAAAACAAACAGTTATCACATATAGATTCTTTGCAAACGAAAATTAATAATACAGGCAACAAGCTTTTGCAGAAGGATAATAGTATTGTAGATAGTTTGAATCATAATATTCAAGGATATAAAACATCACTTACAGATAAGGTTTCTATAATAAAAGTAAATAAGGAAAATGCTAGTTCTCTGAGTAATAAAGCTACCGGCAAGCTGGATAGCTTGAGGAATTTAAATTCCTTGCCATTAGATGATGTTGAAAAAATAAAATCCAATTTAAATAATACATAAACGAAAATACAGGAACTTTCAAATGCACCTAAAAGCAATATTGATGAAAAATTAAATTTGTTATCTAAAGAAGCTGAAGGACACGGTAATTTGCCTGGAAATATAAATCTTCCTACTAATGATTTAAAGACGGACGGGATAATACCCAATAGTTTAAAAATGCCTAACAGTGATTTAAAAATCAATGATCCATCTATTCCAGCAATCGGAGATGCTTCAGTCGGCGATATTTCTTCTGCTAGGAATCCTGATATTAATATAAATGTAAAAAAAGATCTTGATAAAGTAACGAACCTAAAGGATGTTGATAAAGTCAAAAGTACAACCAATGAACTATCTACAACAGCGGGTAAAATTGATGAATACACTCAAGATATTAAACAGGTTAGTGAGGGCAATCTCGAAAAAGCCAAAACGATTAAAGAAGATGCTATCTCGAAACTACCTGTAAACGATGAATTAACAGAACTTCAAAAGCAAGAATCATTAATAAAAGAACAAAAGGCGAAGTTAGAATCATATAAGAAGCCTGACGAATATAAAAAAGAGACTCTAGCACGGTCAAGGAAACTGGTAGCACTACAAATGGCCACTTTCGAAAAACAGCTTCAAGAAAGCATAGAAAGTGTTTCAAAATACCAGAGAAAATTAGGTTCTGTCTTAAGCAAAACAAGTGAGTTGTCACAAAAGCGTGATAAACTTAAAAGATTACGCAAATATGAAAAGTTCGTCCCAGGTCTAACATTTCAAGTTCTAAACGGAGGTGCTTATATGTTAGATATTAATCCAGCATTGAAATATCGGCTGACGAGTTACTGGTCAATTGGTCAGGGCTGGAATGAGCGAGTTCGTTTTGGAAAACACGATCAATCTTATAACCAGTTTAGGGTATATGGAATCAGATCGTTTACAGAAGTAATTATATTTAAGGGCTTATCTGTACGGTTAGATGCAGAGAGGATGAGCAGTTCAATACCATTTTCATTAAATGAACGTAAACGAATTGGGATTTGGAGTTACATAGCAGGAATAAAAAAGGATTTCTCTTTTATACCAAGAGTTAATGGAAATGTGCAATTCATGTATAATTTATATTCAACCCATACTAGTGATCCTTATGCAAACAAATTAAATGTGCGCTTTGGATTTGAATACGTCAGGAAGAAAAATTTGAAAAATTAATGTATAAGACAATAGTTTGATATAACATCAATAGAATGAAAAATATAACTCACCAAATTCAGTTCAGAAGATTTCAACACATAATCTGTTTGCTTCTATTCTGTAACCTAAGCGCTATCTCTTTGGTACATAGTCAAAATACTAAAATCATATACGTCAAAAAAGGAGCTGCTACAACTGGTGATGGAAGTACATGGGCTAAAGCATATCCAGATTTGCAACAGGCCCTTACCAGTACTACAAGTTTATCTGGCAGTAAGGAGATATGGGTTGCACAAGGCGAATATCGTCCCACTCCTACACTTGATAGAACTGTATCATTTGTTGTTTCGGGGCAAACATTTCTTTATGGTGGTTTTATCGGAAACGAAACTTCGAAAGAAACTCGGAACTGGCGAAATAACAGAACCGTATTAAGCGGAGACTTAGGGTCGTTATTTGACAAATCTGATAACAGCTATCATGTTATAGTCGCTAAAGATGTAGACCAAACTTCAGGGATTGATGGTTTTATAATAACACAAGGGAATGCCAACGGTGCATCAGATGCATCCTATAATAATTCAGGTGGTGGCCTTCAAATCCTTAGTTTGAGCAGTACAACCGCACCTAAAATTAATAATTGTGAATTTTTAAACAATAGTGCTAATCTATATGGTGGAGGTCTAGCCAATATTTCTATCGAAGGAACAGTTTCACCTGAAATAATGAATTGCTTTTTTAATGGGAACATAGCGGTTAGAGGCGGAGGCGTAGGCAATTATAAAGTTAATGGATCGAATTTACCACGGTTTATAAATTGTTCATTCTCAACAAATAAAGCGGATGAATTAGGCGGAGCAGTCGCTAATATTGGGAGTGATGCTACATATATCAATTGTACATGGAGTATGAATCAGGCTATTCAGGATGGTGGCGCGGTATATAACACCAATTCAGCTTCTGTAATAAAGAATTCAATTCTATGGAAAAATTTCAAGGGTACTTTTCAGCCTTCATTAAGCTATCAACAAATACTAAATAATCACAGCAATCCTGTTATTCAAAATAATATTATACAAGGTGGCTATGGAGTTCCTGGGGATAAGAATCTACAAACTGATCCTGTATTTATAAAAGCACCAAGTTTTGAAGGTAAATTTCCAAGAACCAGTGTGATATCAGTTGAACAATCAGACCGCAAATATGAAAATACTCTATCATTCTCCGGACCAATAATGCCAGGTCAGCATCTATATTATACATTCAAAGATGCACTTTATAATAAACTTTACATCTCTGGCTTCAGGGTTCAGGTTATAGATTTTAATTCTCTTACAAATGGTCTTCCCACTAGTACATTGCATACAAATTTTGAGTGGGGCAGGATACAAAGGCCAGAGAAATCTATACATGCGACTGGTAATAAAATTTATTTTGCATCAGCAAGAACAGGTATGTTATCAATTGACAGAGTAACTGGTGTCAGCGCAGTTATTGATCCATTAATAGGGGAATCAATAACTTACAGTCAATGTAAAATTCAAGATATTGTAATAGACAATGAAAATAACCTATTGTACGCGCCTGTATTTTATTGGCCTGATAACAAGTTTTACGGCTTATTAGAATTAAACTTAACTAATAACTCGAAACGATGGATCAATAAAACATCAATGCCCATTTCTATTCCTGATGTTAATGAAATTGGTGATGGACCTTATTGGAATGGTCATCGGATATATCTTGATGATCGGGAAAATATTTTATATTATTCTACAGGACATGGATTTTGGTGGTGGAATCGAACCGACAATACAACAGGTGTTTACAGTACAACAGGAGGAATTCCTTTAACTTCCGGTAATACGGCATTGCCTTCTAACTTAACTACCCAAATATTTATCGATCATAATGAAAATAAATTTTACATCGGAACGCATGCCGGACTTTTTGTATGGGATCGAAGCAATAACACAAGTAAAATATACGATACTCACAATTCACTACTGGGCACAAATCTTATAAATACTATTGATAAAAACGAAGAACAGCATTTAATATACGTAGGCTGTGAAAATAGTGGAGGACTATGGACTTTAAATACGATAACAGGTGAGCAAAAGATATATAAAAAGGATTTAGGTAATGATGTGAATCCACAGATGGTAGATAATGAAATAGAATCTGCCTATTATGATGAAAATGATAAAAAGCTTTATGTATCATCGGATACTCCTAATGGAGGGGTTTGGATTAAAGATTACAATAACCTGATTCCAGATTTTGGTGATTTGGCATTGCAAAGTACATCATCAGCGATTGATTATGGAGATCATAACGCTCTTGACTCAACTGTGACAATGGATATTATGGGGCTAAAAAGATATGTTAATTATACTTCGATATTGGGCAACAACAGCCTTGATTTGGGCGCTTATGAGAAACCTTATGAATGCCTTCAGGTATCGTTAAGCTTTCAATATGATAAATCTAATGATAAATATATTTTTACCCCGATTCTAGACAAACTTGAGTCAGGCTGTACACTTCAATACAGTTGGGATTTTGGCGACGGTTCAATATCAACTGAAGCTAACCCAAGTCATACATTTTTATTTCCTGGAACGTTTTTGGTAAAGCTCAGATTAAAATATGCGTGTGGACCTTGTCCAGCTATTGAAGTAGTCAAAGAGAGCCCTGTAGAAATACAAAATAGTTTGTGCGGGAGTATATTCTGCAGCCAAACAGAAGGGGTTAGTATAGGTTCTAGTGTCGGGGCGGTGGGTTATAAGCTGTCTGTCCAAGGAAAAATTATGATAGAGGAAGGTCAAATTATGGAGTTTTCTAGGTGGCCTGATTATTTTTAATTTTTTAAAAATTTGAAATCAGTTCCAGGTAAAGATGATTGTAACCTAAACACTGTCAAGGCTTTCAAAGAATTATTGAAGACAACAACGCAACGCTAGTGAAGAAAATTAAATTAAAAATCAACTTCATTATTTTTAACACCTCCAGTAATTCATTGGGAAGCTTTGGTCTTGAGTTTCTTATATTTTTTCAACCCACTGTCCGAGCACAGGGTCTTGCTCCCATTTATGGGGAACGTTGGTATGCTTATAGACTTCTTTGAACCGTTTCAGCTTTTCTAAATCTTTGCCCAAACTTTCATGAATACTTTCTTTCCTTCCATTTACGGTTCTTTTCAATCCGAAATATTCGAATTTTTACGGAAAAAAATATTACTTTCTTCAATATCTCGTAAGATCTACTTTTGAAGTCAAGTTGTTAAAGAACTTAGGGGTAACACAAAAAAATCTTGTGCCACTTTTAATTTGGTCTATATTTTGTATTTTGGTTTACTAGAATCCTTCTTTGAAATGTTGCCACTGTTTCAACGGCTTAACGAGCCACCCCAAAGCATGTCTGTTTAGGTCTATTCCATTAGGTTAATTCTGTAACCATTTTGTAACCGAGCCTTTCTAAAACATGGAAAAAATCCACAAAACAGCTTAACTATTAACGTCTAACTATATAATGAGCATTGCATCACCGTAAGTAAGGAACTTGTACTTTTCCTTTCTAGCAACTTTATACGCTTCCATAACTACATCAAATCCGCCAAATGCAGCAGCCATCATCAATAAGGTTGACTCAGGCATGTGAAAATTGGTAATCATGGCATTACAGATCTTAAATTCATAAGGTGGGAAAATAAACTTATCGGTCCATCCTTCTTTTGGTTTCAATCTATTGTTAGCTGATACGGCAGACTCTAATGAACGCATAGAAGTTGTTCCTACAGCGCAAACCCGATTTTTATTATCCAATGCTTTATTAACAGCGGATACTACTTCAGTACCCACAATGAAATTCTCAGAATCCATCTTATGCTTGGTAAGATCCTCAACATCCACCGGACGGAAAGTTCCTAAACCAATATGCAACGTAATGAATGACATGTCAACACCCTTAATTTGAAGACGTTTTAATAATTGTTTTGTAAAGTGAAGACCAGCTGTTGGTGCTGATACAGCGCCTTTATTCTTAGCGTATATAGTTTGAAAACGCTCTTTATCGTCCGCTTCGATTTTTCTTTTGATGTATTTAGGAAGTGGTGTTTCACCCAAAGTTTCAACCACTTTATCAAAAGCTTCTGAATCACCGTCAAAAAGGAAACGGATTGTTCTGCCACGTGATGTTGTGTTATCAATCACCTCCGCTACTAAATCACCATTGCCAAAATATAATTTGTTACCCACACGTATTTTACGAGCTGGGTCAACCAACACATCCCATAAATGCATTTCGGCATTTAACTCACGAAGTAAGAATACTTCAATCTTAGCACCTGTCTTTTCCTTACGGCCATACAGCCTAGCTGGAAACACCATTGTATCATTACCAACTAACACATCGCCTTTATCAAAATATTCAACAATGTCTTTAAAAACTTTATGTTCAATCTTGCCGCTGGCTTTGTGTACAACCATCAAACGTGATTCGTCACGGTTATCAGAAGGTCTAAGCGCAATAAGGTTTTGGGGAAGTTCAAACTTGAATTCGGATAGCTTCATATTTTCTAGTGCAAAGGATGCCCAATCAAGGGTATTTTAAATAAGTTTGCAAAACTAAGGCAATTTTATGATTTACGAACTCCTTACCTAGATTTTAATAACTGTAACAAAAAACCTTTTTTTAGTCTTGATACTGGTAATTTTAACCCGGTGGTACCGACTAACCCAAATTGATAAACTGCGTTATTAAGCGAGATGAAGACATTAAACCTCATTTTTGAAAGTTTTCGCTTTGCCGGGCGAGCGCTTAAGTCTAATTTATTACGCACTATTTTATCGCTGCTCGGTGTTACAATCGGCATTTTCGCTATTATATCTGTTCTCACTATCGTCGATTCTTTAGAAAAAAACATTAAAGACAGTCTTAACTTCTTAGGCACAAGTGTTATTTATATTGAGAAATGGCCGTTCACAGCAGATGCCGATGGCGAATATCGTTGGTGGGATTTTTGGCAACGCCCTAACATCTCTTACAATGAATTTAAATTTATGCAGGAGAATTTAAAGCACGCAAGTGCCTTGGCAATTTTTGCTGGTAAGGGAAATTCCATCGTAAGAAGAAATAATAATAGTATGGGTCAGGTTCTTTTAAGAGGAGCAAGCCAAGGTTACGAAGGCATCTTTGAATTAAATATTGAGAAAGGGCGGTACTTTAACTTCGATGAACTTGAAATTGGTAGAAACGCAACAATTATAGGCTATGAAGTTGCTAAAGCTTTGTTTCCCAACAATGAAGACCCTATCGGGAAAACTATTAAAGTTAAAAATCTTAAATATGTTGTTATCGGCGTAACGCGTAGAGAGGGACAAAGCTTTCTGGGTACACCCAGTAATGATTATTTCACCATCATTCCTTATAACTCATTCAGGCGCTTATACCAAACCGGCACCGGCGATCCGAATGAAGTTACCTCAAGACTTGGTGTTAAAGGATATGAATCTGATATCGGTCTTGTGGAATTGGAGAATGAAGTGAGGGGTGTGCTTCGGGCAAGACGCGGCCAAAGACCAACAGCCAAAGACAATTTTGCCATTAACAGACCGGAAGCCATTGCCAGTATGGTAAGTGGCGTGTTTGATGTTGTAGGATTAGCCGGTTGGGTAATTGGTGGCTTTTCTATTTTGGTTGGTGGCTTCGGTATAGCCAACATTATGTTTGTGTCCGTAAAGGAACGTACATCTATAATAGGCTTACAAAAATCCTTAGGCGCTAAGAATTTCTTTATTCTGTTTCAATTTCTATTTGAAGCGATATTTCTTAGTTTGATAGGAGGTTTTGCAGGTCTCTGTCTAGTTTATCTGATAACGTTTATTCCCATGGGTGACTTGATTGTAACGCTTACTATTAAAAACATAGTGCTAGGCTTAGGCGTATCTTCCGTTATCGGACTCATCTCCGGAATTGTCCCCGCAGCAATGGCAGCTAGACTTGATCCCGTGGCAGCAATAAGGTCGAATTAATTTTCAATTGGTTAATGTACAAAAAACTTAAAATGGGTGCATGTCGCAATCAGTAATTTAAAGTGAAATTTATTGGGTTTATACCATTCAGTAAGCCAATGTTATCTCCCACTCTATTTGAATGATTCTGTTAGAAACTCAACAGTTAAGACAACCAATTCTAAATCGTCAATCAAAGCTTAACAAGCCGGCCACCATCAATTCTAATCATAGCCCCTTGTACAAAAGCTGCGTCATCTGAAGCTAAAAATGCTATAACCGCAGCGAGATCTTCGGGCTTCCCTACATCTGCACGGTCAATTATCTCAACACCTGATTTCACATTCGGATTTTCCCACAACATGGGCGTATCGACAGCACCCGGAAGTATGGCATTAACACGAATACCCTTTGGCTTTCCTTCCAGCGATGCAGAACGTGTAAGTGAAAGTAGTGCCGATTTTGCAGCGGCATAGGTTGCCACGAGCGGCGTTGTCTCAATAGCGTGAATGCTGGATACATTAATGATAGAGCCGCCACTTTTCATTTTAAGAAATGCCTGTTTCGTAAAAAAGAAAGCACCCAGCAGATCGACACTTAATATTCGTATCCAGTCTTGTTCAGTTTGTTCTTCAATTTTCTTGAAAATCATCAGGCCTGCATTATTGACAATTACATCAATTGCGCCAAAATGAGTAATGGCATCTGTCACGGTAGTCTCAACATCCATCTCCTTGCTCACATCGCACTTACTCAATAGCACATCAGGCGCCCCTGCCGATCGCACCGATGGCTCTGCTTCCTTAAGCCGTTCAGGATTAATATCGGCCATTACTATTTTCGCACCTTCAGAAGCAAATCGTATTGCTGTTGAAAGTCCTATACCACTGGCTGCGCCAGTTATGATCACTACTTTATCTTTAAACCTCATTGACTTCTTGTTTGCTTGCATTTAAAAGTGAAGGGGTGCTGTTGGAATTCTTCTCTTCGGTATCAGCCTTTATATTTGACTTAGCGATCTCATCCTCTTGCCGGGGAACAACAATAGGCACACTAAGACAAACGCTTTGTGTTGGTAGTACTTCACGCCAATCTTTGATGAGTTGTTTATAGGCTTCGCCTACGGGGCGAATTTTTCTATTCAGATCAAATAATCCCAAAGGATTCACACGGTTATTGTTTTCACGCAATGCCGTATCCCAATCTACCTGGTCAATGAGAGAGTACCAGGTGAAACCTACAATGGGCATTCCATCGTTTCTTACACGCATTACGTTTGCCCATTCTTTCCACAACCAATTTACGGCTTCATTACCAACAGGTCCTTGCATAAAATTAGTTTCAGTATGCATAACTGGTAACTGATAACGATCATAGTATTGAGAGGTGATCACATAATACCCAAAGATTTCGCCTGCTGACTTTGTACTGCCATCATACGCTACACGATGTTCATTGGTTACATAATAGTCATTGCCCATAATGCAATGGCGTTTAAGTTTATTTTCAAGAAAGAAGTGGTATTCATCACGGGTCATTCCATTATCCATCAGGTACTCGTACATCTCCGATTCTATGCGCCTGCCGTAGTTTAAATCCAGCGGCAGAAATCGACGGGCATTCATTAGCTCTGCTGGCTTAATGGCTTTCGGATTCTCTGCATGAAAGTACTCAGATGATTCACTTTGAATAAAAATAGCATCAGGTCTTACCTCCAGAATGGCTTTCATCGCGAGAACGTTCGCTTTAACAATATGCTTCAGTGCTGTAACAAATGATCGGTCGGTTGTCTGTTGCTCATTCCACCATCCGTAGTAGGCAGAGAATAATGCACAGATATACATCTCATTGATTGGAGTATAGAGTTGTATCCACGGAAACCGTTTGGCAAAATTGACGGCATAAGATGAAAATAGTTCAGGAAAATCTGGATTTTGAAAATTTCCAATCCAATCAGGTACTCCGAAATGACAGAGATCAACAATGGGAATAATTTTTCTCTTTCTTAAGTCCTGAAAGGTTTCGTCAGCAAAGCTCCAGTCATATCGTTGAGGACCGAGAAATGTTCTATGAATGGGTGGACCGCACCGTAGAAAATGAATACCCAACTCCTGAACAAGATCAAAGTCTGTACGCCACTTATCATAATGTCCACATTTTTCTAGCTCATCAACCCTGACTGTGCCGTTTTGAATTGTAGGTGAACTGTTCTCTATTCCGGTTGCAAATATAAATCCTCTAAACATCTCAAAGCAGTATAGTTTTCCAGGCTAAAATTATAGTGCCAGCGTTAGGGCTATGCCTTATTTTGATTGTTTTCTTATGATTAATTTTTAGCTACGGCAACATTTTATATTTGTTATATGCTTATCCGCTTGATGTCCATAATAGCCATAATGGCTAATATTTCCCTATCAAACAATTTATCGGCAAAATATCTTCTGTTGAGTTTGTATCAGAATTCATTCAGATAGAGTTGGAGATACCATTGGCTTACAGAATGGTATAAACCCAATAAATTTCTCTTTAAATTACTGATTGCGACATGCACCCATTTTAAAGTTTTTTGTTTGATAACTTTTGTGAGAGTTTTCAATGTGATGAGCCTCAACCAAAACATATCTTTAGGACAGCGGATAGTCATATTATTTAATGTGCAAATGTGCTGATGAGACAGGTACACACTTTCTCGTGCCGATAAGAAAACAGGTAGTTGGTAGATTGTAATTAATTGAATGGCTATTTAGAGACTGTGTTACTGAACAATCGCTTACAAAAAAGCCGATGTGCAAAATTAGGGGTCTCTCCAATTGCACATCGGCACATTTGCACATTGATAATTAACTTTATTCTTTTTCCTCAACCAAGACCTTCTTAGCCTCTGGTCCTGCAATCTTGTCTTTGATTCTTTTTTCCAGGTCTTCCATTAGCTCTGGATTATCTTCAATCAATTGTTTAACCGCATCACGGCCTTGACCCAACTTGTTACCGCTGTAAGAAAACCATGAACCCGCTTTTTGGATCACATCAAGCTCAACACCAAGGTCAACGATTTCTCCAGCTTTGGAAATACCACGGCCATACATAATGTCGAACTCAACCACTTTAAATGGTGGTGCTACTTTATTCTTAACCACTTTTACTTTAACGCGGTTACCGGTAATATCGTCAGCAGCTTCTTTGATTTGGCCTATTCTGCGGATATCTAAACGAACCGAAGCATAAAACTTAAGCGCGTTACCACCTGTGGTAGTTTCAGGATTACCGAACATAACACCAATTTTTTCACGCAACTGATTGATGAAGATACACGCACAACCCGTTCTGTTAATTGTTCCGGTTAATTTTCTTAGAGCTTGAGACATTAACCTGGCCTGAAGACCCATTTTGCTTTCACCCATTTCACCTTCAAGTTCCGCTTTAGGAACAAGTGCCGCTACGGAGTCAATAACAATAATGTCAATGGCACCTGAGCGGATCAAATGATCAGCAATTTCAAGGGCCTGCTCGCCGTTGTCGGGTTGAGAGATTAATAAATTTTCAGTGTCAATGCCTAACTTTTCAGCATAAGCTTTATCAAAAGCGTGTTCGGCATCTATAAAAGCAGCAAGTCCACCTTTTTTTTGTGCTTCGGCAATGCAATGCATGCTTAGCGTTGTTTTTCCAGACGATTCAGGTCCGTAGATTTCAATCACTCTCCCGCGCGGAATCCCACCAATACCCAGTGCCAGATCAAGACCCAAAGAACCTGTAGAAATTGATTCAATGTCGACTATTTTGTCGTCACTCAATTTCATTACAGTGCCTTTTCCGTATGCTTTTTCAAGCTTATCCAGGGTTAATTGAAGAGCTTTTAATTTTTCTTTTGCATCACTCATATAGCTATTTGTGTATTTTACAGTTTGAAGTTTGCTCAAATTACGGTATGATGTATCAAATTAAAAAATAAGGTAAAGATCTGCGACAGAGGTTGTCATAACACATTAGAATTTATACAACTACTTATCATTTGTGGGTTAGCTGATTATCTTACACCTCATTAACTAAAGGTTAACAAGCATATTCTTTAGATGTTTTATTTTTGAATTAAAGTTTTTAGCATTTCATGCGAAAAAAGGCGGTTAAAGCATTCTTTTTAGTAATAACGCTGGTCTTGGGTGTACTTGTAATTGCCTACTGGGATTTAGTGAATTATGGTCTGGGTCAAGGCCAAGGCCAACTCAACATTGTTTGGAACGCTAAACCAGTAGAAAAATTCCTAAATGATCCCGCATTTCCTGATTCATTAAAAGCACGACTTAGGTTAATTGAAAAGGTAAGAAAGTACGCTATTGATTCCCTCGGCCTGAAAGACACTAAAAATTACAAAACACTTTACGACCAGAAAGGGGAGGAGATCATGTGGGTGGTTACAGCCAGCGAACCCTTCAGGCTGAAGCCGAAAGAATGGGATTTCCCTATTCTTGGTGCGGTGCCATACAAAGGATTCTTTAAAAAAGAAAAAGCTATCAAGCTGAAAGAAGAATTAGAAGAAGAAGGTTTTGATGCTAGTATTCGTAATCCTGGAGGCTGGTCTACCCTGGGTTGGTTTACCGATCCCATTCTCAGTAAAATGCTTGAACGCAGTGAAGGCGATCTAGCCAATTTAATCATTCATGAAATGTCTCACGCAACCATATTTGTTAAAGACAGCATCGACTTTAACGAAAACCTATCTTCATTTATAGGTGATCGGGGCGCCGAGAAGTTCTTAATATCCACCTACGGCAATGATTCAAAACAGTACACAACCTATATAGGAGAAGATAAAGACTACCTGCTTTTCTCTGATCACATGCTACGAGGCGCAACCATCTTAGACAGTCTTTATAAAACCATGACAGAGACTGATCCCCTTAACCAAAAACGCCTCCTCAAAGAATCAATGATTCAAAAAATAGTATCATCGCTAGATACACTTTCCACAACCCTTAAACAGAATCCCGGACAGCGTTTTAAAGGCAAACTCCCCAACAATGCCTACTTCATGAACTTCCGCAGATACCAGGCCAAGCAAGATATCTTCTGGAACGTATATCAAAACGATTTCCGCAGTGACCTAAAAGCTTACATCCAATATATCAGTGAAAAGCACCCTTTTTTATAGCCGTTAATAGTTAATAGTTAATAGTTAATCGTGCCTTCCGTTACCCCACTCGGCCGTGGTCTGTCGACCGTGGACTTCTTAATCGTTAATAGTTATCCGTTAATAGTTAATCGTAGTTCTCCACTTAACCGCCCCGACCGTGGACCGTCGACCGTCGACTTCCTAACCATCGACTAAACCACATTACCCCATCCTTACCCCCATTAAGGAATTGTTAAGAAAACGACTTACATTTTTAATGGCCTTTTATTATGGTTATTTTTGAACAAAGAATTTACTATGGGAAACAAGCAAATGCAGAAAGTGCTTGTGGTGGACGATGAAGAATCTATTCTCGAATTGTTAAAATACAACTTAGAGAAAAGCGGATATGAAGTAAGGACAGCGATTGATGGGATGAAAGCCATTGATATAGCTAAAAAATTCATCCCTGATCTGGTACTTCTTGACATCATGATGCCTAAAATGGATGGTGTTGAGACTTGTCGTATCATTCGCGATATGCCTGAATTGCAAAAAACGTTTGTCGTATTTCTAACTGCCCGTTCTGAAGAATATTCTGAAGTCGCTGCTTTCGATGTAGGTGCCGATGACTACATCATGAAGCCTATAAAGCCGCGCGCGTTAATGAGTCGTATAAGTGCTTTATTTCGCCGAGATTCTAAAAAGGTGACGCAATCCGATCTAATTACAATAGGCGATTTAGTTATAGACCGCACCAGTTATACCATAACGTTAAACAATAAAGAGATCAGCCTGCCTAAAAAAGAATTTGAGTTATTGTTTTTCCTGGCTCAGAATCCAAATAAGGTTTTTAGTCGAGAAGATCTTCTTCACAACATTTGGGGCACAGACGTATACGTGCTTGCCCGTACAGTTGATGTACACATCCGTAAAGTAAGAGAAAAAATTGGCGATGATTACATAACCACAATTAAGGGGGTTGGTTATAAATTCTCCTTAAATTGAGGCATGGTTTATAGTTCCAGAGTACTGGCTTTACTGCTTGCCCTTTGCATTGCGCTTATTACAACACTTTTTCTTTCGCTCTTCGAAAGCGTGGCTTTGAGTGCGTTACTAGTAGCTTTTTTTATCAGTTTTTCAGTTTCGTATTTGCTCATTTTTGTGGTATTAGAGTTTCTTATTTTTCGGGAGATTAATAAGATCTATAAGCTTATGGGCAAGCTTAAGAAAAAAGAGCTTTCCACTATAAGTAAAGAAAAACCCAATGCCCTCAATCCCTTAAGAAAAATTAACGAAGACATTTACTCTTTTGCCGACCTTAAGCAGAAGGAAATTGATGAACTTAAAAAATTAGAAGCCTTCCGCAAAGAATTTATTGCCGATGTTTCACACGAGTTAAAGACGCCAATTTTTGCAGCACAAGGTTTTGTACACACCTTGTTAGATGGCGCGGTAAATGATAAAGCAGTACGAAATAAGTTTTTGAAAAAGGCCGCCAAAAGCCTCGATGGTCTGGATATTTTGGTTCAGGATCTGCTCACCCTTTCTCACATAGAAACAGGACAAATAAAAATGCGCCTGGAAACCATTGACCTACATAAGCTCACAGATGAGGTCTTTGAACAATTTGAAGAAAAGGCCGATCGTCGTGATGTACACTTGAAGGTTAAAGATCCCGGACAAAAAGTACTAGTTCATGCCGATTGGCAGCGAATAACCCAAGTAATGACTAATCTGATCTCAAACGCCATCAAACACTCTGATGATAAAAGTGAAGTAGTGGTAAGTTTTGAAGTATACAAAAAGAATGTAATTATATCCGTACGCGATTTTGGTGAAGGCATTTCTGCCGAACATGTGCACCGAATCTTTGAACGATTTTATCGCGTTGACAAAAGCCGTAGTCGTGAAAAAGGAGGAACCGGATTAGGGCTTGCAATCGTAAAGCATATTCTAGAAGGTCACCATTCGCGGGCTGAAGTAGAAAGCACACCTGGCAAAGGTTCGATATTTAGTTTTAAATTGCCGCGTGCTAAGACAGATGGCTCCGATTTGTCGTAGTCACGCTAACCAATTAATCTACATTGAAACAATCTGATTTAAGTTTGAAAGACATCATTGTCTGGGAGGATAATGATTTTATACTGGTAAATAAACCGCCTTTTTTGTCTACGCTAGAAGATAGACATGAGAAGGTAAACCTCCTGGCCCTGGCTAAAGAATATATTGCTGATGCCCAGGTTTGTCACCGTCTTGACAAGGATACTTCAGGTGTGTTGGTCATAGCCAAAAATCCCGAGGCGTACCGACATATGAGCATGCAATTTGAGCATCGCCAGATAAATAAAATTTATCATGCTATAGCCGATGGAAATCATAATTTCCAAGATCAGGTAGTAAATGCGCCTATTCTAAAACAAAATGATGGAATGGTAAAAATTAGTAGGAGCGAGGGAAAAGCTGCCCAAACCCATTTCACTACTATAAAATCGTATAGAAATCATACCCTCATAGAATGCCGGCCCATTACAGGGAGGATGCATCAAATTAGAATTCATCTTTCCTTATTAAAAGCCCCCATTGCTGGCGACGAAATGTATGGCGGAAAGCTTTTCTTTTTATCCAGCGTTAAAAAAGGTTTCAATTTGAAGAAGGATACGGATGAACAACCACTAATTAAACGCATGGCTTTACATGCTTATGCGATGGAATTTGAAAATTTAGCGGGTGTCAAAGAAAAAATTACCGCACCTTACCCCAAAGATATTCAAGCCCTTATAAGGCAGTTAGAACTAAATAGTTAAAATTTTGGAATTATTTTTTGTAGGAGTAGTGGCAAAGTTTAATGGGCACTTGCATTTATAGGTTTAAGAATTTACCTTTGTGTCCCTTTTTAAGAGGAGGAGTGTAATTTGTTGATTATTAAGCAAGAAAATGGATCACAATAGTTATAAAACAACGCACGCCAACAAGGCATCAGTCGAAAAAGGCTGGGTCGTGGTAGATGCAGAAGCGCAGGTACTAGGCCGGTTGGCTAGTGAAATCGCGCGTATTATCAGAGGTAAGCATAAGACTAGCTACACGCCTAATGTTGATTGTGGAGATAACGTAATCGTTATTAACGCAGGCAAGGTTAGAATGACAGGAAAGAAATGGACTGATCGTTTAATCTTTACTCACTCTGGCTACCCAGGTGGACAACGTGAACACACACCTACCTTGATTAGATCAAAGCACCCTGAGCGCTTGATCGAACACGCTGTAAGAGGTATGTTACCAAAAAGCAAATTAGGAAACGAGTTATATCGTAGCCTTCATGTTTACACGGGAACAGAGCATCCACACGCTGCACAACAACCTAAAGAATTAAAGTTCTGATAAATGGAAATTACCAATACACTAGGTAGAAGAAAAACATCCATAGCCAGGGTTTATGTTAAACCCGGAAATGGTGATATCAAGATAAATAATAGAGACCTAAAGGAATACTTCCTCTCTGAAATTCATCAAATCACAGTTAGACAAGCTTTAACAATAGTAAAGGCAGAAGCTGCTTACGATGTTACAGTGAACGTTGAAGGTGGTGGTATTAAAGGCCAGGCTGAAGCAGTTCGTCTTGGTATTGCACGTGCACTTGTGGAAATCAACGGTGAGAACAAACCAGCTTTGAGAAAAGAAGGTTTAGTAACACGTGATTCCAGAATGGTGGAGCGTAAAAAATACGGAAGAAGAAAAGCGAGAAGAAGATTCCAGTTCAGCAAGCGTTAATCTAAAAGAAGAAATGGCGAACAAATTAACATATCAGGAACTGTTGGATGCGGGTGTACACTTTGGTCACCTTACCCGCAAGTGGAACCCAAAGATGGCAGAGTATATCTTTATGGAGAACAACGGTATCCATATTATTGATCTTAATAAAACAATAAACTGCCTTGAAGAGGCAACTTACGCACTGAAGAACATTGTTCGCTCAGGTCGTAAGATTATGTTTGTTGCTACCAAGAAACAAGCTAAGGATATTGTAACTGAAGAAGCAAAACGTCTTAACATGCCGTTCGTAACAGAACGTTGGTTGGGTGGTATGCTTACTAACTTTGCTACAATCCGTAAATCTTTAAAGAAACTTGCTCAAATCGAGAAGTTGATGAAGGATGAAGCTTTCACCAATCTTGCGAAACGTGAACGCCTTATGGTAACACGCGAGAAGGCAAAACTTGAAAGATTGTTAGGAGGTATCTCTGACCTTAACAGACTTCCAGCAGCGTTATTTGTAATTGACGTTAAGCGTGAGCATATCGCAGTTACCGAAGCTCAGAAATTGAATATTCCTGTATTTGCTATGGTGGATACCAATTCTGATCCAAAAGGTGTTGATTTCCCAATTCCTGCAAATGACGATGCCTTCAAATCAATTTCTATCATTACAAAGAACATCTCTAAAGTAATTGAAGAAGCTTTGAATGAACGTAAGAAAGATAAAGAAGACGCAGCTCACAAGAAGGACGAAGACGATAAGAGAAAAGTTGACGAGCCTGCAGTAGAGGAAGCAAATTAATTGTAAAAATTGAATACGATGTGCATCTTAAATGCATGTGGGTTTTATGAATAATATGTACTGAACATCGGCCCTTAAGCCGGTGTTTAGTTTTTTTAGGGCCCTTATAAATCAAAGGGTCATCTAGTAGTAAATTCTAAATTGTAAATCGTTATAAATTATGTCAGCCATGTTAGCAATTTCAGCACAAGATGTAAACAAACTCAGGCAAATGACCGGCGCCGGTATGATGGACTGTAAAAAAGCCCTTACCGAAGCTGAAGGTGATTTTGAAAAAGCCATTGAAATATTAAGAAAGAAAGGTCAGAAAGTTTCTGCGTCACGTTCTGATAGAGAAGCAAAAGAAGGTTCTGTTTTTGTTAAAACCAGCGCTGACAATAAAGAAGCTTTTCTTATTGCTTTAAACTGCGAAACTGATTTTGTGGGTAAGAACGAAGAATTTCAAACGCTTGGTAAGTTAATTGTTGAAACAGCATTCCAAAACAAACCTGCTAATAAAGAGGCTTTGTTAACGCTCAAAACTGGCGATCTTACGCTAAATGATAAAATCATTGAACTTGTTGGTAAAATTGGTGAAAAGATTGAAGTAAGCGAGTATGTACACATGAAGGGTGAGGCAGTAGTGGCTTATATCCATGCTGGTTCTAAACTTGGTGTATTAGTTTCTTTAAAAGGCGTGAATGGTAATGATGTGGTAACTGCTGGTAAAGATGTTGGTATGCAAATCGCTGCCATGAATCCTGTAGCTGTAGATGAGAAATCTGTAGACGCTACTGTAATTCAAAAGGAAATTGAAATTGCAAAAGCGCTAATTCTTGCTGAAGGCAAACCAGAAAACATGGTTGATAAAATCGCACAAGGCAAGCTTCAAAAGTTCTTCAAAGAGAGCACCTTACTTCCACAAGCTTTCGTAAAAGACAGCTCTAAAACAGTAGCACAATATTTAGACAGCGTTACGAAAGGATTAACAGTAGCCGAATTCAAACGTGTATCTATCGGTTAATTCTGAATTTATATAATATTAGGAAGCTGGCAGAGATGCCGGCTTTTTTTTGTTGCTTACTTGAAAGGTCCACGGTCCACAGTTCACAGCTGGTGGCCGCTTGCCGTAACTCCCGCTACTCCCCGCAAGTTTAGCGATAGCGATTTATATGGTTTTATTATTATGAGTTAAGTTTTCAACTTGCTTATTTCTAAGTTCAAGTAATAAGTGCAACCCTTCTAACGCGGTGTGTCACGAAGGAGATAGAATAGGCGGTTTTATTTTCATGCTGTATTGAAGATGGCAGGCAGGTTATTCAGTAACGAAGTAATAGATCAAACTCGATTATATTCATGATAATCCAGCCAAGAAGGGTTGTAGATAGACCAGAAGATTATCTTTACCGTAGTCGCAGTGCAAGAGACTATGCTGGCACCAAAGGATTACTGGAAATAGATGGATAGATTAGTGAACGTTGTGGAAGTAACTTCCACTTAGTGCACTTTTATAAAGAGATTTTAAGAAGCACGGCAGTAACTTCCGCACCAGCGTGGGATCAATAAATAGTAAATCAATAACAACCTTCGACAGGTACAATACCTGGCAGGTCATTGATATATTAGTTCAACAGAATATTACCACCAACAAATGAAAGGACTGACAGAAAGAAGTTAATCAGTTCCATCCACTTAGATAAAATGAATCATTAATTATTGATCAGAAATCATAAAGTAATGTTAGATAGTGATCTGGCAGACTTTATGTAGAGACAAAAGTTTTAACCCACATTGCAGCTATCCGCTTACAAGTAATTGTTTTTGAAGCAGATACAATTTTTTGGTTTTAGTTTGTGTACTACAGATTTTCGTTTGCTGAAGGGCCTATGATTGGTTTTCAGGATATTATAAATGTTTTTTAGATATTGTTAGGCTGTGTGCATTTGCGGGTAGTAATAATTTCTCGTATGTAAAGTACTGGTGCAGATCGCCACCATGCAATACCCTCTGTGTACTACAAATCACGCGAAGGCCTTATAGCTAGCATAAAAAATATCAACTCGTAGGGGGGTACGAGACAAAAGCAAACAAATGATAAGTTTTCACTAGAAAAAAATTAAAATTTATACTTTACCCCACAAAAGCTGCAATGTGGGTTAAATCAGGCAGTTAAGAGAAATCTTCATCGGTTCCCTGATGATTTTATGTTCCAGTTATCAGATAAGGAATTTGAAATTCCTTGCTCTGTAAAAGCATAAGGATTTGTTCTTCTGCCGCCCCAACTTGAGGTAACAATTTGTGACCTCAAGTGTTATCCAGTGTTTTAAATTGTGAACGGGCCATACTGGTTAATATCCATATCATTAGAGTATTTACTAAAATGCGGGAAATGTTGCTTACGCATAAAGATATTTTACTGAAGCTGGAGAAGTTGGAAAGGAAAGCAGTTCAGAGCGATAGTGATATCAAATTGATCTTTAAATATCTTAGAGAGTTATTAAATCCACCCACCGAACCCATGCGTAAGATTGGGTTCAAGCATAAGAAAGAAGATTAGTTTACTTAAAAATATCTACCGCAGCTTACGCGGAATTTTCTTCCATGTTTTTATTAAACGGGCAGGTCAGCTGGTTTCTTTAAAGATTACGGATTGTAGTTGCAGCCGGTAAAGATGTTGGTATGCAGATCATTGTCAGCAACAAAAGGTCTGATTATCTATTCATGGTGCCTGATGAGTAACATGTTCATTTAGGGAATGACGCCAAAAATGGTTGGTGACTTTTATTAAAATATTTCTTTTATTCCCGTCGTAAACTAAAGAGGACACAAGCTCTGCTGGAGAGCAGCTTGTTAGCAATAAAATTTACCGACCGGAATGGTCAAAGGCTCTAACGAGAGCCTTTTTGTTATCATTCCAAGAGTTTTATGGCTTAAAAAAACTCAAGGACGCGGGGCGTTCTTAATTAAAATACAGATACCATCGAATGAAGTTCTTCCTATGGTTTAATGAAAGACTACGGTGAACAGCTAGATGACCTTTTAGATGACCAAAGAGATTTGTCTATTAAATCTTCATTAATTTTCACATATTGGGATGGGTGAAATCCGCTACTCTCTCAAGTTTAGCGATAGCGATTCTTGTGGTTTATCATGAGTCAAGTTTTCAACTTGCTTGTCTCCATCTCATGCATAAATTCAAGCCCCTTTATTAACAACACAATACTTTAAGCTATCAATGATAATGTCCATGTGTTCCGGCCGGATAAGCTGCGCTAAACTTGCGGCAAAGTGCGACATGGTCCGTGGACTGTCGACCGTGGACTAAATAATGACCATTGACTTAACCAACCTAGCATCAACACCGTATATCTAACCATGTTTAAATCCATTAATCCATACGATCAATCTTTGATAGCTGAATTTGAACCTTACGAGAATCAGGTTATTGAACAGAAATTAACAAATGCTTCTAGTGCGTTTAGGGATTGGCGCAGATTGAGGTTTGCCGATCGTGCAGATAAAATGAGTCGCGTCGCTAAACTTTTAAGGGAGAATAAAGAAGTGTATGCACGTATCATAACTTTGGAGATGGGCAAGATAATTAACGAAGCCCGTGGTGAGGTTGAGAAGTGTGCTTTAACCTGTGAGTATTATATACAACATGCAGAAGCGTTGTTAAAGGATCAACTTGTTTCTACTGAAGCAAGAAAGAGTCTAATACATTATCAACCTTTAGGTGCAGTGTTAGCCATTATGCCTTGGAATTTTCCCTTCTGGCAAGTGTTTCGTTTTGCGCTGCCGTCTCTTATGGCAGGCAATGTAGGTTTGCTCAAGCACGCTTCAAATGTTTCACAGACTTCGCTAACCATTGAAAAAATATTTCTCGAAGCTGGTTTTCCTGAAGGTGTATTTCAATCACTCTTAGTTGGATCAGATAAGATTGAAAAGTTAATATCGCATGATGTAATTAAAGCGGTAACCCTAACAGGGAGCGAGTATGCAGGAACGCAAGTGGCTGCAGCGGCGGGGAGAAATATAAAGAAAACTGTATTGGAGTTAGGCGGTAGTGATCCCTTCATTGTATTGCATGATGCCGATCTTATAAAGGCAGCTGAGGTAGCTACGCAGTCGCGCATGCGCAATGCCGGCCAGAGTTGTATTGCCGCAAAAAGATTTATTGTTGTTGAAAGTGTGAAGGATGAATTCATACATAATTTTAATAAAAAGATAAATGAACTTAGGCAAGGTAATCCCATAGAAGAAAACACAACCATGGGCCCAATGGCGAAACTTGATCTAGCCGAAGACTTAGAAATACAATTAAAAAAATGTGTATTGCAAGGTGCTAGGGTTGTATCTGGGGGTGGAAGAAAAGAATGTAATTTTCAACCTACCCTGCTAGACTTTGTAAAGCCTGGCATGGCGGCATTTGATGAAGAAACGTTTGGTCCGCTTGCTGCTATAATAACAGCAAAGAATGAAACAGAGGCAATTACACTAGCAAATACAAGCCGGTTTGGTTTAGGCTCATCGCTATGGACTAAAGACCTTGAGCGAGCTGAAACATTAGCTAAACAAATTGATGCAGGATCTGTTTTTGTTAATTCACTCATGCGGTCAGATACCCGTTTACCGTTTGGGGGAATTAAAAAATCTGGCTACGGTAGAGAGTTGTCAGAATTAGGAATAAAAGAATTCACCAATGCGAAAACGATATTTATTGAATAGGGATGATAATTGTCAATTATCAATGGGTCGATGTGCTAATTTGTTTGAATCATTATAACGTAATAGATATTGTTACCCTTGAGTTCAATTTGTCGGGTGCGTCTATCTCCAAGGTTGAAGTAGATGCTAATGATATAAACATTATTCTGTCAGGTGCTTCTCATGTAAATCTTATAGGCACAGTTAATGCGTTCTACGCTGAAGTATCAGGGGCATCTGAGTTGAGTGCCTTTAGTTTAGAAGCCGATGAGGCACATGTCAGTGCTTCAGGTGCAAGCTATGCAAAAGTAAATGTTATTACAACACTTCATGCTACCGCGAGTGGTGCAAGTAAAATAACATACCGCGGTCAACCTGATGTAACGCAACATGTTTCGGAGACAAGTTCTGTCGCTAGAGACTAGAAGCAAGATTATATTTAGATTTGAATACGCCGTATCCTACAAAGCCCAAAGCAATGATGACCATTAAAAAGAACAAAATTTATTCTCTACAAACTTAAGACGCCATCGGTATCTTTAACTGCAGTGGGGTTTTGCTTTAAGGGCAGCGTGAAAAAGTAGATATCTGATAACCCGTAAAACAATACCCCGACACATATACCCAACAACGCCTGCTATTTTAAGTTTTCGATGCCGTTTGTTTCCCGTAAGGCCATTTGCAGCGATAATCTTTAAGACTCCGAACAAGCAGTAAACCACCCCTTTGTAATCAATCCCAACCGAAGAAACTTTTCAAGCTAGTCATTAGATTTCTGTATTACCTGAGAACTCATACGCATAATTAATTAAGCTTTACTGTAAACTAGCGAGGGATCAACGGGATGTAATCCAGGGTGTGTGGTTGAAGCATGCTCGTGAATCGAGCACCAACATAGAATTAGAAAGCCATTGCAGTGATGTCTTACGTTCTATTCTAGAACTACAGTTTCTTCTGTTATAGATGTATTATTAGAAGCTTTTAAGATATACATGCCTGCGGGTGTATTAGAAGGTAGGTTAACTTCGAAGGTATGTATAGCAGCATCTAATACTTGAGAGAAAACGATCTGACCTAACCCATCATAGAGGGCAATGGTTAAGGGACTATCACCTGGGTTATGAAAATTGATTGAAAACTGATTTGATTGAGCAGGATTCGGATAGGCTGTTATTTTAAGACGTGATATATTGTCAAAAACAATTGTACGTACTTTTGAGAATTGGTATGTTCCGTCAAAGTCTGTTTGTCTTAGTCGATAATACGATCGACCAATAATCGGCTTAGCATCTATGAAATTATAATCTTTTATAGTGCGTGAGGTGCCAGCGCCATCTACTTTGCCAATATCTATAAAGTTCACATCATCAAAACTTCTTTGCACTGTAAAGAAATCATTATTTAGCTCTGAAGAAGTTTGCCAGTTTAGCTCAACCTGTGTCTTAACTAAGCTAGCGGTAAAATCGGTCAATTCTATTGGTAAAGGAGAATTGTTACCTGACAATGTCCATGGCGAGAAAGTAGTTACACCGGTAACCGTTGTGCCAGTTGCAGTACTAATCTGTCCTGTAATGGGGGTATCCCAACGACTATTTACTGAATTCCATCGTTGTGCTTGTAAGTTAGTAATTGATCCTACTTCAGCGGCAGAAGCAGCAAATACCAAGGTGGCGGTGCCACTGGGTCCATCTTTATCTATTTGCCAAAATCGATCTACAACATTTGCACTATTATCTCCGCCCTTTGTATTCATATTTGTTATAGCTACCGGACTAGTAGGATAAGGTAGATTAGCAGCATTTGTAGGATAAGTTGACACACTAACATTACCAATATTTCCTGCTGTAACAGCTACACTAAATGGAATATTAACTCCACCTGCTGTTCCAAAAGGAATAATATGCGCACCGGCTGTAGTACCAATATTCCAAATTACTTTGCTTGAGTTATCTGTTGACTCGCTTAAGAGGTAGCCACCTGTACGTGATAAGGCAGTTGTTGAACTGTTGTTTAGTGTAAGTGTTTTTGAGTTAAGATAAAGTGGGCCTGAAGTTAGTGTTAATGAATTGCTAATGATTAAATTTTGATACATTATTATACCGGTCGCATCAGCTTCGATTGTTAGATTGGAAATTGTGGTTACAGATGAGCCGGAAATACTTTGACTAGCACTTCCTTTAAATGCAATGCCTTGGGCGTTGTCTGTTATTGTACCATCATTTTTAAAATTACCAAAGAAGGTAATTTGTGCACCTGTAAATGTTTGAAAATTTCCGAAGTTGGTAAATTGCTCTTGCGCGTTAGCACACGCACAACTAATGAATACTAAGATATATTTAAATAATTTTTTCATGAATAGTATGTATTTATTATTCAACAACGTGATCATAACAAATAATTACTTGGTTTCTGTAAACCATTGCACATCCTGAAAAACAATTACATCACCGGAGTTCGCCGTTGTAGCAAATAGTTCGAAATAGTCACCTGGCGCAATATCTGAAAAATAAATAACGGTTGAGAATTGGTGAGGTTGATTTTGTACAGTAAGTCGCAGATCAGTTTCTCCGTATCGTGTTGTTGTTATGCCATTTTTAACGAGGCCAATAGATATGGTTCTATTATTACTATTAACACTTATATTACCAGTAATAACTGCAAAGGCATCACTTCTATTTACAGGCTGGTAGGTAATTCTATTATTGCTAATGGTCCATTTTGTGGTAATCGATGATGTATTAGTCCAATTACCTTTATACCAGGTGCCCGCGGTTGTAAGTGTTGTTGTAGAAGCATTATTATTTACATTTATTCTGCAATGCGGATTCTGATCTTGCCCTCCGGAATTGTTTCTTATAAACGTATTGGCATCTCTACCATCACTCCTAGAAAAATCAAAACCACTCATAAATGATCCTTGATTATTCCATGTGTTATTAGTCACAAATAAGGTTGAGAGACTTGTAAAAGTAGCTGGTACATATTTTATTCCGATACCAGTTCCCGTAGGATTGTAAAAGCCGCAGTTCAGTATTGATATTGTTGCTCCAGGGCCTGACAATAAGTGTATCCCTATCGCACAATCCATAAAATCCGTTTCTGAAATTTTAAAGGAGATGCCACTTGTGGCACCCGCTGCTAACTCTATACCTGCAACAACTGCATTTGATATATCAACTTCAAAAATCCAAAAGTCAACATTGCTTTGTGCTACAATAGTTTTATTGAAGAGATCGAATGTACAGTCTTTTACTTCGAAGTATTCACCACCGGTAACCATATGAATTGCATCTTCACCAGCAACAGCACCCCCATATCCTGAACCATCAAATGCTAGCATTTTAAAATAGCTTTCAGACAAGCAGCTAAACATTGCACCTGAGAGTCCATCTGCAGTAATATTTGCTATACCATACGAGCTTCCTTGAATAGTAATTGGATATGGAAGATCGATTACCTGAGTTGTTGTTATAGGATAGTCTCCACCCATTAGTCTGACAACTGAGGGCCCTGTCATGTGAAGGTCAAGGAACTCTAATACTTCTTCAATGGTTGTCCAGCTGCCAGTTTGCGATACCTCGAATACATTCTCGTTTCGAACTTGTTCTCCTTTTATAATCCAGTTTCCATTTAAGGCAACGTAGGTTCTTCCCATCCAACGATATAGTTTTGAGTTTGCACTGCCATCAATTGTCGCAGCTCCGTTTCCATCAACCACAATCTGATCTGTATGCGTTCCAATGTTTTTAATCGTAATAGAGAGGCCATTGTCTGCTGCAGTAACTACCGGAAGTGTAAGTGTAATATTATTGCTAGCGATAACGAAGTTTTCAGATTTAAGTAAAGTAGCCGTTGCGGTTTTGGTAACTACACTCAATTCTCCGATACTTATAAAAGGCACCCACTTTGTTCCATCCCAATAGTAATAACCGTTGGCGAGTGTTCCGCTCAGGCTATATACTAGCATACCTGTTGGTACAGTTCCTGTTAAGGGCGAAACACTATTAACATCATTTAAAACAACCCGTGGCGGAAGTAAACCTTTGGTGGTGCTTTCCATTTCAAGTAATGAGTTACTATTGATTGTATTGGGATTGTTCCCAATTTTCACCTGAGCGTCCACACGTGTAAATATGCCAAAGAGTAGGCAAAAACAAAGACAAATGAGGATGTTGATTTTCATGGTATCGATTGTTGAAATAATATCGTAGATGCCCGCTAAATTTGGATAATAACTTATTACAAAATAGCATCGAAGTGACGGAGTTCGCATCAGGGTAAATCTGATTTTTAAAAAATCAGGAAATACAATTAAAAATGTAAAAGCATTTTAAATACCCTAATAATTCAATCCTTTCTATTGACATATTCAATAAGTGTCGGGGTTTACCCTGATATTTCAATATATCAAGTCTGGCTTTCATGAACTCCATATTTGTTCAACCCTAATAATTTCGAAATGAGTATTTTATCTTTTGTCTCACCAACAATAATTTTTTAAATTTAAATCTAGTGTCAAATCCAAATATTCTATAATTTTATGCGTGCTTGTTCATGCAGGCAGGCTTAACGCCTATGATTCTCATATTCTAAATTGGTTACGCATCAATATCTTTGAACCAGACTCCTGGTTGTTCTCCTATATATTAACATCTTAAATTTTATAATTATGACATCCTCTACTAAGGATATTTCTATATTTTCTTTATTAAAACAATCACTGCGTGGTGATGAGCAAAACTTCACTCAAGGCAGTATTGACCGCGCTATTTTTCTCCTATCGGTACCCATGATTCTGGAGATGTCTATGGAAGCATTGTTTGCCGTTGTAGATGCATTGTTTGTGAGTCGTCTCCATGATAATGATGCGCTGGCTACTGTTGCGTTAACAGAGTCTGTTCTCACTATAATCTATTCACTTGGCATGGGTCTTAGCATGGGTGCTACTGCGTTGGTGGCACGTAGAATAGGAGAGAAGAATGAGAAGGCAGCAAGTGCCGCTGCCGTACAAGCAATTTATATTGGAATTACCATTTCATTGGCCATCACATTTATTGGTATATTTTTCTCAAAAGAACTTTTGCATTTAATGGGAGCCAATGAACACATAATTAAAAACTTTTTCGGGTATACTACCTGGATGTTGTGCGGCAATATTACCATCATGATGTTGTTTCTGATTAATGGTGTATTCCGTGGTGCAGGTAATGCTTCGATAGCTATGCGTACACTCATTCTTTCAAATGGCTTAAACATAATCTTAGATCCTATTTTTATTTTTGGATTAGGTCCCATACCAGCTTTTGGTGTAGAAGGTGCGGCTATTGCCACAACTATCGGTCGAGGCTCAGGTGTACTTTATCAAATTTACCATTTACTAAAGGGTAAAGGACTTATAAAGATTCAAGCTGATAATCTTCCTGTAAATTGGCCTATCATAATAAGCATCATAAAAGTTTCAGCAGGTAGTACTGGCCAATTTTTAATTGGCTCGGCGAGCTGGATTTTTTTGAATCGCATAATCTCGTCATTTGGAAGTGTTGCCTTGGGAGGATATTTGATAGGCATCCGGATAATCATCTTTGCTATTCTGCCCGCATGGGGTATGGCTAATGCAGCAGCAACTTTAGTAGGTCAGAATTTAGGGGCGGGTTTTCCTGATAGAGCAGAGAAATCTGTATGGCGAGCCGCTTTTTTCAACTTGATATTTTTGGCCATCATAACGGTGGTGTTCTTCGTGCTAGCAGAGCCAATTATTGTTTTCTTTTTTAATCCTGATCTCGAAGTAACTGCAAACGCGGTAAGATGTCTAAAGATAATTTCTGTAGGCTATATTTTTTATGCCTACGGGATGGTGATTACCCAATCATTCAATGGTGCCGGCGATTCAAGAACGCCCACGATGCTAAGCCTTTTTGGTTTCTGGTTTTTCCAGATTCCTATCGCTTATCTTTTAGCGAAGTATTGGAACCTTGGCCCCACCGGTGTATATGTCGCAATAGTTCTGGCCGAAACCCTCATGGCCACAGCCGGCATTATAATATTTAAAATAGGAACATGGAAGACGATTAAGATTTGATTGAATAGTCCACGGTCGACGGTCCACTGACCACAGCAGTTGGATTGCACTCCTCTACTGTCGTCTTTGGCCTGTCGACCGTGGACTTAAAAGCTAATTAAGATAGTCCACTGACCACAGTCCACTGACCACAGCAGTCAGGTTAATCATTAAAGTGTATCTACCATAAAAGAACGTGTTACCATTTCACTCCTCTACTGTCGTCTTTGGCCTGTCGACCGTGGACTTAAAAGCTAATTAAGATAGTCCACTGACCACAGTCCACTGACCACAGCAGTTAGGTTAATCATTAAAGCGCATCTACCATAAAAGAACGTGTTAACATTTCACTTCTAGTTGGAATGCACTCTTCTACTGTCGTCTGTGGACTGTCGACCGTGGACTTAAAATCTAGTTAAGATAGTCCACATCCTCCAGTCCACTGACCACAGCAGTTGGATTTCACTCCTCTACTGTCGTCTGTGGCCTGTCGACCGTGGACTTAAAAACTAACTAACGTCCTCCTTCTTCTTAAATGCTGCCTTAAAAGCTTTCGATAATTCATCACCAGCTTTTTTTAGGTTATCTTCAACTTCTCTCCAACGCTCTTTATTTTCAGCTTCTTTTTTCAGTTTGTCAGCAGATACTTTTAGTTCTTCAAATTTTTCATTGAACTCACGTTGGAGTCGTTCGCCGGCTTCATCCAATTCTGCTAAGAACTGATCTACCTTCTTGCCAAACCCTTTAAAAGTTTTTTCGGCTTTTCCTTCTTCATTTGTTTCCATAATATTGATCCTTAGATAAGTTGTCTTAATTTAGATTTTGATTCATCAAATAACAAAAGTCTTTTCAGGTATGAACCCCCAATATGTAATTCAATTCCATAAATGCACGCTGAAAAGCAAATCAACTTCAAAACAAGCCATTTATAATGATTTTCTTGCGATTTTTAATGTCTTATTGAAATTCAAAAAGGATCATTAATAGTGTTAAGACAAAGCTTATAGCTTAGAATAATGCCTTAATGCCAGGAATGTGACAAGTCTATTAATCATGTATGTATTAGTTAAATATTGAAGTTTGAAAACCAAAATAATTCGTCTATTTACAATAAGCTTAACTGTAATTATGCTGTTAGGTGCATGTGGATCGCATAAACATAAGCACAAGAAAATTAAACCAGGCAAACCCATTCCTTGTCCCCTAAAAGATTGCTGATGAATCTACGTAAAATTATTATTGCCATAGATGGTTATTCTGCATGTGGTAAGAGCACAACGGCAAAGGAGGTGGCGACCATTTTAGGTTATCGTTATATCGATACCGGCGCTATGTACAGGTCAGTAACTTTATATTTTTTAAAACATCACATATCGCTCACTAATCCCAAAGAGATTGTTAAGGCTTTGCAGGATATACAAATCACGTTTTACGTCAATTCAAAAAATGTGACTGAGACTTTTTTAAATGGATTGAATGTAGAGAAGGATATTCGTAAAATGAAAATTGCTGAATCGGTTAGCCAAGTTAGCGCCATTAAAGAAGTTAGGTCGGCCATGGTAGAGCAGCAACGGAGAATGGGTAAAGATAAAGGCATTGTAATGGATGGGCGTGACATTGGTACCGTTGTTTTTCCCCAAGCTGAGTTGAAATTTTTCATGACTGCCGATATGTTGATAAGAGCATTCCGTAGGCAACGTGAGTTGCTAGATAGAGATCAACTGGTAGATTTAGATGCCGTTATAGAAAACATTCAGCATCGTGATAAGATTGATACAACTAGGTTAGAGAGTCCATTGCGTCAAGCCGAAGATGCAATGATTATCAACACAACTCATATTACAATCGACGAGCAGGTGGATGAGGTGGTGCGTATGGCACTTTCAAAAATGGTTAAACATAATTGATAGAAGAATTTTCTGTAAAGAAGAAGCATTAAAATTAAATGGCGCAGATTGAATTTAAGTATTTATAGTTCAACATACCTTTATATAATTCTACTTTATACTTATGGAAAGTTCGTTTAGAAAAGTTATTCGCTATTTCTTTAGTGGTACGCTCTTTATCGTACCTCTTGTAGCAACTGTTTACTTTATTTTCGTTGCTTTTCGTTGGCTTGATAGTCTGCCTAACGTTCCTTACCCAGGTCTTGGTTTTGTTATAGTCTTGGCAGTGATTACACTATTCGGATACCTAACTACCAAATTTGCCTTCAGAACTTTTACGACATGGTTTGACCATGGTATGAATAAAATTCCGCTTGTTAAATTAATCTACTCATCTCTTAAAGATTTATTGGATGCATTTGTTGGTGACAAAAAGAAATTTAACAAACCTGTATTGGTCGAGATTAATAGAGAAAACCAACTCTTCCAAATTGGATTTGTTACGCAAAATGATCTTTCTGATCTTGGGTTGGGCGAGATGATTTCAGTTTACATTCCGCATTCATATGCATTTTCCGGTATGCATTATATTATCCCGCGTGGTCGAGTTAGACCACTGGAGGTATCAGGACCGATAGCAATGAAATATATTGTGTCAGGTGGTGTTTCTGGATTTAAAGAAGTTTAACGATTCACTAGATAACAAATCTAAGTTTAACCGTAGAGACATTAACGCTAAGTAAAATAGATGTGACCGTGATTTTAAACGTATTGATTTCTATTGAAGTTTTGAGTAGATAGGGTTGAACGTACTTAAATGAATGTCAAACCCATTTTGATTATGCCTCATTAATCTACAGGAAGTAAAGTATAAGTGGGAACTGAATTATTTGATAATCTTTTTCTTTTCGGATCTGCTAGCGTAAATACACGTAGAGATAACTTGATAAACAAAAGCATAACGTTCTCTATAATTCCACGCTTATAATATTAACTAATCACACCAGACCCCACCAATTCTTCATTATCATACCATGCTGCAAATTGCCCAGGTGTAACGCCGCGCTGCGGTTCATCAAAAATTATATATAACCCTTCTTGTTTTTTGTGAAGCGTACAGTTAACAAGTGGTTGTCTGTAACGGATACGCGCTTTATATTCTTTCGAATTATTCAATTCTAATTTAAGATCTATTCTTATCCAGTGCTCATCTGCATCGGGAATGAAAAGTCCGTTTCTATAAAGCCCTGGATGTCCTTCACCCATGCCCATGTAAATTATATTATCGGTCGTATCTGTACCAATTACAAACAATGGTTCAGGGAATCCACCAATGTTTAATCCTTTTCTTTGACCAATAGTGTAATAGTGGGCTCCATTATGATCACCTACTACTGTACCAAGTGTTGGTTCAAAGTTATATGAAGCCGTAATATTTTTAAGATCACCTTCATCATAACCATTTTTGAATGTCGACGAATCTGCTGGTATGGCTACCACTTTTCCTTTCTTATTTTTAAGTTGTTGTTGTAAGAAATCAGGCAAGTGCACTTTTCCAACAAAGCATAATCCTTGAGAATCTTTTTTATCTGCTGTAACCAATCCAATTTTTCTTGCAATATCTCTTACCTCTGCTTTCATAAGTTCTCCAATGGGGAACAAAGCTTTTGATAATTGTTGCTGTGTTAACTGGCAAAGAAAATAGCTCTGGTCTTTATTCGAATCTTTTCCAGATAACAGTTGATACGTGGTATCACCACCTTTTTCAAAACTTCCTTTTCTGCAATAATGTCCGGTTGCTACAAAGTCGGCCCCGAGTTTTATTGCAGCATTTAAAAACACATCAAATTTTATCTCGCGATTGCAAAGTACATCAGGATTAGGTGTTCTGCCTCTTTGATATTCGGCAAACATATAATCTACAATGCGCGATTTGTATTCTGAACTTAGATCAATGGCCTGAAACGGAATACCAAGATGCTGTGCAACAATCATAGCATCATTACTATCATCAAGCCATGGGCATTCATTACTTAGGGTTACCGAGTCATCATGCCAATTCTTCATGAACATCCCAATAACCTCGTAACCCTGCTCTTTTAAAAGATAAGCCGCCACACTTGAATCTACCCCGCCCGATAATCCGACTACTACACGTTTCATGGTACAAAGATAGGAATTAAAGAGCCATTAAAAGGCTACTAGCCTCTAGCTGCGAGCTACTAGCCTGTGTGGTTTAATTTGAGCGTTTGTGCTGCTATTTTAGGCCTTAACCTAATGAGCAGTTGTCGTAATTTTAACAATAACTCAAGCTAGTAGCTCGCAGCTCGCAGCTCTTTGTCTAAAAAGCTACTAGCCTCTAGCTGCGAGCTACTAGCCTGTGTGGTTTAATTTGAGCGTTTGTGCTGCTATTTTAGGCCTTAACCTAATGAGCAGTTGTCGTAATTTTAACAATAACTCGAGCTAGTAGCTCGCAGCTAGTAGCTCTTTGTCTAAAAAGCTACTAGCCTCTAGCTGCGAGCTACTAGCCTGTGTGGTTTAATTTGAGCGTTTGTGCTGCTATTTTAGGCCTTAACCTAATGAGCAGTTGTCGTAATTTTAACAATAACTCGAGCTAGTAGCTCGCAGCTCGCAGCTAGTAGCTAATTTACGGTTTCGTTAAAGTCTTTTACAAATAGCACGTAGTGATGGCAAGTGCCTGGACCGTCGCAGCTAGAAGCTAGGTAAGCGCACTATCAACCACGTCCCTTACCTATTGTAAAACTTCCGAATTTTG
>CAXSCR010000035.1:0-49782 GCA_964235605.1 uncultured Cyclobacteriaceae bacterium | reverse complement strand
TACAAAATGGAGGAGGTGGCCGTTGTTTGATACGTTATTTAAAGAACGATGTACTCAGTAAGACTAGATATTTTATAAAGTTGATCCTCATTGCTTTAAACGTTAAGAGCAGCGTGAAAAATGCCAGGTCAATGCTGGCATATCATCATATAAATAATATATTTGAATATCCTTGTTATTCAGGACACGTTACGGAAACAAAAACGGGAGATCCTGAATTACTCACTGTTAACTTCCAGCATTGCTGATTCGGAGACTTCATAATAACACCAGAAGTTGCATCATTTAAATAAATATCTCCGCTCTCAACCTGAAGCTGAGATTTCGGCTGGGTAGTACCAATGCCTACAAATCCATTTGAATTCAAGATTGTTATACGTTTAACCGGTAGAAAATCTGATTCTGATTGTGTGCTTAGGTTAAGGTCAGATGATCTATAACCGATCAAGTGATCCCGTACTGTCACTGAACCACCAAAATAAAATCCGTAGGGCATATCTGTATAAAAGTGTGCATAATCTGCATTCTTCGCACCTACATCGAGATAGCCAAAATCTGTTTTGATACGAAGTGCACCGCCGTATTGTCCGCCACGTATATTTCCATTCACATGAAGTGGTTCAATAGGTGTTTCAATTCCGACACCAATTTTTCCAGCATTGTAGGAAATGTTATTACCATTTGATGCCCATTTTTGATCGCCTGATTTTTGCGCGTAAAGCGCATAGGGAACTGAAAGTAATTTGGCGACTCCAAGATTCTCATAAACATTATCATTATCGAGATCCATATCCACTTTCACAAAATGAAAATCCGATCCCCAATTAATTCCTGCAAAAGAACCAGTTATTACATTTCCATTTCCAATTTCAAGGTTGATCGTTCCAAAGGTGTTTGTAGATGCCGCATGTGCTTCCGTATAAACACTTTCATTTTCAATTGCTCCTTTTAATATACTAATCTTTATTGAGACCGATCGATTAGCAACAATCTGACCACTACTGTTTCGGATTAGCGCCTGATACTTGAAGGATTCAGGACTTTGTGCGAACGTAATTGAGGAAATCAACAAGAGAAGTAAAAATAAATTTTTCATTCGCGTATGAGTTTAATATGCGTTAAAAGCTTATTGCTTGCATTCTTTATCTTTAAAATATATAATCCTGACGTTAAATCTCCTGTGAAGAAGCTAGCCTCTTTTTTACCGTGATTGATAATTGGAGTTTCGATTTTAACTCCCAGCGTATTAAAAAACTCGAATCTCAAATTATTGAATTGAAGTTGGTCAGGAAGTTGATCAGACTGAATAGTAAGCGTATTCGAGAAGGGATTTGGGAAGGAGTATATCCCGTATTTATCATGTTGCTCAAGGCTGGTAGTAGGATTTAAACCACTATCGTCGATAAGCCCGCTAATCGCTGTAAAATTATATTTTTCAAACGTCTCAGTAATAACATCACCTACTATCCATTCTGCGGAATAGCTATCATTCACTGCTTGTTGGTAAGAGCTGACAATGCCTCCATACGTGCTGGACTGGCCCCAACCATAATTAACGCTGACAATAAATAAAAGCAGGAATAGGGGGGATTTCATAGTTTCGATTCGGTAAGGCTATTGGGGTATCCACTTACCACTATAAAAATAGCATAATTTCTACAAAATAAAAATGATTCTATTCCCAGTCGATCTTTAAAAAAATTATTATTGCACCATCAAAGTACTTCACCAACCTTTTTAAGGCAGATGCGGATTAATGTTTCATCGGAAATAATGGGGATAATACCTGAACTCAACTATCTTTTTAAAATATTGGGTGCAAAAAAAAATGTAGACTTTGAATTAGTTGAATCGGATGATAAAGCCAGATACACGATAGGCTACCAAAGCATTAATACATTTCGTATTTCAGAAAATTTCGTTCAGCAAAGTCTTCATGCAAGCCAATTAACAGAAAGTGGTTTTTTTGAATCAACACGGGGTGTGCCTGACTATCTTGCGACTGCTTTTTTTTGCTTAACTTCTTTACAGGAACACAATGATAACAAACCAGATAACCTTGGGAGATTTCAATATAAAAATAGCTATCAGTACAGATTAGGCAACATAAAAAAGAACCTTGTACAGGATTGCTTTAACAAGATTTTAGCTACACTTAATCTCAATGTCAAACCTGTAAAGAGCACATTCTTTTTATCCCATGATATAGATACTGTACATGGCGCCATCAAAGAAGATGGCTTTAATGTTTTAAAAAAAGGAAGATTCGACCTATTCTTGTCCATGCTATTCAAATTAGCTATGGGTAAACCTGCGTGGCTTAACATCGACCAGATCATGAAAATTGAATCTGAATATGATTGTCGATCGACGTTCTACTGGATTGTAAACAAAGGTAATCTGGATAATATACAAAAGAATGCAGATTACGATTTTCAATCTTCAAAAATTCAACATCACTTTAAGCAAGTGGCAGCATTGGGTTTTGAGAATGGGATTCATAAAAGCTTAGCAAAAGAATCATTTCATGCAGAGATAAAAAAATTTGGAACGTTCCCACAAGGAAACCGATATCACTATCTAAAATTCAGACTCCATGCTGGTTATACTGATATTGAAGAAGCCGGCTTACAGCTTGATGCTAGTCTTGGTTTTTCAGAACAGTACGGATTTCGCAATAATTATGGGTTGCCTTTCAATCCCTACAACTTTGCAAAACGAAAACCTTATTCATTTGTTGAAATGCCATTACATGTTATGGATAGAACATTCTTCAATAGAAAAATGGATCTGCAAAGTGTAGAGAATGAGATCTTCGGTTTCTTTGAAGGCAATAAAGAGAACGCAGTTTTATCCCTGCTCTGGCATAACAATTTTTTTACTGAGTTTAAATATAAGGGCTACCTTTCGCTTTATAAAAAAATTCTCGCCTACATAAAAGAGGGAAATTTCGGTACAATAAATCAAACGGAAATAATTCAAAAATACAATATAACATGGCCATAGAAATTCGTTTGCTGGAGAACAACCAGTATGAACTAGCCAACAATTTTTTTAATAACGTATACAAGACTAACAGAACAATTGAAAACTTTCGTTGGGAGTTCGTAGACGGGCCAGAGGGTAAAGCTATCTATGTCATAGCCGTTGATACCAGTGAAACGAGTTTTGTAAAGATAGCAGGCATCCAGTGCGCCATTCCAATTGAGTTAATGAACGCAGATGGTTCTTACATTCTCACAGCTAAATCTGAAGATACACTTGTGCATCCAGATTACCGCGGGCAAAAGCTATTTGAAAAAATGTATGCTTTGCTTTTTTACGAATGTAAAAAAGCAGGAGTAAAATATATTTGGGGTTTTACTCCCGCTGTTAAGGCCTTTGAACGATTGGGTTTTGAAATCCCTTTTCAGACAACACAGGCTTTGTTGGTTTTTAAACCATTCCAGGCTTTCACTCATATTAAAAAATTAAATACGCAAAATAAATTTTTTGATAAATTTAAAATTTTAGGGCTCTCGACGTTGTCCTTTATATCTGGTCTTAAAAGATTGTTTGTGAACGAAAGTAAAAAGCAATTAACAGAAGTCTCTTTAACAAACAATAAGGAAAGTATTATCCGCACCTTCTATAAACAAAAATCTTATTACTTCCTGAGAGAGAATGAAGCTTATCTCAACTGGAGGCTTTTAAAAAATCCGTTTGGTAATCAATATACAAATTTGCAATTCGGACAAACGCAAACCTCTCCAGAAGCCGATATCCTATTTAACATAAGAGCGGAAGTCAGCTATCTGGAACAAATGTTCTTTTCTCCGACATTAGATGTAAAAGCACAATTGCAAATCCTTAGAAAAGCATTGAAAAAGATACAAAGAACAGGCGTGTCTTCTGTTCGTGTATTGTGTTTTGAAAACAATGAAGAGATGCTGAATCAAATTAACCTCCTGAAAAAAATTGGATTTGTCTATCTAAAAAGAGGAAGCCACTTTGTTTGGAAACAGCTACAGGAAGAAAATACCATTTCAGCACATAGAATATTTTTCAACAGACTATTTACACAAGGCAACCTATAACAATTCATTAATCTGCTCACAAAATTAAATGAAGAAGAAGATTTTCATTCTCACATTAAGTGACCTACAATACGACGCACGCGTCCGAAGACAAGTACAAGCTTTAAAGAATGAGTATGAAATTACACTATGTGGTTTTAATGGAGAACCTTCCGCAGACTATGAACTCATCCCTATAACACCAACTAATCTCAATTTTTTTAGAAAATTGTTAGCATCCTTTTTCCTTATTCTCAGATGCCATTCAATTGCACACAGCATACTTTACGCTTACTTTCCTATACTAAAGAATAAATTGCAAGGCAAAACCTTTCACCTTATCATAGCTAATGATGTAGAGACCCTTCCAATATCATTCTCGTTGCCAGGCAAACATCAAGTTTTATTCGACGCACATGAGTATGCCCCTAGGCACTTTGAGGACAAATTAATGTGGCGAATATTTTTTAAAGCATTTAATATCTGGCTTTGTAAAAAATATTTGCCACTAACTTCTAGAATGACAACTGTTGGAAAGGGGCTTGCTAAGGAATATAAGAAACATTTTAATGTAAATCCGATAGTCATTCCAAATGCGAATAACTATTTTAGCCTAGATGCTTCACCGGTAGAAGAGTATAAAATAAAACTAGTTCACGTTGGCATAGCTAATCCATCAAGAAGATTAGAATTAATGATTGAAATGATGAATCTATTGGATGATAGGTTTACGCTTGACCTCTATTTATTGACTCCTGGTTTTGCTTCAGGTAAAACCAGAAAATATATAAATAATTTGCAGAACAGCATTATTAACAATTCAAAGGTCAAAATACTTCCCCCTATAAAAAGTCTTGAGCTTGTATACACAATCAACAGGTATGACATAGGCGTGTTTTTGTTGCCTCCAATCAACTTCAATTACGAAAATACGCTACCAAACAAGCTTTTTGATTTTATTCAAGCACGTCTAGGAATTGCCATTGGGCCTACGCCTGAAATGGCCGAGATCGTTAAAACATTTAATAACGGGGTTGTGTCTTCTGACTTTAGCCCTCAAAGTTTAGCCAAAGAACTTATTAATATTACTCATAAGGATGTAAGACAGTTTAAAGAAAACTCGGGAAATGCGGCTAAGGTTTTTAATGCTGAAAATAGTGCAAAGGTATTAGAAGAAATTATTATAAACCTCCTTTCAGAACCTATGGCAGGGCCTCCGCATTTAAAAATTATTGATTAAGGAATGCCTGAATTTGTCATCTGCAGCAGCTTTTATTCTGCTTATCTGGTTAGAAAACCCTCCTTTTTTTTCTCCAGTATTTTGAGTGCCAAGTGCCATTTTGTAAATGATTTTAAAATTGAAAGCTAAGTTTCCACTTCTTTTTCGCGAGTGAACTTCTTTAAATTAAATTAACATTCAACACCCAATGCAGTTTTTTTTCAATAGACCAGTGTGACCGCACTAAGGTGTTAAGCGTCTAGCATCTGCCTTCTTACTACTGATATAATATCTTGTTTGTTGTTGCTGCACTCCGGTAAGTTTGGTGGTGCGTTCGCTGGTGATTTTTATCAATGTGTTTAATTAGATTCCCTGTGTGTGGATGCTTTCGTATGGAAAACTTAAAATACACACCGTAAAGTACTGGTCTCAATCTTCACAAAACAATACCCTCTGTGTACTACAAATGCCGCAAAGCCCTAATACAGAGCATAAAAACTTTTTGCCTGTAGGGGGGTACAAACACATGATAAATTTTTAACGAAAATAAATTCAAATTTCTCGTTTTGCACCAAAAAGCTGCAATGTGTTTAAGTCGCGCCATTGCGTAGACTCGACCCACTGTTGTGAAGTGACAATTTCACATGTTCGTTTTTGGATACGGCCGTGGCCTGCATTGATTTGTGTATCCGCATCTGTTAGAGGTAAACGCTGGAACGATTGTAAAATGTTTGGTGTAATCCTTTTGATTTTCTTTCACGGCAAGCAGGTAGTGAGCATTCTTTTCTCGAATGATTGAGGCAATTTCTTTTTAACAACCCACCCCCAAGACGGCAATAATGACCAGGAAATTTCTTCAATCGAATAGCGTAGATTACCCTTACTGTTCTTCGATGGTCACTCACAGTTGACAAGGTAGCTGAAAACCTTTTGGTTTACTTGCTGGGTTGAGTTAAATCACTAAGTGGCTTTCAGGCGTGTTTGCTGGCGTCTATGCATTGGTGGGCGCATACATTGCGTATTCATATCTAGAATTACAAGACTTAGGAGAATACTTAATTAATGGTTAATGATACGACTGATTTTAATACGTTGAAGGATCTCCTTAGTTTGTCGGATGGAAATTTGGCTAGTCATATAAAATCCTTGGAAGAACTTAAATACATAATTGTGGATAAACAATTCGTAGGCAAAAAGCCAAATACAACTTATAGTGCTTCTAGGAAGGAAGGAAAGCTTTTCATACACATCTAAAAGCTTTAGAAAATTTAATTAAAGGCCAAGGCAAGTAAAAAAATTTACCCAATCACTTTGAAATGCAAAGTACTTTTAAAATCAAAAAATAAACAATATGGAAGCACAAATTATTGCACCCACAAGACAAGCCTAACATGAACAAGTTCTCTGAACCAAGCAAGTATCTGATTTATATTGGATATCTCTTGCTAACCACTTCGTTTGGATTGTATTCAATTTGTGAATACATCGAGTTTAAATGAGAATCAATTCATGCTATTTTGTATTCATTATTTTATTGGTATTGCTTATACGATCATCCTTATCATCAAAGGCGCTTTTGGCATCAGAAAAAGTTAATGAAAAGAAAATATCAGCAAAACCATTATTCTTCGCAATATATTTCTAGTCAGTGCATAGGCACTGAACAGAGAACTAATGGTGTTCACAAACTCTGCTGATTGGCTTTGTAGTTATATTCTATTGTCATCCGTTACAACGTCTTAAGTCTTATTTATCCATGGTTTCTTAGAGTAAGCACCATGGTTTGCACCGTGCATAATAGACAGGCCAATTAATATTTAAAGTAGCAAAGTAACAGCAACCCATTATAACTTACCATACAGGGGCGAGATCCTTATTCGTTGATTCCTTGGTATCTTTAGCATATTGCCTTTCAATATGCTTGAGTAGATTAAACTCACAACTTTCAGTTTTTATCAACTCATCTATTAGATAGGGACCATTCTCTAATTTAATTCCCCGGAAAATTGTTGGTAAATATTTCAACCTCTCCTCTAAAACTTCACTATAATAATTCTTTTCCGTTCTAGTAATTGAATCTCCTACTATTTCCGGAACGACATAATATGTTGCATGCTTTATAAGGGTATTTGTTAGAAGGTTTTCGTTCTTAATCCCAACAATGAGAATATCAAACCTTGTCTTAATGTTAAAATCCGCCTTATGAACTTTAATTCTTGCTTCTATGGTTAATTGTTCTACAAGGTCTTTTAAAGCACTTGCAAATAAAACACCACTTTCGTAGGAAAATATTCGATCGTCTTTCTTGTTAATAAAATTATAACCTGGACCATCTGGCATTGCAGGTGTCGTGTGATAGGTGAAGCAGTAGTAATCATCTAAGTCCTTGATGCTTTCCTTTACGATAGCATAATTATCACCTGCTTCTTTTATAAATTTTGTTGCTATGTTATAATATTTGTCCATTTATTGTCTGCTATAGGCTACCGTTAACCAAATATACACATTGCCGATATCTACCAATATAGCAGATACCATATATTAATCGGTAGCAATCTCTTCCTTGATAAAAGTTGCGATGAATTGGCTATATCCTTAACCCCTCACCTATTTATCCAATGGATTTTAATGAATTTTCGTGGCGATTTCTTTTGACCCAATGAATCTATAATAATTTGATAGGATGGGGATAACAGCACTTTTTTCAAAGTTTTACCTATTTTATATGTGGCTTTTTCATTCCAGAATGTAGGTTTATGTTCTAAAGATCTTCATAAAATATTAATGGAATGATGTCTATCTATAACACCATCAGCTACCAGGCAACCACATCACTAACTTGCTAATGTGGGGTCATTTCACAAACTTGTATTCAATATTCCAACGGTCAGCGTATTCTTCAATAGGTTCTAGCCCAGCAGAAGCTCTTCTCTCATTTACCTTTGCCTCATCCTCTATTGGGGCAAAATAGTATTTCTTAGTCTGCTCGTCTCTTCGAATTTGGCTGCCGTAAATCTGCTTCTTGCCTTGGCCTAATGCAACCCTATCCTCGAGTAATGCTAAGGCATCTGCTTGAGCGTTTCCTTTAATAACTGCATCTCGCATCATGGGCAAATACTTCTCTTGAGTCTTTGGATTGGAATGTTGTATCACAAGAAATAAGGTACTGTTACCTTGATGACCAACAACATCAGCTCCTAACCAACCAAAATTGTCCAAAACATACGTAACTGTAATTAAATTGATTGAATCATTTCTATTCATGACATTGAAAAGACTTTTCATTTCCTTTGATTCAAATCCGTGTTTACTTTCAACCTCTCCCATCATTTGACGATACTTTTGGTCTTCCGTGTATATGCTGTCAAGCTGTTTTGCGAGTGGCTTATTTAGCTTCACTTCGGCCTTCTCTTTATTTTGCTTTATTAGTTCTAGGAGAGGTTTCCACCGTTTGTCTTCATGTAGACTATTTAAGTCAGCATCAGCTATAATATGTCCATAGTTTGAATAATTAAAATTTATAACAACTCTTTCTAGTTGAAAGAAAGCACTATCTTCATTGCCTGACAATGCCAAGCAGCAAGCAGCATTGTATCTGTCGTTAGACAATCCTTTCAAACCGCTGGATTGAAATGCAGATGCGTAGTAATTAGCTGAAGCTTTATAATCTTTACTGTGGTATGCCGTCTCGGCGTTTCTAATAAAACGATAGTACTCTTTCGGTAGGGCTTGTGATAAGCTGAAATGTGAAATTGCAATAGAACATAAGGTTATCAGAATTTGTCTCATGGAAGGGTTATTTTGTGAAAATATTTAGTATGTTTTAATAAATGTAATAATTGATAGGTTAATAAAAGTAGAAATCAGCTATACATTTCTACCGCTTGGTAATTTTTTATATTAGTTAAGTTTATCAATGGCTTGAGCATTCGAAACGAAAGAACAAAAATCAGCGGGCTGTTATAAAACAGTTTTTGCATTGGTCAGAGGTATGAAGTTATTTGCAATGATAGACTTAAGCAGTAGTGTACACTTTTAAACACCTAATTAATTAATCAAGCTGTGCAAGTGCTATACCACTTTTATGTTGTCTAAACTACATGTAAGGCCTATGGGCATTCAGTCAAACTAGCGATCTATCGTTCACATGTCGAATAATCAACAATCATTTATAAAGATTAACATCTCCCCAAACATACTCCATTCGCCATTGGCGTATACTTACGTAAAGAAATGAGAATACAATTATCCTCCAATCAATGCGAAACGTTTGGGGCAAGCTGTATTCTGAAGTGTTGCCAGAATTAAATAATCAAGAAATATTTACACAGCGCAATGAAGTCTATTTTACAGGTATATCTATTCATAAAAACAATCAACGCTTAGATTTACTTGTTAATGACGAACTTAAATATTACTATTTCAATTACAACTTAACACCCTTGCTTGATGAGAAAGGCAACGTCCACGGCGTATTAAGCACTGCCGTGGATGTAACTGACTTTAATCTTGCCCTTAAAAAATCACCAAAAACCCTTTACCCATACTCCATGCTGTACATGGACAATTGAATCAATTGTTTCATAACCTGCTAAACAATGCACTTAAGTTCTCTTAACCTAATGTGCCTCCACAAATAGATATTTATGTTAAAAAAGTATCTTCAAAAGAAATAGAAGCCACGAAACCAGTTAGATCCAAAATGAAACTATGTGCAGATAGACTTTAGGGATAATGGTATAGGATTCGAAAAAGTGTATGCAGAGCATATTTTTGAATTATTTAAGCGATTACACAGCAAAGCGGCGTATGAAGGAACTGGAATCGTTTATCCCTCTGTAAGAAGAACGTACAAAATCATCAAGGCGACATCTATGCAACCTCACATGAAGGTATGAGATCCACATTTCATATAATTCTACCCTGCTCTGAGTAATTCCTTTTGTGAATATGCCGCGATTTGTACATGTATTATGTGAGGATAGGCCCTATAATATGCCTTATTAAATTCCCAGTTAGTAAGTCAACCTACCATGCTACACATTGAAACGCACCACTTAATAGTTGCATGTTTTACATGACTTACCTTATACTTACTTTTGAATCGTGTCAAGGAAAGGTTAATGTTACCCCCTCAACCTTTTTCATTGACCATTATAAAAGATCCTTTCAACACATTAAAAGCTGTCGCCCTGGAAAGCTTTTTAGTTAGCTGCTACTTTCCTAGAGGCGGTACCGTCACTTATTAAACATAGCATTTAAGCTGTTAATTACCCCCTTTATAATAGCGCAAGCCCCCTTGCGCTATTATTTTAGATGTTACAACCCAAGACTAACTGCTATTTATTTCTAAAATCCATTAAATAATCTTTCAATTCAATTTCATCAGAGAAATTGCATTACTTCAAAATCCTTAGCGACTTCGCTTTACCTATTTTTATATTTGCGCCCGAAACTTTTTACAATATCTCAGACGGGTCAATTAATGGGGCATGAAAAGCATCTTACCATTCAGATGATTTATCATTCCTGGTAATAAATTCTCAAGTACACATTTTTTGCGAGTTTACACTGATGATACCCATCTTACGGATATCAGCGACAAAGTTGGTTGTATCCAACTGTAGAGAGCCTCTATACAGCAGAGTTGATGATATAAATTGGTTATCGTTCATCACTTTGCTTATATCTTCTAAAAACAGCGTGCGTAGTTGAGGATCATAGTAGACCCTAGCCGTTTTGTCTTTGTAGTATTCTTTCATCTACAGGGAAATTTGATCACTAATTTAATAAAGCTATAACCATGCGCTTTTAATCTTTTAAAAATGTCTATTCTGATGTAAGCTATTTAATTAAGGGATATTTATAATTCTAACACGACACATACTTTAGCACCAAAAGGATAAAAAAAAGCGGAAGATTTCTCTCCCGCCTTTCGGTTTGGTTTTATCTCATTTATATGAAAGTTATTCCTTAACAAGCTTCTTAACTTCTTGATTTCCTTTTTGATCTTGAAGTCTGATATAATAAACACCAGGTGTCATATTAAGTGTAGACGTATTAATAGTGTATCCATCAATCAACTCGGCCGCTACACGGGCTGTATGAATGATTTGGCCACGAACATTTACGATTGTCACTTCTATATCACCATCTATTTTTGCAGATAGAGAAACATAAAGCTTATCCTTAACAGGAATTGGGAAAACATTAAATCCTTTACCTCCTTCAATGCTAAGGTGCTCTTGAATAGACGCTGATCTAGCAGCAGGATTCGCAGAGTTTACGATTGTTATAATAGCCGTATTACTTTCTCCACGTTGACCTTTAGCAGCCGCTTCTGTGAATGGCTCTGCACGAAGTACATGATTTCCTACAGGCTGAATCTGTAATTCTTTTTCCTTGAATATATATGGCTTGTCATTATCAATATTTCTCTGTTTGCCATCTATAAGGAATTTAACACTTCCCACTGGTGCTGAGCTTGTATTTGCACGAATGTTTAGGTTAACAAAATTAGAATCGGCAGCATCAACAGTTAAGCTATCATCGAAAGTAGTGATAACAGCGCCAGTGCGCTTATCAATTAGACTGAAGTCTTTAACCCAAGTCAACTGATTGATTACCGTAATTACAGCTTGCTTCTTCTTACCGCGTTGACCATGACCACTCTTTTCAGTGAATGGCTCGCCATATAGAACGTACTTACCTACTCCCAATCCAGATAACAACTTAGCCTTTAATGTGTAAGGATTTGTGTTGTCAATGTTGCGTTGTATGTTATCAAGTTTAAACTTAACACTTCCAACTGTAGGTGGTGTAGTATTAGCACGAACATTTATGTAAGGATGTTCAGAGTCAGGCATGTTAATAGTGATTGCATCTGTGAACTCAGCAAGTTCTTCGCCTGTGCGCTCATTTATTAGCGTAAAGCTTGTTACCGCAAATTGTATTACAGAAAGATGAACGGTATCATAATCAGTTGCACCGCGTGCATCTTTTGCTTCTACTAGTAAACTATACTCACCTTCATCACCAACAACAGGCTTAATTCTATATGTAGCTGTTCCGTTACCCTTACTTACTTGTGTTATAAACTTTGGTGCGCCTAATAAAGTAACTTTTACTACGGCATCATCTTCATCTGTAGCTGTGAACGTTACGTTTACAGTTTGTCCTTCAAGTACGGTTAAGTCATCAACCACTGCTAATACAGGAGGTATGTTTGAGTCAACAACAAGTGTTACAGGTACGAAAGTCCACGGTGTTTTAGGATCGTTGCTTGAAATGTTCAACGTGTCGGTATAAACTCCTTTTTTTAATTCAGTTGCGTTGAATGTAACATCTACTGTAACTGAACTGCCAGGTGCTACAGTACCAGATTTAGGACTAACTGATAACCATGGCGCTTGTGGCGCCCCGTCCAATATCGCTAGGTCATCAATATCCAATACAGATCCTGCTTCTTCCATTAAAGTCAATAAAGCAATTTGCTCTATGTTACCTGCAAAACCTTGTCCTACAAACACTAATTCATTATTAATGTAGATAGTAAATTCAGATGTAGCTCTAACAATTTCAATTCTCCAATCAAAATACCCCGTTGGTACTGTACCCGGAATCTTTACGTACGAAGCTGCGCCAGTGCTATCAGCTACTAATATAGACATTGTTCTGTCTGGATTCATCGCAAAACGCGTGTTCACCATTTTTGCAGTAGGCGATTGAGGAATAATTTGCCATGTAACACCATCTCCATTAAGATTTAAGTGCATGGTTGCTGAAGATATTGGATCTGTACCTATAGCAACTCGTGGTGTAAACGCTAAGGTTTGACCAAGTCCATCAGACACACTTTGTAAGTGTTGTTCCCCTATGAATGGATTCAACCCTTCTATCAACCAATTGCTAAACTGGCCTGTCCAACCTAGCTGTCCATTTATATCACCTGGCTCAAATTCTTCAAAACTAGTTGCGTATTGTTCTACCGCAAATACTGTGTTTGATCCTGAAAATACCGTGGTAGATCCTGAGTGAAGTGCCGCACGTAAATCTTTAGGCGATGTTGCAGGCGTTACTGTTGTACGTATATTCTTTGATTCAACTCTTTTTTTCGTGATACCGGAAGGAACTGGTGTAGCTGTACTCTCAAAAGAGTAGGTTAAAGGACTTACACCCGTATTCGAAATCGTTAATCTTCTTGTCTCAGTTTCACCTACCATAAGTTCCTGATACAATGAATCAGGTGATACTTCAATAATTGCTGGATCCAAAACTGTTAAGCTTGCAACGATACCTACAATAGGGTGAGCAACCGAATTGCTGTTAACCAGTATACCAGAAACATAGCGACCTGCTTCAATATCTTCTGCATTAAAGTAAGCGGTTACAATTTGACTTCCACGAACCGGTATTGTATCAGATGCAGGAGCAACGGTAAGCCAGGCACGTGCATCTCCAAGTATCACTACATCATCAACTTGTGCGTACCAATCATAGTCGCCCGTTCTTGGGTCATAATAATGCCAACGTAGTTTGAATGAAGTTGCGTCATCTAAAAATTTATCCAAATCAACGGTAACTGATTCTCCTGGTTTAGCACGGAAAGTACCATGATCTTCATTCCAGCGTAGAACGCTTGTCCACGTAGTGCTTCCTTCAACTTGAATATCAAGATCGAAGAAATCTATGTTCGATATGTTCTGATAATTAGCGTTGTATTGTACGGCAACATTCTTGTAACCATTTACGCTGATTGTCGGTGTAATTAATTCAACATCATATTCTATGAAAGAAGCTTTATCACTACTAACTGTAGCAGCTTCCCCTGTTCCACTATAATTTTCTTCATCCCAAGCTGCAGCTTTCTTCCAAATAATTCCGCTACCTGCGTTGTCAACTATATCCCAACCTTTTGGAGGGAATGTTTCCCCATTAAAATTTTCGGTCAACAGAGCAACACCTGATAAAGCGCTAATGGTTTGCGATTGCTTTGAAACATCCTTTCTTGAAAGTTGAACGTCCTTAGCCAATTTAGCAGTGATGCGACTATCAGTTTTCCATTTTGCAAATTTGCTAACAGGTTCAGCTGGAAGTTTAGATACATCTGTACTTGCACCAATTACTTGCAGACTATAAATTAATGGATTACCACCGGTGTTTGTTATTTCGAACGTACGTGTAGTATCTCCTTTGTAAGGTACAGTTGCTTGTAATACAGTTGGATCAACTTGAATATCTGGATCACCAATTACACGCAGTACTGCAGGCACAACAAGTGTCTTACGTCTTTTATCTAAATCAATAATTATATCAGAATTAAAAGTTCCGAAATCTATAGCGTTGCTATTAAATTTAACAGTAATTGAAACAGATTCGCCAGCGCCTAAATTTCCAGAAGTTGGAGATACTGTGATATATGGAAACACAGATTCGTTCTTACCATCGATGATTTTGAAATCATCAACATCAAAAATCTGTCCGGTTTCCTCCATCAAAGAAAGAAATACCACTTGATCGATATTACCCGAAAAACCTTTACCTGTGAAAACCTTATCGCTATTGAAGTAAACATTAAATTCTGTGTTTTTCCTATCAACTTCAATTGTTAAATCAAAGTAGCCATTAGGAACAGCAGCAGATATCTCTACAAATTCCCCTTCATCATTTCCTAAGTTAACCAATGCTTGCGCACTGCCATCCGGTGAAAACTGAATGCGTGTATTCAATCGTCCTTCAGCATTAGACTGTGGAATAACTTGCCAAGTAGTACCTAACCCATCAAGATTTACCCGCATAGTTGTTGAAGACTTAGTCTTTGTTCCTGTTGCTATTTCAGGAGAAAACGCCAATGTTAATCCTAAGCCATCAGATACGGATCTAATATGCTGTGCACCGCTTACAGCGTTGCTTGTGCTAATCATCCAGTTACTCCATTGGCCTGACCAACCATTTTGACCTTCTATGTCGCCTAGCGCAAAGTCTTCAAAGTCTGTAGCATATTGTTCTACGCCTATTGCTGTTATAGCTGGTCGTTTTGAACTATTGTTTACAAAACTATTTATGCCCTTAACATTAACATGCGAACGAACCTTGTTTTGTTTCTTCTTCTCAGCCGATTTTGCTGCACCAGCAAGGTCATATTTACTTACACTTGTTTTCTTTTGTATCACTACTGAAGAAACCCCTGTGTTTTTAACTGAAACATCGAAGGTTACATTTTTTAATCCGTTGTTAGATAATACAATTGTTCTATTTGAAGTTTCCTCTTTTTCTAACTCTTCATATAATGAATCTGGAACTACAATAAATTCTTCGCCTAATACAGTCAATACTGTCGCCACCGAAACAAGCGGTTCATTAGGATCATTACTAGTTATATTGAGTGACGAGCTATAAGTACCCTTATCTAGTCCACTCGCATCAAAAGTCACAGCTACTTGAATTTCGGAATTTGGTGCTACAACACCTTCTTGTGGATCAACCGAAACGAAAGATCCAGATGAAACTAGATAATGAATAGCATTTTGATATAGTGTTGGAAGATCTCCTGTCCATTGAAGCGCATTACCGTCACCTAAGCTTGGCAATAAGTTAAGTGCTACAACGTTGCTGTTTGCAGCTAAGAATAAATCGCCATTACTCCATTTTGCAATCGCAGTTGCTCCTGGTGCAAGACTTACATTTTGAACATATCCAGTATACTTCAAAACTTCTACGCCTTCCATAATTTGGTGTCCAGGCAATACTATGTCACCTAGCTCTACTTCTAAATTAGCATCTGCTGTAGATGGCAAGAATGGGCCATATTGTCCGTCAATAAAACGCCCAGCCATCTTCCAGTCATCATAAGAATAAGCAAATTGATTAACAAGTACTTTTCCACCCTGGTCTGCATAATCTGCAAGTACATTACCAACGGTTTCTGATGATACACCACTTGCTTGCCAAGTTGTATTGTTGGTAACAAATACAATTTGATACCCTTCAAGATCTGCAACTGTTAGTGTAGGCAAACCACTTTTCGCGAAGACAGTAGCTTCCACATCCTCAAAGCTATTGAGTATTGTTGCCACATCACTAAGATTATCATCGGGTGTTAAAATAAGAACTTTAGTTTTCACCGCAGATAGAGAAACTGATTTAATTGCAAAAGTTTGAGATGCCTGGCCATTAGGCTTTGCACCTTGTTTTTCTCCTGCATTTTTAACGCTCGATCCATTAGATGTGATGGTAATATTCTTTACGGTAGAAACACTATCCGTACCATCTGCAACTTCAATAGCAAATTCAAGATCGCTTTCTCCTGTGTTCTTAATCGTTAGATATTGTACAGCTATATTATCTGTGTTTAATGTTTCTGACAAAGACTCTGGAGATACTACAATGTTTGGTGCCTCTACGCCTCGACCTGTTACCGAAACTTGTAAGGTTGAATTCGAAGCATCATTTGTAGCTATTGATATCGTTCCAGCAACAGCACCCAATGCAGAAGGATTAAATGTAATTTCTATGCTAGCACTATCAAAAGCAGCAACCGTAATTGAGTCAGAAAAATTAGCGACAAAATCAGCATCATCTGACGTTACAGAACTAATGATTAGTGGATCAGATCCTGCATTATAGATTTGAACTGTCTTAGTTAAAGAACCTCCTACAAATACATTTCCAAAATCAACTGCTTCTGGATTTACGGATGCAATGGGTGCACCATTGTTTGTAACCTTTAGGATAAGACGAATACGTAATGGATTAGCGGGATCAAAAGCAGGATCATTATTATTAACAACAATTAATTGCTCATAGCTACCAGCCAATAAACCGTTTGAATCGAACGTTACCGTTACCTCCATACTTTCATGTGGCGCAATTATACCTGATATTGGCGTTACCGAAGCAAAATATGCTGTTGTAACAAGTGTAAATTCTAAAGGACCTTCGCCATTATTAGATATGGTAAAAGTCTTGGTTGAAGTCTGCGCTGTTTGTAACGTCTCATTTATAACAGTAGGTGATACCACCATAACAGGAGCGAAATTTGTTGCTTGTTCTACAACATTTGAGATAGCAGATGTATTACTAAAAAAGTCTGCAGACTTGATAGCAAAATAGTAAGTAGTTCCTGGCGTTAAACTTTTGAAGGTATAACTTTCTTGTGACCCTGCCGGCTTCGGTGCTGGTGGTATAGCGACCTGCGGCACTGAATTAAAATTTGCATCCGTTATGGGTGTTGTAGAATAACGTATATCATAAGAAGAAGCAGAACCGCTACCTACATCAGTTGGGGAAGTCCATGTTAATGTTAGTGTTGTAATGCCCACATTTATTGCAGCTAAATCATCAATAGCTTCTGGTGGCGCATTATCATCTTGTTGCAAGGCTTTAAAAGCATTTATTCTTCCTGCACCTAATTGTCCCGCGAATTGAGGATGAGCAGCGTCGATATTATCAACGGTTTGCATTAATCGATCGCGAAGCATTTTAGGTGTAAAACCTGTGCCTCCAAATTTTGAAACAATTAATGCCGCAAGTCCAGACATGTGAGGGCATGCCATTGACGTTCCTTGGAAAAACGCATACTGATTATTACTTGTCGTACTTAATACACCTTGATTTGCAACGTTAGTTTCACCACCTGGCGCAGCAATATCAACCCAATCGCCAAAATTAGAATACCATGCTTTTTTATCTTGGTGAGTAGTTGCAGCAACAGATAATGTAGGTGCATAAAATCCAGGATAATGACTTGCATTTGTATTGTTATTACCAGCGGCAAAGATTACGATACCGCCATTCATAGGACCTACTTGATTTCCATTTTCATCTTTTCCTGCCTCAGATATAAAATAGTCAATACCGTCTAAGACAACTTGATCGAAAACACCAGCAGTAGTATATCCCCAGCTGTTCTGGGAAATTACGGCGCCGTTATCAGCAGCATATACATAAGTATCTTCGAAACCACCGGTGCCAGTTGCACCAAATGCAGCACAACTCATAAGACGTGCTCCGTCTCCAGTACCTGAACCGCCGGCTACACCGGCAACACCAATCCCATTATTATTTACGGCTGCTATTGTACCGCCAACGTGCGTACCATGTGCATCTCCCGCCATAGCACCGGTATTGTCACCGAAGCCATATCCGTTATAGTCATCTTTATATCCATTGTTATCATCATCAATACCGTTTCCTGGTATTTCATCTGTGTTGATCCACATATTCGCTGCTAAGTCAGGGTGGTTTACTTGAATACCTCCATCTGTTACAGCTACTATTACATTAGGTTTACCTGTTTCGATGCCCCAAGCTTGGAACAACTTTATATCTGCACCTGGCGTACCACCGGTCTGGCCTGTGTTATTATAATGCCATTGTTGAGGTAACATGGGGTCGTTTGAAGCACCTGGTAATGTAACCGCTGATTTCTTTTTGTCAGCTATGTCATAAATCACAGGTCCAAAATTTTTGTTGTCTGATCCAATGATCATTTTCTTATAAACTGGCTCTGAAAGAAGTACTTCAGGAAGTGCCTCATAGACTGCCAAAGCTTTAATAACAGAAGCAGCATTATCCATTTTCACTTCATACCAAAGATGAAGTTTATGTTTACGATGCTTTTGTTCGAATTTTCCGGCTGGGCGAAATACCCGCTTAAGCTCTCTAACACTAAACTGCCGATTGACATTGTCAAAAGACTTTATGCCTGTTAATAGCACATTATTTGCATCGCGAGATAATTTAGACTTCTCTAATTGAGTTGCCAATTGCTCGGAAACTTTAATGCGTAAGGTCCCTTCATTGATACTGCTTAAGGTCTGAGCCTGGCTCAGATTGGCAACAAGGAAAAGGAGAAAACAAATAATAAGATTAAAACGGGATAATAAATAGACTTGCTTCATGCATGTAGGATTTGGGGATAAACCTAAGGAAAAGTTTAATGGTTCCGATACCGGATTTATAAGGTTTTTGTAACTATTCTTTCGATAACACCAATTTTTGAGCTGATACGATGATTATTTTTTCGCTAAAATGTTGCTGATCAAAAAGTATCCAACTTCAAGAAGCTGTAACATTTTTAAGCTTTTTTAGCATTTACAATTTCCTCTTTGCCGCCCTACATTCGAATGAAAAGAGTTTAATCAACATCTTAAAGCTATTTAATTGTACACGTACGTACGCAAAGTAGAGTTTAAAACATTATCATTTAATACTCATGCGAATACAATTACGTAAACTTACGTGGTTTGTATCTATTGCATAATGTTAGTAGTGTCATATCACTAACCATCAATTGCAACATTTCAATATCGGTTTAAAATAAATCTCCATTTTGTTTTCCTTATACCTTTAAAATTTATTGCTCACAGCAACTTTAAGCAGCAAGGGCATATTTTTTTTAGACACCATTAAACACAATGATGTATGAAAGTCTCATCGTCCTGAAAAGCACAATGGCTGTTCAATATGTTGTGTTTAATCGATGTTCAATTTAATTAAACTGAAACAATTATGCTTGCAATGAATTATCGCGGGCCCCGTAGAATCCGGGCAGATCATAATAGGCCAGAACCAGAAATCTTGCATCCCAATGACGCCATTGTGCGTGTAACGCGATCTTGCATTTGTGGTTCTGATTTACACTTGTACCATGGACTGGTGCCCGACACACGTGTTGGTATGACCTTCGGTCATGAGTTCACAGGAATAGTAGAAGAAGTAGGTTCTAGTGTACGAAATCTAAAACCTGGCGACCATGTAATGGTACCATTTAATATTGCCTGTGGAACGTGTCCATTTTGCAAGCAAGAATTATTTGGCAATTGCCATGAGTCAAACCCTGCGGCCACAGCAGTTGGTGGAATTTTTGGATATTCTCATACGGCAGGCGGCTACGATGGTGGCCAGGCAGAATATGTACGTGTACCCTATGCTGATATTGGTCCAACCATAATTCCTGCAGGTATGAATCTTGATGATGCAGTACTTTTGACCGATGTAACACCTACCGGTTATCAGGCTGCTGAAATGGGTGGCATTCAAAAAGGCGATACTGTAGTAGTCTTTGGTGCCGGACCAATAGGTCTTATGGCGGCGCGCTGCGCATGGTTATTCGGCGCAGGGCGTGTGATTGTAATAGATCATTTAGATTATAGACTTGAGTTCGCAAAGACATTTTCAAAAGCCGAGGCTTATAATTTTAAAGACATGGAAGATCCCGTAGTGTTTTTAAAAAGAACCACTGGTTGGTATGGAGCTGATGTTTGCATAGATGCCGTTGGATGTGACGCAGAAGGAAGTGCCCTTCAAGATATTACTGGAAAAAAACTATTGCTTCAAGCTGGCTCAGCAGTAGCCTTACAATGGGCAATTAATTCAGTTAAGAAAGGTGGTATTGTTTCTATCGTCGGTGTTTATGGGCCTACATGGAATTTAGTGCCAATAGGAAATGTAGTTAACAAAGGGATCACCATACGTGCTAATCAGGCTTCTGTTAAACGTTTACTCCCAAGATTAATTGATCATGTTATGAGTGGAAGACTAAGTCCGAAGGATCTCATTACACATAGAATTCCATTAGAAGAAGTGTCTGATGCGTATCATATATTTTCGGCAAAGCGAGATAACTGTATTAAACCAATCCTTATTCCACCTAGAGCGCGTGCAGTAGCGGCTTAAATAAAATTATTATGGAAACATTAACTGAAAATAAGAAAAACGTGAATAAAGAAATTAGCAGGGGCTATCAAGACATAATAGGATGGGGTATTGATGCTGATCCTAAAAATGATCCGACATATCCTATGAAGCACAATACAGGTGCAGATTATCAACGGCTAATTTATGAACGCGTAGAGCAGCAACCATTAAAGGTTGAAATTTTACAGTCAAATGAAAGACCCAGTGTAACCAGAGTTTTTGGAACCTCAACACCACCTTCTGGGTTGAGTGGGAAACTTCGCAGGTATGCATTCAAATACAGCGAAGGAAACGCAGTTCACTGGCTAACGTTACTCCTTGCAGACCGGATCAATGTAGTGGAAGGTGTTATAGATGATTTTCGGCAGGGCATAGTTCCTAATATTTTTGTAGAGAATGGGTGGCGCGCTGAATGGAGATACAACCCAAAAGGTGCCATAAAAAAAGTGGCAATTGGGGTTGCCGTAACTTCTGCAGTTTTAGCACTTATGATTTATAGAAATAAAAATAAAAAATTGACACGTCCTAAATAGTTTGTTTAGTATTGCCCAGTCTACCGTAAGTGGCGGATTGGGCATCTTTTAACATGAGCTCGAAATGATAGTCATCTGCATGGAACTTTGAAAAATCGAGCTAGCAACTCAAAGCTAGCAGCCAGAGGCTATACTTTGATATTAAAATTAAAACGTTTTCCTGTCTAATACCTCCTGAAGTCAGCGCATTGTATGTGAAATCATTACATTTGGTGCCAGTCTTGCTTGTGGGGTACGCCATTCAATGGTAAGACTTTAACATTTAATAAATTCTATTATGTCGCGTGTTCTAAATTACAAACAAGCAAAGGAAATTTTTAATGATGCAAAGACTAACCATTATGCATTGCCAGCAATAAACGTTACCAATTCAAACACAATAAATGCTTGTCTTGAAGCGGCAAAATCGGTTTATTCGCCTGTCATTATACAATTCTCCAATAGTGGGGCAAGTTTCTTTGTAGGTAAGTCTCTAGAAAATACCAACCAACAGGCTTCTATTTTAGGCGCCGTTACTGCAGCCAAATTTGTTCACCAAGTAAGTGATCACTATCAAATACCCGTGCTTTTGAATACTGATCATGCCTCCAAAAAATTATTACCATGGATTGACGGTATGATTAAAGAGGGTGAAAAATTCTTCAAAGAAACCGGAACACCCTTATTCACCTCACACATGCTTGATTTATCTGAAGAGTCTCTTTATGAGAATATTGAAATCAGCAAGCGCTATCTCGAAAAACTATCAAAGATCAACATGTATCTTGAGATTGAACTTGGCGTTACCGGAGGCGAAGAAGATGGTGTCGATAACACAGATATTGAAAGTTCTAAACTATACACACAACCTGAAGATGTTGCTTACGCTTATTCTGAGTTAAGTAAAGTGAGTGATAACTTTGTAATTGCAGCGTCATTTGGTAATGTGCATGGCGTATACAAGCCTGGTAACGTTAAGTTAGAGCCACTTATCCTAAAAAATTCACAAACCTATGTTGAGGAGATGCATAAAACAATTATGAACCCAATAAGCTTTGTATTTCATGGTGGCTCAGGAAGCGACATCGACAAAATTAAGGAGGCTTTAAATTACGGTGTAGTTAAAATGAATATTGATACTGATATTCAATGGGCTTTTTGGAATGGTATACACCGTTTTTATAAAAAAAACCAACCTTATCTTGATTCACAGCTAGGAAACCCATCAGGCAAAGATTCTCCGAACAAAAAATACTACGACCCTCGAGTATGGTTACGTGAGGGTGAAACTACTATCAAAGAAAGATTGATCATCGCCTTTGAAGAACTTAATGCTATGAATAGAAATAAAATTGAATGGTAACATGTACGTTGACAATTAACCTGCTGCCCATGGTATTTTAAATGGAGTAGAAACAAAACGTACCTAAATCTTCTATCAAAGAATATGCGCTCTCTTCGGCTTGCAGTAATACCCTTGCTTCAAGGAGTACGCAGTATATGAGAGGGGTCGCTTTAAGAATAGCACTTCAGGCTGCTAGCTTTGAGCGACTAGCCTGATTTTAAATAATTCATTCAAAGCTACAGATGACAATCACCGTTTGAAAGAGCAATCCCTCCATAGAAATCGTATCGTAATATGGGAATTTGAAGTAATATCAAATTGGTTAGCGTTCTAATAAAACAACACCTTTGCTAAAACATCATAAGAAGGAACTCTTTTTTTATATCAATAGTAAGTAAAAATCTCTCTTACTAAACTACAATTTTAAGTAATTTCCTGGTTTACCATCTATTCAAGGTCAATACCCTCTGTAGTAAGCACCACCTGTGTGCCTGGGTATTGAGGTGCTATATCTTCTTCCGCCGATATAAAAATACGGGCAGGCCTAAATGCCGTGACGGTCTCTAAACTACTTTTTAATGCCTTAGAGAACGTTGCCTTTGAGGTACGTAGACTGCCTATGTTTTGCATGCCATTCCCCGAAGTTTCAACCCAAACTACATAATTTGATTTTGGAGGTTCTAGCCTCCCCGGATTGGCGAGGTTAGATACATTAAGTTTAATGGCATAATTCATATTTTTATCCGTCTTCACCTTCACCATTCCTTCTGCTGAAGGAACAACGGATGACGGTAGGAATGCCACATGTTTAGAACAAGACACGAGTAATGAGATTACAAACAACGAAGGAAGAAATTTTTTCATATAACTATTATTAGATATATAAGCACAGGTAAAAAGCATGCCAGTAACGCACTTGTACTGAGAGGAACACGTCTATTGCTAAAGGCGCGTCATACGTTCTTAATGATTATATTACCCTTTAACTTATCCGTTTGCTGAATAAAATGTAGAAATTATTTCTTACTCCAAAGTTTCTATGACATCCCTCACTATAATTCACCCAACACGGAAATAAATTCTACCAGTAGGGCGAGGCAACACCTATTGAACCAGATCTATTCAGGTCGAAGAATAAAGATAGTAGAATGAGTTCCAAAATTAAAGCGCATTGGGTATTGAACACGAAAGCACATTTCCTTGCTATATACTTACCTGTAGCTAATAATTAACTAGCATTAATATTTATAAAATATCTTATTTACGGTTCTTATTACCTTATTTTTCACCTACGATATATAATCTATAACAATGCTAATATTTTAAGCCCTTTTAATTCTGATGCATTCATCTAAACGGCCGTTTCGAACCTTTGACCGATTTAACATTCCTAGGCAGAAGATGATTTCTTTCTTAACAGGATCTGTACAATATTTACTTAGCATTATTGATCTAAATAAAATAACGGGTTTAACCTCTCAAAAATCTATGAATTTAACTGCCTTTTATAATAAGCTCTATAAAGTACTAACCTTTTCTATTCTAGTAACTTTTTTATTTACAAATTGTAATGAAGATGATTCCATACCAGCATCCGCTCTAACGTGTTCCTCTTGTCCATTGGTAACAACTGCAGACAATAAGAACTCTTCTGAAAACGAGGTAACCCTAAATGCGCCGGTTAAACTCTGTTCATCATGTACGCATGTTATAGCAGCTAACACGACAACAATAGATGGCCACACGCTCGGATTTAAACCTGGAGATGTAATCTGTTTAGATGCAAAGATGAAATACAACGCTTTGATATTTAAAAATATAATAGGTACGCGGGCAAACCCTATTATCATCACGAATTGCAACGGAACTGTTAATATAATAGTAACCAAACCATGGAATCTTAAAACTGCAAATAGCAAACATTTTAGACTTACTGGTGGGGACACTAATGAATGTTATGGAATAAGATTATCGGGCTCAACAGCCAATGGTGTTATCTTAACTGACTTCAGTACTAACTTTGAAGTTGATCATATAGAAGTATTCAATGTTGGTTTCGCGGGAATTATGGCCAAGACCGACCCGACTTGTGATGATGCCACTACACGTGGGCATTTTACCATGTATGATGTTTCTCTACATGATAATTATATACATGACACCGCAGGAGAAGGTTTTTACATAGGCCATTCATTTTACGGGGGATATAACGTTACAGGTTGTGGCACAAGATTGCCTCATACCATTGAAGGAATTGATATCTATAACAACCGTGTGGTCAAAACTGGATGGGATGGTATTCAGCTAGGTTGTGCCACAAAACGCGCTGCCGTATTTGACAATACAGTAGAAAACTATGGAACTAAAAATACAATTGAACAACAAAATGGAATTATCATTGGTAGTGGAACAGGCGGGTTTTGTTATGGGAACTTTGTAAACGGGGGCACCGGGGGTGGTATTACTGTATTTGGATTAGGGGATAACATCATACATGATAACATTGTATTAAATGCTGGCGAAAAAGGTATGTTCTGTGACGAACGGAACTCAACAGGCCCGGGCTTTAAGTTTATTAACAACACCATCATAAATCCGAAAACAGAGGGTATTGCTATTTATTCTGAAACCCTTCCAAAAAATGTTTGTATTAATAATATAATTGTCAATCCCGGCACCTTTAATATTTATGGAGAGTCTTCCTACATCCGCATAAATAAAAATGCACCCACTGAGAAGTCTAATAACTTAACGACGCGTGACATTACTTCGGTAAAATTTCAGAATGCTGCAGGGAAAAATTTCAGATTACAAAGCACGTCTCCTGCTATAGGGGCAGGCAAAAACATTGCACCTTATTCGATTATGCTAGATTTTTACAAAGCCAATCGCTTAAAAGGTATGGCATATGACATCGGAGCAAGTGAATTTTAGTTATTAACTAACTAATTGTAATTATATAATCAATATTACCAGTAAAGGCAGCCCAATCATTTAGGCTAGCTTTTCTTTTGGAATCGATCCAATCATTTAGAATCCATTTATTTCCTGTGTGAATTAGCACTTTCAACAATGGACCGTCGACAGTGGACTTGGGAATATCCCATTAATTTAATCTCCACGCTCGGCACTCACTTAGAGATTTCTATCTCTCCATACAATTTCACTAGACAAGACTTAATATCTAATAATGCTTCACCATCAAAGCCAGTAATCAAGATATGATGGTTGCAGCACTTACCGAATTGTTTGACCGATATCACAAGGGGGCAGCTATTGGGTAGCTTCTGGGGCTGCTAGCTTTGAGCTGCTAGGTCCGATTTTTAAAGGATGATGCTGAATCATTGCTTAACATGGCGAAGCTCTGCATATAAAGGATTCAGGAAGCGGATATATCAGTTTGTGCAGTTGTAGGCAGGGCATTACTATGATTATTGAAAAGTAATTTGATACAAATCCATTTATTTTGAAACGCTATAATACCAATATCACCTATGGCCTTAGCCCATAAACTTAGTTAAGTGGCACTTCAGACATGCTATGTAGAGTGATGGGTTATAGGGTGATAAGCGGTGTCTCATACAAGCTTTAGAACAATAGTTTGCAAGAATTTATTGTCATATGTGCCTGGCATGAATTTATCATATTTCTCCTATGAGAAATGCAATTAGGATAATTCAAACCACACTACTATTTTAGTGTGGTGTTTAACATCTCTTTACTGGTATTTCATAAGTCATCATGAAATTTTAAGATGCAGAAGTACTCGTATTTGAAGTTGAAACTCACCACGAGGTGAATAATAAAAAACGTAAACCAATAACTTTTAACACTTAATTTTTAACAACGCTATGGCAAAAACAGCGAAAAAGGCAGCTAAAAAAGCAGCGAAAAAGACGGCAAAAAAGGCCGCAAAAAAGGTAGCAAAAAAAGCGGCAAAGAAAGCAGTCGCTAAAAAAGCACCTAAGAAAAAATCCACAAGAAAACCTAATGCAGCCTTCATGGCTCCACTTACACCTAGTCCAGCACTAGCTGAAATAGTGGGTAGCAAAGGTATACCAAGAACACAAATCATTAAGAAGATTTGGGATTATATCAAGAAGAACAATCTTCAGGATAAAAAGAACAGAAGAATGATCAATGCAGATGAAAAACTTAAAGTGGTTTTCGCAGGCAAAACTCAGATCTCTATGTTTGAACTAGCAAAAGTGGTTAACAAGCACGTGAAGTAATTCATAGCCCTGGTTCATCTCAAAAAGCCTAAGCAGCAATGCTTGGGTTTTTTTATATACTGCAATTATAAGAGCGCGTGCTATGCGTAAATCAAAAAGTTATTGATAAAAAAGCCACCTCATAATTAATCGTCATCGACAATTAACTGAGATGTTTTATACTACTTATCCACTTTATACTACTTATCCTCTATTTCTTATTTCTTATCCGGCATAATACGTTGCTCTCTATTAGCAATTTCCCAGGCTGTATAAAAAACAGTCTGCGCACGCTTAGCTAATAGATCAAATTCAATTTTATCTACTTCATCACTTGGTTGGTGATAATCTTCGTGGATACCATCAAAATAGAATATGATCGGAATATTATTTTTTGCAAAGTTCCAATGATCAGAGCGGTAGTACAATCTATCAGGGTGATTTTGATCATTATACATGTAATCAAATATCAAATTAACATTGGCCTTATTGGTTGACTCATTAATGTTATGGAGATCAGTAGAGAGCTTATCAGACCCAATCACATAAACATAAGGCGCACTATTTTTATGGAGCGAGTCCCTTCTGCCTACCATGTCAATATTCAAATCAACTACCGTTTTGGCTAATGGAAATATTGGATGCTGGGTATAATAGTCAGATCCTAGCAAACCTTTTTCTTCACCCGTTACAGTCATAAAGAGAATACTTCGACGCGGACCTTTACCATCTTTCTTTGCTTGTGAAAAAACTTTTGCAAGTTCCATAACGGAGACTGTTCCAGATCCGTCATCATCAGCACCGTTGTTGATAAGGTCGCCGGTACCTTCTGTCTTTTTACCGATGTGATCATAATGAGAGGTGATGATAACGACCTCGTCTTTCTTGTCACTCCCTTCTAGATACCCTAACACATTTTCAGTGCGAAGCGTCTTTAGGTCTATACTGGTTTTATATTGAATGGTTCCGGGCTTTACTTTTTTAAGTACCGCCTTTTTTGAATCTTCGTCAGCCGCTTTTTTTAATTTATCCATAGTAGTCTTCAAAAGCTTTTCAGCAACTACCGGCGCAATAAAAAATACACCTGTGTTTTGCGAATTAGCCTCTGGCTTCTTAACAGAAAGCATTCCTCCCGAAGTGTACCCTTTTAATTGTCCAACTAATTCTTTGTACTCACTTTCTGCTGGGTTCAATGCAAATACCATTTTAGCTCCTTTCTCACGTGAGATATCAAGGGGCTGTCTGAAGTTACCATCACTTGTTAAAAGAACGATAACCGCTTTACCCTTTACATCTACCTGATCAAAATCTTCTTTACGTCCTTTGCCTGCAAATACAATAGGCATTGAAACTTCGCCTCCCGTATCAGCGGAGCCATAGTAAACGATGTCTCCGAAATTTTCAAAGCGCGTTGGTCCCGCTTTAACATAAATATCACCAGGAATACTAGTGTACAATTCTACTGGCTGATAGTGACTCCCATTTACCGGCGCGATCAAACCCAATTCTTGAAAATGTGCATTAATAAAAGCAGCAGCAATTTTTTGTCCGCGTTTTCCTGTTTCACGTCCTTCAAATGCATCTGAAGCAAGAATAGATAAATATTCTTTCAACTCTGCGGGTGTAATCATTTTGCCATATTTTTGAGCAACCTGATCCTGAGCATACAAACTCATACCTGATAATAAGCAGGCAAGCGTGACTAATTTTAATTTCATATCTCTCATATTGGTTAATTGCTCAAAGATGAACGGGATTTTTAGGATTTACAAGGAAGTAGTTGAGGGTAAAATAAATCCACATAGTCCACGATCTATAGACCACAGTCCACAGTCGTACCTATAGGTTTGACGATAATCACGACACTGGAAAATATAGGAGATTGAAGACCTATAAGTCATCAATGCAATTTAAACAAAAACGGCAGTGGACTGTGGTCCATCGACTGTGGACTATTACCTCATTCGACCGTGGACTATTGTATTTTTTAATGACAAAACGTTCTCTCCGCTCCATCTGTTATTACGCTGTTCTCCTTACCTTTGTGGCGTTTATATAATCCATATAAGGTTGGGTTGTCTTTTAAATAGGAAATCAACAAATAGATGAAAATAGATTCGCACTACGCAGAAAAATTTGAATCCCGTCACATCGGCCCTGATCAACATCAGGTGGAAGTAATGTTGAAAATCATCAATGCTAAATCGATTGATGAATTGATAGAACAAACTGTTCCTTCTGGTATCCGATTAAAAAAAGGTTTAAATCTTCCATCTGCTCAATCTGAATTTGAATTTCTAAAAGAATTCAAAAAAATTGCTTCTAAAAATCGTGTCTATAAATCTTTTATAGGCACCGGTTATTATAATACCATTACTCCCGGCGTCATCTTAAGAAATATTTTAGAAAATCCAGGATGGTATACGGCATATACACCTTACCAAGCGGAGATAGCGCAGGGTCGCCTTGAAGCCCTTATTAACTTTCAGACTGTAGTGATTGATCTTACAGGAATGAAGATTGCTAATGCCTCTTTGCTTGATGAAGCCACAGCAGCATCTGAAGCTATGCACATGCTCCATGCTTCTCGAAAAGGGAATAAGAAAAATGCCCACAAGTTTTTTGTGGATGTAAACTCGTTTCCTCAGACCATTGATGTGCTGCGTACCCGTGCAAATCCTTTGGGTATAGAATTGATTGTTGAAGATGTAGCTAACCTTGATATTGCTGACGCCGATCTATTTGGTGTATTTATTCAATACCCCGACGCAAATGGGACCGTGAAAGATCATAGTGCTTTTATTGAAGCAACTCATGAAAATGGAATAGCTGTGGTGGTAGGCACAGACTTAATGAGTCTGTTACTGCTAAAGTCCCCAGGAGAAATGGGAGCCGACGTAGTGATTGGCTCATCACAGCGATTTGGTGTACCAATAGGTTACGGTGGCCCACACGCAGCATTCTTTGCAACCAAAGATGAATATAAACGCCAGATGCCCGGACGTATCATTGGCGCTTCTTTAGATGTACAAGGAAACCCTGCTTACAGAATGGCCCTCCAAACCCGCGAGCAACATATTCGCAGAGAAAAAGCAACATCGAATATTTGTACTGCCCAAGTTTTATTATCTGTAATGGCTGGCATGTATGCTGTGTATCATGGGCCAGTCAATTTAAAGAAGATTGCTTTACGCATTCACGCTTTAGCGAAATCATTAGAAGATGGACTAAAGGCAATAGGCATCAATCAAGTAAATGAAAACTATTTTGATACTTTAAAAATACCTGTTACTGATAAAAAGGCGGTGGAGAAAGAGGCTTTTAAACATGAAGTTAATTTCCGCTATCATAAAGACAATCATATCGGCATCTCACTTGATGAAACAACATCAGCAGCTGACATCAAATTAATCATTGAAATTTTAGCTGCCGCTGAGAATAAAAAACGAAATGCAGTTTCAGTAAATGGTCAGGAGATCACTTGGCCAACATCGCTGTTTAGAAAATCGGACTACCTAACTCACCCGGTTTTTAACATGCACCACTCAGAACATGAGATGCTGCGTTACATCAAACGCCTGGAGAATAAAGATCTATCTATGGTTCACTCCATGATATCACTAGGCTCGTGTACTATGAAGCTCAACGCTACAGCAGAAATGATTCCTGTAACCTGGCCTCAACTGAGCAACATGCACCCTTTTGCTCCCGCTGATCAGACAAAAGGATACCAAGAAATAATTACCAACTTAGAAGACTGGTTAAAAGAAATCACTGGCTTCACAGGAGTTTCACTACAGCCTAACAGTGGTGCACAAGGTGAGTATGCCGGACTAATGGTAATCAGGGCGTATCACTTAAGCAGGAATGATAACCATAGAAATATTGCTTTAATCCCTGCGTCGGCACATGGTACAAACCCCGCAAGTGCCGTTATGGCAGCAATGGATGTAGTGGTTGTAAAATCAGATGAAGACGGTAAGATTGATGTTGCTGATTTAAAAGCAAAAGCAGAGCAGCATAAAGACAATCTTTCTTGTTTCATGGTAACATACCCATCAACACATGGTGTATTTGAAGAGACCATCACAGAAATATGCGAATTCATTCACAAAAATGGTGGCCTGGTCTATATGGATGGCGCTAATATGAATGCACAGGTTGGCTTAACCTCACCTGCTAATATTGGAGCGGATGTATGCCATTTGAACTTACATAAAACTTTCTGCATACCACATGGTGGAGGTGGTCCGGGCATGGGTCCTATTTGTGTAAATGATAAATTAAAGCCATTCCTTCCGGGTCATGCTATTGTTAAAATGGGAGGCGATAAAGCCATTCATGCTGTATCAGCAGCACCATGGGGAAGCGCAAGCATACTTCCTATTTCATACGCCTATATTGCTATGATGGGTGGTGAGGGGTTAACCAACGCAACTAAGATGGCAATCCTTAATGCCAACTATATTAAAGACCGACTAAGTGCACATTATAAAATTCTATACACGGGCAGCAAAGGCCGTTGTGCGCATGAAATGATTGTTGACTGCCGTGACTTTAAAAAGTCCGGTATTGAGGTAGAAGATATAGCAAAACGTTTAATGGATTATGGATTCCATGCGCCAACTGTTTCTTTCCCTGTGGCAGGCACACTTATGATCGAACCAACAGAAAGCGAACCGAAAGAAGAAATAGATCGCTTCTGTGATGCCTTAATTGAAATCAGAAATGAAATCAAAGATGTAGAAGAAGGTAGAGCAGACAAACAAAATAACGTATTAAAAAATGCACCACATACTGCAGCCGTTATAACGGCAGACAAGTGGGAGAATACATACAGCAGACAGAAAGCAGCATATCCATTGGCATTTGTTAAAGAGGCAAAGTTCTGGCCATCTGTAAGTAGAATCGACAATGCTTATGGAGATAGAAATTTAGTGTGCAGCTGCTTACCTATTGAAAACTATGCGCAAGCAGAACCTGCAACAGTTTGATTAGTACAAGCCACTAGCTTCAAGTCGAGTCTGTCTGTAACTGTACTCAACTTGAAGCTAGCAGCTAATTGCGAGCTATTATTACCACATGAAATGGGGATGACGCAGCGCGACACCAACAGACAATGAATAAAATACTCAGAAAAGTGCTAACTTCGTATTGCTCGGATTTTACTGGGAGCGGTTAAGTCCCGACTCCGTACATGAAATTGAGCTTAAACAGAAGAGCACCAACAGATGTAGCCAATCCATAGGTGAAAGCTTGTGGAGGGAGCACGAAGATGAAAATTCTATTTCTCTTCCTGTTTGTTTTTATCGTATCGTCATTCCCATTTCATAGGTGGGGGTACTTGTGTGCCGCCAATCAAAAAACCTCATCTTCTAACCATAATTTATACAGATGAAAAGGTATTTATTATTTGTAGTGCTTTTATTATCAGCAAGCGCCTTTGCGCAGAAGAAAAGTCCATACAAAGGTTTTCCTTCTTTGATTTGGCCGAAGCTTTATGAGATCACTTTTTTAAAGGCAAATGATGTTTTGGGTGAATATGAAAAGCCTGTATTTGGTGCGAATATAAAGTTGCTAAACGCAAAGGTTATAACGTTGCCCGGCTATATGGTTCCCTTCGAAAACGGTATTAAAGGTTCACATTTTATGCTCTCATCTCAACCGTTAAATGCATGTTTTTTTTGTGGTGTAGGAGGTCCGGAGACAGTTGTTGAAGTTAACTTAACAACGCCAATAACTTACACCGAGAAGCCTATTGAAATTAGAGGACAGCTCTTCCTTAATGATCAGGATCCTGACAAAATGATCTACATTATAAATAACGCACAGTTTATAGGTGAGGTTGACTTTTAATATCAACGTGCTACAGTTTTTATTTTAGTCAATCACGGTTTAATTAAATCCATCACATTATTTTGTCGCTGTCATGAAATCGATAATCTCTTTATATAAGGGGTTCCAGGGCTTAAAAAATTGCGTAATCATCGGCACATGCTTTTTACCTTTTAAAACGTGGTAGTTGGGATGCGTTACATAATCTCTCATGGCACGCTCAAACTTATCATTGCTTTTGATAATAGATGGATATGTTTTTTCACCGCGATAAATTAACATTGGCGGCATGCCTTTATGCAAATGGTAAAGTGGTGACGCATCTTTCCAATTGGCAGGGTCAAAAGTAAATGCTTTATAATAACTGTGTCCTGTTTCTAATTTTTCTTCTTTAAGATAACCATACATATCCAATCCACCGGCATCAATTAATATGATGCCTTTTATGGGATTCTTAATTTGTAAGGTGTCAAAGTATGCATCTTTTATAGCCACCAGAGCAGCAAGATGACCGCCAGCTGAGTGCCCCGATATAAATATCTTATCAGGATTGCCTCCGTACGTTTTAATATTTTTCTCGACCCAGCTTACTGCATTTGCAGAAGCAGTAGCCATTTGGGTATAGTTAGCTACAGGCGAGAGGGGATAATTAATGATCACCATCACCACATCCTTTCTAGCCATCCGATTTCCAAAAAAGCTGTACAATGATTTATCGCCCGACTTCCAGGCACCACCATGTATAAAGATCAAAACATCTTTTAAGGCCTTTGGCTTACGCGGTGTAAAAACATTAAGCTGATACCTTTTTCTATCTAAAGAGGAGTCTGCTATAGTATACGTGATGTCTTTGAAACGTGAAACCCTTTTAAAAGCACATCCTGAAAGACTAAAAAGTAGCAATGTAAAATTGGCTAATATTAAAAATACAGAAGGATGTCTATTCATTAAATTAAATCGTTAATGCTTATTTGTATAAAACATTATGCCTTCCTTTAAGTTTAAAAAAAAATCGCCCTGTTCTTCCTTTTGGGAACAGGGCGATTTTAATAATAAGGTGGCGATTACTACCAGGTACCACTTAATGTGCCACCCTTTTCATCAAAAGTTGACCAGCTACCCGCTCCTGCTGAATCCCAAGCCATCTCATATTGTTTTTTACCCCCTACAAAATAAACCGCGCTTCCAGCTTTTGTATTTTTATTTACCGATAGCGTGAATTCAAACGCATCGGGAGAAGACATAGTAAATGTGAAGATATCACCACTATGGCCCCATGTATAACTAACTAATGTAACCGCCGCATCTACAGAAGTAGGGTCATAAATTGTTAAAAATCCTGAACTCTTATCTTTCTTTTCTTCAGCTCCGATATATTTTACCCAATCAGCACCAGTAGACTTAGTGAATACTTCAAAAGCATAGCTATCAGATGTCTCACTTATTTGATAGCCTACGCTATTACCTTTAGCATCAGACCATTCATAAACAACAACATCGCCAGTTGCTTTTACTCTAGCATTTGAAGCTGAAATTTGGGTTGATGATTTTGCTGCTCCTTCTGGCACATTGAAATAGGACGTATAAGCACCTAATGAGTTAGACATACTAATCAAGCCTGCGGCCTGCATTGCATGTTCATCCTCAGAAGCCAACAAAGCGCTTGGCGCTTCAATCACGGTAGCACTTTCAGCAATACTCAAAGACTTCTGTTCTAAGCTAGGTGCAGCATCCTCATCCTTTGAACATGACGCAGAAAAAATGGCAACCGCCAGCAATAAAATGTGGGGGATCTTCATAAAATAGTTTGTTTTAGTTATAAATAAAGTGAACTACCTTCATTTAGAAGGCTTCGTTGGATACGGCCCAAAAACCGAAAGTAACTTTGCCAAAAGCACCACAATCATGTATGAAAATCGGGCTAATTAACTTTTTTCTCCAGCACAACAAACTCAAGTTCGAATTTGGGAATACCCAAGCGCGAATCCCCGGCGGGAAAGGGCTTTCGTTCCCCAGCATCTACATATCCATGGCGTTGATACCATGCAATTAATTCTGTGCGAATTGAAATTACCGTCATAAAAATTACCGTGCACTTCTGTTTACGTGCCTCTTCTTCGGCGGCTTTTAATAATTCCTTGCCTATACCCTTTCTTTGCAAATTGGGCTGCACCGTGAGCATACCGAGATATAAGGCATTGTCAATTTTATTAAGCTCCACACAACCCAGAATATCATCTTCGTTAACATATTTCAATATCAATGTGTCAGGTTTATTTATTAAAGAAATTATGGATGCTGTATCTATTCTTGTTCCATCTAAAAGTTCTGCTTCGGTTGTCCAACCTTGTTTTGAAGTTTCACCACGATATGCTGAGTTCACTAACTTCTCTAAAGCTTGCGCGTCGTGTGCTGAAGCAGGAATAATTGCTGTCATGTAATCGTATTCAATTAGTTTAAACTGTATGCTGTAATCTAAATCATTATTATGATTAGCATGCAAATGCATGCTGGTTATTTATTTTCAAGGCAAGATACAGCATAGTGATAAAAATAAATCACTTCTTCTTATTGATTGTATTCTATTCAATAATTGTTGAGAATGCTCAACTTTACATACTTTCGTAAATACCTGAAATTAAGCGTATGCAAAGACAGTAAGCATATTAATTGATAGCATAAAAGTGCTAGCACAGTTTTTTATATCTATTCACCAGACTTAACAGTGAGGAATATGAAAAAAATATTGTGGACGCTTACCTTAACATCGGTAATGCTAGGTGCATGTAATGACGATGATGTTGGTATCAATGAAACAGATCGTTCTTTTTTAATAAACGCAGGATACGTTAATCATGCGGAAATTGATGCGGGGCAATTAGCATCTACTAAATCATCTATTGAAGGTGTCCAAATGTTTGGTGCTATGATGGCAACTGAACATACGCAAGCATTAATAGAACTAGAATCACTTACAAATAATAAACAGGTCACCCTACCTGCGGCGCCAGATCCGGCGCATCAACAATTAAAAAAACATCTTATGAGTTTTAGTGGTTACTCATTCGACAGTGCCTATATGCGAAGCCAGATCGCAGACCATCAAAATGCGATAACTTTATTTGAATCCGAGATATCAGAGGGTGATGATCAGCAGGCGAGAGATTATGCAATGAAATATTTGCCCCACATAAGAATGCACTTGCAAAAGGCTGATTCCATTTATAATGTAATGGCACATCCATAATAATTTATATGATTCACTTAAAATTTTTAAAAATGAAAATAACTTTAAACGTATTAGTCTGGCTATCATTCCTTGTTATCATTGGCATGAGTGTAAGTGCGTGTAATGACGATGATGACGAAACCTCGAATGAAACAAATTACGCTGATCATTTGGATACACCTTGGGAAATGGTATTCGCTCCGGATGGCAGACTCTTTTTTACACAAAGGCCCGGAGTGGTATCAGTTGTGGAGAATAAAAATACAAAGACATGGCTAAACCTCGATACTGTAGTTCTTGAAATAGGAGAATCAGGACTTCTAGGTATAACACTTGATCCTAACTTTGATCAAAATGGATTTGTGTATATGGGATATACGTATGCTGCAAGCAAAAGCCCGTTAAAACTTATTAATAAGTTAGTGAGATACAAAGAAGATGCTTCAACGAAAACGCCTGTTTTTGATAAGGTTTTATTAGATGGAATTGAAGGCAATTACATTCACAATAGTGGACCGTTGGAGTTTGGCCCTGATGGCATGTTGTATTGGGCCATTGGCGAAAGATTTGAACCCGAAGTCGCGCAAGATTTATCTTCACTCAATGGAAAAATTCTAAGGATGACACGCGATGGTGGTATCCCGGAAGATAATCCATTTCCTAATTCTTATATTTATTCCTATGGGCATCGTAATCCACAAGGCATAGCTTTCCAACCTGGTACAAACGATCTATGGTCTACAGAACATGGTCCTTCTGAGGAGCAAGGCTGCTGTCGTGATGAAATCAATCGTATTTTGCCTGGTCATAATTACGGCTGGCCAGTAATTATCGGATCAGAAACACACGCTGATATGGAGACACCGGTTTATCATAGTGGTGATACAGCTACATGGGCACCAACGGGAGCATTTTTTGTGACTCAGGGTGCATGGACTGGTTCTATGGTCTATACTGGCTTACGAGGTAAAGCATTATTCAGAGTTATTTTTAACCCATCTGATCACACAAAAATAGATACCGTTGAGCGGTATCTCTATAATAAATTTGGCAGACTGCGAAATGTTGTACAAGGACCGGATGGAAATATGTATATCGCTGTGACCAATCAAGATGGTCGTGGCGATCCATTATCAATTGATGACCGAATTATTGTTATGTCAACAGAACAAATAATAAATACCAAGTAATAATGAATGAAGGCCAATGATTTAAGCATTGGCCTTCATTAATTTAAGGTTTCTACTTATTAACTTGCTTACAAGCCATGTTGATCGATCAAGTAAACAAGCGCGGTCATAGCTGCAGCTCCTAATTCTAACTCTCGCTTATTTACCTTATCAAAGGTATCCTCCTTTGTATGATGGTAGCTGAAGTAACGTTGCGAATCGGGTGAGTAACCAATCATTGGCGTTCCTTGTTGGGTGCCTAATGGACCAATATCAGCACCACCGCCGTTACCCGTAAATTCGGTGAGACCATATGATTCAAGTAAAGATGCCCAACTTTTTATTTTATTCATCACTACGTCTGAAGCATCCATTGAAAATCCACGTGGTGTAAAACCACCTTCATCTGATTCTATGGCAGCAATATGTTTTTCATTTTTTATTCCCGCTTGTCGAGCGTACTCCTTCCCGCCACGCAAACCATTCTCCTCATTCATGAAAAGAACTGCGCGTATAGTTCGCTTTGGTTTATAACCCAGTGCATTAAGAATGCGCAACACTTCTATTGATTGCACCACACCTGCTCCATCGTCATGTGCACCTTGTGCCAGATCCCAGGAATCAAGATGGCCACCAACCAAAATGATTTCCTCTTTATGGACCGATCCCTTTATCTCTCCAATTACATTAAATGAAGGTGCATCCGCCAACATTTGGCAATGCGTTTCAATGTAAAGCTGAAGACTCTTCTCTTCCTTCAACAGCTTACTGAGTAGTTCAGCATGTTTCGTACTAACAGCTACAGCAGGAATCTTCGTAATAGTGGAATCATAAACAAGTGTACCCGTATGTGGGTAATCCTCTTGGTTCAAACTCATGGAACGTACAATTACACCTATTGCACCATACTTAGCTGCTGTACTCGCACCAAATACACGCTGATCAACTGCACCCGCATACGCAACGAACGCGTTGAGTTTAGCTGCATCCATTGGTCGGTTATAAAAAACGATTTTACCTGTTATATTCTTAGTACCCAAGTGCCTTACTTCATCTAAGCTTTTAACCTCCACAATATTTCCTAATATGCCGGAAGCACCTGTACCCACGGCGTTACCTAAAGCACAAATATTTAACTCAACAGTACCCATCTTTTTGCTGTTAGTAATCCGGGCAATTTCATGTTGGCCACGCACCCAATGCGGTACCATTACGGGCTGAAGCCACACAGAATCAAATCCAAAGTCTTCCATAGTATGTCTACCCCATTCAACACCCGCCGCGGCACCTGGCGAGCCGCTTAATCGTGGACCAATCTGCGTAGCCAGATATTCAAGCATAGAATAGGTTTTTCCTTTAGTAAGCTCCCAGTTATAAATGTCTTTTATGGTAACATCATCTTGAGAGAAGGCGGTTAGTGACAATGCGGACAGTAATAGAGATAATACAATTGACTTCATGTATAGTTTACGTTATTAATTACAGGTTAATGTAAGCATTGCTTATCACAAAGCAATATAGCAAAAAGGCGCACCATGTGTCGGAACCAATACGGGCTCCTAGTCGTTTTAAAAGTATCCGAAAAATGATGAAATTATAGTAGATATTCTCTTACCTCACACTAACCATTCCTCATTATGGCTTTCCTCTTTGAATCATTTGCAGAATGGAAAAATTATGCAGCTAAACATAATATGTCACTCAGCGCCATTGTTCTTGAATACGAACGAGAACAAAAAAGCAGAACTGACAAAGAGATATTCGATGGTCTTGCTTTAGCCTGGAAGGTAATGAAAGAAGCAGTTCATACGGGTCTTGAGGAAGATATGACTTCGCGATCGGGCATGATTAACAATGGTGCAAAAAAAGTTTACCGACACCATCAAGCCGTGCTGTCAAAAGAATTTCAAAATCTTATTGCACGTGCACTTGCAGCAAAAGAAGTTAACAGTTGCATGGGTAGGGTTGTGGCCGCACCTACGGCAGGTGCATCAGGTATTATGCCGGGCGTATTATACACGTTGCAAGAGATTCATAACATCGCAGATGAAAAAATTATTGAGGCACTGCTAGTATGTGCCGGCATTGCTTTACTCATAGAGCAACGGGCTTCGGTTTCTGGCGCAGTAGGTGGTTGTCAGGCAGAAACAGGCAGCGCTGCGGCAATGGCTTCAGGTGCTATTGTTTTTTGTTTAAACGGATCAATCGATCAGCTATTCAACGCCGTGGCTATTACCATTCAATGTATGCTTGGATTAGTTTGTGACCCGGTGGCGGGCCTGGTAGAAATACCCTGTGTAGTACGTAATGCGAGTGCTGCTGCAATTGCCAACAGCTCAGCACAAATTGCACTGGCAGATGTAAGTAGTGTTATTCCTGTTGATGAGGTCATAGAGGCGTTGGGAGAAATTGGTGCAAGCATGGAAACACGCTATAAAGAAACAGCACTCGGCGGTTTAGCAGCTACACCCACTGCACAACGTATCGCTAAAAAGGTTTTAATACGTGATATTGAAATCTTACCTGATAATAATATAACGTAATCTGATAATAATACGACCTGAGCTCCAAGACTAGGTCGACAGATTTAGAACTAATGTTAACAAACGTATACCAAATATGAAGTCATGTAATTTAATTATAACAAAAATTAAAATTTCCAATTACTAATTTCACTCTCAAATTTACATTCATATTCTCCCAACTATGATGAACGATGGCGCTGTACAATGCACCCTCCTTATGGCTTCATCCATTCAGGCAATACCTCATTGCCAAAGAAATAAATTAACCCACTGAATATAACTGCCCAAAAAACTGCACTAATTAACATGTAGGTTATAATTTTATCCTTCGGGCTACCTGAGGTGATAGCTAGAATTGTTCCGCCAATGGGTGTAAATATGATAGGTGTTAATGTAGCCACTCCTACAAGTCCATACTTTCTCCAGAACACAATAAACTTTCTGTTTCTAGCCTTAGACGGATTTTTTGATTTAAAAAAACGTGACAATACATTTTGACGCAGCCACGTACCAGACAACGTAAAAAACAATACGATGGTCATCATACCGGCAATGGTTGTCAGTATCGTTGTTATAATATGCAGGCCTGCAGCATATCCCCCCAAGGGCCCAAGGATAAACTTAAGCATGCAAGAAAAATAAACAGATATAATTTTTAAAATTGTTTCTCCCATACGTGTTAATATTCAGCACATGCTGATCTCCACCTATAAATTATTGGAGGCGATACTTTATATGCCGCCTTCCAAATTTAAACCAAAAGTCTAAAGTATATCAACCACACCGCTCTAGTAATAGTAACTATATTTACGGCGAATTCACAATCAGGTCAATGAAACTACTGAAACAACTCTGCCAAGTACATGCACCATCAGGAAATGAAATACGAATGAAGGAATTTCTTCTTACGTATATCACTAAAGCAATGAAAACCTGGAAAGTGCAACCAGAAATTTATCATGGCGAAGATTTTCAAGATTGTCTTATATTAAAATTTGGTAAGCCCCGTACCGCAATCTTTGCACACATAGATTCCATCGGTTTTACGGTGCGCTACTTCAATCAGTTACTTCCAATAGGCAGCCCAGATGCAAGCATGGGTACAAAATTGGTTGGTGAAGATAGTCTTGGTGAAATAGAATGTGAATTAGAATATGATAATGACAACCATGCCTTCTATAAATTTGGTCGACAAATTGAAAGGGGCACAGAGCTTACCTACAAAATTGATTTCATCGATAGCAAAAGCTACATCCAGTCTCCGTATTTAGATAACAGACTTGGAGTTTATAGTGCATTGATCGTGGCAGAGAAATTAAAAGATGGAGTTATTGTATTCAGCTGTTGGGAAGAGCATGGTGGCGGTTCTGTTCCTTATTTAGCCAAATTTATTTATGAAAAATGGAACGTTAGGCAAGCACTCATTTCTGACATCACCTGGGTATCAGATGGTGTTGAGCCAGGAAAAGGCGTTGCTATTTCATTGCGTGATAGAAATTTGCCACGAAAAAGTTTCGTTAATAAAATAATTGAGATCGCTAAAAAACACAATACAGATTTTCAACTAGAGGTAGAAGGGTCCGGTTCAAGTGATGGTCGCGAATTGCAGTTAGCGCCTTATCCTTTCGATTGGTGCTTTGTGGGTGCACCTGAACAAAATGCACACACACCAGCAGAAAAAGTGCATAAGCAAGACATTAAAAGTATGATTGATTTGTACGGATATCTCATGAAAGATCTTTAATCATTTTAGATGAAGCGATGCGAAAAATACTTACAATAATAGTTTTTTTGTTTTTCTTAAGTGCGCGATCGCTTGCTCAAACCAGTTTTGCTAACAAGTTATCTAATGCCGCCATTAGCTTATTAAACAACGCGTCACTTATGACCCTACCTACTTTAGCATTTCTTATCCAAATGGAGATGTCCCTCCAGACAAAGGTGTTTGTACTGATGTGATTATACGCGCATACCGAAAACTAGGCATCGATCTTCAACGAGAAATCCATGAAGACATGAAAAACAACTTCAACAAGTATCCCAATAAATGGAATCCCAATAAATCCCAATAAAACAGACAGGTAATATAGATCACCGCAGAGTTCCTAATCTCATGACATTCTTCCAGCGATATGGTAATAGCTTACTAAAATCAAATAAACTTCCGATTACGCGCCAGGTGATATAGTGACATGGGATTTTAGGAAATGGTGTACTTCATATAGGAATTATAATTAACAAGACTTCAACCGACCAGCTAAGGTATATGGTAGTTCACAATATTGGAAATGGTCAAGAGATTTCGGACAGCTTATTTGGGTATAAAATAGTTGGCCATTATAGATTTGAAAAGTAAAAAAATTGAATTACTAAATTCTGATTATTTTTGCGACTCAATAGTTGGCCTAAAATGAAAATTAAAGATCTAGAGTTTGACAGTTTTATTGATGAAGCTAAAGTTCAGCAGAAGATAAAAGACCTTGCCGTTCGCATTAACGCAGATTATAAGGATAAAACTCCCGTTTTTCTACCCGTACTAAACGGTGCATTTATGTTCGCGTCTGACCTTATAAAAGAAGTAGATTTACCCTGTCTAGTTTCTTTTGTAAAAGTTGCTTCTTATTCTGGCCTTCAAAGCACAGGTCAGTTAAAAACACTAATTGGCCTTGAACAAAGCCTTTTTAATCAACACATCATACTAGTCGAAGACATCGTTGACACCGGCCTTACCCTACAGATTATAATTGATGAACTGAAGGGATTAGGAGTAAAGTCTGTTGAAGTCGTCACTTTGCTTCGTAAGAAAATAGCAAGAGAAAAAAACGTAGACGTAAAATACGTAGGTTTTGAAATTGAGGACGAGTTTGTTCTTGGTTACGGAATGGATTACGATGGTCTAGGCAGAAATTGTAAAGAAATTTTCAAAGAAGTACCAATTAACACCTTGCGTTAACTACTAATCATTAAAGTATGGAGCAATAATCGTCCTTTTTTGCAGAATTGCAATCCCATATTCATTTACTATCTTCGCGCTCGATTTTTTATAACCCTATAACAATTTCATAATGATTAATCTCATTCTCTTTGGCCCACCAGGAGCAGGTAAAGGAACTCAGAGTGCTAAAATCATCGAAAAATACGCATTGACTCACATTTCTACAGGAGATCTCTTTAGGAAACACCTTAAAGAAGGTACGCCTTTGGGAAAACTTGCTCAGGATTATATGAGCAAAGGAAATCTCGTTCCTGACCAACTAGTTATAGATATGGTTGATGATAAAATTAAAAATAGTGGTAACATCACCGGAATCATATTTGACGGATTCCCAAGAACAACGCCACAGGCCGAGGCACTTGATACGCTGCTTACATCGAAAGGCGCACCGATAAAAGTTTTAATTGAATTAGTGGTTCCTGAAGATGAGTTAAAACTTCGTTTAGCAAATAGAGCGATAAAAGAAAATCGGCCTGATGATGCTAAACCTGAAGTAATTGTAAACCGCATCGCTGTTTACAAATCAGAAACTATTGCAGTAGGTGACTACTATAAAAAACTTGGCAAATATGCTTCAGTTATTGGGGTTGGTAAAGAAGCTGATGTATTTACTAACGTGTGCCGGGAAATTGATAAAAGTTTGTTGTTATAATATTGCGCTAACAACTAGTAGCTTCTAGCCAACAACTTGTGTTTAAAATGAGTTACTAACCGTATTAAATAAATCTCCTTTGTCTTCTCCAAATTTTATAGATTATGTAAAACTCAACTCACGTTCCGGTAGCGGAGGTGCAGGTTGTCTTCATTTTCATCGTGAGAAACACATGGAAAAGGGTGGCCCTGATGGCGGCGATGGTGGACAAGGTGGCCATGTTATTTTAAGAGGTAATAATCAAATGTGGACGTTACTGCATTTGAAATTCCGTAAACATATAGTTGCCACAAGTGGGAACCCAGGTGAAAGCCAAAATTGTACAGGTGCTGACGGTAAAGATGAAATTCTTGACGTACCACTAGGAACCATAGCAAAAAGAGCAGAAACCGGTGAAGTTATCTGTGAGATTACAGATCACGGACAAGAAATAATTTTAACACGTGGCGGTCGAGGCGGTAAAGGGAACTCACACTTTGCAACAGCAACCAAACAGGCCCCACAATATGCACAACCCGGCGAGCCCGGTATAGAAGAGTGGGTAATTCTAGAATTAAAAATATTAGCAGACGTAGGTCTTGTAGGTTTTCCAAATGCTGGAAAATCCACTCTCCTTTCCGTTGTTTCTGCCGCTAAACCTAAAATTGCAGATTATATATTTACTACACTCACACCTAACTTAGGGGTTGTTGCCTATCGGGATGACAAGTCATTTGTAATGGCTGACATCCCCGGAATTATAGAAGGGGCTGCAGAAGGTAGAGGTTTGGGTATTCGCTTCTTAAAACACATCGAGCGCAATTCTCTATTATTATTCATGATACCTGCAGATGCTGCAGACATTAAGAAAGAATTTGATATACTCCTTAACGAACTCAGAAAGTATAATCCAGAGTTATTGGATAAAAAAAGACTGCTTGCTATAACAAAATCAGACTTACTTGATGAAGAGTTAAAACGTGAAATCAAAAAAGAGTTACCTGAAAATATTGAATGCGTTTTTATTTCTTCTCTCGCCAATCAAGGTATTACAGAATTGAAGGATCTTATTTGGAGGAGTTTGCACTAGTGAATCTATTCTGTAGTGGTATACTGTGTTAGAATTAACTTTACCACAATACAAATGCCACTTTGGCACAAAAACCCTTTGGCAACATTATTGACAACAGCACTTCATAAATTTGCAGTTATTTTTTTATGCTATGGAAAAGAATATCCCGATAGAAAACGAATCAGAAAAGGAAGCTGTTGTAGAGAACACCAGTGTTGATAGTGTCACTGAGGAAGCCTTGCCGGAAACGGGTGAAGTTAATCCAAACCATGATTTATTAGTAGCCGAAGCCGAGTTAGCCGCCGCCAAAGATAAGTACATTAGACTCTATTCTGAGTTTGAAAACTTTAGACGAAGAACTGCCAAAGAAAAAATGGAGATGGCGCAGACGGCTAACGAACAAGTAATAAAGGCGCTGTTACCCGTTCTCGATGATTTTGAACGTGCAGACAAATCAATACAAGATAGAAGCAATAAAGACATTGAAGGCTATACCCTTATCTTCAATAAGTTTAAAAAAGTACTTGAACAATCCGGGGTAAAGCCTATGGAGTTGGGTGCTGGGTCTGAATTCAATGCAGACCTTCATGAAGCAATTACACAAATTCCTGCAGATGGAAAGCTAAAGGGTAAAATTGTTGATGTAGTGGAGAAAGGATATTTGTTAAATGATAAAGTAATTCGTTTTGCAAAAGTTGTAATCGGTAATTAGTAGTACAACTTAGCAACCCTTGAACATTCTTATATAGATGAGCACGAAGAGAGATTACTACGAAATATTGGGCACCAGTAAAACTGCTACAGCCGAAGAAATAAAGAAAGCATACAGAAAAGTTGCCATTCAATTTCACCCCGACAAAAACCAGGGTGATAAAGCTGCTGAAGAAAAATTTAAAGAAGCAGCTGAAGCTTATGAAATACTAAGCAATGTCGATAAAAGGGCACGTTATGACCGTTTCGGTCACTCAGGCCCTGGCAATGGCGGCCATCACATGAACATGGAAGATATCTTTAACCAGTTTGGTGATGTCTTTGGTGGTGGTAGTCCATTTGAAAGTTTCTTTGGCGGTGGTGGTAGCTCACGCGGTGGAAAGCGCCAACGCAAAGGATCCAATTTGCGCATCAAACTAAAACTTACGCTTGAAGAGGTTGCCAATGGCGTTGAAAAAAAGATAAAAGTTCATCGTCTAGTAAGAGCAGAAGGCGTTACTTTCAAAACCTGCACAACTTGTCAAGGTTCTGGCCAAATTAAACGTGTAGTAAATACCATGCTTGGGCAAATGGTTTCAGCAACTACTTGTTCAGCTTGCGATGGTTCCGGTCAAATTATAGAGAAACGACCTCCAGGTGTTGATAACTCTGGATTAGTTTCAAAAGAAGAAGTTATTAGCGTAAAAATTCCTGCCGGTGTAGGCGATGGCATGCAGCTTTCAATGAGCAGCAAAGGAAATGATGCACCAGGAGGCGGGGTTCCAGGTGATTTGTTAATCCTTATCGAAGAACAGGAAGACCGTTATTTGAAACGCGATGGAAATAACTTGGTATATGATCTATACTTGAATTTTATTGATGCAACGCTAGGAACCAATGTTGAAGTTCCCTCGGTTGGAGGTAAGGTTAAGGTAAAAATTGAACCAGGCACACAAAGTGGTAAAGTGCTTCGTTTAAGAGGAAAGGGCATCCGTGACGTCAACGGATACGAAACCGGCGATCAACTCATTTATATTAATGTTTGGACGCCAAAGAAAATTACTCCTGAAGAACGCATTAAACTAGAAAGTCTCCGTGAATCACCAAATTTCGAACCTAATCCTGACGCGAGCGAAAAAGGATTTTTCGAACGAATGAAGGAATTCTTCTGAAACTGCCATTAAAGAGATTATTTAAACCCATTTGCATAAAACCCTATAATTAAGTTATACGGGTAAATTCTTTCATTTCAACGGTAATCATACAATTTGCAACCTAGTTGCTATTACCATCGTATCAATCACCATGCAAACGAAGTTTTGGTTTACGGTATTGGGATTGACAATTGCGGGGATGGCCATAGGCCAAATCAAAAAGCAGTTTACGGTAGAAGATTCCCCAGACTGTGAGAATATTAAGCTTTGCCTTAAGGCGAATAGTGGCAATTGTTTCATAAAACCCAGTCAGGATGGCGATATTCTCAATGTTTTTTCCAATCAGGATGAAAGCGCATACTCACATAATTTCAAGAAAGAAGTAAACGGTAAAACCTGCGATGTTCTTTTACGATTAGAAGAAAACAGAAGCCAAGGCATGAGCCATGCTATTTCGACCAAATTCTTTGGATCAGAAGCCGCTACATCAGATCATATTTGGAAAATGTATCTTACAGATGACAAGCCATATTCATTGGAACTTACCTATGGCATTGGAAATGCTAACGTAGACCTTTCCGGGTTAGCGATCAAAAAATTGAAAATCAATACAGGCAGTGCCGATGTAAATGTTGGCTACTCCAGTCTTGAGAACCAAGTAGATATGGATACATTTTATGTGAAAGTCGATTTAGGATCCGTTAATGTAAAAAGTCTTAATCTTTCTCGTGCACGATATATGGTTGCTGATGTAGGCTTTGGCGATATGACCTTAGATTTTAGCAATAAACCACTTATAAGTAATCAGATAAAGGGCAGCGTTGGTGCAGGTAACTTGATCATTATTCTTCCTAATAAGGCCACGCCTATTCTAATTAAGATTCACGATTCTTGGTTGTGTAGTGTAAAGATGCCTGCTTACATAAAAAAGGTTGGGGAGAATACATTTGCAAATGCAGCGTATACAAAAAATTCGAAAAACACACTCACCTTCGATTTAGATGTCTCCATGGGTAGCATAATCTTTAAACAGCAGTAATAGTTAGTAAAATCTCGTTTTTAAAATACTTTCTGTAATTACTCCTTATCTTTTGCCACTAATCTGACAAAAGAATTGTGGAAGCATTACTTATAGATGGCGTAACAAAACGCTATTCCAATCACCTGGCATTAGACCAGGTATCAATCAATATACCGGAGAAATGTATTTTTGGATTGTTAGGGCCAAATGGCGCTGGTAAGACAACCCTCATTCGAATTATTAATCAAATCATTGAGGCCGATAGTGGTCATATCACCCTTTTTGGCGAAAAGCTGCAGCAAAAACACATTGGTACAATTGGGTATTTACCTGAAGAAAGAGGTCTTTACAAAAAGCTAAAAGTAGGCGAACAACTCATATACCTAGCCCAGCTAAAAGGGTTAAGCCGAAAAGAAGCCACTGAAAAAAGTAAAGCTTGGGTTACCAAATTCCAGATTAAGGATTGGTGGAATAAAAAGGTTGAGGATCTAAGCAAGGGTATGGCTCAAAAAGTACAGTTCATCAGCACGGTGATGCATGAACCGAAATTAATTATTTTGGATGAGCCATTCTCCGGATTCGATCCTGTTAATGCACAACTCATTACAAGTGAAATTTTGGAGCTGAAAGAAAAGGGTTGCACCATCATCTTTTCTACCCATCGTATGGAAACCGTTGAAGATCTTTGCGACTATATTGCGCTTATAAACAAATCCAAAAAGATATTAGACGGTTCTAAAAAGGAAGTAAAAGATGCTTATAAAGCAAATACTTTTATCGTTGAACATAAAGGAAATTTTTCTCTCCCTTCTACCGACTATGAACTAATCAAACAACTAAGAATAAATGATGGCTCTTATTTTCAATCCACTATAAAGATACCTAGTGGATTAAGCCCTAATCAATTGATTCGTAGCCTTACTGAAATTACAGAAGTACACAGCTTTGTAGAAAAAATACCAACAATGAGTGAGATCTTTATAAACCTAGTGAAAGGAGGAAGTCATGAATAAGGTCTGGTTAATCATACAGCGCGAATTTTTGAATAGGGTATTAAAAAAATCTTTTTTGATTGCCACTATTTTAATACCACTTATTTTTCCAGCAATTATTGGCTTATTGGTATACGTATCCAAAGAGCAAGATAAGCATGCAAAAAAAGAAGTTATTCTCTATGTTGATGAAAGTGCAACATTTAAACCGGACACAAGCCGCTATAGCTTCATAAGCATTTCTGGATCGTTAGAAGATGCAAAAAAAATTTACATGCAAAGCGAGAGCTATGGTTTGTTATACATACCTACATTTCAATTATCCAAACCAGAAGGTATTACGCTCTATACAAAGATCAATCCAAGCATTGATGACGTCAATAACATAGAGTCACTATTTGAAGGACAGATCAAAGATCTGAAAATGCTAAAGTTAAAAATCGATAAGAAACTCCTTGATAGCCTAACAACAAACGTTCATATTAAAACAGTGAAGGTTTCTGAAGGCGGACAAGAGAAATCAAGCAATTCAATTGTCATGTCTAGCATTGGTATGACTTGTGGGATTTTAATGTACATGTTTATATTCATTTATGGTGCACAGATAATGCAAGGCATCATAGAAGAAAAAATGAGTAAAGTGGTGGAAGTTATTGTTTCCTCTGTTAGACCTTTCCAACTCATGATGGGCAAGATCATAGGACTAGCTTCTGTTGGACTACTTCAATTTTTAATCTGGATCATTCTAATAAGTACCTTAACATTTGGCGTATTTGGTTATTTTGGAATTGATCCACCACAGCAACAAGCACTACAACAGATATCGAGTGATGCTGCAGCACAGCAGGCTGCTATGAGTTCAGAAGTTACCAAAAACATAAATGAATTCCTGGCGCTTCCGCTAACTAGCATCTTCTTAACCTTTCTGTTTTATTTTGTAGGTGGCTATCTACTCTATGGCGCCCTATTTGCAGCCGTGGGTTCCTCGGTTGACAGTCCAGCAGAAGCACAACAATTTATGTTTCCCATCACCATACCTTTGCTGATATCCTACATGAGTCTCTTCATGTTTATTCTAAAGAACCCACATGGCCCGGTAAGTTTTTGGTTGTCAATCATACCTTTCACTTCACCCATTGCCATGATCGGTCGGATAGCATTTGGCGTACCTGCGTGGGAACTCGCACTCTCAATGATCTTACTTATTGCCGGTTTCTTATTAACCACATGGGTGGCAGGAAGAATTTATCGTGTTGGTATTTTAATGCACGGCACAAAGGTTAGCTATAAGGTAATGGCTAGGTGGTTTATGATGAAATAGATGGTTAATGGTTAATGGTTAATGGTTAATGGTTAATGGTTAATGGTTAATGGTTAATAGTTAATAGTTAATAGTTAATAGTTAATAGTTAATAGTTAATAGTTAAT
>CAXSCR010000034.1:0-50769 GCA_964235605.1 uncultured Cyclobacteriaceae bacterium | reverse complement strand
TCCGGGTCTGTAGGGGAGCGGGGAGGAAACGAACCGCTCTACCTGGAAAAAAAAAATGATAGTTGATTATGATTAAGAGTCATTTTTACTAACTATGATATAAAAAAAGAATTTCGTCTCATGATATTTTAGGAACGGTGTCTGTTTTACTGGATCACTAACCAGTTTAATAATGCTTTATGAACTGCATTGGCTCAACTTCCAATATTACAAGCTATTTCTCTAGAGGGATTGCGCTTTCAAATGATGATTATCATCTGTAGCTTTTACTTATTCGATATGCCACCTGGTCAAGAATACAAATCTTTAACATGAGCCCGACATGTGAGCAACCTGCATAAAACTTTAAAAAATCGAGCTAGCAGCTCACAGCTAGCAGCCAGTAGCTATAAGTTTGATCACGCCCATATCAAACACATTCTATCCAGATCCCTAAGTAAATAGGCAGTATTCTTAAGAAGTTATCGTTCAAATGTTTTCTAAATGCAGAGATTATCTATTTTAGCGCCGCATTAAAAAACATCAGCTCGTGAAGAAATTTTTAACGTTACTCCTACTTTCCATTTCCTTTTTATCATTTTCTCAGGATGCTGATCTTGTTAAGCATGTGGACCCTATGATTGGCACGCACAAGATGGGACATACCTATCCAGGTGCAACGGTACCTTTTGGTATGGTACAGTTAAGTCCGGAGACAGATACGCTATTGTATGAGCACAATGGTAAATACAATGGAGATGTATACAAGTACTGTGCGGGTTATCAATATGATGATGCTACAATTACTGGTTTTAGTCACACCCATTTCAGTGGCACTGGCCATTCAGATCTAGGCGATTTCTTAATTATGCCCACCGTTGGCAAACTGCAACTTAATGCGGGAACCGAAGATCATCCAGAGCGCGGCTATCGATCTGTTTTCTCTCATAAAAATGAAGTGGCAAAACCAAATTATTACAAGGTAAAACTCGAAGATCATAATATTATTGCAGAGCTGACCACGAGTGCACGTGTCGGTTTTCATCAGTACACCTTTCCTGCATCAGACAATGCGCATATAATTTTTGACCTAGCAGCAGGTCTTTATAATTATCCTGAAAAAAATGTATGGACATTTGTTAGGATAGAAAATGACACCCTCATAACAGGATATCGTCAAACCACCGGTTGGGCGAGAACGCGTACGGAATACTTTGCTATGAGTTTCTCGAAACCTTTTGTGCAATATGGAAATGAGGATGTCTCCACGCCGCAAGTTTATAAAGGCTTCTGGAGAAAATTTGATCAGCGAAACAATTTTCCTGAGGCTGCCGGAAGGCAACTAAAATTCTACTTCAATTTTAAAACCGCCGAGGGAGAAAAGATCAAAATTAAAGTTGCGCTTTCGGCTGTGAGCACTGCGGGTGCGCTTGAGAACATGCACAATGAAATTCCACACTGGAATTTCGATCGCGTAAAAGAAGATGGACAAAAGCTGTGGAACAAAGAACTAGGAAAAGTAAAAGTAACAACGCTTGCACCAGGCGATAAAATAAACTTTTATACGGCCATGTACCATGCCTTTCTGGGGCCTACTCTTTACATGGATACCGATAATAACTTTAGAGGTCTTGATCAAAACAATCATCAAGCAAAAGGATTTACTAATTATACTACATTTTCCTTATGGGATACTTACAGGGCATTGCATCCACTCTTTAACATTCTTCAGCCAAAACGAAATCAACATATGATTCAGTCTATGATGGCGCATTATGATCAGAGCGTACATCACATGCTTCCGGTATGGTCGCATTATGCAAATGAAAACTGGTGTATGATAGGTTATCATAGCGTATCTGTAATTGCTGATGCTGTAATCAAAGGCAATGCAGACTTTGATGTTGAGCATGCGCTCGATGCATGTATTGCTACAGCTAATGTGACATATTATGGGGCCATGAGCGATTACCTTACGTTAGGGTATGTACCTGATGAGAAAAGTTCATCGTCTGTATCGATGACATTGGAGTATGCTTATGATGACTGGTGCATTGCGCAGATGGCCAAGAAGCTTAACCGGCCTGATGTGTCTGCTGAATTTATGAAGCGCTCACAGTATTGGAAAAATGTCTATGATCCTGCCATTGGCTTTACACGACCAAAAAAAGCGGATCGTACATTCAGAAAAAACTTTGATGTGCTAAGCACCCATGGACAAGGATTTATTGAAGGTAATGCATGGAATTATAGTTTGTATGTGCCCCATGATCCTAACGAGATGATTAAGATAATGGGCGGAACAAAAAAATTCGTTATGCATTTAGATTCGTTGTTCACCATGTACTTACCAGATAAATATTTTGCAGAAACAGAAGACATAACTCGCGAAGGTATTATTGGCAACTACGTACACGGAAATGAACCCGCTCACCATGTAGCTTACCTATACAACTGGACGAACCAACCCTGGAAAACGCAAGAACGCGTACGCATGATTCTTAAAAAGCAATATCAACCAACACCCGATGGCCTCGGTGGAAATGATGACTGCGGACAAATGAGCGCATGGTATATATTCTCTACCTTAGGATTTTATCCGGTAGCGCCTGGCTCAAATGAATATGCCCTTGGCAGTCCTGCCATTGAAAGTGCAACTATCAATCTTGAAAATGGAAAGACATTAAATATTGATGTTAGGAATCAGGGTGATAAAAACATTTATGTACAAAAGGTAGAAGTAAACGGGCAAGCGCTTAACAAACTCTTCCTAACCCATGATCAGATAATGGGCGGCGGAACTATTACGTTCTACATGGGACCAAAGGCTAAGCGATAAAATAATAAATGTCTCGAACCAATGTTTATTCAATAAACGCCAAGTTATTAATCCTAACTTTGTCAAATTACTGTTTAAATGACTTTACTGATTAGAATCGGTAAGAATGCCCGATCAAAAGCATCTCCTTCTACGGCAATAAATATTTAACCTTATTACACTTTTTGTAACTTGACAAAGTAGGATTAATAGTAAAGAGCAAAAAATGGATAGAAGGTTTTCATACGGCTTAATAAATATTTGTATTTTAAAAACAAAGAAGGCTTGTAGTAAAGCGGTGTTAGATTTTTTTTGGGAGGAGGATGGGTCGATGGTCAATGGCGTGTGAGCAAATATTTTATTACCGGCTAACAACTTCACTAACAGGTTTACCATTCTTATACTCCACTACAATTTGTATAATTCCTGTCTCAGAATAATACTCCCATCTCCCTTCTTTTTTCGCTTGATCATTGATGATTAGTTTTATTCCCCGCTCTTGAAGTTGTCCGTTATAGTATCTGTTAGTGTACTCACATATTTCACGGATTTGGCCATTAACAGTATCCCTTTTACAATGAGTCTCACCCACAGGTGGCATTCCTTCATATCCTAGAATCCTTTCGTCCATGACATCCCCAGACTCATCAAAATTCGTAATTGTATAAAGTTCTTGCCCGTCTTTGGAGGTCTGTCGCCATTCTCCAATTTGTTTAATATCAAAATGCTTCTCAGAAGGTCTTACCAAAAGCTTTCCTGTCCAATATTGTTTATACCAATTTGATTTTCCAGAAAAATTCTTAATCAGTTGTGCCATTGGCTTTGAAGTAGGTTTTGTCAGCCTTTGAAAGCGACTTTTTAAAGTAATGATCCCCTGTGCCACAGGATGACGCGACAACCACAATAAATATTAATGCAAATGATTTCATCTCTCGCTATCTAGGTTCTGACTATCGTTTATGTATGCGAACTCGTTTGTCCTTGCAAGACTATCTGCACCTAACAAAAGGTTATTCCTAAACTATAAACTTAAACCGAGTCTATCAATGGCACATACAAAACAATATCGATATAGGTGGCGCCTGTGGAGAAAGTGATAAATAGAACAAAATAAGGATAGCAAAAGTGAGCCGCAACGTAGGTAAGTGCCAGAATATCTTCGTGTATATGGATATAGTTAAGTAATAATGTTATGCTTTATTTCAATTCCTTATTCTATTTTCGCTAAAATCTACGAGGTAGAAATAAGGTGTTTACGCCAACACGTTTAAATTTGACCTATCTTGAAAAAATAACTCTAATTCAACTCTAACATAAGTATGATACATTCCCTTACAAAAAAATTACCATTTCGCTTATGGAGCTTCATACTAGGCTTCACACTTATCTGTTGTTTACTCAACGCCCAAACGCCAGTACAAAAAAATGGACAGTTAAAAGTATGTGATACAAAACTTTGCAATCAATACGGCAATCCAATTCAACTTCGGGGAATGAGTTCCCATGGTATCCAATGGTATGAAAGCTGCTTAACTGATGCTTCATTAGATGTTCTTGCCAATGATTGGGGAAGTGACCTTCTGCGTATCGCGATGTATGTACAAGAAGATGGTTATGAAACCGATCCGGCAGGCTTCACAACACGGGTTCATAACCTGATTGAAAAAGCAACAGCACGAGGTATGTATGTCGTTGTCGACTGGCATCAGCTATCTCCGGGTGATCCTAATTATAATCTCGAAAGAGCTAAAACATTCTTCACCAATATAGCCACAAGACATAAAGATAAAGTAAATATTATCTATGACATTGCTAATGAACCGAACGAAGTGAGCTGGGCTAGCATTAAAAATTATGCTGATAAAATTATTCCGGTTATCCGGGCTATTGATTCTGATGCAATTATATTATGCGGAACGCATGCCTGGGCATCTTTGGGAATATCTGATGGTGGCAGTACACAAGACATATTGGACAATCCTATTACCGCCACTAACTTCATGTATACTTTTCACTTTTATGCTGCATCGCATGACGATGAATATTTAAACGAGCTCGATTATGCATCAGACAAACTTCCAATTTTCGTAACTGAATTTGGAACACAGACTGCATCTGGCGATGGGACGAATAACTTCACCATGTCGCAGAAGTATATTGATCTAATGCTTACAAAAAAAATTAGTTGGGCAAATTGGAATTATTCAGACGACTCGCGATCAGGTGCCGTATGGAAATCAGGTGCATGCCCGAATGGACCATGGACGGATGCTAACTTAAAACCTGCTGGCGTTTGGATAAAAGATAAAATGCTAAATCCTGCTGATGACTTTCCGGGGAACGCCGGGACAGTTCCTGTAGCGCCAAGTAATTTGACTGCAAGTGCAGTTTCAAATAGTCAGATCAATTTAACCTGGGCAGATAACGCAAACAATGAAAACCTTTTTAGGATAGAACGCTCTCCTACCGGAACCAACAGTTGGGTATTGGTAACTACAACAAATGCCAATATAACTTCTTACGCCAATACTGGATTAACGGCATCCACTACTTATTTTTACCGTGTTAGATCAGAAAACCTAGTGACTGGGGCTTCTACATACTCAAACATATCGAGTGCAACAACAACAGGAACACCTTCGAATAATCTGGCATTAAACAAACCCGCTACGGCATCTTCATTGGAGACAGCAAGTCTAGTTGCCTCAAATGCCGTTGATGGTAATGCATCAACAAGATGGGCAAGTGCTTACAGCGACCCACAATGGATTTATGTAGATCTTGGTGCTACGTATAATGTTACTAGAGTTAAAATTACATGGGAAGCAGCCTACGCGTCTGCCTATCAAATACAAGTTTCTACCAATGCTTCCACCTGGACGACCATTCGCACCGTAACTGGTAATACAACATTGGTTAACGACCAAACTGGCTTAAGTGGTTCCGGACGTTATGTGAGAATCTACGGAACAACACGGGCAACAGCCTGGGGTTATTCAATTTTTGAATTGGAAGTGTATGGCACAACAGCATGCACCGTTACTGCTCAACCAGGAGCAATAACAGGCAATACCAATGTTACTGCAGGCTCTAGCCAAACCTATTCTGTTGCCACAGTAAGTGGTGCTACTTCCTATACGTGGACACTTCCTACAGGCTGGAGCGGGTCTTCAACAACCAATTCTATTACTACTACTGCTGGAAGCGCTAGCGGAACAATCTCTGTTACGGCCAATAATACATGTGGATCTAGTGCAGCAAGAACATTAAATGTTACTGTTGGTACTTCTACAGCAAACTTAGCCCTTAACAAGCCCGCCACTACTTCTTCTATTGAAGGTGCGGGATTTGAAGGAAGTAAAGCCGTTGATGGCTCAACATCATCTCGTTGGGCAAGTGCTGAAGGCGTAGATCCACAATGGATTTATGTAGACCTTGGCGCTACGTATAATGTTACTAGAGTTAAAATTACATGGGAAGCGGCCTATGCATCAGCCTACCAAGTCCAAATCTCTGCTAACGCTACATCGTGGACTACCTTAAAATCGGTAACCGGAAATACAAGCTTAGTAAATGATCAAACCGGCCTAAGTGGGTCCGGACGTTACGTTAGAATTAATGGAACAGCGAGAGGTACAGCGTGGGGCTATTCAATTTTTGAACTGGAAGTGTATGGAACTGCTGTCTCTGCCCTACGCAATGAAACTGCCAGCATAGAAAAATCAGTAACTACATATCCTAACCCTGCCTCTAATACAGTTACAATTCAAGTAGGCGATTATTGGCAGAACGGCAGCGTAATAGCATTATACAACGCACACGGAGTGTCAATATTAACTGAAAAAATTTCAGGTGCAGAACATACTTTTGATCTTTCCAATTTACCTAAGGGTATGTATATAATTCATCTCTCTCATTCAACTGCAAGGAGTACGCATAAAATTTTTAAGCAGTAGAATATAGTTTATTAAAGAAATGAATCTTAGTGTCTATTTGAATAGGCACCAAGATTTTTTTTTGTTTATTCCCCCCTCATAGTCACTCGAAGAGGACTATGAGGTCGTAAATAATTGCACCATCCACTTGTATGAAAAGTATACAGATATTATTTTGCCGCAAACCCTCAATCAATGTCTCTTCATACCCTTCACTTAGAAATAAATGAAATTTACTTTTGCACCGTAACCTGCTACAAATGGCTGCCCTTATTTGAAGAAACTAAAACATATAATTCCGTTTATAGGTGGTTTAATCATCTGAAACAGGATGGATGTCTGGTGCTAGGGTATGTCATCATGCCTAATCACTTCCATGTACTGCTATACCCTACCCATACTGGAACATCACTCGATAAACTCATTGGGGAAGGCAAAAGATTTATGGCTTATGACATCGTTGATGCGTTAAAGAAATCAGGTAAGAATTCAATACTCGCCACGCTTCAGGATGGTGTTGAAAAAAGCGAAAAAGCACGAGGCAAGAAACACCAAGTGTTTCGTCTCTCATTTGATGCAAGAAAGTGCTATGACCTAAAATGATTGAACAAAAACTCAATTACATTCACCATAACCCAATAAGCGGAAAATGGGCATTGACAAATGATTTTACAAACTACCCGCATTCAAGTGCGGCGTTTTATGTTTATGAGTGTGATGAAAAAAGCCATGCTGAAATAGTACACTATAAAGACTTGTGGAAGGATTGATGAGTATGTAATAAAACATCAGTCCTCTGCGAGTGACTATGATGGGGAGGCCAATAGATTTCCTTCATTCCGATTTGGGAAACTTTTCCCACACTGCTAAATCATTACCTAGTTAAAGTTAATTTTTAAATAAAAGTCAATACCGGAAAAATTTACCTTTGGTTTAATAGTCGTAAAAGATACTTTTGTGCGAATATTTTATTTGCTCAATAAGCACATGACTCTGAAATCCTCTCCCCATCGCATGAGCCTCTTTAGCTTCAAGCGTATTCCCATCGTATTATTTTTTCTCATGCATACGGTTATTGTATTTTCTCAAAATAAAATTGTAATCGAGAAAGTAGGTAAGGAGAATAGACAGATAACGTTTTCTGAAGGCAATCTTATTAGAGTAAAATATTTTGTTGGAGACCCTGAAACAGCAAATTCATTAGCTAAACTTGACGGGAAGATTGTGGCAATTTCCGATAGTTCGATTACAATAAAGAAAGCTTTTTCTAAGAAATTAACGGTAATTGAATTAAAAAAAATTGCAAAGATTAAGAGAGAGTACTTACTAACACAAATACTCGTGGGAGCTGCAATTATGACTCCTTTGGTTATCATTTCAGAGTTTCCGATTCCTCTAACTTTAATTGGTATACCTGCTTACCAATTGACCTTTGCGTATGTGATTAATCCAGAGAAAAACGTCAATAAAAGTTATTGAAAAAAAAGAAACAAATGGATTTTCAGGACCACGGCATCAACCAATGTACATGAATCTAAATAAAACTAACTAAAACCTAAACGCCTAATATGAAAAACAAAATCCTTCTACTACTCTTATTTAGCCTTGCTGTATTGTTTCAAAGTTGTCGTGATCAGGCAGAGGAAATTAAAGAGCCTATTAACCAAAGTAAAAATTTAAAAACTGATGTCGTTAATGATGCTATAAATAGCATTGACCCTTCTAAGGGAGTTGATATAAATGCTCTCCCCCCCTCATAGTCACTCGAAGAGGACTATGAGGTCGTAAATAATTGCACCATCCACTTGTATGAAAAGTATACAGATATTATTTTGCTGCAAACCCTCAATCAATGTCTCTTCATACCCTTCACTCAGAAATAAATGAAATTTACTTTTGCACTGTAACCGAAAGTGTGATGAAAAAAGCCATGCTGAAATAGTACACTATAAGGACTTGTGGAAGGATTGATGAGTACGTATAAAACATCATAGTCCTCTGCGAGTGACTATGATGGGGAGGCCAATGGGCATTGACAGATGATTTTACAAATACCCGCATTCAAGTGCGGCGTTTTATGTTTATGAGTGTGATGAAAAAAGCCATGCTGAAATAGTACACTATAAAGACTTGTGCAAGGATTATGAGTACGTAATAAAGCATCATATCCTCTTCGAGTGACTATGATGGGGAGGCAATTTAAAATACTGAACAGAAGGATATTTTCTTTAGCCAGCCTCCTACTAATTGATTATGCATTACCCTAAAAAAAAATATCCGTTAATAGCCACATAGAGCTATTAACGGATAACAATTAAAGATTACCTGCTACGTAGACTATTTGATAACAAACCGTTTCATTACCTTTTCGTTTCCTCTATTAATTTGCATAAAATACAATCCTGCATTCAGGTTATCATGAATATCAATTTCTTCAGTAGGATCACTTACTGACTTTTGAGAAACCAGAGCGCCTTGCGAATTGATTATGGTAATCACTGTAATTTTCTGAGGATTGCCCCCATCAACTTTTACTTTTATTCCCTTTCCATAATTCGGATTAGGATATACTACAGCCGATAAATTTGATTCTCCTGCAAGTGACGGAGCTGCTGCTCTTGCACCTGCCGTATTAAACTTCAACCAGTTTATATTTCCAATGCCGGATCCGCCCTGGAATACCATGAAGAGATTATTAACGCCAGTCGCTCCCGTTATGGCTATTGTTCTTGTAGTCCATGTTTGCCATCCTCCTGTATTACCAAATGAAACTGTGCCTATGAGTGTTCCTGTCGTACTTCCTAAACGCAATTGTGCGGTTCCAGTAAAACTTGCAGCGGACGCTATTCTTATATTAGCACTTGCAGCACCTGTTCCAAAATCAATATTATTGAAAGCAATAAAATCATTTGAGTCCGCCCAGCCAACGTTTAATCCGCCTTCGCTGCATGATTCTGTTTGTATTCCACTCATGGAAGAATAGCTCTCTGCTTCTATCTGATTGAATGCGCTAATATTACTGGATGTATTAAACTTAAGCCAGTTTACATTTCCAATACCAGACCCACCCTGAAAAACCATGTATAGATTTTGCACACCTGTTGCACCAGTTATCGCTGCATTTCTTGTAACCCAAGTCTGCCACCCTCCCGTGTTTCCAAATGAAACTGTTCCAATGAGTGTACCTGTTGCGCTGCCTAGGCGCAGTTGGGCCGTTCCTGTAAAGCTTGCGGCAGAAGCCAATCTAACATCAACACTAACAGCGCCTGTTCCAAAGTTTACATTATTAAAAGCGATGTAATCATTAGAGTCAGTCCAGCCAACATTCAATCCACCTTCACTGCAAGATTCTGTTTGAATGCCACTCATAGATGTAAAGCTCTCAGCTTCAATAGTTGCAAATGCATTAATGGAGCTGGTGCTTGCTGTAGGTGTAGCGCTTGCCTGATTTGAATTTGAGCTTTCTCCGGCTGAATTAACTGCAGTTACAACATAATAATAAGTAGTGCCGTTGGTCAATCCTGTATTGGTATAACTTGTTGTTGTTATTCCTGTGGCAACATTTGTATATGGACCTCCTGATGTTGTGGATCTTTTTATTGTATAGGAAGTTGCGCCTGATGACGCAGACCAGCTTAAAGAAATTTGAGCATTACCCGCTACTGCCGTAAGATTTGCTGGTGCTGCTGGTGGTGTTGGATTTGACGTACCTGACCACGTAAATGTAACACCTGCTCCTGCTGCCAACGTGTAATTAAAAGAAACACTCCCATAAAGTACCTGGAATGTACTGCTTGCAGTTCCTACATTTTGTACAACCAATACTTTTGATCCATCCGGATTATTGAAGGCAACATTTTCAATCCCACCAGAAAAATTATTAGTCGCGATTCTTGTTGCGCCTGCCTTTACAAACTTTGACATTTGCGCAATTATGTAATAGGCAACATTGCGGGTATAGGAAGTACTGTTATTAATAGTAATAGCACCAAGGCAAGTGTTGCAGCCACCCGGTGTGTGAGGTCCGATGCTCGTGTTATTGGCAAGGTTCCATTCGAGCGTAGCCTTAGACCAGTTTCTGGTTGAACCAATCATTATATTTTGCATGTGCCAGTTAAAGTCACCGGCAAAATTGCCATTTGAACCAGTATACTGTTCCGTGAAATATACATTTTTGCCCGTGGCATCATGTACTGTTGTCATGGCTGAAATTGAACCTGCATAAAGGTGGAATGAAGTGCCATCAACATAAGAACTATTGTTGGCCGCATAAATTGGAAAATCAGTATTATCACAATTGTGATCGTAGGCAATAATTTTGGTAGCGAAGCCTGCGTTTCTTATAGATGGGCCCAGGTTATTGTTGATAAAATTAGTCTGTTCCTCCTTCGTCATAGTCATGCTCGGCTCGTTGGTTGCATTGCCAGGTTCATTCTGCGGCGCAATCGCCCAAATATTTATACCCTGCGCCTGCATAGCCTGCAAGTATTTTACAAAGTAAAGTGCATAGGCAGCATAGTAAGTCGTATTAAGACTTCCGCCTATCCATCCATTGTTGGTTTTCATCCACGTTGGTGCTGTCCATGGCGTTGGTAGAATTTTAATGTTGGGATTGATAGCCAGGATCTTCTTTAAAATTGGTATTAGATAAGTTAGATCAGGACCAGCGAGGCTAAAGTTGTTCATATTAACATCGCCTGCAACCTGATTATACGTGTAATTTGAAGAACTTAAATCAGATGCGCCAATACTGATACGAAGCACATTAATTCCTATTCCGGTTGAAGGATTAAAAAGCTCGTTCAGCAAGTCACTTTGTTGTGTACTTGCCAGGCCGGTAATAACTTCGGCACTGCCTTCTGTCAATGTGTACCCAAAGCCATCAATGGTTTGATAAGTTGTACCAGCATTAACTGTGATAGTTGTAGAGGCCGCTCCATTGCTTGAAAATGTCAGGTTGGCTTGCTGTGCTAATTTAGAACTTCCGTCACCGGTGGTTAACCAGGGTGTTACGGTTTGGGCTTGTAGTGAACGGAGTGGCAACCACATTACAAATAGTAAAAGTATTGCTAAATATTTTAGAAGTCTGTTCATAGTATTTGGTTTAGTTGGTAATAATAAATGGATTAGGATTTAAGTCATTCAGTACCTAAACAATGCATTGTTTAGTACAACACCGCTTGGGTGAACCTTCACTAATGATTTGATTAAAGATTGTGATAATGCCATTCTCAACGGAACTATCACCATGTGATTCTTGTCTGTTGCCATTCTTAAATTGGGTTTATGGTGTTGATCATTTGCAAGTATAAACATCTGCTTGATCTGTATCCAATTTTACAATTTGAAATGGCAGGTAATAATTTTTTAACAGAAATTAACCATACACAGACGCCAAAAACATGTTCAAAATCTGAAAATATATCGGTTGATGGACAGGAATATATTCGGATAACAAATGAATAGAGGTATTAATGAATATTCCATCCTATCTTCTTCGCAAACGTTGCAAATTCTTATTAAATCGTTTGCGCGGCAAAATTCCCCTTATCTTTCATATATGATGGAGGTAAGATGCCATTGCAGATATGCTTAACAAATATCCGTATTCAATAGAGGCGTTTTAGGAGCGATTAAGCCAATGTTGAAAGTAAAGTATAAGGACTTTATGAATACGTAAAAACATCAGAGTCCTCTGCGGATGAGTATGAAGGACTTGTCGAAAGATTGATGAGTATGCGATAAAGCATCATAATCAGCTTAAGGGTTAGTTAACAGGATAGCATACCACAAGTATCATTTTGCTGCTAATCCTCAATTGATGTCTCTTTATTTCCGCTAATTAGAATAATGGCATCAACGCCTAAAAGTCCGCATTAACTACTTGATTTTTACTGCACTAAATTCACCCTTCACCTCATCATAAAAAATCACGATTGAATATGAGTCCCGGTTAATCGGAAAGGTGTATATCTCTGCTTTTGATTTTTCACTTTTACTGATAATATAATCCTGTGCTGTTGCTTTGGCTTTGACGAAGTTTGGCCGAGTGGTATCTTTCATTAAAGTTTCGTGGAATACGGGCAATGACTTTAATCCGTTAGGGTAATTAAAATTATAAGTACGATATTCTACTACGTCAGTTTGTACATGGTCTCCATTCGCGTCAAATTTTACCTCATAATAAGTCGTAGCCGTACCAATGTAGTTAGTTATAATTTGGAGTGTAAGCAGTTTATCTTTGGTATTCAAATAATAATCACTGCTTGAGGGGCCAATTGGAACAACCGTACCAACCGACTTAGGAATACTGAAATGAGTATTTTTGGTCGTGCTCTTAAATATATCATCAAAACCGTAATCCTTAGAATAAAGCAGAGCATGCGATACGTAATTATATTTTAGAAGGTAAAGCCCATTTAAGTTCTGTCGATTAACTGACATATAACCAAAAATATAAAGTTCATTGTTAACCTTATCAAAAGCCAGAGCCGGAATCATGAACTTTTGGTCCTCCTCACTAAATTTTGCATCGAAGCTCCATTTGAAGTAATTACTAACTTGTGCTTTCGAATCTATTTCAGCCGTCTCTATTATTAATTCTTTTTTCTTAGAGCCTTCAATGTCTTTGAAATATTTTTTAAAAAGTATTGATCGTCCGTTGATTTGCCCTGGGAGTACTGACCAGTATGTGTTTTTTTTATTTGAATTTTCGTACTCATATTCATTTGTCTTTAATGTAATCTCTTTTGAACTGGTTGCACACTTCGTATAATCAATTTGAGCTATGTCATAAGAATATCTTTTCTCTTTTTTTACAGCTTTGTTTTGAAACAAGTAGATCTCATTATCAAAAATAATGGGCGAACCTTTTCCATCTTTAATTTCACATTGACTGAGTTGTCCTTTTTCATTTACTTTATTAATCGAAATATCACCTGATACTGCGTATTCCATGAAGTAAGAATTATTCAGGCTGTTCCTAGTAATATTACCAGGTTGACTTTGGAGTGTAAAATTCTTCTTTAAATCGGTTTCCCAAACCAAATTAAAATTATCATCATACCTACGCATATGAAAATCTGTACGAATAGTAAACCCGTTATCCGCAGCATTTATTTCAACACGTGGTGTCATCGCCTCGGCTATTGCCCCAGTTCCTCCTTTTGAATAAATGGATTTTGTTCCAGAATTCGAATAGCCATCTATGGGTTCAATTTTTAGAAAGACTTTCTTTTCTGTGGTTTGACAAAAGGATGATTGCGTAATGATTGAAAAAATAAAAAAGTGCAGTGCGTAAATATTAAAAGAATAGCCTTGTTTAATGCTGCGTTTCATAGGTGGTATTTATGCGATGAATGAAATAATTAATTTAGACTAAGTTAGCCATATCCAGGAAAAGTCTACTATCAATCAGTAATACTTCGTTGTTATTATGTTATTATTATAATGTAACTCAGGGTTCAGATGCAGGTTTCGCGCTAGTTCATGTTTCTCCCGCTCATAGTTACTCGAGGATCTGCCATAGCTGTCAGTTTAAGATTAAGTCCCAGAGGGCAATGTCATTAAGTTAAGGGTGAAAAAAACGTTATCCCACGATAGCCGTATCTAACAAAATCCCGTAGAGGCCCTACGGGGTTTTTAAACTGACGGCTATAGAGCATCTGTGCGTGACTATGATGGGAGCTTATATTAAGAACCGTCTAAGTTACTTTAATAAGTTACTCCTTCCCCTTCTCGCCCACAAAAACTTGGCTTGAATTCTTAAAAAGAATGTTAAAAGTGGTTAAAGACCCATACACTCTGGTAATATACTGTTGCATGTCCACCTTTTCCGCATCCGATAAGACAGGGTGTGCATTGATCTTCTGCTCTAATACCCGAAGCCTGTCGCGAAGCATAACAATTTTGTGAAAAAATGCATCAATAGGAATTTCCTTAGGCTTTAAGGACGCATCAAAAGCTTTGAGAATCATAACTCCTTTTTTCCATTTATCAGCCAAGTGCACTATCTCCGTAATATCAGACCATTTTTTGAGGATCGTTTCCAATATGGTTTCTATATCATCTGTACTGATCATACGCTCTTCAGGAGTAATTTCTTCTAGTACTTCTATGTCATTTGAATCTTTGGGAATTTCGATAATCCCTTTTCCGAAGAAAGATATTCTATAGTTGGAGAACTTCGTACCGGCTACAATTCCTTCTCCATACCTACTGTGATTGATCCTTGAACCTGTTCCTAGTATTTTATCCATTTGACATTGTTTATGTAGCTATTATAAGTAATACGAAATAATAAAATTATTCGTATCTATTACGCAGATCGCAGTCATTAAACCTGATTACTTATTTAATTTAGCTTCATTTTATTCCAGCAATAAAAAGAAGCGTGTCGCGATGAGGATTAAGTTCTTCACTTAACAAAACTAACCCACCATTTCCTCTTTTGAGATTTCATTCGTAACGGCGTTTCCTCCGGACTTTTATTGAACAGATAACAGCGAAAGAAGTACAATCAATTATGTATTTACTCATGTCTTATTCGTAATGCAATGGTTCAAAAGATACAAACAACTCCCATTATAATACTGGTCTTTATATAACATTATTTAGCGTGTTGTGAAATTAAATAACTAGTCGCTTATACCCTCGGGTATGTTGCTCCGAAAATAGCAGCCTTCTTTTTTTGATATATAATTTCTGGAGACTGTCTTCACATGCCGGGCGGCATAGTTTTTTTGTAGATTTGTTTTACCACGTGCGGTGTATTAAATCGATACCCTAACTCTACACCGATATAGTTACGAACTGTATTCATCTTTATGCTATGCATCAACCCGCTACTGCGTTCAACTTCATATATTAACCCAGTATAAAGTCGTTTTGACTGATATCCTAAGCTGGCCTTACCATCTACAACAAAAACAAATGTTTGCTTCCCTTTTACTTTTTCATTTTGATCCTGGAGATATTTATATAGATAGAGATCAAAAGATGCGAACGCTGCTGCGGAAAAATAAATTCGTTTTAGAAAAACCAAAGTGCCGCCTATACCTGGGGCGAGCTTAATAGATAGTGTTCTAATAACTTTAATATTTAGGAAGTCCTCGTAATACAATTGTTGTTGCGGACTTATAATAGTAGAGTCCCCCGCTATTTGATTATAATAGACACCTGCTTTAAAAAGCATACCCGCCCGGCTTTTAATCTGCCGTTGCGAAAAAGTAAGTGGCGCTATGTAGGAATACTTTTTCCAACTAAAATTATACAATGCTTCAAATTGAAATTCTTTATTCACTATATCTGGCCTCATGATATATTCTTGAACAAGAAATTTATTAATATCTGTGAAGCCTTTAAACCTTAAATATTTAAACTGGAGTGCATAGGCCTTACTGTTATACTTTATCGTAGCCGTTTTATAATGACTTTTTGCATAGTCGCTGTTTGTTCTAATACCAGATTTCATTAAGAAAGCAAACCCAGCAGATACAAACCTATATGTTGCAGAAAAGCCTAGAATATCAGCAATATTGGTTCTGAATTTTGAGGCAGGATCTACCCCCATTCCTCTCGGACTCCTCGGATCGATATTCAAACTAATAGCGGGAGATAATACATGCATACCCACCGATAAGTAATCCGGATAAGTTTTAATGTATAAAGTATCAAGCGGATTCCTTGTGCGTTTCGCCTTGAGTTTTGGAAAGAATTTCTTATAGAATTTGTCGGGATGCAAGAAGACATTTTCCTCCTGTGCAAAGGCTTCATAGTACATTCCTGAGAACGCACTGATTAAAAGCATGCTTATGAATAATCTAAATTCTTTCACCTGAACTTCGGGCGAAGGTATAGTAAGCATTCCAAGTACAAAAATATTTTTTGGTTTAATGAAAACGATTTAAGCAAAACGCCTTCTCTTTATTACATTTTTACCTGATTTTACGAAGATATACAGAGATGTGTACTCGGTAGATTTATATAACTGAAGCTTGAAGGTAACATAAAGGATAATTTAAAATCCAAGTTCAATTTAATTTGTTATTTTTGTAAATATTAGCTGTTAAGATCATTAACCCCCTTTTCTAAATATGAATAATTTCATTCGTAACATCACCATTTGCTTATTTTTCATGGCTTTTGCCCAACTGGCGTCTGCGCAGACAATCCGGAAGGATGTTGTTTACCTAAAAAACGGAAGTATTATCAAAGGTACCATCCTTGAAATGATTCCTAATGGAACCCTTAAAATTGAAACAACAGACGGAAGTATTTTTATTTATAAGCTAGAAGAAGTAGAGAAAACAACAAAAGAAGAGGGAGAAGCTCCTAAGACTAATGAGTCCACTCCTCCACAAATTATTTATTCCTATAGCAAAAAAGAAGAGAACAGAACAACACCAAGCGGTTATTTTATCTATGCTCGTTTTGGTCCCAGAATAAGTATTCTTGAAACTCCTACAATTGATGTTTCTCTCGGAATTATAAATGGCATTCATGTAAATGAGTATTTATCGCTAGGAGTAGGAATAGATGCTGCTCGATTAAGTTTTAGTGAAGATCAAAATTCAAGTATTCCTGTCTATCCAATTTTTCTTGACAGTAGATTTCATATCCCGCGTGGAAGGGTTAATCCTATGTTTAGCTTTCAATTTGGTTACGCATACACCGGAACCCCAACGATTGTAAATTATAATAATCAAACTTATTCCTACTATGATACATTTATGCCAATCGCCGGTAAGGGTGGCGTCTACATGGCTATCGGAGTAGGATTACGCGTAATCATTAACAAGACTTTTTCCTTTCTTGGAGATGGTGGTTTATCTGTTCAATCTTTAAAAGGTAGTAATGCTAATTCAGTTTACGTTAATAACAATAATGGCGGCGGCTACTATACTACTCAATTTACCCCTACAACGAAGATCATTCCTTCTCTTAGATTAAATCTGGGTTTGAGTGTGAGTTTTGGCAAATGATTTGAGCGAAGTTGTATGTACATGAAATAGATTCAGCTATTTCTGTTCTTACATATTATATCCAATGAAGCCTTCCCGAATGGCTTCAATGGATTTTTTTTATCCTCCTTGACTTTAATTTTTTTATTCAAGTAAGAAGATATACTTCTACCCTTTCAATTCAAAGGCAAGAGCGAATTTTATCATTCTCTGTCTTACACATACCTGTCCCCTCACACCACCCTGCGTACCGTTCGGTACAGGGTGGTTTGTTAGAAACTCAAATTTATTCTCGTGTGCCAGGTAAGATAATGATGGAGGAAGCCAAGGTATTCAAGTTTATGATAATAACTATTGTTTCAACCATTGTAAGAGTATAAGATTATGAGCCACGCGGCAAGGGCCTTTGTTATCTACTAAACGAAACGCAGTATCCTTTGCTACACCAAGTTTAACCAGGTTCGTCACCTTTGTACGTATCCTTTTCCATCTTCGCCATGTGCTTATCCGAAGTCGTGTTCGAATCATGCCGTCAAGTTTAATTCAGGATGCTTTTGCCTGGGCTATCCTGAAGTAGTTCACCCAACCACGAATGGCCTGATCCAGTTTTACTTCGGCGTTTTGCTTTGGGGTCACGTGAACGTGTGATGTACTTACACTTTTCTTTTATGCGTTTGATGGACTTAGGATGAATCCGGATTTCATACTTCTGCTTTTTCTTGTAAAAAGAAAAGCCTAATAAGTAGCTTTCAGATGGGCGACTCGCTTTGTTTCTCCCGGTTAACTTTTAGTAACAGCTTCGATCCGGGCGAATAGTTGCATTAGCATCATCGTTCCCTTCTCGCACTTTGTACAGTGGCTGATGTCTTTTCCATACTTCTCCAGCGTTGCTGCACGGGATCCTTACTTTGCGTGGTGCAGGTGGCAACTGCATAGCTTTTCGAAGCTCAGCAGGCGCTACATCATAGAGACGTAACAAGGAAAATGGATAGACAGTAAGGAAAAATAAAATCCGGTGGCCATGTCTCTTAAAAATTATAGGTCAAAAAAAAAACCACCGTTGCGGGTGGTCTTTCAGCATTAAAATTTTAAAGAAATGTACTTATAGCAACAACTTCTTAATCCAATACTTTTACGTTCACGGCGTTCATGCCTTTTCTTCCTTTTTCAACATCATATTCAACTTGATCGTTTTCACGAATTTCGTCGATAAGACCTGAAGTGTGTACGAAGATGTCTTCGCCTGAATCCGATGGTTTAATGAATCCAAATCCTTTTGATTCATTGAAAAATTTAACTGTTCCTTGCATTATTATATTAATTTATTAAAAAACTCAACAACACAACAGCATATCATAGCTGTTTAGTTCGCGATAATTATTCTTAGAATGATTATTTTATTAAGAAAGGTGGAAACAACAAAAATACCGAATGGTCAAAAACTGTTGAAAGCACTATTACTTAAAATGCTCTGCAAGATGTGGTAAATATTTGACAAATGAAAACAATCCACTAATATTTTCTTAAAACAAGAATAAACATTTAATTCACCCGTGTGGCATAACATTTTAATAATTATTAAAAAACTGTAAAAGCTATGAAAACGAATCAAGGAACAGGTGCTGCCCCAATATCAAGGGATGAAGAAAAGAAATTACAAAAGGAAGGACTAAAGAGAGAGCACACGCATCCTAATGAGGATAAAGCTGAATCTAATCTCGATCCGAATGGCATGACGGCAAAGACTTTGGGTGAAATGAAAAAGAAATTGGACCAAGTTCCAAGTAAATCCGCAGCTACAGAGAACGACAAAGACGCTTACGGTAAGGAGTAATATTCATTTATCAATCTTAATCGTCACATAATTATCTTGATGAGGTTACAAAGAGTTGGTTACTCAACATCAATCCAACTTTTTGTACGCTCTACTGCTTTAAGCCATCCTTTGTATAACTTAATTCGGATCGACTCATCCATATTAGGCTTAAATGATTTCTCGATCTTTCTATTTTTAACGATGTCTTCCTTTTTCCAAAGCTTAACATGAATCCCGGCCAGGAATGCAGCACCCATAGCAGTCGATTCAATTACCTCTGGTCTCTCAACTTGAGCGTCTAAAATATCGGCTTGAAATTGCATGAGAATATTATTAGCGCACGCTCCGCCATCTACTTTTAAACTCGCAAGCTTCAACCCTGCATCTTCTTGCATGGCATTAAGTATGTCTTTTGTTTGATAAGCAAGTGACTCAAGCGTTGCTTTTATAAGATGATCCTTTCCGGTGTCTCTTGTTAAGCCGAAGATTGCACCGCGCGCATACATATCCCAATAGGGCGCACCTAATCCCGCGAATGCGGGAACAACATAAACTTCATTAGAACCCAGTGCCTTTGTTGCAAAGTATTCAGAGTCTTTCGAGCTGTCAATTATATGGAGGCTATCTCGTAACCATTGCACAGCGGCACCCGCGATGAATACACTTCCCTCAAGCGCATATTCTACTTTTCCATCTAAGCCCCAAGCAATGGTGGTAATCAAACCATTTTTAGATTGTGGAATGTTGGCACCCATGTTCATTAACATGAAACAACCGGTGCCATATGTATTTTTAGCCATTCCGGGTTCGAAACATGCTTGTCCGAACAGGGCGGCTTGCTGATCGCCTGCTACCCCGGCGATAGGAATTTCTATACCTTCATATTTCCAAACACCAAATCCATAAGAAGATGGTTTAACTTCTGGTAGCATACTTAATGGAATGGTAAGCTCATCGAGAAGTTTCTTATCCCACACCAAATCACGAATATTAAAAAGCATGGTCCGAGAGGCATTTGAGTAATCAGTGACATGAACCTTTCCACCGGTTAAATTCCATATAAGCCAGGTGTCTACAGTTCCAAAGGCCAACTCCCCTTTCTCTGCGCGTTCACGTGCTTGGGGTACGTTATCGAGTACCCATTTTATTTTAGTGGCTGAGAAATAAGAATCAATTACCAAACCGGTGTTGTGTCTTACATAATCTTCTAGCCCTTTAGCCTTTAACGTTTCACATATAGACGCTGTGCGCTTGTCTTGCCAAACAATGGCGTTATAGATTGGTTCACCCGTCTTTTTATCCCAAACAATAGTTGTCTCACGTTGATTGGTAATACCCAGTGCTGCGATAGATGCGGCTGATATCTTATTTTCTTGAATGAGCTTTTGTAAAACACCAAGTTGTGAACTTAGAATCTCGCGTGGATCATGCTCTACCCATCCAGACTGCGGAAATATTTGTCGGAACTCTTGCTGTGCAATGCCTTTGATAGAACCTAACGCATCAAAAAGTACAGCACGTGAGCTGGTTGTTCCTTGATCTAAGGCGATGATGTATTTTGGCATTCTTATAATTATTTAAAAAAGACCTGATAGATAACAGCACCAAGTAATCCACCTATAAGTGGACCTATTACAGGAATCCAGGCATACCCCCAATCTGAATCTCGCTTTCCAGGAATTGGTAAAATGAAATGGGCTATTCTTGGTCCTAAATCACGTGCAGGATTTATGGCAAAGCCTGTAGTACCCCCCAGACATAAACCAATTGTTATAACCAGCGCACCAACAATTAAAGGATTTAATCCATCGGCAAACTTATTTGCACCAATGCATAGTAAACCCAAAATTAAAACGGCAGTTGCTATAACTTCACTAACGAGATTAAAGAACGGTGAACGAATAGCAGGAGCAGTACAAAATACGGCAAGCTTAGCAGAAGCATCTGTTGTATTACGCCAATGCGGATGATACTGTATCCAAACTAATATGGCACCAGCAAAAGCACCTGCTAATTGCGCAAGACAATAGCCAGGAACTAGACTCCATGAAAAACTTCCAGAGTATGCTAATCCGACAGTAACAGCAGGATTTAGATGTGCTCCACTGATTTGCCCCACCGCATAAACCGCCATTGTAACCGATAAACCCCACGCTAGTACAACAACCAACCAGCCCGCATTATGAGCCTTGGAGTCTTTTAATAATATTCCAGCTACAACACCATCACCTAATAATAAAAGAAGCATGGTACCAATGAATTCGGCGGTATATGGAGACATGGTAATGTGGTTATCTGTTGAAATTTAATGCTTTAATCATATAGTTTAAAACTAATATAACGTCTGGCCAAAAGTTTCTATTGGAGAATATATACACAGGCCGCTAAATACTCATGACCTCAACCTCTGGAGATATCTTCTTAACCAAGCCTTGCAAAACTTTACCAGGACCGGATTCTACATATATCTTAGCACCATCTCTAGTCATTGCCTGAACGGATTGCGTCCAGCGTACAGGGGCGGTAAGTTGAGCGATTAGATTTTTCTTAATAGTTTCCACATCAGAAGATGGCTGGGCGTTTACATTTTGGTAAACAGGACAAAGTGGTTTGCTAAAATTTGTACTTTCAATAGCAGCAGCAAGTTCAGTTCGGGCAGGTTCCATTAATGGTGAGTGGAACGCGCCTCCCACCGGCAGAGGCAAAGCACGTTTAGCACCCGCGGCCTTCAATTTTTCACACGCAATTTCAATTCCTTTGTTTGATCCCGATATAACGAGCTGTCCGGGGCAATTATAATTTGCAGCTACTACAACCTCTTCTTTAATCGATGCGCAGATTTCCTCTACAATCTTATCATCCAAGCCAATGATAGCAGCCATGGTGGAAGGAATAATTTCACACGCCTTTTGCATAGCAAGTGCACGTTTAAAAACTAATTTCAAACCATCCTTATATGATAGCGCCTTGTTCGCGACAAGTGCCGAAAATTCACCTAAAGAGTGGCCGGCAACCATGTCGGGTGCAAAAGCCGAATTAGAAAGCGCAAGAGCAACTGAATGTATGAATATAGCAGGCTGCGTTACACGGGTTTGTTTCAATTCATCGGCAGTGCCGGCAAACATAATGTCGGTGATCTTAAAACCCAGGATGTCGTTGGCTTGGTCAAAAAACAATTTTGCTTGCGGGTTTGCATCATAGATGTCTTTGCCCATTCCAGTAAATTGTGAGCCTTGCCCCGGAAATACGTATGCTTTCATTTAATCAATCGTGTTTAAGTGTTGTTGATATTTAAGTACTTATTTGTGCTTCACCTCGTTTAAAGACCCATCGTTATGACGGTTTTTCTTATGGGCGGCTAAAATAGTCATTTTGCATTCATCGTTAAAAAATAGAAGTCACTGACGGTGGCTATTGCAGAAACTGATTCCGAATTGTTAATTGCGGATTATTAAATGTTTAAAAAGTGCTCTGGTATCGCGAATTTGGTGTAACTGAAATTATTTTTATTGCAGCCTTTGTACTGTTGTACCTGCTGTATTTAATGCGCATTATACGCATTGCTAAAAAGCTAAAAACACCTTTTTATAATGTGTTTATCAAGCTTATGCTACGTACAATTCTGTTTGTCATGCTTATTGTTGCGTTGTTAGGGCCCTCATTCGGCGCGTCAAGGAAAGAAGTAAAATCCATTGGAAAGGATATAATGATTTGCGTTGATCTCTCAAAATCTATGGATGCCTATGATATACAACCTACCCGATTAGAGAAAGTAAAGTTTGAAATGAAGAAAATAGTTGGCGCTTTCAACTCAGACCGTGTTGGTATTATTATTTTTTCGTCAGAAGCCTTTATGCAGTGCCCGCTCACCTTTGATCAGAACGCTTTAAATCTTTTTATAGAAACCATGAACTCCAGCCTCGTTCCTGCGTCAGGTACAGACTTCTCTCCGCCACTGAAAATGGCATTAAAAAAATTAGAAGATGATAAAGCACTATCAGGTCAGCCAAAGTCAAAAGTAATTATACTTATTAGTGATGGGGAAGACTTTGGTGAAGAGACCAATGACATTGCAAAAGAAATTGAAGATAAGGGCATTAAATTATTCACACTCGGGGTGGGCACAGAGAAAGGTGGCAATATATATGCAGGCAGCAAATTAAAAACAGATCGTCAAGGTAATGTTGTGACTTCAAAACTCAATGTAAAATCACTTCGCTCGCTGGCGGATAAAACTGGCGGGCAATACTTTGAAATCAATGCAACTCAAAACGATGTTTCAAGGTTAATAAATTCAATTGGAAAGATTCAAGGTGAGTTACGCGATGCGCGCTTTGTAGATGCATCAGCAAATAAATACTATTATTTTTTAGCATTTGCTCTCCTCTTACTTGTGATAGATATTTTAATTAACATTAACACGGTGAGAATATGAAATTAGCATTCACACTAATGATGTTGCTTGTGATGATGATTGACCCAACCAAAATTGGCAGGATCAACACTGTAAAATCAGAAGCCAGAAAAGCATTTAATGATGGCAATTATAAAAATGCCGCACAGAAATATCGCTATCTCATAGATTCTCTGGGTGTGGATGAAGATGAAGTAAAAATGAATCTTGCTCACGCCCATTACCTGGCAAAAGATACAGCCAATGCACGTCCTCTCTATGAAAATTTAACACAAAGTTCAAAGTCGAATATACGATCTAATGCCCTTCAACAATTGGGCGTAATGAATAACGCGCAAGGCAAAGCTGAAGAAGCGCTTAATCAATTTAAGCAAGCCATTAAAGCCGACCCGACCAATCAAGATGCGCGCTATAATTATGAGATTTTAAAGAAGAAATTAGAAGAGAAAAAGAAGCAAGACGAGAAAAACAAGGACAAGAATAAAGATCAAAAAGATCAGAAGAAAGACGATCAGAAAAAGCAAGACGATAAAAAGCAGGACGATAAAAAGGATCAGAAGAAAGATCAAAAAGACCAGCAGAAAAAAGATCAAGAGCAGAAAGACAAAGAGAAAAAAGATCAAGAGAAACAGGAGCAGGAGAAAAAGGATCAGCAGCAAAAAGATAAAAAAGACGAGCAAGCTAAAGATCAACAGAAGAAAGACGAGCAAAAGAAAAAAGACGAGCAGAAAGATAAACCTGAGCCAAGCCAAGATCAAAAAGATCAGCAGAAAAAGGATGATCAAAAAACTTCTAAGGAAATCTCTGATAAGTTAAAACAAATGAACATGAGCGAAGAGAAAGCCAAAATGATTCTCGACGCCATGAAAAACCAAGAAGTTCAATATCTACAGCAAAACAGACGCAAGGCTTCAAAGCCTAAGGATAAGGGGAAACCGGATTGGTAGGTTAGTCGACGGTCCACGGTCCACTGTCGACAGTAGATTTTTTAAACTTGAACGTGGGAGATATCCAATCCTAGCAGTCATGAGTCTATTGTGAGCATTAGCATTTACTTATCAAATAGTTGGTTCATTTACCCGATCTAAATTGAACTAGTTATGTTCCAATGCTATCTACATACCCTGTTCTGGGCACACGATCTAAAATAGATTAGAATTGTTACTTTATGATCCACAAACCGTGGTCCGGGCACACGATCTAAAAAGATGTAGTCGTGTTACTTTATGTATTCAGAAGCTGTGGTCTGTAGTCTGTCGACCGTGGACCGAAGCTCAACCGCGAACGAAACTATCGACCACCGACCATTGACTATCGACTTTTAATTAACTAGCTTAACAAACATGAAAGAAGTATATATTATCTCTGCAGTACGCACACCTATTGGAAGTTTTGGTGGTAGTTTGGCTTCATTGTCAGCTACTGCGCTTGGGGCTATAGCTGTGAAGGGCGCCATTGAGAGAGCGGGTGTTGATCCCAAACTCGTACAAGAATTATTGATGGGCAATGTTATCTCTGCTGGCCTCGGACAGGCACCCGCTACGCAAGTTGCAGCTGCTGCGGGGTTGGGATTTGAAATCCCATGTACCATAATCAATAAAGTATGTGCTTCCGGAATGAAGGCGGTAATGTTTGGAGCGCAATCTATTATGCTCGGTCAAAATGATATTGTTGTTGCTGGCGGCATGGAAAGTATGAGCAATATCCCCTACTATCTTTTAAAAGCGCGTAGTGGTTATAAGTATGGCCATGGCGAACTTTTAGACGGACTTCAATACGACGGCTTAACTGATGTTTATAATCATTGTGCAATGGGCGTTTGTGCTGACAATACAGCAAAAGAGATGAACATTAGTAGAACAGATCAAGATAACTATGCTATCAACTCATATAAACGCTCCGCGGCTTCTTGGGCATCTGGAAAATTTAAAGATGAAATTGTTCCTGTTGAAATTGTAGACCGCAAGGGAACCAAAACTTTATTTGGCGAGGATGAAGAATATAAAAACGTAAACTTCGATAAGATTCCAGGTCTTAAGCCTGTTTTCAACAAAGATGGAACCGTGACAGCTGCTAATGCCTCTACGCTTAATGATGGTGCATCAGCTTTGGTTTTAATGAGTAAAGAAAAGGCATTAGAACTTGGATTAAAACCGCTCGCGAAAATTAGAGGATTCGCTGACGCAGCCCAAGACCCGATGTGGTTTACTACGACACCATCTATCGCCATACCGATTGCCATGAAACGCGCTGGCGTTGACAAAAAAGATGTTGGCTATTATGAAATAAATGAAGCCTTCTCAGCCGTAGCCATAGCCAACAACATGAAACTTGGACTTGATGCTGAAAAAGTAAATATTAATGGTGGCGCTGTAGCTTTAGGTCATCCATTAGGTTCTTCCGGATCGCGAATTATTGCAACCCTTATTAATGTCTTGAATCAAAACCATGCGAGTATCGGCGTTGCCGGAATATGTAATGGTGGAGGCGGTGCTTCTGCTATGGTGATTGAGAAAATCTAGACATTTCGTAATGATGCAAGACCGTAAGATGGTTTTTCCACCACCGAGATTATATCAGGGGGTGACAAAATCCCTCTAGGAGACCTTGAGAATGACGGTTGTAATGTAGAGAATGTAAGGCAGCAACTTACCCAAACTAAAAAATGATGTCATCTAAGTTTCGTACTTCAGCTAGAATTGCTCTTATATTATCTCTTGTTTACGTAGGTATAGCAAGTTTAATACTTCTTAAAGCTATTTTATATACAGACCGGAACAGCATATTTTACAAATTGAGCTATAGTTCGTTTAATTTCTTTCGGCCCGGATACACTTTAGGATTCTATCTTGGATTTTTCGGTGGAGGTTTGTTGGCACTAATAGGCCAACTAGTAACATTCGTTTTTTGTTTTTATGTTCTAACGATATCTTTTTTACATAAGAAGGGTAGCTGAAATAAGTCTTCGGTAGATGATTTTATAATTGATGGCTAGATTCACTATTTATTAATTCCTGCTTCTTGTTTCAACAAAGGCACTATGAGTTCTTGAATTAGTAGTGCTCCTATCATTACTATGACACAGCCAATAATGTTGTAGAGTAGAAACGCAATCTTTGTATAGAAGTAGCAATATAACACTGCACATTCCGCAATGATAGCAGCATAAAATACGGCAGTACCTTGTACTCTTTTTACATAGAAAGCTGTAAAGAAGATACCTAGTATGGTGCCATAGAATAGTGAACCAACAATATTTACGAACTGAATTAAATTTTCGGCAAAAGTAGCTAGCATGGCAAAACACATAGCGATTAAAGCCCATACTATTGTAAAAACTTTTGAGGCATTTAAATAATGAAGTGCTTCACCTTCTTGTTTAACAGAACGCTTATAGATATCAACCGTAGTGGTGGATGCTAGGGCGTTGAGTTCAGATGCCATGGATGACATGGCCGCGGAGAACATCACTGCCAATAGTAATCCAATGATACCATGTGGCAAATTGTTCAATACAAAGTTTAAAAAAATATAATCTCGGTCTTGGGTTTTAGCGCCAGGTATTGCTCTGGCAATGGTTGCTTTAACAGAATCCCGCAAGGTTCCCTCCTGCTTTTGAAGTTGTTTGACTTGATCGCCTGCATGCGCAATTTGTTGCTCATTGCCTGCTTGAATGGCTGTTACCAATTCATCTACAGCTCCACGTTTTTGTGAATATACTTTTTGATATTCCCCTTCAAGCAAACGCAAACTGTCTGCTTTAATGGTTTGCATAGCCTGTTCTTTTAAAACCTGATTATGAAAAACCGGAGGTTGATTAAACAAATAGAAAACAAATACAAGCACGCCTATAAATAGAATAATGACTTGCATAGGTATCTTCAAGAGTCCGTTGAAAATAAGACCAAGTCTACTTTCTGTAACTGACTTGCCACCTAGATATCGCGCTACTTGAGATTGATCCGTTCCGAAGTAAGAAAGAAATAAAAAGGTACCTGCAATCAATCCCGACCAGATGTTATAGCGATCATTCAAATTAAATTCAAAGTTCACCATGTTAAGCTTGCCTAACTCGCCCGCTATTTGAACCGTGTTCTTAAATGATATACGGTCAGGCAACAAACGGTAAGCAAGTATGCCTGCTAGAATCATTCCACCCATAATGACAGCCATCTGCTGACGTTGGGTAATACTTACAGCTTTTGTTCCGCCTGACACGGTGTAGATCACAACGAGGAGACCAATAAGTATGGTGGTCGTAATTACGTTTAAACCTATAATGGTTGAGAGCACAATAGCAGGGGCATATAAAGTTATACCTGCAGATAAACCGCGAAGAATCAAAAACAAAATAGCGGCAAGGGTTCGGGTTTTAAGATCGAAGCGTGTTTCAAGATATTCGTAGGCAGTAAAAACATTGAGTTTGTAATAGATGGGCACTATAGTAACAGAAATGATTACCATGGCAATTGGCAATCCAAAGTAGAATTGAATGAATCGCATTCCATCTTCAATGGCTTGACCTGGCGTTGATAGAAATGTAACCGCGCTCGCTTGTGTAGCCATAATGGAAACCCCAATCATCCACCACTTCAACGAATTATCACCCTTCAGATAACCTTCAATATTTTTATTACCTCGACTTTTTATTGTACCATAGATTACAATAAAGGCAATGGTGCAGAAGAGTATAAACCAATCAATATAATTCATGAAAATTTAACCGTTATCAGATAATACAAAATGATCTGTACCACCAACACGACTAACACAAACCAGTACCATCTACGCCAAGATTGAAAGATCGGCGGGTGTTGTTCTGGTTTAGTTGGAGAGTTTTGCATTGCTTATCGGTAAGTAGTTAATAGTTAATGGTTAATAGTTATCCGTTATAAGTTAATAGTTATAAGTTAATGGGGCTTCTAATATCGAGCGTATAACAATTAAGAATAATATTTTAGTTATAATATCATTAACAGATAAATAAACGCCCTGCATAAAAAATACACTACGATTAACTTTTAACGATAACGATTAACGATTAACGAGCTCCTAAAGAAACAATATTACCAAACAGTTTATAAGCACCTGCTACCCCTTCAGGTAGCTCACGAAAAAATGAGAGTCCTGTATAAACATAGTACCCTTGGCCATATTTAGCTATCAGTAAACTACCATCGTTCGGTTTCTCACCTTTATCATTCATAGAAAGGATAGGTGTAAATTGATTGTCCCACTTTTCAGGGAAATATAGACCTCGTTCCTGAATCCATCCATCAAAATCTTTAGGTGTAATTTTATTAGGTGTGTTTAAAACAGGATGATCAGGAGCTAATATTCTTACCGCGGCATCTTCTTCGGTAACTCTGTTTCTTGAAAGCGTGATAGGGTAAGGTGTGAATGAATCTACATTTAAACCATTACTGGTATTGTATTGCATTACTAGCGTACCTCCATTTTTTACATACTCTAAAAGATCATTCATATAATAACGAATTCGCTCGTTGGTATTCAATACACGAATGCCTAACACCACAGCACTTACACGTTTTAGATTTTCAGGCGTAACTTCTTCATTCTTCATTATCCATACCTGATAACCCATATTACGAAGGCTAGCAGGAATGTCATCGCCGGCACCATTGATATAACCAATTAATCCTCCCTCCTTTTTTAAATCAAGTCTAACAAGTTTTGCTTCTGCTTTTGGTACCAATGTTTGTGGAGGTATGTGGTCATAGCTAATAGTTTGAACTGCTCTATCAAACGTTTTGCCGTCTATCTCTGCCACAGCTTTCAATGTTGCTGTCATTTCTGCTTTAGAAGGAAATACTAAAAATTTCTTCATCTGCTCCTCACCTCTTTTACCAAGCGTAAATGATATAGACGCAGGCTCTGATCTCCACCCGGTTGGAAGTTGCAATTTTAAAATGCCCGTTAGTGGATTATCATTGGATGATTTAATCAACACATTGACATCACGCGGGTTTTCATTGTTAAAAATTATAACCGGATCTATGATATTCATGAACACCGGCGGAACAATCTCAAATGGCCTGGTTAACTCGCCCTTTACAGGATCTGTCTCTTTGTAATCTATAGGTCGTGACATAGAAAATACTTGGCCATTATAGCTAAATGTAAATTGAAAGTTAACAGTAGGATCACTTTCTGGCTTTCCAATTAATGATGGATCTGTTACCGTAAATAACCCAACAGCGTGTGGCTCTTTAAGCCAATATGGACCGGAATATTTTTGAGACGCATTCAATGTTCTTGCAGACTTAATATTCACTGAAAAATTATTTTTCAATAAAACATCAGTAACAGAATCCATAGCAAAAGAAGGTGATTGAATTTTTTCAAGTTTTACTTCAACACCAGAACGGTTAATGACCTCAATGTTAGTCTTTACTTTTTGGCCAGGCGCTACCCAATATTGCTCTGCCGTTACGCCTATGTACAAACCCAAACAATCTTGTAGAATTTGCTCCACCTCATCAAGTTTACGCGTTCTCCAAACGCTTGTCTTTAGTAAAGTAATTTCATTTTTAAGCTGAAGCAATAAAAGCACACTTGCTGCTGGGTCATCTATGTTAAATTCTTTATTCAATTTATCTACTAAGAGTTGCACTTGCTCTGCACCAGCAACACGACTCCAGGTTGTATTTATATTTTCAAAAATGTCTTTGGTTGCCTTCTCCCCTTTTACAAACTCTAGAAATTCAGGCTGATAACCACGTGAACCCTTTGAACCAAAACCCTGGCTTTTGTGCTGACTACGACTGACTGCCGCAATTTCAGAGTAAGATGTTCCGAGCAATGGACTGTAGCCGCCCACATCTATTGTCATTATACCAGGTGTATTTTCATTGATGCTGTTATTCCACCAACGACCTGTATTTGTGTAAAGAGATTTAGGTTGCCAAATACCAAATTCCTTTGACAGTGCCGGAAATTTTTCTGCTTTATTAGAAATATCAAATGCCTCTTGTGCTAAAATCGCGGAAGCTGTATGATGTCCATGGCCTGCACGTTCATCTGGAGGAAAGCGCGTAATGATCACATCGGGTTGGTATTGGCGATAGACACGAACAACATCAGAGAGTATCTCTTCCTTACCCCACAACTTAAAAGTTTCATCGGCAGATTTAGAAAAACCGAAGTCATTAGCACGTGTGAAAAATTGTCTACCTCCGTCAATTCGTCTGGCCGATAATAATTCTTGTGTACGAATCAGTCCGAGTAGATCACGAAGTTCAGAGCCTATGAGATTTTGACCGCCATCGCCACGCGTCATTGATAGATAGGCTGTCGCGGCAAGTATTTCATTGGCCATGGTGGTTATAATGCGGGTATTTTCATCATCTGGATGGGCTGCTACATAGAGAACCGAGCCTAAGAAATTTAATTTTTTAAGCTTTAGTTTGATGGCCGCCGCATCTGCTTGTGGCTTCTGTTGTGCAATGACAAGTAGCGGTAGAATATATATCAACAATAAATACCTCTTCATTCAAATATAATTTGCGTGAATTAACGAATAAAAACGCAAAGGTATGCAAACATTTGATGAAGGGCTGGTAATTGTGACTCGTGCGGCAATGTCATTAAGATTAGCAGATCATAGAAGAAGTAGGTTTAAGGTTTGTAAAAGTTCTATGCTTGCTTTTGACTGAACATTCTCTCTGACCTCGGTCAGAGGCCTCACATAGCCGTGAACCTAAAATAAATAAGTCCTGAAGGGCATGCACGTAAACTTAAGGAAGTTATCAAACAGCTTCCGGTTAAATTTTGGAAAATAGTAATGCTATTTTTTCTTCAAAACTGATTTCGTTGGTTTTACCCGCTTTAGCACAAAAGTGTTTCGATCTTCAATAACCCATTCCATTTCTTCTCCCTTTTTGATGTTGGAGGATTCTGCCACTGCAGCGGGGAAATTCACGTAAAATGATTTTGTGGTTCCTCTATCTACTTTTTGAATTTTCACTGTATAGCCCATTTTATATTTGTTTTTTGTTAATAGTATATATACTATTTGTAAAAATACTTAAATATTTTAAACTTTCATTGACTGAAGAAAAATGATTTTGGCTTTTTGGGGGTTTGATAAGATTCACAACGTTTCCAAGATACAGCTCAACGTACTATTACTGGCTAGGTTTATCATGATTGTTGTCTGTACTCAATTGATTTTTGGGCGGTGTCGACCAATTGTAAAAACGGATTTCAATAGAGACTTGAGTTTATTGAAATTGACAAAATATTTACTCAGGCACACAATTAAGATAGCAAGTATCTTGAAAGAAATAAATGACCCGGATAAAAGGCATGAAGGAGGGATCACGGCAGTGGCAAAATTCTGTGTCTATGATAAGAGGAAAGGACTCAACTATCAGCAAAAAATAGATGCGTTAGCCTGTTAAGTTTACGCGTATGCCTGTAGGGACGGTATATTTATCGTACCTACGGTACTTGTTTTCATTATAATAATATATCTACCCATATATCATCCCTACGGGATTTTGTTAGATACGGCTATTGTGGGACGCCGGCCTTGATGGTTTTAAGATTTAGACACCTTAACAGGATATAACGTTTTTTTGATGCCCTTAACTTAATGACATTGCTCTTGCGGGCTTCTTTCTACATGCCAGGTAACTTAATGCCTGCTTCTTTTAAATCCTTCAGCAGTTTCTGCTGAAAAGTGATCTTTATTGTGTTGTAGTCAAGGGCATTTACCCACACTTCTACTATTAGTTTAAATCCATCAGGGTCAAGCGATGATATTCCAACAACGGGCTTATGAGGATCTGTCATAATATCAGAAGATTCAGCTATGGTATTCTCAATAATTTCTTGAATTTCTTCAGGCACAAATGCATAACTGAATTTCATTTCAATGTCAAGCCGTCTGTTTCCTTCGCGGCTCATATTGATAATAACCTCATTCGATAACTTGCTATTAGGTAGAATTACCGTTTTATTATCAAACGTTGTAACCAAAGTATAAAACAATTGAATGGAAGAAACTATTCCATCCTGACCTTGGGCAATTATGTTATCACCAACTTTAAATGGCTTCAACAACAGAATCAAAATTCCGCTAGCGAAATTCTGCAATGTTCCCGAAAGGGCTAAGCCAATAGCTACACTAAATGATGCAATAGCCGCAGCGAAAATTGTCATTTCAACCCCAATGATCTGTAATACCGTTAGCGCGAGAATGATTTGTAAAATAGTTACAACTAAACTTTCAAAAAACGGCCAAAGTGAGGAATGGACTTCGCGTCTATGAAAATAGTTTTTAACCCATTTATTGATGAGTTTAATTATCCATTGTCCGATAATAAATACAATAATACCAATAATTATTTTCGGGCCGGTGGTTGAAGCCCAACTGTACGCCCTTTCAGAAAAATCTTTTATGTCCATAATATTTAGTTAATGAAAAGGCAGTATAAAAATCCATACCAAGAAATTCAGGTATTCAATAATCAGATTTCAATAATGGCATAGTTTATTATGCATACAATAAAAACAATATTATGAAACGCTCAGAAAATCCAAACGACCATAAACGCGTGACGCCAAAAACTGGCGGTAGCCAGAACAAGAAAGATGATAAGAAATTTACCTCGTACGATACGTCAAAAGATCAGACAGAGTCACCACAAAAAGTAAGAGAAGAACTTGAGCCTGAGGGTGAGCAAGCAAGGGCTAAAAAACAAAAGGGAAAATAAATCATGCAGAAACGTTGAAATAAAAATCACGGACCAAAAAGACCCGTGATTTTTTATAATGCTTTTCTAGTTCGTTAGCTAATTTAGAGATATGCCAAAAAATTGCATCACAATCAGTAACACGAATTAAATGATATCTCGATGTTATAGTTTAATTCTTATATACTTTTCAACAATGGTTTGACTTACATTAAGTTCTTTAACTTCTTCAACACCCGATTGAATTAAACTGTCGCCCTTAACTTCAAGTTGAAAGGTAAAAGAAATATTCTCCCATTTGCGGAAATTACAGTATTCTAAAAATTCTTTATAAACATTTCCATTCAAGGTATATGAACCTGCACCAGCTACAAATACCGGAGCCGCTAACGAGTCAGTGTTATTAGGCAACTCGTGTGTGAAAAAAGAAAAATGTGTACCATTTATAATCTTAATAGTTTTCACTCCCTCCATGACATCGTAAGTTACAGAGTCTTTGAGGGACGTTGATTTAAATACCAGTTGCCATGTCCCTACATGTTCTTTGAGTATTGAATTATCCTTTACTGTGTCTTTAGCGCAAGCAACACACGTGAGCGCAAGCAGCCATAAAATAAATTTACTTTGCATTTTCATTATTAAGTTGTTAGGATTTAACGCAATTAGGATAATTAAAATCAAATAAATAGGTTAGCTCTATATCCTAACATTTTTAGTACTGTATAGAAGTCCAAGCAACGATCCAATCAGTACTGTAACTGCAAGTTTCGGATCTGGCCCAAAAGTTATAACACCAACTATCAAACCTGATACGCCTCCCATTAAACATCCTAGGAATCGTCCTGGATTTCTTTTTTGCAAAGCACATAAATCATAGGCCCTGCAAGTGTTAACCTTAATGCTGCACCTACAATGGTAATATCAACACTTTCCAAGAAGAAGGAAATAGTAGTTGCCAACATGACCACAATAACCGATGATATGCGAACAGCCTTCACTTTATTAACTATACCATTATGTGAAGCCGCATGCGACGCAACAGCGACTGCAAACAAATAAATAGCCATGAAGAAATTTATACAATAAATGAAGTTTACTTATAGAAGATCGCAAAGTATTCCCCTAGACTTAGAAATATAAAAAGTGTTCGTGGGTCTTGTCAAAAAGACTTAAACTCAAAAGGGATGTCTATGACTTCTGAAAACTCTTGGCCGGCTTGCTCCATATCTTCATCGTCTTTGCTGAAATACCAAACAATTTTTAGGTCTTTAATCTTTTCTAACGCAAACATTACTTCTTGAATCAGTTTTGAGGAAGCTGTGTTTGCATAATCAAGTTTAAAAATGAAAGTTGTCGTGGCATTCGGGCTCTGTTTATATTCCTTGATCCAAGCCAGTACAGGGCTATAAAATTCAACTGAATCTTCAGGTAACGAGCGTCCCGAAATCTCAAAGATTCCTTTTTCTTTATTTAGAATTACTTTCGGGGTATCATCTGATCCCTCAAGGTATAATGTAGTCATAGCAGGATTAAAGTGAATGCATTTACTATCGAATAAGGTAATAATTTTAGTTCGACAACCCAAACGTCATAGCGCTTTTCATTAAGAATACAAAATTACCACCTTATCCACACTGATCCTTATCTTCCTAAAGCTGATCCAATACCCTTTAGAGAACAAAAAATCGTAAGAAACTATAACAAACGTTTGCTGAAATACGGAATGCAATCGAAAGAAGGGATTGTATACTTTTCAATTTATAGTGCACTTTTTATAAAAGTTTTACGAAGCAGCCAGTATTTTTAACAAAATGTAAAATGCAGTAGTGTTGCCGTAACGGCGACGTAAGTCTATGCGCATTTTTAGAATGGCATTTACTATCGTTTTTTCAAATTTGACAGATCAGTACTATACCGTACTTAAACCCTAACTATATGAGTCTAAAGTTACTTTCAATTAAGGCCATCGTGTTGATTACACTTGTAATTACATGTAATGCACAAGCCCAAACCCTAATCTGGTAAGAAGAATTCAACCAAACGTCGCTTGATAAGGAAAAATGGAGCCAGGAGGTAGGCGGCAGCGGATTTGGAAATGGCGAGCGTTAATAACTAAAAGGCCATACGTACCTATGCGGTGTAGCCGTTACAGTTCCGGGCTACATGTTGTAAATTAATTTTCCCGATTGCCTTCCATGACTAGTTCAGGAAGGTGCGAACGACTGCAAGCATTTCAAAGCACACTCGCAGGCGCGCATAAAAAAACAAGATTTTATCCGGCGCCAAAAACGTCCGATAAAATCCTGTTTATAAACTTAGTAGTATGATCGTGCGCAATCGGCGCCACGATCATACTAAGTTTTCTCTAGCAAGGACCGCTATGTAAATCTGTGTGAATAATTATTTCCGCGCAGTGGCACTTATTCTCTCCATGCATGGCGCACGCATTGTATATGCAAGTACGTCTAAGCCTAAGGACATTCACTTTTAGAGCAACCTTGTATTTAATATAATTTTAATTGAGCACTGATAGTCTTTACAATATTGTTAAGCGTGGGATCATCAGCATACTTTAATGCTTTAACCAAAACCAATTTCATTGCTAAGGTAATTACAGGTAGGCTTGTTTCAGCTGGCTGCAGGTAAGTGTCATATTGCTCCCACTTTGAATAAAAAGTTGCCATCTCTTCATCTTGATTAATAATAGTTTCAATTTGAAATTCAGCTTCTATACGATGTCTATAATAAATACCAAAATTTCTTGAACCTTCCGGTATAGGCACATTTCTTAATTGGGCATATGAAATGATGAGTAACTCAGTTACGATGTGTCGCTTTAAATTTGTTATTGAAATTTCCATTATAAGGATCTGCTATATTATCATTCTAATTCAGCCGATAAATATAGGAAAAGAACTAGCATAAGATAAATCAGCTAATTGACGTGGTTTATCTACGACCACACAAACAGTGAAAATCTATGCGTCCTTAGAGATGTGCTTAACAAATAATCGCTTAGCAACAGGCATTAATGTAGGTGTAAATGGAAATTGCATTCTAGAAAGAATAAGGTAAGTTGCAGGATTGGGTAAATCTTTATATCGTTTTACGAGATCAAGTTTAATTCGCTCATAGGTATTCCCTATACTTTTTTCTATACGCTCAATAAATCTTGTATTTAAGCTCCTTAGCTGCTCTTGGCTATCTTCAAAAATACTAACCTGGTATCTATAAATATTGGTTTCTTTTTCTGGCGGTTGAGTTACAAAAAGATAGCCTTCATTGGCATACAAAGGCGTTACTCCTATTGGTGAAATTTCGCAACTAGCCTCAACATGTTCATAGATCATAGATCCTTTTTGAAGCGAATCCTTGATCTGCGGAATAGAAAATTCAATAATGGATTCAATTTCATTCATCACTGCATCATCTTCAATCATCTGACGGTAGCTGAGTTCCAATTTCTTTATTTCATCAAGAGAAATCTCTTTTGGAAATGAATCCTGAAATAAGGTCTTGTTTTCTTTCACCGCCATAAGGTTACGGTAATGAAATACAAGATCACCCATAAATGGATAAAGCTCTACCCTATCGAAGGAATCTTTCACATTTTTAAGGTAGGCAAGTAATACATACTTTTTGTATTCGAAATCAATTAGACCCTGCGTTAACCAATCCTTCGATAATGTGTCCATAACCGCTCGTATTAATTTTCTACACTATAATAAGGTAATGAATTCTTTAGGTTGAGGCAAAAAAATTAACAAGTGTTTCATTATCAAATTCAAAAAAACCTGACATGGCTGCCATCTTGCCATAATAATCATCAAATGCAGCACCGTTAAAGCACTCAAACGTCTAGTTTTTTGATGCTATATAGAAAAAATGGCCATTGTTGCATGACTTTTCACAAATGGCACAATAGCTGAGGGGACGGGTGTTGTCAAATTGTTTAACCACAAAACCATCTATATCATATGGCACAAATCAACTTCAAACCAAACGAAGACCGGGTATTAGTTGAACCCGCCGAAGCGGAAACTAAAACTGCTTCTGGCCTTTACATTCCAGACACTGCAAAAGAAAAACCTCAAAAAGGTAAGGTAATCGCTATCGGCGAAGGCTTAAAAGATAAGCCGGTAACTGTAAAAGTTGGAGATAGCGTGCTTTATGGAAAATATTCTGGCACTGAAATCAACATCGAAGGCAAAGAATACCTTGTAATGCGTAATTCTGACATTTTCGGAATCATTTAATCACCTTAAACATTAAGAATATGGCTAAAGAAATAACATTCGATACAACAGCAAGAGATAAAATAAAAAAAGGCGTAGATAAGCTTGCTAACGCAGTAAAGGTTACACTTGGGCCTAAGGGCCGTAATGTAATTCTTGACAAAAAATTTGGTGCACCTACAGTAACTAAAGATGGTGTATCTGTAGCAAAAGAAATTGAGTTGAAAGATCCTATCGAAAACATGGGTGCACAACTCGTGAAAGAAGTGGCTTCTAAAACTGCAGATGCTGCGGGTGATGGAACAACTACGGCTACGGTATTAGCTCAAGCCATTTACTCACATGGTATTAAGAACGTTGCTGCCGGCGCAAATCCAATGGATTTGAAACGTGGTATCGACAAAGCTGTTATAGCTGTTGTTGAAAACTTAAAGAGCCAATCTAAGAAAATTAAAGATTCTAGTGAAGTAGCTCAAGTTGCTACTATTTCATCTAACAGCGATGAAACCATCGGTAAGATGATTTCTGCAGCTATGGATAAAGTTGGTAAAGATGGTGTTATCACTGTAGAAGAAGCTAAAGGAACCGAAACTGAAGTGAAGACCGTAGAAGGTATGCAATTCGACAGAGGATACCTTTCTCCTTACTTCGTTACAAATACAGAGAAAATGGAAGCTGACTTAGAAAGTCCTTACATTTTGATCTATGATAAGAAGATCAGCAGCATGAAAGAACTTCTTCCTATACTTGAGCAAACTGCACAAACTGGTAAGCCACTTGTGATCATCGCTGAAGAAGTTGAAGGTGAAGCTTTGGCTACATTGGTTGTAAATAAAATCCGTGGCGCTCTTAGAGTAGCTGCTGTTAAAGCGCCTGGCTTTGGCGACAGAAGAAAAGCTATGTTGGAAGACATCGCAGTTCTTACTGGTGGTAAAGTAATTGCTGAAGAGCAAGGTTTGAAATTAGAGAATGCAACGTTAGAAGACTTAGGTCGCGCTGAAAAAATTAACATCGACAAAGACAATACTACTATTGTTAATGGAGCTGGTATAAAAGAAGGCATTGAATCACGTATTGGTCAGATCAAGTCTCAAATTGAAGCCACTACTTCTGATTACGACAAAGAAAAGTTACAAGAACGTCTTGCTAAGCTTTCTGGTGGTGTTGCTATTCTTTACATAGGTGCAGCAACAGAAGTTGAAATGAAAGAAAAGAAAGATCGCGTTGACGATGCATTGCATGCAACACGCGCTGCTGTTCAAGAAGGTATCGTTCCAGGCGGTGGTGTAGCTTACATTCGCGCTATCGAAGCTTTGAAAAACATCGAAACACTTGGTTTGATCAACGAAGATCAAGCAACTGGTGTAAACATTGTGAGACTTTCTTTGGAAGCTCCTTTGAGAACCATTGCTGAGAACGCTGGACAAGAAGGTTCTGTAATCGTAAATAAAGTTCGCGATGGTAAAGGTGATTTCGGTTATAATGCGCGTGATAACAAGTTTGAAAACTTCTTCTCAGCGGGTATAATCGATCCAACTAAAGTAACACGTTTAGCACTTGAGAACGCTGCGTCTATTGCTGGCTTGTTATTAACAACAGAAGCAGTTGTTTCTGATATAGCTGACGAAAAAGAAGCTCCTGCTATGCCACACGGCGGCGGAATGGGCGGCATGATGTAATCATCCATCTAATAGATATAAAAAGGCTTCATCGAAAGGTGAAGCCTTTTTTATTGATTCAATTCACATTATCCTTATAGTTAGATATTACTATTTTTGATTTTAAGAAACAATAATAGACAAATTTCCGTATGTTTAAGGATAATTGTCCAATTATGCAGGCTATCTCGATTAATCAGACATTCAAACAATTCAAAATCAATATTGATGAGATCGGGTCTGATCAGGGGCTTCTAAACCTTGCAAAAAAAGGCATTTTAGCTGATTTTCTTTGGTTATTGATTAAGGCAACCAAAACCACAAAAGCTGATTTTCAATCCATTTTACCCGTAAGCATCAAAACTTTGGAGCGTAAAAAGGTTCTCGATACAGAGCTTTCGGAGCGTGTACTTAACATTGCCAGGGTTTATGCCAAAGGCACAGAAGTATTTGGCGACATGGATACATTTAATATATGGCTTTTACTCCACAATCCCCTAATGGGAGATACACCCAAAAACTTGCTTGATACAACAACCGGCTGCCGTATTGTAGAGCATGAACTTATCCGCGCACAACACGGTATTATGGCATGATTGTTTTTAGATCAGCACAGGAAAAATACATTCAAGATCTAAGCGGCTATGGCGCTTTTTTAGTTGGTGGCCGATGGACAACTGCAGGTATCTATGCTCTATATACAGGATTAAATCGTGCCTTAGCCTACGTCGAATATTATGTTCATCAATTCGAAAGAGGCACTTGGCCGAAAGACCTACGAATGGCTTCAATAGAAATTCCAGATGATCACATAGACTACGTCATATTAGATACTAAAAAACTTCCCAAGCAGTGGACAGAGATTCCTTACAATTATCTAATACAACGCATAGGTGCTGAATTATTCGCAGCGGGCAAGTTTGGAATTTTTGTTCCTTCGGTTATTGTCAAAGGAGAAAATAACCTCATTCTTAATCCCCTTCATTCAGATTTTAAAAAGAAAGTCAAAATAAAAGAAGTAAACGATTTTAATTTAGATGAACGCTTAAAATCTAAATTGAAGTAACAATTACTTTTTGCAATAAAAATAATTTTCTTTACCTTGCATCAAGCAAAATGAAAATCACAAATCTAAATGTCGCCGTAGCCATTGTCGCAGTCAGCAGATTGTGCAGGGCCTTGTATATTTGATTCTAATTATAAAAGAAATTCAAAACCCGGTCCTGCGAAGGCCCGGGTTTTTTGTTTAATACTGATAAATATGAATAAGAAATCCACTCAAGAAAACGTAAGTACAACGATAACTCATGTTACAAAACATAAAACTAATAGTTTGAAGCCAGTAGGTATCAACATGCTTATTGCAGTCGCCGTGGCCGTCATCATTAATTTGACTGGGTAACTGTGTATTGTATAATATAACAACACGAGCCCGGCGAACAGTTGGGCTTTTTTTATGTAACTTTTTAATGATATATATGCAAACAACCAATGAACATTCGTGGCGGTTCTCAGAAAGAGTTGACCACATTCCCAAATCTTTTATCAGAGAAATTCTTAAGGTAACAGCACAACCTGACGTGATTTCTTTTGCAGGCGGTCTACCCAATCCATCTACATTTCCAATTGAAGATATTAAACAGGCAACCATAAAAGTTTTGGATGCTGATGGTAGAAATGTTTTACAATATGCGCCTTCTGAAGGTTATTTACCTTTACGAAAATACATAGCAGAACGCTATGCGAAGAAAGGTATGAGCGTTAGTCCTGATGAAATTTTAATAACCAACGGCTCACAACAAGGATTGGATTTAATTGCAAAGTATTCATTGATAAAGGTGATGAGATTGTTTTGGAGCGTCCGAGTTACGTAGGCGCTATTCAAGCATTTTCTTCTTATCAACCAAAATTCACTTCCATAAACTTGTTAGCAGATGGGATTGATATCGCTGAACTGAAAGAGTCTTTAACCACATCGCCAAAGTTATTTTATGCCATCCCCAACTTTCAAAATCCAACAGGATTAAGTTATTCGGATAGCAAAAGAAAACGGGTTGCTGAAATTATTAATGATTCGAACACACTTCTTGTTGAAGATGACCCTTACGGAGATATTAAATTTACTGATAAAGAATATCTGCCTATTAAAAAATACATAAATCACAAAGGCATTTTGCTTGGATCGTTCTCTAAAATAATTTCACCAGGCATGCGAATGGGTTGGATTGTTGCCGCGCCAGGAATAATAGAGAAATTACTTATAGCAAAACAGGCTACTGATTTGCATAGCAATTTTCTTTCTCAGAGAATTATCTATCAATATTTATCAGATAATGATATCGAAGATCATATTGCCAAAATTATCGAGATCTATAGATTGCAAAAAGATCATATGACGCGTATGATGAAACATTACTTTCCTGAAGAGATAACCTTCACAAATCCCGAAGGCGGTATGTTTATATGGGTAACTCTTCCCTCCTATTTGTCCTCCCAACAACTTCTGGATCTTGCCGCGAAAGAGAAATTAGTTTTTGTACCTGGTAGTGTTTTTTACTTAGACCAGAAGACGAATAATACCCTGAGGATAAATTATTCAAACTCTAATTTTAATGAGATCGAGATAGGTGTTTCTATTTTAGGGCGGATTCTAAAAGCGTTGATTAAACGGTGATGGAGATAAGCAGCATAACGGCATTTATGCCTAACTTGCGTTATCATAAGAAACAATTACTACTTACACATTCTAATATATTAGTTATGCGCTTGAGTTTTGCGTTACTTTTTCCGTTGTTGATGTTCGCATCTATGTTCGCATGTAAGAGGCCCGTTGAAGCTATTGCGTCGACCACTTGGCAAGATTACAAAAGTCCCATAATTAGCCGGGCATCGTTACGTGACACGATACCCATTAAGTCTTTACCCATTAAAGAAATTAATGGCATAAAGGCTATTTATAAAAATGGAAACACAACCCAGTATTTTGAATATGAAGCAGATGCTGACAAAATCTTAGACATTATAAATAGATTGCCTTTTAAAAAAACGAATCACATTACTGATACAACATACCGAACTATGCAGATTACCTTCTCCTTATCAGCTAAATCTGTTTTATCATTCGAAGAGAATGAGGCCGCTAGTTTTTTTTGGAATGCTAAATCTGATGACTATCGATATTATGAATGCATAAAAGCAAAAGACACCCATACCATATTGGTAAGCAAAACAACTGGAAGAATACTACACCGAATCGAATCTGAAGTATAAAAAAAGAGGCGCTTGCCTCTTTTCTTATTATTATTGTACCACAAATTAGTAAGATCATTCCTAACTACTCTCCTTAGTAGCTAATCTGTACAACATGAGCATCATACCAATGAAGAAGAGTGTGCCTAAAATACTGTAGCCACCTTCACCCAACGCTTCCGTTAAGTGGTGTTCAAGATTAACTAATGCCATCTGACCTGGAAAAAAGACAGAGAGTATAGCTACGATTACACCTGTAAGGGCCCCACCAGCAATTAGACCTGTAGCAAATAAACTTCCTCTACCCAGCTCATCTTCTTCTTTCTTTTCATTTCTTCTTTCGGCACGCCAATCAACCAACCCTTTTACTGCTCCACCAGCAAAAATGGGAAGCGTTGTTGATATCGGTAAATACAAACCGATAGCAAACGCTAAGGCTTTAATACCGCACAACTCCAATGTTACAGCCATAAAGACGCCTACAATTACAAATTGCCAATCGAGGTTGAAAGAAAGTATTCCTTTCGCTAATGTAGCCATTAACGTGGCTTGTGGTGCTGGATAAAGATCACTTCCGATAGCATGCTTTAGACCTTGCGCGGTCATTTCTGCAGTGGGTGTATCCAATACTGAAACTACTAATCCAATGGCAATTGATGAAACGATGGCACCAATGAAAAGTGCCAGCTGTTGATACCTTGGTGTTGCACCAACAATATAGCCTGTCTTCAGATCTTGTGATGTTCCCCCAGCATTAGCCGCTGCTATACAAATCATTCCGCCCACTACCAATGCCAAGGGTTCATATAATTTACCAGACCACCCAATACTGGTAAAAATAAGACACGTACCCATTAAGGTAGCAATCGTCATCCCAGATATTGGGTTGTTGCTGGTTCCAACTAAACCAACAATGCGACTTGAAACTGTAACAAAGAAAAATCCAAATAACACAATGAGTATACCGATGAAAAGTTTTTGAATGACGCTATCTCCAGGAATGATTGTGCTAGGTAGTAATGCAATCATTAGTACCAATATTATGCTTCCGATGATTACTACTTTAAAAGATAAATCGCGTTCTGTACGCAAAACGCCACCTTCATTTTTCTCCTTCATGGAGCCCATGCTATCCCTAAAGGAACTAACTATGGTAGGTATTGTCTTGAGCAACGTTATAAAACCACCAGCTGCGACTAAGCCTGCACCTATCTGCCTGATGTAAGCGCGATAGATCGCATCTGCAAAACTCCCAAATGAATGAGCTACGGGATCCCATGCACCAGGTCCACCTGGTTTAGTAATGTCTGCAAGGTATCCTAACTTAACAAGTTGCAATGCAATGGTATCTGGGGCTACCAGTGTTGTGAGTAAAGGAATTAATGCCCACCATCCCAATACGGATCCAGCTACGAGAACGCCAGAAATTCGTGGACCAATAATGTACCCAACACCAAGATACTCTGGTGTAATCTCACCACGTGTTGCGCCAGCCGGCCAATACTTGTTGGTGTGGCTTGTCACCATGGCAGGAACTTCTGCTATACAGTGAAACACTTTTTGTAAAACGGCGTATCCCATGGCAATGCCCATCCCCACAAAAGCAGTCTTTGCAAAAACACCGCCCTTCTCTCCTGCTTGTAATACAGAGGCACACGCGGTTCCTTCAGGATAGGGTAAGGTGTCATGCTCTTTGACTATGAGTGATCTTCGTAACGGTATCATCATCAATGTTCCGAGCATTCCGCCGAAGGCCGCAAGGATTAAAATTGTGAGATAATCAAAATAGGTTTCGCCTACACTAATGCCGTTGGCTCCAGGCGATAGAAATAAAAATCCGGGTAAAGTAAAAACAACACCAGCCGCAATTGATTCACCCGCCGACCCCGTAGTCTGCATGATGTTGTTTTCAAGTATGGTAGTTTTAAGAAGCTTTCTCCCAAGCGTTATGGCAATAACAGCAATGGGAATAGATGCAGTAACTGTTATGCCTGCCTTTAAAGCAAGGTATACTGTTGATGATCCGAAGAGTATTCCAAAGAGTGATCCAAAGATGATTGACTTGGCTGTGAACTCCGCCATTCTTGATTCAGGCGGCACATAGGGTTTAAATAATTTAGGTTCTTCCATTCAGTTTAGGTTTATGCGCCAAATCTAATTATATGTATTCACTTTTCCTGCAATAAACATGTTATACAGAATCATTAGTAAAGTCGATACCAAGCCAAAGCTTGCAACTATGAACCACATGATAGATGGATTATTATCCATGTATGAATTTCTAAGCCAGTCTGCAATTGGTCCTGCACTAAAGGAGCCAATGGCTACTGGTAAAAAAGCAAATCCCATAAAAGTACCAACTTGACCCTTCGGCGCAAGTCCACTAACATACTCATAAAATCGCGGTGCTTGTATCGCTTCACCTAAAGCGAATAAGGCAATACCAATAACCGATGCTGTTATACTTGCACCGACACCTATAATTATCCATGATAAGCTTGCAATTAGAAAGCCCCCAGTCATTGCTGTAATTGGTTTCCAGTTTTTTACCAGCGCTGCGATGGGAACTGTGATCAATATGATGCACCAGGCATCTATAGACTCCATAATTTCAAAACCTGGATACTTTAAGATTTCAGTAACATAAAAAGGAAAGCAATACCAAAGTTGCCAAAACATTAACCAGAAGCCAGAGAAAATAATCAAGAAGAGCATGAACTTCACGTTACCAAAAACGAGAATCATGTCTTTAAAAATTTTACTAAAGGTTCGCTTTTCGCCTTCTAAAATATCAGCATCAGGTTCACGAAAAAATAAGAGCGTGCCTATCAAAAGTAAAAACGATGTAATGGATGACATCACAAGCACGTATTCAATACCCAAATCTTGTCTTATATAAAATGCAAGCACGGGCCCAATTGCACCCCCTAAGTTAACCAAAGTATAGTATATTGAAAAGCCCAATGCTTTTGCTTCGGGCTTTGAGGTTTTAGATACAGTGCCTACAATGCATGGCTTAATTAAAGAACCACCAAGTGCTGTAAACATTAAAACAAAAATGACATATGTTTTTTTTCCGGTAAACGCCATGATGTCTTCACCGAACTCCATACCGGCAAGGCCTATAAGAAGGTAGCCCACTGAAAATATGGCAAAGCAAGCCATTAAAGTTTTTTTAAATCCATAGCGATCAACAAAAACTCCGGCAACTATGGGAAATGAAAAGATAATACCTGAGAAAAGTCCTGCAAGTGTGCCCGCTTCTTTTTCTAACCCAACTTTATTTGCAAGAAACATAGCCAGAACCGCCTTCGATCCATAAAAAGCTAGGCGCTCAAAAAGTTCTAATGTATTTGCAATCCAAAAGTTGGTTGTAAACCCAGATTTAAATTCCAATAGGCGATGCTGAATACGCATGTTATTTCCAATATGTAAAGGGCTAAGCTATTGCCACGAGCGGGTTTTAACAAAATATATTTGACTCAAAATGATGTATTATCTCAATATGCCAAATAAAAATTGGTAAAAACTATAAATACAAAATAGTCTTTGCAATCGATTGAAATGGTGAAATATGATATTTTTTTACTATATCTTTAAGTAGAATTATTAACCAAACTGTCATGATAGAAACCGGAATAAAACCTATCCGCTCTTCAGCCGCTGCATTGGGAATAACAGAGGGCAAGGCCCATTGGAATCTCTCATCAAGTCAACTTACCGCAATCGCAGTAAGATCCGGCCAAGCAAAAATAACGAGCAGTGGCGCTGTAGCCATTGATACGGGCGAGTTTACGGGGCGATCTCCAAAAGACAAATTCATAGTAAAAGATAAACTTACCGAAGACAAAGTTTGGTGGAACAACTTTAATATACCCTTTAATGCCCATGAGTTTGATCAGCTATACAACAAGATGATCACCTACTTTAATGATAAAGAATTTTATATCCGTGACGTGTATGCTTGTGCTGATCCACGATACCGCATAAATATTCGTGTTGTAACTGAGCTTGCCTTTACAAATTTATTTGTTCATAACATGTTCATTAATCCTACAGAGAATGAGCTAAAGGATTTTGAGTCAGATTGGCTGGTACTAAACGCGCCCGATTTTCATGCTGATCCCCATGAAGATGGAACACGGCAACGTAATTTTTCAATTATCAACTTTACCCGCAAAATAATTTTGATTGGCGGGAGCGGGTATACTGGAGAGATTAAAAAAGGAATATTCACCGTACTTAATTTTATTCTTCCTCAAGATAGAAATGTATTGCCAATGCATTGTGCAGCTAATGTTGGAATAAAAGGAGACACAGCTATCTTCTTTGGACTTTCTGGCACGGGTAAGACTACTATTTCTACTGATCCGAAGCGTAAATTAATCGGTGATGATGAACATGGTTGGACGCCTGACAATGTGATCTTTAATTTTGAAGGTGGCTGCTATGCAAAGACGATTGATCTTAGTGAGGACAAAGAGCCGCAGATTTTCAATGCCATTAAACAAGGCGCCCTTCTTGAAAACATCAATTTCAAACCAGGCACAAATGAAGTTGATTATACAAACCGATCAAAAACTGAAAACACACGAGTAAGTTATCCGATAGCGTACATACCCAACTATGCTGATCCATCCTTAGCTGACAATCCTAAAAATATTTTCTTTCTCACATGTGATGCCTTTGGTGTGCTGCCTCCAATAGCCAGATTAACACCAGGCCAAGCAGCGTTTCATTTCATTTCTGGATATACAGCAAAAGTAGCAGGTACTGAATATGGTATTTCTGAACCTACGATGACATTTTCATCCTGCTTTGGTGCGCCCTTTATGCCGCTGCATGCAACCCAATATGCTGCCATATTAAATACAAAAATGAAAGAAGTTAATGTCACTGTGTGGTTAGTTAACACAGGTTGGTCAGGCGGTGGATACGGACGTGGTAATAGAATAAGTTTGAAGGTAACTAGGGCTTTAATATCTGCAGCGCTGAATAATGAATTGAATAATGTTAATTATGAGATACATGAAGTATTCGGCATAGCTATACCGAAGCAATGTCCGGGTGTGCCACCTATCTTACTTAATCCAAAAAATACATGGGTAGACAAAGATGCTTATGATAGCAAAGCAAATTATTTAGCCGATGCCTTTATTAAAAACTTTGAGGCCTTTGCTTCCAATGCAGATGAAGAGATCCTAGCAGGAGCTCCACGAATTAAAGATCTTGCTTAACAACGTATGCTTTGACAGACGTTGCCGCGTTGCAATGGTAGCAGTTCAATTAAGGGCATTAATTGCGAAACTTAAAGTCTGCTGCTCGTGTTTAAATTCCTTTATAACCCATATTATAGAACATCATCTCATTGATAATTTCTTAATGTTTTATCACCAAACAAGCGTTATTTTTTAATTTAATGATACTTTTTACTAACCATTTTCATTTAATCTTACATTAACCAGTATTCCTTTTAGGGATGTATTAAATTTGTTACCGGAATTTTAATATACGCTATGCATTTGAACTACAAGTCGCTTTTAATAAGTCTGTTTTCATTCTTTGCCATATCAGCACAAGCTCAGATTGAAAAATTGTTTTCATATCATTTTAACACCGTAGAACATCCTGTCCCTGCATGGCACGCGCCACTAAAACACCCGTTATCTCTAAATCTGTTTGACAATTCAAAACCTGAACTAGCTATCACCATAGATAGTATCAATGCATGGAAAAACTGGCAAACCATTAAGAATTTTACATATGGTAAAGACCGTGGCAGCATGGAAATGATCATTGAATTAAAAGCACTCCATCCTTACTTCCGTGATAAGATTATAAGCTTGATCAATAATTGCAAAGCACAAGGCATTGAACTAGCTGTAGTTGAAAGCTATCGCACACATGCCAAACAAAATGAATATAAAACCATGGGTAAGAAATATACCCGTTCAGGTGCTGGCAAATCAAAACATCAATATGGGCTAGCAGTTGATTTAGTTCCTATGGTTGATTCAGTAGCTGTTTGGGATAATAAAGCCCTATGGAGCAAAGTTGGCGTGACCGGAGAAAGATTGGGACTCCGGTGGGGTGGTCGCTGGAGAAAACCATATGACCCAGGCCACTTTGAATGGACTGGTGGTGTCACAACCAAAGATCTTGCTTATGGTAAGCTCCCTCCTGTTCCCACAGAAAACTATCCATGTGTACAAGAAGATATCAAAATACTTCGCAAATGCTGGAGAGAATGGGAAGTTAATCAAAGTGCGATGAGTCGCAGATAAGCTTTTACTTTGCGGAGGGGATCAAAGGTATATACACCATCTAGTTCTTTCACCAATATTTGATTACTAGATCATTTAGTTTGCCGCATGAGGGGTATACTTAATTCGCAGTTCTACATTTGGATAGTATTGGTCTTTAATCTATCCCACTTCCTCAAATTAATCCTCCTGTTGGTACAATTATACATTGATGACGGCGTAGTTATCAGGTAGCTCCAGGCGTTAGACTCCAATTTTTATCGATAGATCATGCCTATATTCAGTGGCACTTAGTTATCTTGAATAGTGAAACATAAATCTTCTGTATGAAAAACAAGATCATCTTCCTTTTTGCATTTGTTATTTTAGCCCATATTTCAGTGGCACAGGTCACCAAGAAAGTACTTGAGCTACCTGAGTTTAAGAGTATCTATGTTAACTCTGGGTACACTGTTTATCTTAAGCAAACCAATAAGAATGAAGTATCTGTAGAAGCCCTTACTGAAATTTTTACGGTGAGTACCATCAAAGTTGAAAACGGAATTCTAATGATCAACATTGAACGCAAGCCTGAAGATCCCAACAAGAGTATATGGGCAAAGATTGATGACCTTAAAATGAATCCTACCATGAAACTTTATGTGAGTATGAAGAACGTAAATGAATTACAAGTGAATGGATCAGGGAAAATTATAGCTGAAAACTCAATCGCATCTGATAATCTCTTACTAGCAGTTAACGGTAGTGGTAATATGGAATTGGATATAAAGGGCAACTTGGTTAAAGCCGAAGTGACTGGCTCAGGTTCACTAATTCTTAAAGGTTATGCTACCACCATAGATGCATACATAAGTGGAACTGGTATTCTTAAGGCATTTGATTGCCAAGTAGAAACTGCCAAAGTAAAAATAAGTGGAAGTGGAAGCGGCGAAGTTCATGCCTCAACCTCCATTGAAGCCACTGTTTTTGGTAGCGGTTCAGTGAAACATAAAGGGAATACAAAGAATACAAACAAGAAAGTTTATGGGTCTGGTAGTGTTGAGAGGGCTTATTAATAAATTGATTTAAGTAAAAGTATTCTGATAAATAATGAATGAGCCCGGTTCTTTAGTGTGACCGGGCTCATTCGTTATTACAAATTTAATTATATAATTAGATGTCGAATAAAGTAATTGAAGATATGCTGAACCGTATCAATAGAAAGATGACTATCGCGGCTCAGTGTCTTGAATGTCTCTAGTTCAAGTATCCCTTTCTTAAACCAAATGAAGCGATTATCTAATCGCTGTTCCGGATCGTGGCGTGTAAAGAATATGCCATGGTTTTTTCACTTGAAACGTTGCTTCCCTGATTGCATTCCCCAATAAATTACAGCTAAACTTCCACAAGCCAGAATCGCTTTTTTGTGTGTTTCTCATAAACAAAAAAAGTTTAGTGAAACCACTTTCACTAAACTCCTTGTAACTATATAAATCTCAACACCTCCAAGTGGCAGGGAATCGTTTTTAGTTTTTAATATCAAACTTATAGCTTGTGGCTGCTGGCTTTGAGCTGCTAGCTCGATTTTTTAAAGTTTTATGCAGGTGACTAACATGTCGGGCTAATCCCTCCAGGCAAATAGCTTGTAATATTGGAAGTTGAGCCAATCCAGTTCATAAAGCATATTCAACTGGTTAGCGTTCCAGTACAACAAACGCCTTCCCCAAAACATCATGAGAAGAA